>JAVBTR010000046.1:0-29486 GCA_031556065.1 Eubacteriales bacterium | reverse complement strand
AAAACCTGAACAGATTCATAGCCTCATATTTCACAAAGGGTGGCTGAAAGGGATTGCATCTGCAAAAAACGGTCAACCATGGGTTCTAAAAGCACGCTCTCGGACAGGGTTACAAACAGGGTGTTGCCCTGGCTTAACGTGCTGATGACGGCCACCTGCCCGGAAAACAATCGCCGCAGCTCCGGGGAGGATGCGCCGGGGCCTTGCATCAATGCGGCAACCAGGCTCTTTTCAAGGGATTGATCCATGGAAACGTGAATCTTCCGGCTTTCCTGGGCCAAAAGATCCTCCTGCATAAAGCGAAAATATAAAACGGCGTTGTAAGTATCCCCTGTCTCTTGTTGGGCGATGGGGCTGTGGATCTGCGTATTGGTTCCCGGCACAAGGGTGGTGGTGGCCTTTTCCAGCGGATCCGGAACCATGGGGGAGCAGCCTGTTAAAAGCACAAGGCATGTAAATAGGACTGCCAGGGCTGTTCTCTTCAATCGAAACCGCCTCCTAACCATGGTAAATGGGCAGCTCCACCCGAAAGACGGAGCCGTTGCCCACTTCGCTTTTAACGGAAATGGCGCCGCCGTGGAGCTGCACGATCTGGCTGACGATGGACAGGCCAAGCCCTGTGCCGCCGGTTTCCCTTGAGCGGGCTTTGTCCACCCGGTAGAACCTGTCGAATATGTGGGACTGATCCTCCTTGGGAATGCCAGGGCCGTTGTCCTGCACGGTCAATATGGCGTCCTTGCCCGATTTTTCCAGACAAATGGCAATTTCCCCCGCGGGCTGGGTGTATTTGATGGCATTTTCGATCAGGTTATAGACCACCTGGGTCAGCTTGGACGCATCTGCGTACATGTGGCAGGGATCCAGCGTGTTCACTGTCATGATCTGCTTTTTATCCCTTGCCATGGGGGTCAGTTTTCTTGTTACGTTGTGCACCACTTCGCCAAAATCCATGTTTTCCCGGTTCAGCTTGATGGAATGGGTATCCATCTGCACCAGGGTGAGCAAATCCGATATGACCAGGTTCAGCCTGTTGATTTCGTTGTTGATATCATCCATAAACTCCGCCCGGAGGTCCGGTTCCATATCGGGCTGATAAATCATGCTTTCCAGCATGATCTTCATGGTAGCCAAGGGGGTTTTCAGTTCATGGCTGGCATTGGCAACAAATTGGTTCCGGCTTTTATCCAGCGCTTCCAGGCGTTCGGACATGGAATTGAATGTCTGAGCCAGACGGCGGATTTCGCCGGAGCCCTTCACTTTTACCCGGACGGACAGATCCCCCTTGCCCATTTTCTGGATCACCTTTGTCAGGCTGACGATGGGCCTGGTGATCACGCCGGAAAAAACCAGCGCGGCGCTCAGGGCCGCAATCGCTGCCAGTATAAAGAAAACAAGCATTTTGTCCTGCAGGCTGTATAAATCTTCCATCATTTTCTGCACGGGGGAGGAGAACAAAAGAACGCCCTCGGTTCCTTCGGGGCTTATCAGGGCGGCGGTGCAATAGGCCACCCATTTGGCGCCGGTGTTTAAGGGTCTCAAAAAGGAAAACATGCTTTCGCTTGCTTTTTCCTCCTGCTGTCCCGCCAGCTGGTGCACGCCGTAATCCACCGTTTTGCCCTGCTGCAAAATCCCAAGCACCTCAGGCAGCTGCAGGCGCTTGCCTAAAAGCTCGGAAAAGCTGTCGTACTGAACTTTTGCGTTTAAGTCCACAATCATCAACCGGCCGCCTAACTGGCCGCCGGCCTGGGTCAGCTGGTTTTGCAGCTCCATTGTCTCGTTGGCAACGAAAAGCGGCGCCAACTGCACGGACAGTTTTTCAACATTCAATCTGTCTGCGCTGATGCGCTGTTCAAAAAGATAATCGCCAACCAAACCAATCAAGCTGGTGGCAATCACATAGAAGGATGCCCCAACAATCAGAAGGAAGGCGAGCAGAATTTTCCAGCGGATGCTGGTAAATGGATTATTAGTCCTTTTCTGTGAAGTAATAGCCCACACCCCATTTGGTGAAAATGAACTCGGGGGAATTGGTATTGCGTTCGATCTTTTCCCGCAAACGGCGAATATGCACATCTACGGTTCGGGCATCCCCTGCATAATCGTATTTCCAAACGGTTTCCAACATGGCTTCTCTGGAGAATACCTTGCCCCGATTATTAATAAATAATTGCAGCAAATCGAATTCTTTGGCTGTCAGTTTAACATCCTTGCCACCCAATGTCACTGTGCGGTTCACCACGTTTACTTCCATATCACGTACACGGATCAATTTACGGTCTTCCACCGTGGTGCCCTGCTGGGTACGGCGAAGGATCGTTTTAATGCGAGCCTTGACTTCTAAGATATTAAAAGGCTTTGTCATATAATCATCCGCGCCATATTCCAGGCCCAGAATCTTATCCATATCCTCGCCCTTGGCTGTCAGCATAATAATCGGAATATTGCTATGCTCACGAATACGCTGGCAAACACTAATGCCATCTAGCCTGGGTAACATCACGTCCAACAGAATCAGATCGAACTTTCCCGAAAAAAACTTGGCCAGCGCTTCCTCGCCATCCGCTGCGGTATCGGTCTCGTAGCCTTCTTGCTCCAAGGTATACCGCAGGCCTTTAAGAATAAGCGGCTCATCATCTACCAATAAAATTCTCTTGGCCACAAGGTATCTCCCTTCCTAATCCTTCGTAAAGGTTTCATCAATATGACTATTGTACTTTCAATTGTAAAAAAAATCAAGTCATTTGCAACAAAAAAGTTACAATTCCTGCTTGATTTTTCTTTCCTCCCATGATAGAATATCGAAGTTACCTCAAAATAAGGGATTATAGCTCAGTTGGTTAGAGTGCCACGTTGACATCGTGGAGGTCGATGGTTCGAGCCCATTTAATCCCACCAAGCTGGAAGCCTTGAAAACACTACGTTTCAGGGCTTCCATTTTTTGTTCTTAGCCCCAAAAGTGCACTAACACGTTTTTTGGGGGGTATTTTCACAAGTTTAGCACATGGGGTGTCCGCAAACCGTTATGCCGTAACGGCTTGCGGACTTTTTTTGAGCACAAATTTAGCACAAGCGTGGATAGCTACCTACTGATAAGCACTATTCATCTGATTAATGAGCACACTGTGCTTCATCACACCTTCGTGCCTGCGCCTTGCATAGACTGTTTCCACCATGCGGGTATCTGCGTGCCCTAAAAGGTCTGCCACTTCTTTGGAGGAGATGCCCTGCTCACAAAGCTGCGTGGCAAAGGTCGTGCGGAAATCGTGATTGTCAAAGCCCTCGATGCCTAAATTTTTGAACGCGCTCTTTCGCATTCTTTGATAGGTAGAACAACATAGCGGTGTTTCCCCGCCCAATAAAAACCCGGTTTGATTTGGCGTACTTTTTAAAAAGGCAATCAGCGGTTCCGGCAAGATCACCGTTCGGCTTGCGTAGGTACTTTTGCCGCCTTTTCGGTAACAGGCCTTATTATTGCCGGGATAGGTGACGGTATGGGTGATCTCGCAGTACCTTTCGGGCAAGTGAACATCCTCCCAGCGAAGCCCCAGTATTTCTTCCACGCGCATGCCTGTGTAGCATAACAGCCCCATGTAGAGGCGCTCCCTAGGCTCTGTCAGTTGCGATATCCGCTGCTTGATGCGATGGATCTCGTTATCCGGCAGAGGCTTGTGGTGTCCTGCTTCCTCCGCATGGATCCGTAGAAGCGTATTTTTGAAAGGAATATCTTCGATAAGCTTCATTTCAAAAGCGACTTTGAAGATGCGGGATGTCAAGCCACCGATACGCTCGATGGTACGCCGATTAAGATTCTTTTTGCGCCCCCTTGAGGCCGCCGTAGCCATCCAGTTATAGAACTGTTGAATGGTACTTACCGTAACCTCATCTAACTGCATATCCCCTAGAAAAGGCAGAATGTTTAGCTTTATGTATATCTTGTAGTTTTCTACCGTCTTAGGGGCGAGCACATCAATGTACGTTTTCTGATAGGTCTGCTCTACAAACTCTCTCACCGTGGGAATTTGGGGCTTTGCCTTTGTCAAGCAATCATCTAGCAGACCATTTTCCATTAATACTTGAGCGATGGCTAAATGCAGCTCCTGACGCGAATGTCCCGAAACCCATTTTTCTTTATCGCCCAGCTTAACCCGTTCTTTATACGTTGCCATGTCTTGCTCCTTCGCACATGGCATTTTGTCATGATAATACGATATTGCGTTTTCAAGTTGCGCATTTGGCGACATAGATTTTCCCTGCGCCATAGCAATATCGTATAAGGGCGTGCGTGGTATGTCAACGTTGTTAGCCGGATAATAGTCAGGTCTTTCATTAGTACTCAAATAAAATCCCTCCCGTTGTAAAAGGTTTACTTACAGGCTGCGGTCAGCTTTGCCGCACATAGCCCTGCCTGCACCGTCGCCCACCGGGGCTAACGCATACCGCAGGAGCTCCCCCTCTAGTCAGTGGGAGGCCGTAGTGGAAGTCTCATTATTTCCGCACCGGATCATTGCCCCTTTCTTGCCACGGAAAGGGCAACAGGATACGTTCATCGCTCCGGCCTAACCATCTTCGCGCCGCCCTGCTCGCCGCTCCCCAATGCGGATTTATGTGCCTGTAATGTTAATATTCACTTGTCAAGGTGCGGTGATTTTTTCTGTAGTGAGGGATAAACTGTCCCTTCATGTTCCGTGACCGAAAAAATATGATTTTAACACCCTCAGAGAAAATCTTTTTTCAAAAGACGCTCCATGCTTTTTAGACCTCGCTTGATTGCAACACAAACCACATTGCAGCTTACCCCTTCGGCATGGGCGATAGCGGTTATGCTCATTCCTAAAAAATAATGCGCATAAATTCGTCTGCGCTGCTTGTTGGGCAGCTTCGACAAGGCTGCATAAAGCTGCTTATTTGAAGATTCTCGCTCGTATATCTCGCAGGGGGAAGGTGATTTGAACAATATGTCATGTTCAATGCCATCGTTGCAATCGAGGGAGTAGTGGGCTTTGTAGCGATAGCGTTGGCGTGCAGCAGCGCTTTCATCTCGGTCGTATTGAAGGAGCCATGCTGCTAACTCACAGGATACATCTATGGTGTTGCTTGTAGAATAGTAATGGGGATAGTATTCCTGAAGATCAATCTTAACCATGGTTGTTTCCTCCGTTTCGATAATTGATTGGCAAGTCGAAACGGGGGAAGGAGGAGCGCGGCAAGCGTAACAGCCGTGCCTTTTTACGTAGGTGTAATGCGGTTCATGTTGAATAAAAGAACCGTCCTGTTTGAAACGGTGAAATTCACCTGCCGGAATCCGGCTTCAAACGGGGCGGTCGAAATGCTACGCAAAAATTAGCAATCAGCTTCTTGTTTCTAAAGTAAAACAGCGCTCCTACACCAATCCCCGACAGATGCAGCCATAATGAAACCCAGCCAGTGGTTATGGGATTCAGCATGGTGATCAGCCCCAGAAATTCAAACGCAAAGTAATAGGTCAACCCTTGTTTCCAGACCCTCTTTCCTTCATGTTTGATGAGTTTTACAAAGCAAACAAATGCGATAGTGGCATACGCATAGACAATGCTGGATATGCCCGCCATGCTTGTTTGCTGCCCGTGGCGAAGAAGCTGAAACAGTGCAATGGTCACAAGCCATTCGGTAATAAAAATCATAAGCGTTTTCTTGCTTCCCAGCATTCTTTCAACGAGCACGCCAAAGGGAAGAAGTCCCATCAGGTTCATGATCAGATGAACCCACAAAAACCATTGCGGCTCGATCCCGTGTTCAAAAATGCCCGTGATGTATTGCCAGATATGCGTTGGAGGCATCCATAACGCAAGTACATTATATAAGTCCGGCTTAAAATAGGTCGGTACTGACACAAGCAGGCACATGAAAGCCAGAAAGCAGGTAACAAAGGGGAACCCTTTGCCCTTTCTGTATAAATCTCGCAAGCCCATATTACACTGCCGCCATTTCCACTAATATTTGATTGATCTCATCCGCTATTTCATGATTGATTCCATGCCCCACATCGGGGAAAAAGCGTGCGTTCATTTGATAACGCTTAAGCATCTCTTGGCCGCCCAGCATCGCGAAGGGGTCGGCTTCACCCATGAGATAGACAGCCTTGTCACGAATCGCATCCACCTGCGCATCGGTAAAATGCCCAACCTTGTGGTACCCCATGGCCATGTTGTTAAAGCCCTTGAGTAGCCACCTGTAATGCCCCATGATCAGTGGGTTATCCGTAAATGCACCGCTGTTTTTGCCGCTGAGTTTGCAAAGAAGCTTGAACGTGTTATTTTTTGTAGGAAACAAAGCTTCCGGCAGAAAGATCTTCATCATGGTTTTCATAGGAGAGCCCCCTGCGCTAACAGGAACGGTTGAAGCAAGGCAGATCGCCCGCTTGACCCGCTCAGGCTTATGCAGCGTGTACAGCTGCGCCAAGTAGCCTCCGTGGGATACGCCGATAAGCACGGCGCTTTCAAGCTGTAAGGCATCGAAAATGGCGTCTATCCATTTCACATCGTCAAACTTTTTATCATAGCCCTCGCCGGGTTCACTTTTGCCGGGGCCGCCCAGGGTGTCCACCGCATAAAGGCGGTATGCCTTGGCCAGCGCTTTGGCGTTATACAGCCACATCAGTGCGGCATCGTCGCCAACGCCATGAAACAGCACCAAGGGCGGGTTTTCCTTTTCACCGGCAGCAACGATATGAGTCGTACCGTATTGGCCTTTTAGGTTTATCTCCTCACAGGGAATATCCCACGCCTTTAGCAGCTCGTTATAGGTTTCAAGAATGCGTTCTCCCGCTTTCGCACTTCGGTATTTCTTCATGGATGATCCCTCCTCATTTTGCGATAGAGATCGCCAATCTGCCGAAACACTTCATCGCAGGTTTGCTCCGTCTTCTCTTTAGAAAACAGAGCACCCACGCAGTTTTTCTGGTAGGCAAGGAAGATGATGCCATGATATTCATACGCCAGAAGGCATGGGTCACCTTGAGGGAGCATGCCCCTTTGCATCATTTCCCCAAATACCTTTTCCTGCTGCTTCAGCGGAAGTTCAAACGCGATGCGCTTGTATTCTCGATCCGCTCTTTCATCAGCCATTCGCTCTATCGCCAACATAGCAAGGACTTTGTAGACGAAGGGCTGCAAGAAGTAATCACACAGTAAACCAACAGCCACCTGGCACATGGCTCCCTCCGGTACCTGCTCGATACCTTTAAAGGCCTGGTCGAACATGGATGTTTTGGCATTGATCAGTTGATCAATTTGGTCGGTCAAAGCTTTCCAAATAGCTTGTTTGTTTTCGTAGTGGTAATAAACGGTACTTTCCTTGATCCCGACCTCTTTGCATATGTCTCTAATGGATACAGCATGATAGCCACGTTTAGCAAACAGCTCCAGCGATGCCTGCGCAATACGCTCCTTGGTTGTCAAAGCATTTGCTGCGTCGTATGCAGCAGATGGCACAAGCGATTGTAAACAAATATCTGGGAATGACCGCCTATAGGATCACAGCAATGGGCGGTGGTTGGTATGGTCGTGTTTTTTTGGCGGAGCTGGAAAAAGAGCCCAAATCAGTGATCGTAAAAATACATCTGTTTCCAAATCTGGCGCAAAAGGAGGCTTGTCAGCTGGACGCACTGGCGGCTCATGGAATTGCAAAAATGCCACAGGTGTATTTTACCCATACGGCTAACGGGGATATTCCCTATGACGCCATCATGATGGAGTATATAGAAGGAATCAATGCGGGGAATTATGATGTTCTTAACATAAAAGAAGAATATCGCGCTGCGATCGCGGAACAGATAGTGGACAATCTGCTTTCATACCATAAAACCATTAACCTTGCCGGATTTGGCGAGATAGGAGCAAGCAATTTTGAGCTTGACTGGCGAAAATACTACAAAGTTAAAGCGGATGAAGCGATGTCAAAAGGTGAAAAGCTTTATGAAAATGGAAAAATTGATGAGAGCGTTATTCGTGTGATGCGCAAGGCTCATGCTGCTTACGATAGAATATTTTATTTGCCAATTGATAAAGCGCGGCTGATCCATGGGGATTATAACACTTGGAATATATTGCTTGATGAAAACGCCACCTACGTGAGCGGCGTAATCGATCCTCTCAATTGTTGCTATGCAGATGCGGAAAAGGATTTGTATCAGCTCAATCAGGCTAACGGCAAGCAGTATGGCTTGCTAAAGCGCTATGCGGAAAAGATGCCGTTAAGTGAAAACTTTTTTATGAAATCGAGCTTTTATGAGCTGTTCGACCATATAGCGCACTATTATGACACCAATGTGGATATAGATCAATCTTTTTTGCTTCCCCTGGCAAGCAATCTGGAACAACAGATGTCATGGTGAGAGGTCTTGGTATTTATACGGATTCTATCAGCCGTGCAATGGGAGTTCCGCACTGCTTATACTTTCCCGTCAGAAAGAGTGATATCGTAGTTAACGATTGTGGTTACACGGCATTTGCAGAAACGAACTCATTTCTTTTTAGTGCCCTTGTATTAAATACTGTCGTAAGCATCCTGCAAAACCTGTATGAGGGATTGGACCATTGGATTTTTATGGTATACTGCATGTATACAAAGCTAAAAAGGAGAAATAGACATGGCTAAAAATTTTTCTTTGTTTATCAATTTCGATGGAGAATGCCGTGAAGCAATAAAGTATTATGCAAAGGTCTTTGAAACTGAGGTACAGGGGCTGATGACTTACGGTGAAATGCCGCCTGATCCTAACTATGTGATGCCGGAAGCAGATAAAAACCGGGTGCTGTATTCCAGCATAGAGCTTTTCGGCTGCAATGTTATGTTTTGCGATATTCCAAGCGGATTGCCTTTGGTTAAAGGAAACAACATAAGCCCCGTATTGGGAACGGACGATGAAACAGAGCTTCGCCGTGTGTTTTCTGCTCTCAGTGAAAAGGGCGAGGTGGATATGGAATTGCAAGCCACATTTTGGAGCGGTCTTTATGGCATGGTAACGGATCAATACGGCATCACATGGCAACTTTCGCATGCTGCTATGTAAACCTTTAAGAGAAGATGGCGGACTTGACTTGGTTTTGCCGCTGCGTCTGAGCGTATTGGGTATCCATAGAGCGCAGATCGTATGGAATAACCTTTAGGAAATACCTCCAAAGGGGTTCATCGACAGTCTGAAAACCCCTGTTACCGGAGGCTTTTAATGTGCTCCATTACATGGACGCTGACGTTAAAGGCTTCGTTGCCAGGCATTTTCCCGGATGCTATTTCAACAGTTTTGAACCCCATGGATTCATAAAACTTAATGGCGGGATCATTTCCGCAAAGGACTTCAAGGGCAATCTTCCCGCCCATTCGGTTTAGCGCGTGGCTGACCAATGCCCGCCCCACCCCTTGCCTTGCGGCGCCAGGCAGGACATATAGCCAGGCGATCTCATCCTCTGTAAAGGCAATAAAGCCAACTACGGCGGCGCCGCGCTGGGCAACGGCCAATTCATAATCAAACAAGCCTTCGTTAACATAGGTTTCTTCCAACGTAAGAAAGGCTTCGGGAAGTCCGGCGCTGCTAAGCTCGTTCATTCTGGCGGCATCGTGAATTTCCTTAAGGGATTCCCAGTCGTTTTCTTCGTAGTTTCGAACAATCAGCATGGTGTACCTCCTAATTGCGATACTGTATTATACCCTATAAACAAGCTGCTTTCAATAAGTGAGCCCTCATATCCGCTGATTGTCTATGGTTTCAAAATCATGAAATGCAAAAGCTTGGTATGAAGCACGAAGAGATTCAGCGCCGCATACCAGGGAGTATAACGGGGTATGGCAGGGCGTGCACTGGTATGGGATTCTTCAGGAGGATTTTAAGCGTTAAATCAATTTATTTGCATTTAGTGGGAAATAATGGGGCCCTTTTACGTTGTATAGGTAGAAGCGGACATTGAAACGTAGCGTATAAAAGGGGGCTTATTTATGACGACTCATACCACAACTGTACGACCACAATTTTCCAATAAAAACAAAAGATGGCGATCAAGCAGAGGCGTTCTGTGTCTATTGTTTTGCTTCATCATGGCATGTACCGCGACGGCCTTTGCTTCGGCATCCAGTGTGTTGGAAACCGCCATAGTAAATAACCCCAATGCTTCAGACCGGTTGAACTTGCGTACCCACCCTCGTGAAAACGCCCCTTCCCTTGGCCGCTACTATAATGGTGTAGAAGTTGATCTTGTGGAATCTGTAGCGGATGGCTGGGCTCGGGTCCGAGTGGGAAGCAGCACCCAGTATACCTATGGGTATATGATGGCGAAATACCTGGCCTTCGGCGCTTCTGGGGATAGCGTCTCATCGGCTATGCCTATATACGAAGTAACAGCAAGGTCGCTGAGCTTGAGGGAAGGGCAATCCGCAGGCAGCAAAACAGTTGTTACCCTGGGTGCGGGTAACAGGCTTGAATTATTGGGCTTTTCCGACAACTGGTGGCATATGCGCCTGGGTACGGAAACCGGGTATATATCGGCTAAAACCACAGGCTTGAAACTGGTGTCCGGCGACCCCAACCATGGTTCAACGGGCCATTACTATGATGGGTATAGGATCGCTATTGTGAACAACCCCGATTCCACCGACAGGCTGAACCTGCGCAAGACCGCCTCCGCCAGCGCCGCTTCTTTGGGGAAATACTATAACGGTGTTGTGGTAATCATGCTTTCAGACCCGAAAAACGGGTGGGTCAAGGTGCGGATCGATAATTTGGAAGGCTATATGGAAAGCAAATACCTGGCCATTGACGCAAGGGTGGGCAGCGTTCCTTCCGCGATGCCCACGGTTACGGTCCGCAATGGCAATGGTAAGAATCTTAACCTACGCGAAACCCAATCGCAAAAATCCAAGTCCCTTGGGTTATACGATAACGGAACAAAGGTACAGGTCCTGGGCTTAACCGAAACCTGGTACCATGTCCAGGTTGACGGCAAGACAGGTTTTATGATGGCCGATTATCTGACCCCAAAGCTGCAATATACATATTCTGAAAACAGCGGTTCCGGCAGCACGGGCGGCAGCGGGGGGACGGGCAGCGTCGACCCAGGCGGCACATGGGATGGCCCTACCGGTAATCACTCTATTGGCCAATGGACCCTATCCATTCTCGATTATGTGGGTATTGTGAACAACCCAAACCCCAGCGACAGGCTGCATCTACGAACAAAGCCCAACGAGGACGCCCAGTCCTTAGGAAAGTATTACAATGGTACAAATGTTATCCTCTGCGGTGATATGGATGGTGAATGGGTTAATGTGAGCATTGGCAATCTGACAGGGTATATGAAGAGCAAGTACCTTTCCATCGGCGCGGCTAAGCCGCCCGCCTCCGCCATGCCGATTATGACGGTGAGTAATCCCAACCCTGCAAAAAACCTGCATCTGCGGGAAAAGCAATCGGTGAATGCCACTTCCTTGGGGTTGTATGAAAACGGAACGAAGGTCACCCTGATTGGGTTCAATGATGAATGGGCCCATGTGATTGCGGATGGCCAGCTGGGGTTTATGCTTGGAATATATTTAAAGTAAGGCTCCCAGCCTTTTGCCGTGCTACAGCATGGCCGATTTAAGGCCCGCAAAATCCAGATAATCTTCAACGAACTGTTTTTTAAGAAGGGCGTGGGGAACGAACTCGTTATACTTGCCAGCCACTTGTACATCCTCTGGCAGTGGCAAATCATATAGATTAAGATCGCTAAGAAGAATCTCCCCGATAATGCGTTCCAGTTCTTCCTTGGTACCATCGAAAATAACTTCTAAGTAAACACAGGTGATCCAAGGAAGCTTGCTTTTGATTTTTCGATGTTGCAAAGCGTAGTTCAGGGTCATCAGCTGCCTGGTGCCCACCCAGGGGAAGATGGCGAATTTCTTTTCGGATAGCGGGGTTACCAGGTTGTCCAGTATGCCGCTGTTTTTTGCGATGTATTGTATTTCGGCAAATCGTTCCTTGCAGCGGTCGCTTAAATAGGGGTAGGGATCGCTTTGTTTTAGGATGCTTTGCATTTTGCGAACCAGCACCGTGTGAAGCTCGGCTTCAAAATCCACATCCCAATCCACCACCGATATGCCGGGTACCTTTTTTACAAATATAACCTTGGATTTTTCGTTGACATCCACCGTTTCCCATGTCATACCGGCCAGAGCGAAGCGGACACCTACGGGGTAGACCTTATCCACCGTGCCGATGGTACGGCTTTCGTCCTTCACCAGCAGGTATTCTGGCGCGGTGAAAACCGTTAGGAATTTATGGCTGTTAACCACCTTTTCTCCTTCACGGCCAATAACCAGGCCACCGTTTTCAGTGCGCTGCAATTGATGGGTGTTGAGCATGTTGGAAAGCAGCTGCCTGTAATCCTCCTGGGGAATGTTTTGAAATGCGCCTAAAGAAAGCATGGATTGGGCAAGGGCCCCAGGGGACATTTCGCCGTTGCTTTTTAAAACGCTCATGGTCTGGTGGTAAAGCAGGTTATAAGCGTGGTGCAGCGGCGGGATGGGCTCCATCCAGTGGTCTTTAAGATAGAGCTCAATAATGCCGATGGTGCGTATAAATTCCCAATTGATGGGGCCCAGGACGTCGTTTGAATTGATTTTGATGCCTTCTACGAACGTGAACAGCAGCTGTGGCACCTGACCCCGGCGGCCGCAGCGGCCAAGGCGCTGGGCGAAGCTGGAAACATTCAGCGGTGCGCCTACCTGAACGGCCTGGTCCAGGGAGCCGATATCGATTCCCAGCTCCAGGGTGACAGTAGCTCCAGTGACGATTTTTTCATCCGCGGATTTCATTTCGTCCTCAGTGTTTTCCCGAAGCAGTGCCGATACATTGCCGTGATGCACCCTGTACACATCGGGGGCCTTGTTTTTAAGGGCAATCTCTCTTAAATGGGCGATGACGAATTCCGTTTCTTCACGGCTGTTGGTAAAGATGATGGTCTTTTTGTCCAGGGTCTGTTTAAAAAGGTATTCATAATGCTCCCGGTCGCCGCTGTCCCCAGAATCCACACCGACTACGTTGCCGCTGCCGTCCCGCGCAACCAAATCCCGCTTGTCCGCATAGTTAACAAAACGCTCCACGTGCAGCCGGACCCGCTTTTTGCCTTCATCTGTAACGGGAGCGGCGCATTTCCGGCCGGTGCCGGTATTAAGCCAATTTTTTGCCAGTGCCATGTCGCCTAAGGTGGCGGAAAGGCCGATGCGCCGGGGATTGACCCCTGTTAACTGCTTTAAGCGCTCAAGGACACATAAAAGCTGCAGGCCCCGAACATCCCGCATGAAATGATGAACCTCATCAATAATTATAAACCGCAGATCGGAAAACAGACTCAGGCAGGCGCCACGCTTGTTGGTAATCAGGCTTTCAAGGGATTCCGGTGTAATCTGCAATAATCCCTGGGGGTTTTTAAGCAGCTTGCTCTTTTTAGTAACCGAAGCGTCCCCATGCCATTTGGTAACAGGGATGTTAGAATCCAAAAGCAATTGCTCCAGCCTGATAAACTGGTCGTTGATCAGGGCTTTAAGGGGCGAAATGTACATAACGCCGACGGAATTGGAAGGGTTATTGTAAAGCGCAGTCAGCACCGGTAAAAAGGCGGCTTCGGTTTTCCCAGAAGCGGTGCCGGAGGAAAGCAAAAGGTTATCGTCGGTATCGAAGATGATTTCGCAGGCAGCCACCTGGTTTCCCCGCAGCTCTTCCCATTTGTTCTGGTAAATGAATTCTTGCACAAAGGGGGCAAGCCGTTCAAACACGTCCATCGTCACACCTCGAATTCAAGAAAATCGGAATGGATATCCTCGTCGGAAAGACCGCCCTTGGCCATTTCGAAGCTGTTATCCCCTAAAATATCTGAAACACTCTTTTGAGGGTTCTGGTGGAGAATGTTAATCAGCTCGATAAAATCCCTAATAATTTCCCGGGGGGTAATGTGGGATTGGGCCCCCACCCGGTTATATTCCACAGTCAGAAAATAAATCAGATCATTATGGGTTAGGGTGGGTTCGTAACCAAACAGCTGGGCGTGAATGTGCAAAAGCTTTTCGATTAAGATATACATTTCCTCTTGGGAAAGCATTTGGAGGCGAATGATGGGCGCGGACAAATCCTTTACGTCTTGGGTGGCAAAATGCCCCTCTGCCAAGCGAGAACGGAGGGCCTCGTAGCTGAAAACCCCCTTGTATTTATCTTCGATGCACTGGGGGGTGCCGCCCATTAAAAAGCCGATATGTTTGGCCTTGCCCTGTAAAATATCGTTGTACATGGTCAGTATTTTTTCGTAGTTGTTGGCTCTGGTAATAGAATTGGGTATCTTGAAAATGTTCACCAATTCATCGATAATCACCAGCATGCCCTTATAGCCCGCCCCAACCAGGAAGGCGGCAAATATCTTTAGAAAATCGTACCAGGTTTCATCGGTTACGATGAAGTTAATACCAAGGTCATCCTTGGCTTCTTTCCGGGTGGCATATTCTCCCCGGAACCATTTCAGCACATTGGATTTCATGGCGGGGTCATCGTGCTTGTAGGCCTTCCAATAGGCAACAACGGCCTTGGCAAACTCAAACCCGTTGACCATCCCCTCCAAAGAGCCTGCCACAGCGTAGATTTGCCGTTCCACCAAATCGTCGAACTCAACGCCTTGGACGTTTGCTTCTGCCTTTACCGTGGCCTGAATGCCGGAAATCCACTTTTCCAGTATCAGGGGCAGTGCGCCGCCATCGGGCTTGGATTTGGTGGATAAATTGCGGATCAGTTCCTTATAAGTGGCCAGCCCTTGGCCTTTGGTGCCCGCGAAACGCCGTTCGGGGGAAAGATCGGCATCCACCACCACAAAGCCCTTGGCAGTAGCGTAGTTGCGAATGGTTTGCAGCAAAAAGCTTTTGCCGCTGCCATATTTGCCCACAATAAAGCGGAAGGAGGCGCTGCCCTCTTCAATCAATTCAATATCATGCAAAATGGCTGCAATTTCCTGGGTGCGGCCTACGGTAATGTACTCCAGCCCCACCCGGGGCACCACACCGCCCTTCAGCGCGTTTATGAGGATGTTCGCTATTCTGTTGGGTACAACGTTTGCCATACTCACCCTATCCATTCCTTTACGTGTTCGTTATAATCGTCATATAAGACAAAGTCTTCATCGATCAGGCTGTCGCCAATACAATCCATGGCCTTTTCGTTAATCCCGTCCACCAGCACCTCTACCATGAGCCCCTGTTCGTCTGCGAACTTTTTAATGGCGCTGTTGTTGTTAAACAGCACGGCCAAAGCCTTTATCTCGGTTTCGGTTAAGGCGGTTTTAAGGCTTGTCCAGCTATTGGAGAGCTGTACAGGCGGCGGGGATTCCGGTTCCTTCATCAGGGGAAGGGTTGTTTCTTCCTCGGGTACAATTAATTTTTGCTGGGTGGAAAGGGCTTCCTGTCTTATTTGGGATAGAGCGGCGCGATCTACCTTCACCACTGTTTTCGTGGCTTCCCGGTAAAAATGAACCACTGCGCTATCAATAGCCGCTTCAAGGGATAAGCCTGCCTTGTTCAACTTACCCACTGCTGGATGGGTGACCGTGCTGGCATCTGCGGAAAGCTTGAACTTATAATTTAGAAGCCTTCTTAACACCGCTTCCATCTGCTTCATAATATAGCCCACCAGCTGCCGCCCACTTTCGGTGGTAATGGTTTTGGTAAAACCCCACCGGCCTTGGCTGCAAATATAGCTTTCCCTTGGGGATAACAGAATCCGCCTGTCCTCTTGCTTGGGCCGCTGATAAAAAATTGCGTCCTTGAAAGGAAGCCAGACGGCCATTTTCTTTGGAGGCTGAAACACGGCATCATCGAAATGAAGGCCGTTTTCCGCAAAAACCTGCCTTAAAGTGTTAAGAACAAAAGCAAAGCAATCCTGAATCAGTTTTTCGTTACCGCCTGTGAAGAAAGCGGATTTTCGAATATCGTATTTGGATACGCCACAGAACAGCTCGAAGCTGTCTGGCTTTTCATAACAAGGCGTTTCAAGTCCGTAATAGATACGGTAATCCTTAAGCCACCTTTTAAGGTATTTGTCCAGGGCGCTGTCGTAGGCCTGATAAGCCTCCCATAAGGCCATCAGCCTGGTTAAGCCATCCTGCGGGCCATCGATCCCAATCTGGTTAAGCAATTCATAAATGTAGAGAAAAACATAAGATAGGGAGGTAGGGCGAACGTTGCCCTTTCGGGTTTCTGTCCGCCAGGTGAAGTAGGTGCGAAGCTGCTGGTAGCCCATCATTTGGTAGGCGGGAAAATACTGGGAAAAGGGCACGCTTTGGTCATAAGCATCGGTAAAATCCTTCATAAACATGCCCTGTTTATAAAAGATAGCGGCATTATCGTTTTGAATCCGCCGATCAAAAAACCTGGAAAAATCGTATATTGAAGGATGGGCCCTGGCAATATCCCGCATTTGAATAAAAAGTGCCCGGGTTTCATCCTTTTCGGGGGCTTTTAAAGGCTGAGGGCGAGGCTGGGATTTTTGCACGAATTTCCCTACGCCCGGTATGGGGCAGGCATCGTATTCAATTTCATAAAAAGGGCCGTCTGTGAAAGAAAGCTGAGTTTGCTTAGGCGCTGGCGAAGCCGCGGCACTGTTTTCATGCCCATGTTGCCGGCCGGGAATCTTAAACGATTCGTATTTTTTGCTTTCATCAAACCCGCTCACTAAATCCCCTCCCATCTAAGCCATTATACGCTATCATCGCACAAACCGCAACGGAATCGATTCAACCCTCCGGGGCCCAAGGCACCGGCGAAGAGCATAGCGGTTACTAGGCACCTTATAGGTTTTCTTAGGGGGAGCGCAAACGGGGCTGTCGCAATAAGAAACAAGAAACGCTAAGGGCTCTGCCCTTGAAACCCGAAAAGGGATACATCCCTTTGATCCCATTATGGGATTTTTAAGGGTCAAATGACCCTTAAACTGGGTCTGGGACAGCGTCCCAGCGTCTTTCCTTATTGTGACAGCCCCGTTTGCAATGATTTTTATCTTCTTTTTCTGGTGGCTTCCCGTATCCCCAGTATGGCCAGAAGCCAGCTCAGAGGAGCGCAGCCACAGCCGCAGGAGGAGCAGCCGGCCATTTGGCCGAACTGGCGGACTTTTTTGCGAGGGCTGAAGATGAGGTAGAAGATGATGAGAAGCAGGAGAAGCTTGCCAATGTTGGCGCCTGACTGCCGTTCCACCTGCTGGACAGTGGTTTCTTGCTGCCGCTGGGTTTGGAAGAAGGGATCTTCAGCAAAGATATCTTCAATGGTGGCGATAACAGCGGGCTTGGTGACAGCCTCTGGCTTAGTGGGCTTGGTAACGGTGGCACCGAAGGACTTGGGCAGGGTAATGGCAGCGTTGTAATTTTTGCTTAGAACATCGGTTAGTTTGGGGATGTATTCAAGCATAGCGCCATCGTAATCAAGGGCCAGGTACTTGGTAAGGAAGGTGCTGGAAAACAGCACTTCCCGGGAGGATTCAGGGAACTTTTTGCTGATGTTGGAACCAGCGGCGGTGTAGAAGGTATCTTCCCCCACGGCCAGAAGCAAAAGGAGATCGTCGCTGCCCAGATTCCAGCGGGTAAAGAGGGTGTTGGCATAGGTTTTTACGTCCTGACCGTCCAGAAAGTGAACAGTGGTGACATAAAGGGTTACGCCAATTTTTTGCTTGAGGGTGGTATTGTATTCGTTCAAGGTGCTGATGGTATCGGCACTGAATACGTTGGCAAAATCGGAAATGGTTTCGGCCTTGTCGTTATACCGGGGTTCGGCATAGGCGCAGCTTACGGTAAGGAGCAGCACCACAACGAGAAGCAATAGCCTTTGAATGTTTTTCATCGTCGTGCCTCCTTACTCAAAAACTGGGGCAGGCTTAACAAATAGAAGCTTGGCGACTCCGCCGGAAAGAGATCTATTGAGCCTTTGGTTCATGTCCCTGGCGGCTAAGTTGTATTCATCGATAGCGCCGGAGCCTACGAGGTTTTCCATGTCCCGAAGAATGGAATGGATGTAGCCGGTATCACGCTGGGAAGCTTGTACAGAGGGCAGCGCTAGGAGCGTTTGGGCCAGGGCGCTGGCCGTGTCGTTCAAGCTTTCGTTGGCAAGGAAACGGGCATGGAGGGTGGCCTTTTCATCGGCTGCCCCGGCCCGGTATTCCTTTAAGGCCTTGAGCAGGGCATCATCCTTGCTTAAATGCCGCAGGGCGACCTTTTCAAGGTTGGCCCCGTCGTTGGCGCAATAGATGAGCATGGTATTCAGGCCGTTTGGCTGGTTGTAAATGGCTTCAACCCGTTTGGCTTCCGAATGCCAGCCACGGTAGGCGCCAAAAAAAACGCCGAAAACCACCAGCACAGCGCAAAGCAAGAAGTAGAACGCTGTGGAAAAAGTCTTTTTCATTTGTCGTTATGCCCTCCGTAAAGCGATTATTTTTTCAATTCTAACAGCTTTTGTTTAAGCTCGCCTTCCATTTTGTACAAGGTCTGCTCAGCCTGCAAGCGTTGCTGGCGGCCTTCTGTCTGAATTTGCATGACTTCGTTAATGGTATCGATGAGACTTTGGTTGGTCTGCACCAGGGTTCCGATATCGATAATGCCGCGCTCGGCTTCCCGGGCGGTTTCGATGGTGCCGACTTTTAAGGTTTCGGCGTTCTTTTTAAGCAGCTCATTGGTCATGTCCGTTACAGCGGTCTGGGCCCTAAGCGCCTGCTGGCTATTGTGGAGGCCTAGGGCCAGAACCATTTGCCCTTTCCATAAAGGCAGGGTGTTGGACAGGGTGGACTGAATACGCTCCACCAATAGACTGTCGTTGTTTTGCAGCAGGCGGATTTGAGGGGCCATCTGCATAGAAACCTGGCGGGTAAGCTTTAAATCGTGGAGCTTCTTTTCGAAGCGGTCACACATAACGGAAAGATCGTTGGCCTTCTGGGCATCCATAGCATCGCCGGAAGCGGCGGCTTTTTCCTGCAACTCTTTCAGGTCCGTGGCGCGAACTTGATCCAGCTTTTCTTCACCAGCGATAATGTACATGGTGAGCTCTTTAAAATACTGGGAGTTGGTATCGTAGAGCTTATCGAACATGGAAACGTCTTTTAAGAGCTTCACCTGGTAATTTTCCAGGGAGCCAGCGATGTTATCCACGCTCTTCTCTACTGTATCGTAGCGGGTTTTAAGTTCAGTTAATTGTTTGTTGGCGTTGAAAAACAATTTTTGAATGCCCTTGGGGGATTCGGCTTTCATATCGAAGCCTTTTAATTCGGAAACCAGGCTGATAAGCATATCGCCCACTTCGCCGGTATCGCTTGTCTTAACGCATTCCAGGGCGGAGTTGGAAAAATCGGCGATCTTTTTCTGGGCATCGGCACCGAACAAAAGCACATGATCCGGGTTTTGAATGTTTAGTTTGCCTACAAAATCCGCGATGCTCTTTTTTTCAGCAGGGGTCAGGGCGCTGTCGTCCAGGCGCGTGGGAGCCACGGCTGTGGGCTTTTTTTCGATAATGCTTTCGGATTGAGCAACAGCGGCTTCAAGAATTTCCTTATCCTTTTGAAGATGATCAGGTTCCAGGGCGAGAATGGGCGCACCGTCGGAAGAAAGGATAATAGGTTCATTATTTTCGGTCATGTTATTGCTCCTCCTCGTGTTTTTGCTGGGCCATGGTGTTGGCCGCTACGTTAATAAATTCGCCGTCTGTGAGCCCATCCCTTTTGAGCATTTGCTTGAGTACATCGATATCGGTGCTCACATCCAGGTATTCATCCTTGTAGAGGCTGTCTAAAAGCCGGGAGCAAGCGCTGTTCACCGTATCCACACCGGAAACGATGCTCTGGCGCACTTCATCGGCATTGGCGCCCTGCAGATCACGTTCATCCATCAGGCGGTAGTTGGTAAGCATTTTTAAAGTGGTAGGCAGGTAATAATCCATGAAGCGGCGGACCTGTGGAGCCCGGGAAGGCTTTTCCTCGATGGCCTTTAAGATGCGGTTGGAGGTGCGCTCCAGTTCGTCCATTTTGGCGGAAAGGATTTCGTCGGGGATCAGGCGATTTTCTTCCCGAAGGTCCCTGATCATCCCTTGGCCCCGGGCGATAACATCGTCTGCCTGGGCATCGCCGGTAATGATGATGGGATCCGGTTCATCCAGGCGCTTTTGCTCTTCCGTGCGCAGGTCCAGCCCGGTGGCCATAATGGAAACCACTTTGGCGATGAGAAAGCTTAATGCGCCGCAAAGGATAAAATCCCCGATGCGGTAGAGGGGGAAGAGCACCGCATACAGCGCGAATACGCCGCCGAAGGTAATAAGTCCGGCTTTAATACCCTTTTTATCCTGAGGGGTTTTGGCAGGCTTTATTTTCTTAGCGCCTGTTTTTTGCAGGCTGGAGTTATTCTTGAGGGCGGTTTTATTGTTGGCCATGTCGCGGTCCCTTTCTTTGCCTAAGGCTTTATTACGCTTGTAGTATAACACATTTTGGGTGCCCGGTATATGAGAATCCCATTAAAATTGATTTAGACTTGATTTAAATAAATCTTTACAAGAGAACAAATGTTTGCTATAATGGTTGTAAATTCCAAGGCGCCTTCATTGACGGTGAGCATCATGGAACGGTATAATTGTAAGAGAATGGGGGCGTTAATCATGTCAGTGATATTGATGCTGAGTGCTTTGTCGGAACAGGAGGCGTTGGAGATCATTGCCAATGCCTACGAGCAAGCTTATGAAAAAGCGGAACTAAGCTATGCCCTGGCATTGCCTGAGGCGTTAAGTGAGGATGGCCAGAGGGAAATAAGCGCCTTTGGGAAGATAAAGTTTGTGGAATCGGATCAGGATCCATTCACCTGCCTGCCGCCGTTTTGCAACGAAGCGGATTACGCGCTGATGGCGTCTGAAGGAATGGTTTTTAAAAAGTTCTGGGATTTGCGGCTTATTAAGGCCTTTGAACGTTTAAATAAGCAAAAGGCGGCGCTGACAGGTTTTCTGCCGGATATTCAAGACCGCCACGGCGCGGTATGCCCTGTGGCAGTGGATAAAGTGGAAGAGGGCATGGTACACTTCCACAAGGGTGCGCCGCTGTACCGGGCAGTGATGCCGCAAAAGTGCGCCTTTATTAACCCATGGTTCAGCTTTGGCAAGCCCGCCTTCTTTGAATGCATGGCGCTGGAAAGCGAAACGCCCGCGTTTTTGCGGCCTTTTGAAAGCGGGTATACGCTCTATACACTTAACGATCCTTGTATACAAACGTTTTTTGAACAGCGGATCGAGCCCATGGCGTTAAGCCTGATGGAGCCGGACGAATTCAATGAAAGCGTGGTAAGCCGCTTTTACGATACCTACCGTTTGCCGGATTCCCCCAGCGCTGTTCTAGGGCTGTACACGGCGGATTTGCAATACGATATGGAAATCACGCTGATCGATAAAATGCGGGAAAGCTTTCGGCAATTCAGGCTTCGCAACGCGCCGGGCTCACCCTTGTTTGTAAGCGCCTATTATGATATGCCCTGCAAGGTGCCTAGCGATCCTATTATTTACGAATCCCGTTTTCGTAACCTGGCCCGGCTTAAAAACCTGCCCCTGGCGCTGTTTTCAAGAGGCAGCATGACAGGCAATGTAAAACGGTATTTCCATAATGTGTACGATTATCAACGGGCTTACGGCTTGCCGCCGGATATGACAGTGGGCACGGAGTTCGAACGGTTTAAGGCTGGGAAATTCAAGCTTTTGCACCACTGTACGGCGCTGTTTCCCCACCACAGTCATTATGCGTGGATCGATTTCGGCTATCAGCGGTTTCCGGTGTATGGCGGGCTGGCTATTGATTTTCTAAAAATAATAGGCAGTACGGTGCACATTGCCAGGGTTGGCGGCAAGCTGGATACCACCTGCTTTACAGTGCCAAGAGAGCTTGTAAGTCATATGGACGATGCTATGCTGAGCGTGGTAAGAGGGTTCATAGAGGAAGGGAAAGCCCTTGATGAAAACGAATTGTTTGAAGAGCTTCTAATGCGGGAAAGCGATTTGTTTACCGTGCATGATCTGCCAGAAAAGCGCAGTTTGTTCCATGAAGCCATGAATCTTAGGAAGGATCGGATTATATGACAGGGAAAACGGCGCGGGAATCCGCCACCAGCCATGTAGAGATTTTGCTGCCCCGGCATATTAACGGGTATGAACGGTTATTTGGCGGGCAATTGATGGAATGGGTCGATATTGTGGCCGCAGTGGTGGCCAGGCGGCATTCAAACAGGGAAGTAACCACAGCCACCATCGACAGCCTGGTGTTTGAAGGACCAGCCTATGTGAATTCCACCATTGTTTTAGAAGGCAGAATTACCTTCGCGGGAACAACGTCCATGGAAATAAGAGTGGATACGTTTACAGAAAGCCTGGATGGAACCCGGAAACGGATCAACAGAGCGTACATGGTGATGGTGGCCTTGGATGAAGAACATAAGCCAGCCAAGGTGCCGCCCCTGCTTTTGGAAACAGAAGAGGATTTCGCAGAGTGGAACAAGGCCCATGGCCGCAGAGAAGCGCGAAAGCAGGCAAAAAATGCAGGAGCCAAGGGCTGAACCTCCTGGCATGAATATCCTTCCAGCAACAAATAAAAAGGCTGCCTCTTGAATGGGCTGCCTTTTTGTTTGTTACTGCAATGTTGGCCTTTCTGTCTTGCAAGGAAAGGGTTTTTACGTTAGAATAAAAGCGTTAGCATAGAATAAAGGGGATTTTATTAGATGGAAACCACAAGCAGGGTTGCGCAACTGATCGAACAAGCTATTTTGGCAGGCTATCCTCATTTAGAGGGGTTGCCTAAGGCAAACGAAATCGAAAACATGCTGGAAATTCCTCCGAATAGGGAACTGGGGGATTATGCATTTCCCTGCTTTAAGCTTTCCAAAGCGCTGCGCATGGGTCCGCCTATGATCGCCGCTAAATTAAAGGACGCCATGCCAGAAACCGACACCTGCGATGTTCAAGCTGTGGGCGGCTATTTGAATATCTTTTTAAATAAGGCTGCTTTTGCAAAGGAAACCTTGGAAGAGATCGCACAAAAGGGCGAAGCCTTTGGCCAGGGTAATGAAGGCAAGGGTAAAACCATTTGCTTGGACTATTCTTCTATTAATATTGCCAAGCGCTTCCATATTGGCCACCTTTCCACCACCATGCTGGGCCATAGCCTGAAAAGAATCTACGATTTTCTGGGCTATACCACTGTGGGCATTAATCACTTAGGGGATTGGGGCACCCAGTTTGGCAAGATGATCTATGCTTACAAGCGTTGGGGCAAAAAGGAAGACGTGGAGAATGGCGGCGTTCAGGCGCTGGTGGACTTGTATGTCAAATTCCACGAGGAAGCGGAAAAGGAGCCTGCCTTGGAAGACGAGGGCCGGGCCTGGTTTAAGAAGATCGAGGACGGGGACGAGGAAGCCCTTTTAATCTTCAACTGGTTTAAAGAATTAACCTTAAAAGACACTAAGCGTGTGTACGATCTTTTAGGGGTTACCTTCGACAGCTACGCCGGGGAATCTTTCTACCAAGACAAAATGGACCGTGTGGTGGACGAGCTAAGAGAAAAGGATTTGCTTACCCTCTCCCAGGGGGCATCCATTGTGGATTTGGAAGAATATAAAATGCCTCCTTGCCTGATCCTTAAAAAGGACGGCACCACCATATACGCAACAAGGGATATTGCGGCAGCGCTGTACCGCTACGATACCTACCATTTCGATAAGTGTTTGTATGTGGTAGCTTATCAGCAGGATTTGCACTTCCGCCAATGCTTCAAGGTGGTGGAGATGATGGGCTACGATTTTGCTAAAGACCTGGTTCATGTGGCCTTTGGCATGGTTTCCTTTGAAGGAGAAACCCTTTCCACCAGAAAGGGCAAGATTGTTTACCTGGAAGATTTATTGGATATGGCTCAGAAAAAGGCCCTTCAAATTATCAATGAAAAGAGCCCCAACCTTGAAAACAAGGAAGAGGTGGCACGCCAAGTGGGTATTGGCGCGGTAATCTATTCCGATTTGAGCAACAGCCGCATTAAGGATATCGATTTCTGGTTCGACCGGGCACTGAACTTCGACGGGGAAACAGGCCCCTACGTGCAGTATACTCACGCCAGGTGCTGTTCGGTTTTGCGCAAGGCAAAGGAAATTACCCTGCCGCAGACAGATTACAGTGCCTTATGCGACGAGGAGGCTCAGGCCCTGCTGCACCTGTTAAGCCGCTTTCCCAAAGTAGTCCGGGAGGCAGCCAATAAATATGAACCCTTTATGGTAACAAGGGCGGTAACGGAGATCTGCCAGGCCTATAATAAGTTTTATTATGAGCACCGTATTTTGGATGACGAACCTACCACTGCTGCGGCCCGAGTGCTGCTGACCAGGGCGGTTAAAGACGTTGTGAAAAAAGGCTTGTATCTGATTGGCATGGACGCACCCGAAAGGATGTAATGATAATGTATGGGCAAGCTGAGCTATTTCAACTGAACGGGTTTTATGGGGCTTCCCAGAAACGTCGGTTTGTCAATGCCATGGAAAAGCGGGTTTCCTGCCGCAAATTCCAGGGTGAGCTTAGCCCTGCCCAGTGGGCGGCTATAAGCTATGGGGCTGGCCGCTGCTGCCTGAAGGGCATTCGCATGGTGCTGGGTGCCTGTGACGAGGGCTTCTTTAAAACCACGCTGATGTCCCAGAACAGTATTACCGGGGTTACCAGGTTTTGCGCCCTTATCGCCGACAAAAGGGATAAGGATTATGCTGTAAAGGCGGGCATCTCCGGGGAAGCCTTTGTTTTGCTGGCAACGGATAACGGCATTGCCACCTGCTGGTCTACCCAGAGCTATAAAAAAAAGGAATGCCCTATTATGACGGCGCCCTATGAAGAGGTGGCTGCCATTATCGCAGTGGGCATCAGTGCCCAGGTGCCCCAGCAAAGAAAACGCAAAACCGTAGACCGGATATTGAAGCTTTCCCCCATATCCAGGCTGCCAGATTGGGCGCAGCAGGCGGTGTTGGCAGTACAGACAGCGCCCTCTTACCAGAATATTCAGCCCTGGGAGCTTTCTTTTAAAGAAGATACCCTTTTTTTCCATGGCATTGAGCGACAAAAATTGGAGATAGGTGTGGCCATGCTTCACGGGGAGGCGGCCATCCAAAGGCCCCACCAGTGGGAAACCATCGAGAAAGAACGAAATTTGATTGCCAAGGTACAGGCGCTTTAGGAGTGATGGCCAGGTGAAATTACACAACGTCCGTAAGAGGATCGACATTAACAAGAACTCCCGCTACGCGCTGGTTATCAATTCATTGCAGATTGTTATGACGCTGGTGATCGCTGGAATGGTTTTGTTTTCGCCCTATTTCATAGGCCAAATCAGAATGGCTAAGCTGATCGTTTTAGCAGCGGCAGGCCTGGTGTCCTGGGGGGCGGTGGTGGATATACGGGAAGCCATCGCGGCCAGAAAAACAATCCTTCAGGTGCAGGACATGGAGGACAGCCTGCGGAACATTGAAACCTTAAACCATACCTTGCGTGCCCAGCGGCACGATTTTTTGAACCACTTGCAGGTGGTGTATTCCCTGATCGAAATGGAAGAATACCAGGAGGCCAACGCCTACATTGAAAAGGTTTACGGCAGCATTTCTTCTGTGAGCCGTATTTTAAAAACCAAGAATGCCGCCGTGAACGCCCTTTTGCAGGTGAAGATTGCCCAAATGGAAAATAGCGGGATCCGGTGCGATTTGAATATTACCTCCTCCTGGGATGAGTTGGAAATGCCCGGCTGGGAAATGTGCCGGGTGCTTTCTAATTTAATCGACAACGCTATTGATGCCATGGCCGGGGGAAACGATAAATACATTGCTTTGACCCTTGGAGAGAATTTAAAGCAGTTCACTTTCCGGGTGGCCAATAACGGTCCGGCTATTCCAGAAAAAATGCTTCACACGATCTTTGCTCCGGGTATTACCAGCAAATCCGAAGGCCACGGCATGGGCCTGTTTATTGTGAAGCGCACCCTGGAGGCCCATGGCGGGAGCATTCAAGTGGAGAGCGATAGGGAGGAAACGGCGTTTTTTGGTTATGTGCCAAAAAAGCTCAAACCGGCGGTGGAAAGCGAACTTGTAACAAATGGCAGAAAGTCATAAACATATAACAAAATATATTGACATCGTAACAAAAATGTAATAGAATAGTGTTGCATGGTTGAAGATAGGCGCAACAGGCTTATTTTCAAGGCGTTAGTCCAAGAAAACGAGGTGCGGCACATGGCAGATAAAATGAATGCGAAACGGCTGGCGGCAGGGGTGTTGATCCTGGCGCTGTTTGTTTCGTTGCTTCCGGTGGGCCTGTTAGGCGCGACGGCAGCAGCCAGCGATTATGGAAAAATTGTAATGAAGGATGTGAAGCTGCGTGATGAGGCGAACACATCCTGCGGTTATAATTTTCAGATGCCGCTTTATTGGATCGTAGAAATTGTAAGCTCTTCGGGTTCGGGGAGCAATTTGTGGTATAAAGTTAAAGCGAAAAACCCAGAACCCAACACGGGCTATATTAAGGAAGGCTACGTTCTGGGCAGCTGCCTTGAAGTGCTGACGGAAGACGGTTATACGTCTTGGGTCAATTCTGGCAAGCCTGATCAGGGAGATTTTGCCAGTACCAAGCAGGCAGCGGCGGCCACGGCCACCGCTACAGAAACCTCCGGGGCAGCGGAAGAGGGAACCAACCCTACGGCTACCCCTACGCCAGCGTCCTCCGCTACCGGCTATGTAAAGCTGATTCTTTCCTCCGCCAACCTCCGGGATGGGGCGGATGGCAAAAAAGTAAACGAATGGCTGCCCAAGCATGGCAGTGTTATGCCCTATTCAGGGGCGCCTACCAGCAAGGGCAGCTATAAATGGTATTACATTAAGTTTACAGACGGCAAGAATTATTACGTCCGTTCCGATACGGTTTCCACCTGCGATGTCAGTGGTAACCTGATTTCAGACGCTACAGTAACCAGCGCCGCCACCACTGCGGGCAGCACCGCTGTGGCGGGAATCGGCACCATTCAACTGATCAAGTCTGATGTAAACCTGCGCAAAACCGAGGGTGGCGACGTGATAGGCAGGCTTAACAAGGGTACAGAGCTTAGCTACACCGCCGTTTCTTCCAAGGGCGGTTATACTTGGTACTACATTACCACCTCCGCGGGCCTTAAGGGCTATGTGCGCGGGGATTGCTGCCAGGTGCTATCTGGCAGTGCAACCACCACCAGCCCAACCGGCAGCAGCACCACTGGCACCTACGGCAGCTTTAAGCTGACCTTGGATGATGTGTTGCTGCGGGTGAAGCCTGCGGGCACTTATATTGAACGGCTTAAAAAAGGCACGGTGTTGCCTGTAACGGCAGAACCCGTTAAGAGCGGCTCCTATACCTGGTATCCTGTTACTGCTGCCAGCGGCATAAGCGGCTATGTCCGCGGGGATACAGGCAGCTATACAGGCACATCTTCCGGCACGGATACGCCCACCTCAGCTCCCACCAGCAGCACTGGCAATTACGTGATGATCACCAACAACGCCGTTAACCTGCGCAAGGACGCCGATGGTGCATCCATTGGCCGTGTGAACAAGAACGAAATCTATCCCATGACGGGCTCGGTGGTGAAAAAGGGCTCCTATGACTGGTACCCCATTAAGACAAGCAGCCTGTCCGGTTTTGTTCGGGGGGATATGTGCCAGCAGCTGACAGCGGAACAGGTGCAGGAATACTTGAATAATCAGCCCATTTCCTCTGCCACACCTGCCCCTACCGGCTCCGCGGCAAGCAGCTATTTGATTACCACCGTGGATAAGGTGTATTTGCGAACGTCTGCCAGCAAGGAGTCCGAAAGCAAGGGCCAGGTAAATACCGGCACAGTGATGGCATACAGCTCTTCCACCACCTCCAGTGGTACCTTATGGTATAAGGTGGTTTACAACAATCAGTCTGTTTGGATTATGGGCGAGTATGTGAAGATTATGACGGCAGCCGAATACGAAGCCTGGAAGGCGGCTAACCCTGCGGCCACCACCCCTGCTACGGAAGTGGTTACCGGCTATGTAAAAACAAAGGAAAGTGGCCTAAACGTGCGCAAGGAGCCCGGTGGTACGGTGATGGGCCGTATCGATAAAGGCCTGATTCTGGCCTACCAAGGTGCTCCCATCTCCAAGAGCGGCAACCTTTGGTATTACTGCAAAACCAGCCTTGGTTATGGCTATATCGTAGATACCTACCTGGAAAACTGTGATGCCAGCGGCGCAGTCACCGCGGCGCCCACCTCCACCTCTACTTCCGGCAGCGGCAAGAAGGAAGCTTCTTATAGCACGCTGAAGGTAGGCAGCTCCGGCACAGCTGTAAAGGAATTGGTAACAGAACTGAAGGCCCAAGGCTACTTCTCCGGCTCCATTACCTCCTCCTACACCACAGGGGTTCAAAACGCTGTAATCGCATTCCAAAAGGCAAAAGGCCTTAGCGTGGACGGCGTGGCCGGACCTGCTACACAGCATGCCCTGTTCGGAACAGTGCCTATTGGTACCAATACAGACCCTTCCTTCACCATGTACACCTGTGAAAAAATCGACTGGTACACCGGCGGCATCCAGACCATCTGGGCCAAGGGCAAGGTCGCAGTTATCAAGGATGTGAAGACGGGCTATGTGATGAACGTATACCGCTGGTCCGGCGGCAACCATGCCGACGTGGAACCCCTTACCGCAGGTGATACGGCGCGGATGTGCAAGATGTACGGCGTGTCTAACGCGGATCAAATCGTATCCAAGAACCTCTGGCAGCGCAGGCCCATCTGGGTCACCATCGGTGGCCGTACCTTCGCCGCCTCCATGTTTGGCTTCCCCCACAACTACCCAGCTGGTGACACCATCGCCACCAACGATTTCAAGGGTCAGTTCTGTATCCACTTCGTCAACTCCAAGACCCATGATTCCAACCGTGTGGATTCATTCCATCAAGCGGCGATAGAAGAGGCCTATAAGGCCGCCCCTTCTCGGAAGTAAGCGGTACGGCCGCTGAAAAGGGCCCATCTGCGAGTTCAGCCCGGTAACTGCTTAAGTCGGCGTACGAACTGTGTACGCCTCCTACAGACAGTTGCCGGGCTTTGCTCACATCTGAACCCTTTTGAACGGCCTTGGTTGTGCGTTTTTGTAGCGGCCGATGAAAAGAGCCCATCTGCGAGTTCAGCCCGGTAACTGCTTAAGTCGGCGTACGAACTGTGTACGCCTCCTGCAGACAGTTGCCGGGCTTTGCTCACATCTGAACCCTTTAGGTTTTCTTTGGGAAGAGCGCGAGAACCCCTCTCTTTTGCAAAAGAAAGGGGTTCAGACCATCAACAAACCCTAGGAGGTATCGGAGGACCGCGGTCCTCCGATTTTCATTCCGAAATCGGCGACATGTGCGGCGATTTTCGGTGGAATTTCGTAGAAATT
>JAVBTR010000015.1:0-49862 GCA_031556065.1 Eubacteriales bacterium | reverse complement strand
CACAAGGCCTAAACGGATATGGGGTTGACAAAGGCTACGATATTTGCTATTTTATACGTGCGGGGGGACTACTTCGTAGTTGAGAAGGTAAAACCTGACCCTTTGAACCTGTTGGTTAATACCAGCGCAGGGAAGCAATCGATACAAAGAGTGTATTTGATTAGGACGCTTCCTGCATTGTAGGGAGCGTCCTTTTACATCTGAATATTTTTTGATTCGTTGCGAGGGAACTGTAAAAGGTTGAAAAAGGGCAGTGTTCCGACACGATTATGTTTTCGGATTGCGGATGAGCGATTTTTCTGTCGTACAAGGAGCTGGAGCGAGGCGTAGCCGGCAGCTACGTTGAGCGGAAAGCGACGCCGTATGGCAGAAAAATCGCTAAACGAAGACGAAAAGATAATTGGGTCAGAACACTTAACCTGACCTCTTGACCTGTCGGCTAATACCGGCGCAGGGAAGCAATTTCTTACGCTTGTATTGCGTCTGAAAGAGCTTCCGATTTTATTTGGAGGCTCTATTTTGTTGGGTTTGGAGACCGAGCACCCGCAGGTGCAAAAATTGAGGAGGGTATCTATGTCATTCATGCAGGAAGTTTTGGCGTCTTCAAGGGCCATCTGGGATGATTGCGCAGCAACGCCTTTTGTCCAGGCAATCAAAAGCGGCACATTGCCAATGGAAAAGTTCAAAGCGTATATGATACAGGACAGCATCTACTTGAAACATTACGCTCGTACCTTTGGGAAAGCCATTTATTGTTCAGCGACACTAAAAGAAGTCCAGCTGTATTACTCCGCCCTTGGCTTTGTGACCGATACGGAATCGGCGGTAAGGCTAAACTACCTAAAGAAGTTCGGCCTGACCGATGATGATATTGAGCATATCGCGCCCTTTGAAGAAAACCAAAATTACATCGATTATTTGATCGGAGCAGCCCAAGGCGATGATATCTGTCAGATTCTAATGGCCATACTCCCCTGCCTGCTAAGCTATTGCTACATATTTAAAAGGATTGCTGCTGAACCAGCTGCAAAGGAATCACCCTATTGGGATTTTATCAGCGATTATGCAGCGGAACACTTCGATGCCATTTGTGAGCAGTGGATCGCCTATGGGGACGAAAAATGCAATGGGCTGCCTCTTGAAAAAAGGCAGGAGCTCAACCGTATTTTCGAAAGAGGTAGTCTATTGGAATTGGATTTTTGGAAAATGGCTTATCGGACAACTTGCAAGGAGGGTTTGAATTGATGAAAAAGGTGTTGACTATTGCCGGTTCTGATTGCAGCGGGGGCGCTGGAATACAAGCGGATTTGAAAACCTTTTCGGCTCACGGTGTTTTCGGCATGAGCGTGATTGTTTCGGTGGTGGCTGAAAATACCAGCCGCGTCATTGCCATACAAGATATTTGCCCTAACATGATCAAAAAGCAGATTGACGCAGTTTTTGAGGATATTGATGTGGATGCTGTAAAAATTGGCATGCTATCCACGCCTGTATGTATGGAGGCTGTAGCTGAGAAGATCATTCAGTACAAACCAAAGAACATCGTTACCGACCCGGTCATGTACGCAAAAAACGGCTGTGCGCTGATGCAGCCTGAATCTGTTGACACGTTGATAAAAACCATCATCCCTCTTGCAGATGTGCTGACGCCCAACATCCCCGAAGCGGAAAAAATTTCGGGACTAACCATTTCATCTATTGAAGATATGGAAACCGCTGCTATCAAAATCCAGGGGATGGGCTGCAAGGCGGTGGTTATCAAGGGAGGCCATTCAAATGGCAATCCCCTTGATGTCCTGTTTGACGGAGGGGTATTTACCCACTTTGAAACCGCCCGTATCGATACCAATAACACTCACGGTACAGGCTGTACCTTTTCCTCCGCTATTGCGTCGCAGCTTGCCAAAGGGTATTCGGTTAAAGAAGCAGTTGGCAAAGCAAAGGCTTATGTAACAACTGCGATTAAGCATTCCCTTGCTATTGGCAAGGGCAATGGCCCCACGCATCACTTTTACGATTTATATAAAAACGGATTACGGGAGGAAAACGTATGATTAGTCAAATCATTTCACAATTGGATAGCGTAAAAAAAGAAAAACCTTTGGTGCATCATATTACCAATTACGTCACCGTCAATGATTGCGCGAATATCTGCCTTGCTATTGGAGCGTCCCCCATCATGGCGGATGATACTGAGGAGGTTTGCAATATTACCGCCATATCACGGAGTCTCGTACTTAATATCGGTACGCTGAACAAAAGAACCGTGGAATCGATGGTCTGCGCTGGGATAGAAGCAAATAAGCGTGGTATTCCGGTTGTTTTAGACCCCGTGGGCGCTGGCGCGTCGAAGCTTCGCAATGAAACCGTTTCTCTATTGCTTGAAAAGATCAAATTCAGTGTCATTCGAGGTAATCTTTCGGAAATCCGTTATCTAACGGAAGCTTATGCCAACACCAAGGGCGTTGACGCAGCAGTTGAGGATCTGTCGCAGAACAGCGTAGAACTTGCAAAACGCTGTGCAGATAAGTATAAATGTGTGGCTGCCATTACCGGAAAAATTGATGTCATTTCAGATGGACAGCGTGTGCTGTGCATTGAAAACGGGCATGAAGCGCTTTGTGGTGTGACCGGAACTGGCTGTATGTGTACCACATTAATCGGCGCTTTTTGCGGAGCAAACACTGAACCGTTTATCTCTGCGGCTGGGGGTATCCTGTGTATGGGTATTGCCGGAGAGCTTGCCTGTGAAAAAGTAGGAAGTTTTGGCTTTGGCAGCTTCCGTGTTTCGCTAATTGATGAAATCGGAAAGCTGAACAGCAGTATCATTGCAGAAAGGGCGAAGATACATGAAGAAAACCATTGATTATACCCTCTATCTTGTAACAGACCAAGCTTTGATGAGTACAAGCACCTTGTACGAAGCTGTAGAGCAAGCTGTTTCGGGGGGCTGCACGTTGATTCAACTAAGGGAGAAAACGCAGTCATCCATTGATTTCTATAAGACAGCGGCCACAATCAAGGAGCTTACAGAGCATAGGGGAATACCCTTAATCGTCAACGATCGGATAGATATTGCTATGGCTGTGGGAGCTGACGGGGTACATATGGGCCAAAGCGATATCCCTGCCGCAGCAGCGCGAAAGATGATCGGCGATGACATGATTCTGGGGGTGTCTGTGGGCTCTGTTGCCGAAGCAATGAAAGCGGTGGCTGACGGGGCTGATTACCTGGGAGTGGGCGCCATGTTCCCCACTGGAACGAAGGACGATGCGGAGATCGTCACAAGGTCGGAACTCAAAGCTATACGGGCAGCGGTAGCACTCCCTATTGTGGTGATCGGCGGCATAAACAAAGAAAACGCCGCAGAATTTGCATCCTATGGCGTAGACGGCTTGGCGGTGGTGTCCGCTATCCTTTCACAGCCGGATATTAAACAGGCGGCGGAGGAAATGAAACAGGCTTTTGCAAGGGGGCAGAATCATGGGCTTTAATGCGGCCATTTTTGATCTTGATGGAACCTTGCTTGATTCAATGGACATATGGGAAAAGATTGATATAATGTTTTTATCTAAGCGTGGCTTAACTGTGCCCGACAATTATGTTACTGAAATCTGTGCCCGGAGTTTTATCCAAGCCGCAAAATACACAATTGATCTGTTCGGTTTGCCTGAAAACGTGAAGGATGTCATGGCCGAGTGGAATGACATGGCTGAATATGAGTACGCGCACAATGTTAACTTGCAGCCTTATGCAAAAGCGTATCTCCTAAATTTGAAAGCCCAGGGCATCCAATTGGCTATTGCAACAGCACTGCCTGAAAAGCTATACAAGCCCTGTCTGATAAACAACGGCATCTACGAACTTTTCGATGTGTTGTGTTCTACGGATGAAGTGGGAAAAGGCAAAGAAGCACCGGATATCTTTCTTTTGGCAAGCGAGCGTCTTGGAATCCCGCCGCAACAATGCATTGTTTTTGAAGATGTTCTGCCCGCGATTAAGAGTGCCAAGCAAGCTGGAATGATGGTCTATGGTGTTTACGATAAGTATTCAAAGCACCATATGAGTGCTATAAAAGAAATTGCCGATGGTTATTTGCTTAATTTTCATACTGCGCCGTTGGCGTAATCATATCATGGGAAAGGATAGGCGTATAGAATGGGGAACTGGTTTACGATTGAACATATAGACGCTGATACTCATATCATCAGCGAGTACAGGCATTGGGAGGAATCCCATGCTTATTTGCTGAATGGTAATAAATATAGCTTGCTCATTGATACCGGGTTGGGTATTGAAAACATAAAGGAGCAGGTTGACAAATTAACGGATCGGCCTGTTATCGCTGTAGCCACTCATGTTCATTGGGATCATATCGGGGGACATAAGTATTATCCGAATTTCTATGCACACGGAGAAGAAACCAACTGGCTTAACGGGGCGTTTCCTTTATCAAAGATCCATTAAGGAGGCGGAGCACACTTGAGTAAAGCCATTACCATGTCCAATGTTCAAAAAAACTTTGGGAACATCACTGCCCTAAAGGCCCTTAGCTTCGACATCGAAAGGGGCGAAATTTTCGGTTTTCTGGGGCCTTCCGGCGCGGGGAAAACCACCACTATTAAACTGCTAACCCGGCAACTGGTTCCCGACAGGGGTGAAATCACCGTCTTTGGCCGGGATATTTCGACCTTTGCCTTGGAGGATTACCATCATATCGGTATCCTCACTGACAACAGCGGCCTGTATGAGCGGCTATCCGTTTGGGATAACCTTTCTGTGTTTGCCCAGATCAAGGGTTTACCGAAAGCTGTTGTAGACGAAGTGCTTAGCGATGTGGGGCTTTATGAAGACCGGGGTAAAAAAGCCAAGGTGCTTTCCAAGGGGATGAAGCAGCGGGTGATTCTGGCTCGAGCTATTTTGCATAAACCTGAGTTGCTTTTTCTGGACGAGCCTACCGCCGCACTGGATCCAGCCAATACCCTTTCTATTCACAAGCTTCTGCGTAAATTGAACCAGGGGGGCACAACCATCTTTTTAACCACCCATAACATGGAGGAGGCAGATAAGCTCTGCCATCGGGTAGCCTTCCTTAATCAAGGCCACATTGAAGAAATGGGGATTCCATCCCAGTTGAAATTAAAATACGCTTCAGGGCAAGTCATAGCGGAACTCTCCGACGGCCAGATGGTTACTGGGCAAAACTCCGCCCAGGGACTTAAAATATTGGCGGAGCAAATCGGTGACAGAAAGCTGTGCCGGATTCATTCCCAAGAGCCTAATCTGGAACAAATCTTTCTAAAGGTAACGGGGAGGGAATTGGCATGAAAAGAAGATTGAAAGTGATCGCTGCGCTTTTTAAAAAAGATTGCAAGGACACCCTTCAAAACATGAACGTGATGATTCTGGTGATTTTGCCGCTTGTTTTTGGGGTTTTGTACACCAATATTTTCAGCGGCATGATGGAAGATATGCCAACAAGTTTTGTATTAAATATGGTCACCGGGATGACCTTGGCCTTGATCCCAACCAGCTTTTTGGCCACACTGGTGGCGGAAGAAAAAGAGAAGCATACCCTGCGTACCCTAATGCTCTCCGGCGTAACGGCGGCAGAGTTTATCGCCAGCAAAATCCTTTTAACGCTGATGTTGCTGGAGCTGCTATCCATAGCTTGCTTTTTCATTACGGGAAGCCCTGTCAATCTTTTGCTGGTCTACTTGCTTCTGGTTACAATCGGCTCTCTTGGCCTTCTTCTAATTGGCGCTATCATCGGCCTTGTTTGTAAGGATCAGATGTCTACCGGGGTACTTTCTGCGCCCATTTCTTTGATATTGCTGCTTCCTCCTATGCTAGGGAGCATGAGCCCTTTTCTGGCGGCTATTGCCCAATTTACCCCCATTGAGTGGGTCATGCGTTTGTTTAATTCCCTGCAAGAGGGTGGCAGCCTGTTTTCTCCGCTGGGAGTCCAAGGCTTCTTGGTGCTATTGGCTTGGGTTGTCCTTCCGGCCCTGGCTTTCGGCTTGGTTTACCGGCGCAAGCGGCTGGACAATTAAAATGCTGAGCAAACCAGACTTATTACATATCCATACGCTAGATTCGGGTAATCTGATACAGCATGAACAACTGGAGCCTTTTACCGGGCCCAGAAAAGCATTGGATCAGGTTGAAATCTGGTGCTGATTCAGATGCAAACCGTGAAGGCTTGCGCTTCGTTGGATCGTGGAGGTATGAAGGGAGTAGGATATTTATGCGTTATCATAACCTTGGGAATATGGTTATGTGCCAGTACCTGCTTGAAATCCCCAATGGCTACATTGCCATTGATACGGGATATGAAGGCGGGTTTGACCGATATATTAAGTCCTTGTGCGCTCGAAAAATAAGCTTAAAAGAGATAAAATATGTATTTTTAACCCACGCTCATGACGATCACGCTGGATTTCTGCCCGAGCTTTTATCAGCTTCCAGTGCTACTTTGATTGCGGATCGCAAAGCAGCGGAACGTTTATTAGCGGGGCAGAACCCATGGATTGGAGGGTGCTCCGGAAAATTGGCAAAAGCATTTGTGGAATCTATGAAGTTATTTGGCAAAGGGGATCATTGCTTTCCACCCTATGAGGTACCCCAGCGGGCTATCTTATGGGATCATGATTCGCAGCCCCTAAGGGTTATGGGGATGAATGTTGATATTGTTTCTTTGCCTGGGCATACGGCAGATTCAATTGGTTTGTTAACGGATGACAGGCAGTTGTTTTGTGGCGATGCTGCCATGAATGGCTTTCCAAGCATCCATAGAAATATTATATGGATCGAAGCTGTGAAGGATTACACCCATTCGTGGGATACCATGATTCATAGCGGGGCAGAAATGATATACCCCGCTCATGGCAAGCCGTTCCCAACATCGGATTTAGTACGCTTTCGGCAGGGGCTCACTAAGCTCAAGCTGCGCTAATTGAACACCCGATTTATCATCCCCAATAGGATATCATAGATATTGAGCCCCTTGACAACTGTCATTCTGGCAGCAATGAAGCGAGAAGCTGGCAATTTGAAAATGCTACCTTAACAAACGCTATCTCCAAAGGGGTTTCTGCATAATCATCACCTACACAAACAACGCTCTCACGTCGTCCTCTGATAGCTTGTCGGGCATTTCTTCCCCGGCGGTGATCAGCTTATCAAAGAGGGCTTTTTTCTTTTTGGAAAGCTTTTGAACCTGTTCTTCGATGGTATCGTGGGTAATGAGGCGGATCACGTCCACGGATTTTGTCTGGCCGATACGGTAAGCGCGGTCGGTGGCCTGATCTTCGGCGGCAGGGTTCCACCAGGGATCGTAATGAATGACCATGTCCGCACCAGTGAGGTTCAGCCCTGTGCCGCCCGCTTTCAGGCTGATGAGGAAGACCTGCGCCTCGCCTTCATTGAAGGCCTTTGTCATTTCTAAACGCTTGGAGGGGGGCGTTTCGCCGTCCAGGTACATGGCGTGAATCCCATCGGCGGCGAAGCGGCGCTGTAAGAGCTTGAGCATGCCGGTGAACTGGGAGAAGAGAAGTACACGGTGGCCCGCTTCAAGGGCGGCGGGGAGAATATCCATGAGCATTTCCATTTTGCCGCTGGCACCGGAATAATCCGGCAGGCAAAGGGTGGGGTGGCAGCAAATTTGCCGCAGTTCTGTGATGGCGGATAGTACTTCTGTGCGGCCTTTTTGCATGCCCTTTTCTTTTAGCAGGCCGTCTACACGTTCGTACAAGCGCAGCTTGGCGGCACGGTAGATTAGATCCTGTTCGGTGGGCATTTGGGCGTACAGGGTGGTTTCGATCTTCTTGGGCAGCTCTGATAGCACATCGGTTTTAAGGCGGCGCAGAAGGAAGGGACGAATCTTCCGCAGCAGTTCATCGTTGCGCTCGCCTTCAGCATAGCGGTGCAGAAAGGCGGAATAGTTGTCCAAATAACCGGGGAGAACAAAATCGAAAAGAGACCAAAGCTCGGAAATACTGTTCTCCATGGGCGTGCCGGAAAGGGCGAAGCGGGTAATGGCGTTTAGCTGTTTGACGGCCGCCGCGCCAACGGATTGGGCATTTTTGATATACTGAGCTTCATCCAGAATGGCGAAGCGGAAAGGAATCTCGCTTAGCTTGTCAATATCCCGGCGAATGAGGGGATAAGAGGTGATGACGGCATCCACATCCCGCTTTTCTTTAATAAGGGCAATGTCCGCGCCGCGCTTGCCTTGGCTGCCGGAGAGCACCACGGCCTTGAGCTTGGGGGCAAAGCGCTTCAGTTCGTAGAGCCAGTTGTAGCAAAGGCTGGAAGGGCAGACGATAATAGAAGGCATACGCCCCTCCTCCTTGGCCACGGCGGCCAACAGAGAAATAACCTGTACAGTTTTGCCAAGGCCCATGTCATCGGCCAGAATGCCGCCCATGCGCATTTTGTACAGGCTATTAAGCCAGTTAAGACCCCGGCGCTGGTAGGGCCTTAGCTCTTTGAGCAGGGGAATATCGGCTATTTCGTTTTCCCCTGGATTGGCAAGGGCGCTTACAGCATTTTCCACCCCGCTGTCTGTTTCCATGGGCAGCTGGGAATGCTTTAGAAGCGTGTTGATATACAGTGTGCGGCAGGCGCTTAGTTCCAGCGCGCCCCGGTGCATAACACCGCCGCCTTCGGCCTGGGCACTGTCATAAATCGCTTCGGCCAGTTCTTGCCAATCCTCCAAGCCGGTTAAATCAACGAAGGCGCCGTCTTCCAAACGGAAGTATTTCTTGCGCATTTTAAGGGCTTCAAGGATGGGCAGCAGGTTGTCGATGGGTTTGCCATCGTCGGTGAGGTTCAGCTCCAGACGCGCACCATTGAGGCGCATGGCACCTTGAAGCAGGGGCTTGCGGGGGGCTAGACGCTTGAAATCCTTGCTTAGAAATACTTCGGCGTTTTGCTGAAGGGTTTCCAGTCCGGTTTCGAAAAAGCGGTAGATCAGGTCCTGACCGGTTAGGTAGACAAGGTTCTTGCGCACACGAAAGCCCGCATTGGCCAGCTCGTCCAGCAGGGCGCGCTCTGCTGGATCCCGCAAAAGCAAAAGGCCCTTGGCGCTGTCCGGGTCGAAGGGATCGATCTGGTTATCGCCATAGCAGAAGGCCACCTTGGCGGTAACGTCGCTGCCAGCCTTATCTAAATAGACTTTGGTCTGTAACGGGTGACTGATAAGCCTTCCCTTCAGTTCTTCGCTAAGGGAGACGGTGCCCGATAAATGCAGGAAGGGCAGCAGCTCTGAAAAGAACCGTTCGAAATCGGCAGGAGGGAAGGAGAAGAGGGCTTCGCCATCCGCTTGCTGTTTTAAGAGCAGGGGCAGCACGGCTTTTTTATAACGTGGCACGGTATAAAGCTTGCCTTTGTAAAACACGGTACCACAATCTTTTAACACGGGCAGGATACCCTGAGCAAAATCCGCCTTTAAGGTAACAACCCGCTGGGAACCAATGACGGTATAATGAATGGGCAGGTCCATTTGTGCGATGCCTTGAACCGGGTACATGACCCCGTCCACCGCTACACGGAAGTTCATATCGCCCAAGGCTAAAAGCACCTGGGTTTTAAATACATCCGGCAGCTTCAGCGTGCGCGCTTCCGCGCCGTGCCGGGTGCCGCCGGCTTCATCCCGGGCAAGGCAGAACCCCCGCAGAATAGAGAGCACCCGCTGTTCCGATTTGGTGAAGTGCATCCATTCTGGCTGAAAAGTAAAGCCCTTGCCAAAGGAAACAGCGGTGCCTTCCTCCATGGCATCTAAAAATTGTGGGATGCTGCGAATGACGTACAGCCGGTCTTCCCCAATGCGGATGCCAATGCGCATGCCGGGCTCATCGCCGTCGTTATCTAAAAACAGGGTGACTTCCATTTGCAGATTACCGGATTTGGGCAGGGCGCTTTCCATGGCATCGAAAAGCTTGGGCGCAAACAGCACCGCCCTCTTTTTCTTTATTTCTTCATATAAGCCCGATTGCCTAAGATGGGTCTGTGCTGCGGTAATGTGGCAGCATGTGCCCAATTGTTTATATGTATCGCAAGAGCATAATGGTCTTTGCTCCAGCCGAATGATCACTTCGCGGCGCTTTTCATTTTCAGTTACCGCAAAACGGATATTTGCCCCATCATTGGATAAAAGCCGTACGCCCCCACGGCGAAAAAGCAGCTGACCCTTTAAAAGCTCCTCTTCCCGCTGTGCTTGCGTGTCTATGGGCTCCATGCTCTCCATGACATTGCCTCCTTCTCCCGGCCTTTATCCTGCTTTGCATAAAAAAAGGCGCATTCTAAACCTATTCGCCTTTTTGTGCTGGGATTCCTGCCCCCGATACAAATGTTCTTTTGATGTTTACATATCTTTTTTTTACCAACGGCGCATTTTTTATTTTCTCGTGGGTATGATAGTGGTGAGGCAGGCGGGAGATAGACCGCTTGGTAATCGTGCGGCGACCATTTTTCTTCGCCGGCTTGGATGCGGCAAGAGGCAAAAGAGGCAAAGAAGCGTAGCATCTGCACCAATCCCCGTGTCCCCTGACAGAAATCTCTCATTCAGAGTTCACTGTCCATGACATGGCCTCCCCTGCTCCGGGATTCATTCCCGGAGTGGGGTTACTTTGTTTTGGATTTATTTTGCGAGACCCCGTTTTCTTTTAAGAAAAAGAAAACGGGGCCTCGCGCTCTACCAAAAGAAAACTTGAATTATTCGTCTGATTCCTCACTGCATTGATCAGTAGTTTCCTCATGCATTGCTTTGAGCTTTTCAATGGTTTTGTCTACAAGATCGTATAGATCGCTGCGCAGTTCTTCGTAATTCGCCATTTCCATTCACTTCCCTGATGTGGCCAATATTCGGACATAGCGTATGTCCATTATAACGAACATAATATAATCATGCAAGGAGGAGTTTGCGTGATTTGCTATGATCTTCTGTGGGAAACGATGAAAGAAAAGGGTTTTACGACCTATACACTTAGAGAAAAACATAAAATATCGTCCAGCACAATTCAAAGGCTAAGGAAGAACATGTCTGTTTCTACCAACACCCTTTGTGATCTATGCAAAATTCTGCAGTGCCGCTTGTGCGACATTGCAGAATACGTTGCAGAAAAATAAGGGACGTTTATTTAGTTTTCTTTTGGTAGAGCACGAGGGCTGTCGCAATAAGGAAAACGCTGGGACGCTGTCCCAGACCCAGTTTAAGGGATTTCATCCCTTAAAAATCCCATAATGGGATCAAAGGGATGTATCCCTTTGCGGGTTCCAAGGGCAGAGCCCTTGGCGTTCCTTGATTCTTATTGCGACAGCCCCTCGTATTTCTACAACCTGGCAGCAATCTCTTGCTCTACCAGATTCAGTATAATAGGCAACGTTTCATCATCCACTGGAAGGATGATATTGTAGCGGCACTTTTTGACTTCCTGGCCTTGGAAATGGAAGGTATAGCCCATGGGGCACCGGGAATTGCAGGGGGCAGTGGCGGTGAGGCGCTTGCAGATGGAGGCTTTAATAATGGCTTTGTTAAGGCTTTCGGGAAGGTTCTCCAAAAGGCCTTCATAGCGATGGAGGTTTTCTCCGTAGAGGCGCACCAGCATGCCGGACTTGCGGAAGATGAAGTTAAAGACGGTTTTTTTGTTAAGCTGATAAGAGATAACCGGGCCACTGGCGGCTTGCTCCGCTTTGAAGGTGAGCCCTTGGGCCAGGAGCTTTTCGTGAAGGGCGGTGAGGTCTTGTTGGTAGGGCGGGTAGACGTTGGCAATAAAGCTTTCGAAAGTAAGTGTTTCTTTTGTGGCCATGATAGCTACTCCTTTTCGACCCAATTAAGGGCTTTTTGAACTGCCCGGTGCCAGCCTTTAAGCAGGGCATCGGCTTGGGGTTTTTCCATTTGCGGGGTAAAGACCAGATCCTTTTGCCAGATGGCCGCGATATCGGCCATGGAAGAATACATGCCCACACCCAGGCCCGCTAAGAGGGCAGCGCCCAGGGCCGTGGTTTCCAACACCTTGGGGCGAACCACGGGGGTACCCAGGATATTGGCTTGGAAGGCCATCAGAAAAGCGTTGATGCTGGCGCCCCCATCCACCTTAAGCGAGGGAGGCGTGATGCCGCTTTCTTTAACCATGGCCGCCATAAGATCGTAGCTTTGGTAGGCAATGGCTTCCAGGGCCGCACGGACAATATGGGCACGATTGGTGCCTCTTGTCATCCCAAGAATGGTGCCCCGGCTGTACATATCCCACCAGGGGGCCCCAAGTCCCGTATGGGCAGGCACCAGGTAGACCCCTTGGGTGGAGGAAACCGAAGCGGCGATGGCTTCTGTTTCTTGGGCGGAGGCGATCATCTTCATTTCATCCCGCAGCCATTGAATGGTAGCACCCCCCATAAATACGCTGCCTTCCAGCGCATAGACCGGCTTGCCGTTTAAGCGCCAGGCCATGGTGGTAAGGAGGCCGGCGTTATTTTGCACAGGGGTATCGCCAGTATTCATGAGCATGAAACAGCCGGTACCATAGGTGTTCTTCACCATACCCTTTTCAAAGCAAGCCTGGCCGAAAAGGGATGCGTGCTGGTCGCCCACCAGACAGGTTACGGGAATGGGGCGGCCCAGGATGGCAGGGTCCAGCATGCCGATGGGACCTGCGGTGTCCACCACCTGGGGAAGAATGGCTTTTTCGATGCCCAACAGCGCTAAAAGCGCATCATCCCAGGCCTGGGTATGAATGTTGAAGAGCATGGTGCGGGAGGCATTGGTGGCATCTGTCACATGGGGACGGCCTTGGCACAGGTGCCAAGCCAGAAAGGAATCCACTGTGCCGAAGCAAAGTTCGCCCTTTGCCGCTCTGGCATGGAGGGCCATTTCGTCCAAAATCCATTTGATTTTCGTGCCGGAAAAATAGGCATCGGGAACCAAACCGGTTTTTTGGCGAATTAAATCGCCATGGGGTTTTAAGGCTTCCACCATAGGCGCAGTGCGCCTGCACTGCCAGACGATAGCGTTATAGACGCATTCGCCGGTTTCCTTATCCCAAATGAGGGTGGTTTCCCTCTGATTGGTGATGCCGATGGCGGCAATGTCGCTGATATCTACCCCGGAAAGGCGCACCGCTTCTTTAAGGGATTCAAGCTGGCTTGCCAGAATATCTTTAGGACGGTGCTCCACAAAGCCGGGCTTGGGGAATAGCTGCTCAAAGGGAATGGCGTGGGCGGCCAGCACCTCCCCCTTAAGGTTAAACACCATGGCCCGGGAACTGGTGGTGCCCTGATCCAATGCTACTAAAACAGGCTGTCCCATATGCAAACCTCCCTATAAGTAAAGGGCGGGGCGAATGATGATCGCCACGCCCTTTTAGAATGTGTATTATTACCTTAATTGAATACCGTAGATGTTGGAAGCCGCCTTGCTGGAAGTACCGATAACCAGAATATCGTTGTACACGGCGGGGGAGGCCTCAATTTTGCCTTCCAGCTGCAAGCTGGATAGAATGGAACCTGTTTGCCCATCCAGCATATGCAGGACACCAGCACTGTCACCCTGGATAATCCACGCATCGCCCTGTTCGTTATATACGGCAACGGGGGAGGACCAGGAGTAGTCTTTCATGTTCTGCTGCCAGACGATGCTGCCGGTGGTCTTATCAAAGGCGATAACGGCGCCGCCTTCTTCTGTCTTGGCCAGGGTAAAGATCACCAAGTTGCTGATGCTGTTTTCGCCCACCACAGGGGAAGCCATGGCACCAGCGGAAATCTTCTCGTTGTACACGCAGTTCACGTCGACCTTCCAATCCTCTTCGCCGGTCAGGGCGTTCAGGCGGCGCACGGTGCAAACGCCCTTCTTGCCTTGGCGGTTAAGGGTATTGGCGGTGTACAGGGCTACGGTATTGCTGTTTTCCATGTCCAATGCAATGGTCGCATCGGTGGAATCCCCTGTGTCAATAGCCCAGACGGTAGTCATGGTGTCGGTATCTACGCAGCGCAAAATACCGTACTGATCTGCGTAGTAGGCATAAGCGCCGTACATGGCAACACTGCTTTCCACTGCCACTTGGTTGTTCTTTTCCTTGGCAGTCTTGGAAGAGAAGGAAGTGGTAGCGGGCTTAGCGGTGAGGGTCGCTTCCTTGTAGTTGAAATCGGAGTTCAGCTTGATGCTGTAAAGCAAGCCATTTTGCCCAGCAATGACCATGGTATCGCTGGTACGGTCGAACAGGGCAGAGCCGTTGAACGCGCCGCTGGACCAAATTGCATTTTTATCCCGGCCATCGGTGTAGAGCAGCTGCTTTTGATTCAGCAGGTTATACAGGTAGTTGCCGATGTTCCCAGTTTTGCCGCCAATCTTGGAAATAGCCTGGCCTACGCTTAAAATAGGCTTGGTGGCAACCGGGTACAGAGAAACGCTGCCCCTTAAGGGGTAACCGATATTGATGGTATCCCGGGTAGGCTGGCCATCTTTAAGGTCCAGGAAGTAAACCTTGCCATCCTGGCTGGAAATAATCACTTCGCGCAGGGCACTGATGGCTTTCTTTTCCGCATTGATATTCATCATTTCACGGATTTCCTTGGGCCATTTGACGATAACCGGCTGGCCTGTCCAGCCGATACCGTAGTAAGTGGAAATGGCGCCTACGGGCACCTGCCAAAGGATTTCCATCTTTTCGTCCTGGACATCGGCGGTACCGAAGGCGGCATTTTGGCGGAAGGGCCCATTTCTGAAAGCCAGCACGCCGCCGGGCCAATCGGCAGAATATTCGTCCAGGGCGGGCATCTTAATCTTATCTTCGGCATTGCGGGTAAGCTCGGTTAAGCTCTTGGTTCCGTAGTAGATTTTATCTGTCAGATTTAATTTGGAGGGTGCCACTGAATCTGCCGCTGCCGCGCCTAAAAGAGGCATGGGTGTGGCCGTAGGCTGGGGTGTAGCGGTGGGCTCGGGAGTGGGTTCCGGTGTGGCTGTAGGCGCCTGGGTAGGTTGGATTGTGGCAGTGGGTTCCACCGTAACGGTAGGCTGGACAAACGCCACAACAGCTGGGTCTACAGTAGGCTCCAGGGTAGGGGCGATGGTAGGTGCAGGGGTTTCAGTGGCCATCATAACCATTGCTGGCGTGGGGGTGGATAAGGGCGCAGCAATTTCCAAATGAACGGTAAGCCCGGTGCTCATCCATTTTTCGCCATCTTGTATCCAGGCTTCCACATCGCCGGAGAAAGCATCTTCCAGAGTGGCTGTCATGGACCAGATATAGGCGGTTTCGTTAACGGCTACGGATTGCAGTGTTTTGATGGGAACACCATCCGCATCCGCCACGCGGACACCGCCTACAGACTTGCTTGTCATCAAGGTGAAGACCACGTCAGCCGGTGCTTGTCCCTGCATGGGTACCACGGTAAAATCCAATGCTTGGGCGGTTTCCTTTTGATCGGGAACCACTGCATTTTGAATGTTGCCTGCAGCCCCCAAAAGGCTTTGCTTGAAATTGTTTACAGTGCCCACAATGCCCGTATCCCCTTGGGGCCAAAGCATAAGGCCAATAATAGCGGCAGCCAATACCAGCAAAAGAATGATCAGAACCGTTAGCCAGGGACGGCCACGGCGCTTTTTAGGAAGCTCGTCCTCCTCGTCGTAATCATCGTACTCGGGAGCGCGGGCATGATCCCGGGGCATGGTACTGCGGGGATCATTATAATTAGGCCGTCTTGCTTGGCTGGCGGCGGTATTGCCAGGCATTGGCCGGGCACGTGAAAAGCCCGGCGCATCTACCGGCTGCCGAAGGGGGGCGGCGGAACGTTGGCCGTTTTCTTCCTGGTTTTGAGGGACGGCAGTTTTGCGAGGCTCAAAAGAACTTTGCACCTGTCTGCCGTATACCGCTGTTTGCTGGGACTGCAGCACTTCCTCTTCAGAAGTGCCTTCCGTGTACGACCGGTCGCTTCTGCGGTGGCGCACACGGGAAGCAGGCTGCTCTGCCTGCTGGATCGTGTCCGTATCCTGAGCGACGCGTTTGGAAACAAAACGCGTCTGCACCATTTTTTCATTTTCCTCATTAGACTGGTTGCCATTGGAATTACGAAAATCGCTCAACGCTAAAAACTCCTTTGCCAATAAGCATATATGTCCAGCTTCACCAATACATTATACATAAAAAGGGGCAAAGCCACAAGCTTTTTAACGAAACTGTTTCATATATGGCGGTTGGATTAAGCTTTATCTGTCCTTTCCATGGCATAAAGTGCCATGGCGCATTCAAGCCGCTTGCGCTCCATTTGGCATTCCATATCGTTGGGCTTGTTAATATCCCCCGAAAATGCCTGGGCATTGGCAGCGCAGCCACCGGAACAGAAATACTTGGCGAAACAATCCCTGCATTTCTCTTTTGCCAGAACATGGCTATCGTGGAAAGTCTTTTGAATATCGCGATCGAATTCATCTGTTAAGACTGAACCCATCTGATAACCAGCCCGGCCGACAAACTGGTGGCAGGGGTAAATATCACCCGTAGGGGTTACGGCCACGTATTCATTGCCTGCGCCGCAGCCAGTAAGGCGCTTGCGCAGGCAAGGCCCGCCTTCTAAATCGATCATGAAATGGAAAAAATTGAACCACTGACCATTATGGCGGCGTTCGTAATAGAGCTTGGCCAATTTTTCATATTCGTCCAAAATGGCGGGCAAATGCTCTTCTTTAAGGGCGTAGGGCACAGACGGATCGGTAACCACAGGCTCGATGGAAAGCTGTTCGAAGCCTTCATCGGCCAAATGCACCACATCGGCGGCAAAATCGGTGTTGTAAGCGGTAAAGGTGCCGCGGACGTAGTATTCTTTATCCCCACGGGCTTGGACGAACTGCTTCATTTTAGGCATGATCAGCTCATAGCTTCCCTTGCCGTTAACCGTAGGGCGCATCCGATCGTGCACTTCCTTACGGCCATCCATGGAAAGCACCACGTTGGACATTTCTTTGTTGATAAAATCGATGATTTCATCGTTTAAAGCCAGGGCGTTGGTGGTAATGGTGAACTTAAAACGCTTGTTATGAGGTGCTTCAAGACTGCGGCCATAAGCTACCAATTCTTTTACAACAGGGAAGTTCATCAGTGGCTCACCGCCGAAAAAATCTACCTCCAGATTCACGCGGCTGCCGCTATGGGCCACCAGCCAATCCAAGGCCTTAACCCCTACTTCATAGGAAAGCAGACAACGGCCGCCCATATGAAAATCCCCTGTGGCGGCAAAACAATACTGGCAGCGCAGGTTACAATCGTGGGCTGCGTGGAGGCACATGGCTTTCACCACTCCGGCAGGGGCCATGGTTACGTTCTGATAATCGTCCGGGGCGTTGATATAGCCGATCTTTTCAAGCTCTGATAATTCTTCCAGCACTTCATCTACTTCGTCTGCTTCAAAAGAAGAACATAAAGCGGCGCGGATTTCCTCTTTGCTTTTTGTATCCCAAAGCTTCAGTGCTTCGAAGGACAGCTGGTCCAACGCGTGAACAGCCCCCGACCCCACATCCAGTGCCATGGGCTGTCCCACGGCTTTAAAAGTATGTATCAAACTCAAATCCTCACAATTCGAAAAAAGGCCATCTTCAAATTTTTCGAAGATGACCTTCTTTGTTTAAAATTACTTACCGAACAAGCGGTTCAGTTTGCCTTCGTTGCCAGCCAGCACCAGGTTGTTTTCTTTATTCTGGCAGGATTGGTTGGCCACGGTGCAGCTGGTCTTGCAAGCAGATTGGCAGGAAGACTGGCATTCGCCACAGCCACCATGGGCAAGGGACTGCTTTAAGCAGGGAGCTTGAACGGTTTTAATATGTTTCATGGTCAACGCCTCCATTTACTCTGTGAATGGAGATATTATACACCATAATCTGTTTATGTGCAAATGTTAGTTTTTCTTATGCATATTGGAAAGCAGCATGCCGGTGATACCGCCTCCGGCAATGCCCATGGCCAAATCCGCCAGGTAGGAAGTCCAGGGCACGTTCTGGCCGGCAAGCAGTGCATAGAGCACCACGCCTACACCCATGTACAGCAGGCCGACTGTTGCACCGCGAAGCAGGCCGTTTTCGCCGCCCCGGCCAACGGTAAAGTATACGCCTCCGATAATGGACAGGAGTTTCACAATTTGGTTTACTACCCGGATCACCCCATCGCTGGGCTTGAGCCACTGCATCAAAAGCGCGAAGATGATCACGGCCGCCGCTGTGATTAAAACGGATATGATAAGCCCTTTTAAAATGAGCTGCCATGCCGCTTTTTGGTTGGAGCGGTTCCTGCGGGCATGTGCGTTTGGCCTGGTTTGTGCCATAAAAAATCCCCCTTGCAACACCTTTTTGTATGATGTATGCATGGGGGAGCCGATTTATGCGGTTTTAAGAAGGGATTAGTTCAACGCTTCTGCGTCGTTTTCCAGCAATTCTTCATCCACATTGCGGATGGCCCAGCGGGCCATGACCAGCTGTACATTGTCTTTGCCAACGGCGATGATCACGTTATCGTCTTTAATGCCAACGATGGTGCCATGAATGCCGCCGATGGTGGTTACACGGTCGCCATGCTTGAGTGCATTGAGCATTTCCTTAACTTTCTTGTCCTTTTTTCTCTGGGGACGGATCATAATGAAGTACATGGCTACGAAGATCAGGACCATGGGCAGAAGGCTGGAGACCAACGCAACAACGCTGTTTACTTCTTCTACTGGGGCTTCAGTGGCAACTTCGGCCAGGGCAGTGGCAATGTGGAACAATTCAGGCATGGAATGAATTCCCCTTTCAGCAACTTAGATTTAAGCCATTATAACAACAAATGGCTGTCCTTGCAAGTATAACAGATCATTATGAACTAAAAGTTACGTGACATATCGTAATTTTCGTAAAATTCCTTACGCAGGTCCATGAAACTGTCATTTGCGATGGCTTCGCGGATTTTTTCCATGGTATGGATCAGAAAACGCAGGTTATGGATGGAAGCCAGCCGGGCACCTAAAATCTCCTGGGCCTTGAACAGGTGGCGAATGTAAGCACGTGAAAAATGCTGGCAGGCATAGCAATCGCAATCCTCATCCAATGGGCCAAAATCGTGGGCATACTGGGCGTTCTTGATCACCACCCGGCCCTTGCTCGTCATTACGGTGCCATTTCGGGCGATTCTGGTAGCCAGAACACAATCGAACATGTCCACCCCGCGCATGACCCCTTCAAAGAAGCAATCCGCCGTGCCCACGCCCATTAAGTACCGGGGCTTGTTCACAGGCATGTAAGGGGCGATTTCATCCAGCATCTCGTACATAATGGGTTTGGGTTCGCCTACAGAAAGACCGCCGATACCGTAGCCGATAAAATCCATATCACTTAATACTTTAGCGCTTTCAATGCGCAAATCTTTATAGAAGGCCCCTTGCACAATGCCAAAAAGCGCCTGGTCTTCCTTGGTGTGATAATCCTTGCAGCGCTTGGCCCAGCGGTGGGTACGTTCCATGTTGATTTTCGCTGTTTCATAATCGCAGGGGTAAGGGGAGCAGACATCGAAGGCCATGGCAATATCTGCGCCTAAATCCTGCTGAATCTGCATGGATACCTCCGGGGAAATGAACCGCTTGGAGCCATCGATGTGGCTTTGGAAGGTAACCCCTTCCTCTTTGATCTGGCGGATACCGGCCAGGGAAAACACTTGGAATCCGCCGCTGTCAGTTAAAATGGGCTTGTGCCAATCCATAAACTTGTGCAGGCCGCCAGCTTCTTTAATCAGCCCTTCGCCAGGCCGCAAATGCAAGTGATAGGTATTGGAAAGCAAAATTTGCGTGCCTATCTCTTCCATTTCCCGGGGAGACATGGCTTTGACCGTGGCAGCAGTACCCACGGGCATGAAAATGGGGGTTTGGATATCCCCGTGAGGGGTGTGTAAGACGCCCAGGCGCGCGCCGGAATGTTTGTCGGTCTTAATCAGTTCATATTGAAAGGGTTTTTGCATTTAGCTCCTCCATGAAAGGGGCAAAGCCGCCTTCTTTAGGGTATTGGTAAAACACCATGGTTTCTTTTCGGGTTGGGTGGATGAGGGACAGCTTGTACCCCCATAAAGCGATCTGCTGGCCGGGTTTGCCGCTGCCGTAGCGGTTATCCCCCCATAAAGGGTGCCCGAAATGAAGCATCTGCACCCGAATTTGGTGAGAACGGCCTGTTTCTAAACGGATTTTACATAACGTTAAGCCATCTTTTACTTTAACAGGCTCACCGTGAAGGATGGCCTTTTGTCCCCCTTGAGGGACCACAGAAACCATGTTGTTTTTTTCGTCTTTTAACAAAAAGTCTGTCAGCGTGAAAGGAGAATCGATTTCTCCTTGGCAAACGCAAAGGTATTCCCGGCCAATTTCATGTTCTCTTAGCTGGGCCGATAACCTTGCCGCCGCCTTGCTGGTCCTGGCGAAGACCATCAGCCCTCCCACAGGCCGATCCAACCGGTGCACCAAGCCCAGGTAAACCTCCCCTGGCTTTTGATGTTTTTCCTTGGTATAAGCCTTTAAAAGCGTCACCATGTCCGGGTCCCCAGAAGCATCCCCCTGGGATAACACGTTGGGCGCTTTTAACACCACCAGGAGATGGTTATCTTCATATACGATGGCGAAAGGCTCACTCATTGCCCTGCCACCTGCCGGTGCAACCGCAGGGAAGCACGCCACCTGTTGTGACGGGGAGGCAAAGCTCGTCCGCCATGATCTGGCCGCCGCGCTTGTCCTGCACGGTCTTTTTAAGAATATTGGAAAGGACGCTGGCCTGAAAGCCGGTGGTGTAGCTGTTAATCAGCATAAACAGGCCGTCTTCCGCCAAAATCTCCGCGCAGGTGTGCACCAGATTAAAAAGCTCATCCTCCAGCTTCCAGACCTCGCCGTTAGGTCCACGGCCATAGCTGGGGGGATCCATCAGAATACCTTGATAACTGTTTCCGCGGCGGATTTCTCGCTGTACAAAAGCCAAAGCGTCTTCTACAATGAAGCGGAAGGAGGCTTCAGAAACCCCGGACAATTCCCTATTTTCCTTGGCCCATTGAACCATGCCCTTGGCCGCATCCACATGGGTTACGTGGGCACCCGCTTTGGCGCAGGCAACGGTGGCACCGCCGGTATACCCAAATAAATTGAGCACCTTGACGGTTTTGCCCCTTTGCACCCGCTTTTCAATAAGCTTAATCATATAATCCCAATTGGCCGCCTGCTCCGGGAACAGCCCCGTATGCTTAAACCCCGTAGGCCGCACATAAAACCCAAGTCCCAGGCAGCCAATCTGCCAGCGCTGGGGCAGGCTTTGTAGAAATTCCCATTCGCCGCCGCCTTTTTCACTGCGGTGGTAGTGGGCTTGGGCTAATTTCCAAAGGGTTTTATCGCCCTTGGGCCAAATGACTTGAGGATCGGGCCTGCGCAGGATCACATCCCCCCAGCGTTCCAGCTTTTCACCATCGCCAGTATCCAGCACCTCATAGTCCTGCCATTGATCTGCTAAAAACATATTTCTTCTCCTTAGGGATGCACAATGGTGCCGGGCAGCTCGCCCTTAAGGGCCTTTAAAATGTTTTCCGGCTGGGAAAGCCCAAAAACCCGAATTTCTGGCAAATTGTTGTCCTTACAAAGCGCGAAGGCGGCCTGATCCATCACCTTCAAGTCCATTTCCATGCACTTTGCGTAGCTGATATCGGAGATCAGTTTGGCTTTGGGGTTCGTCCGGGGATCGTCATCGTAAACCCCATCGATGTTTTTTGCCATAAAGATGGCATCTGCCTTCACTTCCACAGCCCTTAATGCTACGGCTGTATCAGTGGAAAAAAACGGATTGCCGGAGCCAAAGGCAAAAAGCACCACAGTGCCATCTTCCAAATATTCTACAGCTTTACGCGTAGAATAGCTTTCGCAAAACCTGTCCATAAACACTGCGGATTGTACCACGGCCTTAATCCCCTGGCGCAAAAGCGCATCCTGCATGCAAAGGCAGTTAAGCAAAGTGGCAGTCATGCCCATTTGATCGGCGATCACCGCATCCATATTAGCGCTGGGACCCTGACGCCCCCGCCAGATGTTTCCGCCGCCGATAACGATGCCCAGCTCTACGCCAGTATCGTGGACGTCTTTAATGACTTTCGCAACACGATCCACCATGGCATGGTCGAACAGCTTTCCGTCTAATCCCAGTGCTTCCCCACTCAACTTTAAAAGGATCCGCTTATACATAATGCAACCCCCTAATCGGTTTTCTTTGGGTGAGAGCGCGAGAGAGGGGATTTCTTTTTCCTAAAAGAAATCCCCTCTCTCGCAAAACATATTGTATTGCTTACAGCTTCGCCATCTGAGCGGCGATTTCTTCTGCAAAGTTATCCTGGCGCTTTTCAATGCCTTCGCCCCGCTCGAAACGAGCAAACTTGTTGATGGCGATATCGGTGCCGATGGCCTTGGCGGTGTTAGCGACCAAGGTAGAGATACTGATATCGGGATCTTTAACGAAGGGCTGATCCAGCAGGCAGACTTCCTTGTAGTACTTTTCGATACGGCCTTCCACCATTTTGTCCACGATTTTTTCCGGCTTGCCTTCGTTCAGGGCCTGGGCGCGGAGGATTTCCTTTTCCTTGGCCAGGTTGTCGTTAGGCACTTCGGTACGATTGAGGAACTTGGGGTTAGCAGCGGCGATGTGCATGCAGACATCGTGAAGCATTTCTTTGAAAGCGGCATTGTTGGCGCCTTCATCGGAAACCTTTACGTCTACCAGCACGCCGATTTTGCCGCCCATGTGGATGTAAGAATCCACAACGCCTTCGCTGGTTTCATAACGCACGAAGCGGCGCACAGCAATCTTTTCGCCGATAGCCACGGTGGCGTCAGAGATCAGATCCTTAACGATCTTGCCAGCATCCTTAGCGAAGGGCTGTTCCAGAAGTACTTTTTCTAAAAGAACTTTCTGGTCGCCTTCCTGGGCGATTTCTTCAACGCTCACATAAACGGGAGCGGCGGCAGCCACATGATCCACTACGTTGCGGGCAAAATCCTTGAAGTTATCGGTCTTAGCAACGAAGTCGGTTTCGCAATTGACTTCAACCATAACCCCAACCTTGCCTTCATTGAAAATGAACGCATCCACAACGCCTTCAGCGGCAATGCGGCCAGCTTTTTTAGCAGCAGCAGCCAGACCCTTTTCACGAAGATGCTCAATGGCCTTTTCGATGTCGCCTTCAACAGTCATCAAAGCCTTTTTGCAGTCCATCATGCCGGCGCCAGTGCGCTCACGCAGTTCTTTAACCAATGCGGAAGTAATTTCCATTCGACTCACTCCTTTAAGCGTATAGGGGATTGCTCCCCTTTAAAATTATTCTTGGTCTTCGCCCGCGGCTTGAACGGGTTCAGCATCCATTTGTTCGCCCTGCTTGCCTTCCAGCACAGCATCGGCCAAGCGGCCAGCGATCAGTTTCACGGCGCGGATGGCGTCGTCGTTGCCGGGGATCACGTAATCCACTTCGTCGGGATCGCAGTTGGTATCCACGATGGCAACGATGGGGATGTTCAGGATGCGGGCTTCGGTCACGGCGATATGTTCTTTGCGGGGGTCCACAACGAACAGGCAGCCGGGGAGCTTTTTCATTTCGCGGATGCCACCCAGATTGGCTTCCAGCTTTTCACGTTCATGCATCAGCTTGATAACTTCCTTCTTAGGAAGCACTTCGAATTGGCCCATCTGCTCCATTTTATCGATCTGGTTCAGGCGGTCGATACGGGTACGAATGGTCTTGAAGTTGGTGAGCATGCCGCCCAGCCAGCGATTGTTAACAAAGTATTGGTTGCAGCGCAGCGCTTCCTGTTCGATGGCTTCCTGGGCCTGCTTTTTGGTGCCCACGAAGAGAACGGTTTTGCCTTCCATGGCTACATCGCGCACGAAGTTATAAGCTTCGTCGATCTTGCGTACGGTCTTTTGCAGGTCGATAATGTAGATGCCGTTGCGTTCAGTAAAGATGTAGGGAGCCATTTTGGGGTTCCAGCGGCGGGTTTGGTGACCAAAGTGTACGCCCGCTTCCAGGAGCTGTTTCATAGAGATAACTGCCATTGTTTTCTTCCTCCTTGTTTTTCCACCCTCTGCCTTTTTAGCTGCAGCCACCCTTTCGGGCACAAGCTTCGCCATGGCAAAGGTGCGTAATCGATGGGATTATATCACAAGTGCCTTGCATGTGCAAGCTTTTTTCCGCAAATCCATTGACAAGAATCCGCGTTTATGCTATCGTATTGCGGTAAAGCCGCTCGGAAGAGGTCTGTCCAAATGCGCCAACGCGCAACCTCATGTTTCCGGCGAGTAAATGTTTTAGGAGGTGCTTGCAATAATGTATGCAATTATCGCAACAGGCGGCAAGCAGTACAAGGTTCAAAAGGGCGATGTCATCTATATTGAAAAATTAGACGTTGCCAACGATTCCACCGTTTCTTTCGATGTTCTTCTTCTTGGCAACGACGACGGTATCACCGCGGGCAATCCCCTGGTAGCCGGTGCTAAAGTAGAAGGCACGGTGTTAGCTCAGGTGAAGGGCGAAAAGATCGTCATTTACAAGTATAAGAGCAAGAAAAACTATGATCGCAAAACTGGCCATCGTCAGCCCTACACTAAGGTAGAGATCACCGCGATCGCGTAATGATTAAGGTTATCTTCTATCAGGGCCAAGGCTTTGAAGTTTCAGGCCACGCGGGCTTTGCCAATAGCGGCAAAGACATTGTGTGTGCCGCAGCGTCAATCCTTGCAACGACCTGTGTTAATGCGCTGGAAACCGTGGCCAAAGTGGTTTGCCAGGTGGATTTATCAGACGGATACCTAAAGGCGTTTTTGCCGCAAGGGTTGCCCCCTGAAAAGGACCACGACGCGCAGGTCATATTGCAAACTTTCCTCCAGGGCATTGGCGACTTAGTGGAAAGTTACCCCCAGTACATCACCTTGAAAGAAAAGAGGTCAATCACATGATTAAGCTTAACCTGCAATTGTTCGCCCACAAAAAGGGCGTAGGTTCTACCCGCAACGGCCGTGATTCCGAGTCCAAGCGCCTTGGACCCAAGCGTGCCGACGGCCAGTTCTCCCTCGCCGGCAACATTCTCGTTCGCCAGCGCGGCACCCACATCCATCCTGGCCAGAACGTTGGCAAGGGCAAGGATGATACCCTCTTCGCGTTGATAGACGGCATTGTCCGTTTCGAGCGCAAGGGCAGAGACAAGAAGCAAGTCAGCGTTTACCCTGTAGAAGCAGCTCAGTAAGCGTAGGATTAGTAGCATATAAAGACCACCCAATTGTTTAACAGTTGGGTGGTCTTTATAAATAAGAGGAATGAACGAAAATGCCTTGCGGCTGATGGTTTCATTTATATGCTGGGGGATCAGTGCGGCGGCAACCTTAACTGTGTGGGCAAGGCGGGGAACATCAAACGCTTCAAGGCATGCAAACCTGGCATGAATGAGGGCTAATTCAAAGGGAGTACTAGTGTCCGAAGGCGGCTGTCTTTTCAAAACCGATCATCAATCCGCTTCTTTCTGCGTAAAAGCTGCAAAGCCCGCGGCTGCGGTAGATTTCCACATCGGTATTGCTAAACTCTGAAAGGATCATATCTTTTAAAATGTGAGCGGCGCTTTCGTTGCGGATGTGGCCAATGCGAACCTTACCGCCCATATGGCCCAGTGACCGCATCTGTTCCAGCACGCAAGAAAGGGCCCGCTTTTCGCCACGGCATTTTTCAAGGGTTTCAAGTTCACCCTTATCGCTTGCCTTGCCCACAACCCGAATGCCCAATAGCCCTGCGGCTTTTGCCACGAAAGGGTTCACCCTGCCGTTATTGGCAAGGTTGTTCATGGAAGCCAGCATAAACAACAGACCTGTTCTTTGCGTATACTCGGCAATGGCATGGCATATTTCTTCGAAAGTTTTGCCCAGATCAATATGCTCTTTAAGCTTTTCTATAATCAAGCGCAATTCAGGCCCGGCTGAAAGCGAGTCGATTACAAATACCTTGCGGGCTGGATGAACTTCTTCATAATCGCGTTTGGCGGTTTGGGCGGCATTGAAGCTGCCTGAAAGTGCGCTTGTAATGGAAACGCAAAAAACATTTTCCGCATCGGCAAAAGCGCTTTCCCAATCGGCCGGAGAGGGGCAGGAGGTATGTGATTTTCCGCGGTATTGAGCAAGCTCATCCACCATTTTCTCCACGTCCAGGGTGGCATCGTCCACATATTCCTTTTGCGAAGTTACAATTTTCAGCGGTGCGCTGGCAAAGGGTATCCCTGAGAATGAGGTTAAGTCTGCTGAAGAGTCGGCAACGATTTTGAATTTCATATGTATCCGCTCCTTGTTGGAATGATTTTAGAATAACAAAGAAATATTAACTGTAGATGTATTGGGCACTACTTAGGCAGTTCAATTTTATAGAAAGGAAATCCTCTTCTGTGCATAGAAGAACAGCAATTATACCGCCGCAATATGAAACAAAGGCACAGGCGTCAAGGGATGAACTGCCTTACAACAAATCTAACATAAATGGGGCTGCCGCAATAAAGGAAAACGCTGGGACGCTGTCCCAGACCCAGTTTAAGGGATTTCATCCCTTAAAAATCCCATAATGGGATCAAAGGGATACATCCCTTTGCGGGTTCCAAGGGCAGAGCCCTTGGCGTTCCTTGATTCTTATTGCGGCAGCCCCATCCGTTTTACTTTAATTGATGTAGGCGTATTCTGTTAGCAGTGCTTCTCCATTGGATATGGCCATGGCAATATCCGCGGAAAACTTGGGCAGCTCCCGTTCCCGTTGATCCATGGGCTGGGCCAACAAATCCCGGCAGATGGCCATCATGTCGTTAAGCGCTTCTTTGAGGCGCTTTTCTTCTTTTTCCCATTCATAACGGTTAGAATCGTAGGCCACTCGCAGGCGGTCCAGCTCCACCAGCTTATCGTTGCTTTTGTTTTTCATAGCCCGGTAGAGGAGCGCGTTAAGCCCTTCCATCATCATCGTTACAGCCGGATCGGATATTTCCTGTACCATCTGTTCCATGGGGCTTTCAGTGATTCTTGCCGGCGCCGGGCTGCTTTGGCGCGTGATGGCTTCCGGCAGGGCGTAGCCCTCCTGCTTTAGTTCCTTTGCGACTTCTTCCAGCATGTGTGGCTTGTTTTTCATGATGGCGCGGTATTTGTTCTGGTAACGCAGCATCAGGCTTTTGTCCCCATCCGCTTTGTTCATCACGCAGGCCCGTACAGATAACCCTTTGGCTTTGCCGATCAATACTTCCCGAATCAGTTCGTGTACATCCTCCGGGGAAAACAGTTCAAATGGCGCGGCACGCTTTAAATGGTCCTGGGGTGTGTCCCGCATAAGCTGGTAGTAGTAATTGCGGATGCTGTTGGGTTTGCGGTTAAGATCCGTACTTACTTGCTCGAAAACCAGTTTAAGGGGAATCCCTTCCTGGGCAGCCTTTTGTACCGCGTCCATCAATCTATCCGATTCAGCCGCCTGCCAGCCTGCACGGGCACCCCGCTGTATAACCTGTTCCATGTGTCCATCCCTCCATACGCAACGATATCGTCGGTACGTAGTATGCGCCTATACGGCGTTTCATATGCAGTTTATTGCATCCCAATGGGGTTTATGTCATAATGTTAGGACTTGGTACAAGAAGGGAGCGGGTTGCGGTGCAGATTTCCGTGCGGGATTTGGTGGAATTCACTCTCCATGGGGAAAGCCTCACCCGTGGCGCTTCCATGCGGGATATGCTGGATGGCACCATTTCCCACAAGGCCAGGCAAAAGGTCTTAGGCGATGGCTGGGAGATCGAATCAGCACTTAAAATGGAGCTGCCCTATCTAAATGAAGAAACGCTTACCCTGTCCGGCCGCATGGATGGCTATATGCCGGGGGATGTGCCCCAAATTGAAGAAATTAAGCTTTACTCATGGGAAGAGCTGCCTATGGAACCATACCCGGCACACCGTGCCCAGGGGGTGGTCTATGGGTATATGGTGTGTTGCTTGTATGGAGCGGAAAAAGTAATTGTTTCTACCTGCTATGTGGACAAACGGGGCAATGTGCGCCGAGCATTCACGGAGGAGCTTACGAAGGAAGCCTGCCAGCAGTGCTTTGATGCCCTTTATTCTGCTTACGTCAATTGGCAAAGAATGCTTAAAGAGCATCGGGGAAAGCGGGATGGGCTTTTAAAGGCGCTTAAATTCCCTTACGAGCAATACCGTAAGGGCCAGCGGGAAATGGCTGTGCAGGTGTTTACGGCCATTAAACAGCGCAGAAGGCTTTTATCCGAAATGCCTACAGGTACGGGAAAATCTGCCGCGGTGCTGTTCCCAACACTCATGGCCCTGGGCCAGGGCCTGACCAACCAGGTGTTTTATTTAACAGCCAGGACAACCCAGCGAAAAGCCGCCCAGGATTGTCTAATGCTGTTGCGGCAGCAGCCTGTTTCCCTTTGGGTGCTTACTTTAACGGCCAAAGAAAAACAATGCTTTATGCCAGATGGCAAGTGTGATTTGGAAAATTGCCCCTATGCCCAGGGGTTCTTTGTGCGCTTGCCTGATGCGATTAATGGTATTTTGCCCCTTGAAACCTGGGACGAGGAAACCATCCGCCAAGCAGCCTTAAAGCATCAGGTATGTCCCTTTGAGTTTTCCCTTTCCCTATCGGAAATTGCCGATGTGGTCATCGGGGATTATAACTATGCCTTTGATCCAACTGCTCATTTGCAGCGGATTTTCGATGCCCGCAAGGATATGACCTTGCTTGTGGACGAAAGCCACAACCTGCTTTCCCGTGTGCGGGATATGTTAAGCGCCACCATCGATACCAAGGCGCTGCGGGCGCTTAAAAAAGGCTACCCCAAACGCAGCCATCCTATGAATAAAGCGCTGATGGCGGCCATTAAGGCTATTTTGGCTTTTGAAGAAAATGGCCCGGTGGATTTGGAGGGCTCTGCCGTTAAGGAGGCCTTCAGCCACCTGATGGATGCGCTGTTGGAGGAAATAGGCCGAGGCCAGGCGGGGGATACCCATTTTGAAATTTATATGGCCCTGAAGGCCTTTGGGTTCTCTATTGGGGAAGATACCCATGCTTATCTGTTGGAAGGCAGCGCCCATCAAAAAAGGCTGACGGCCTTTTGCTTGAGCGTGGCGGAGCATATTCAGGGGGCCACCAAGGGCATGCGCGGAGTGGTGTTTTTTTCAGCCACCCTTTCGCCCCTTTCCGATATGAAGGTGCTTTTTGGCTGTGAAGAGGAGGATGCGTTGTTTCAAATGGCATCCCCCTTTCCGCCGGAACGATTTTTTGTGAAAAGGTTAAATGTGAATACGCGGTATACCGCAAGAGAAGAAACGGCCAATCAGGTGGCGCAGGCCATCCGCGGCTTGTTTGTAAGCAAGCCCGGAAAGTATATCGCGTTTTTTCCTTCGTTTAAATATATGCAGCTTATTGGCGAACAATTGGAAGCGTTGCCCTTGGTGATCCAAACCCAGGGCATGGGGGAGGCAGCCAGGGATGAATTTCTAAGCCACTTTCACGAAGGTACTGAAACGGTGCTGGGGTTATGTGTTATGGGTGGCATTTTTTCCGAGGGCATCGATCTGCCGGGAGATAAACTCCTTGGGGTGATGCTGGTGGGAGTGGGGCTGCCCCAAGTGAATATTTTTCAGGAAACCTTGCGGGAATACTACCAGCAGCGTTTTAATGCGGGCTTCAAGTATGCCTACCAGATTCCCGGCATGCATAAGATTTTGCAGGCCGCGGGCCGGGTAATCCGCTCCGAAAAAGATAAGGGCGCAGCCCTTTTAATCGATGACCGCTATACCCAGCGAGCCTATGAAAAATTATGCCCGCCTCACTGGCAATACCAGCAAGGCGAGCTTGAAAAAGCGCTTGAATTGTTTTGGCGGGAGGAGTAATCTTATTTAATCGCCTGAATAATATCGAATCCGCCACTTTTTTTTAGCACCCGCACATCCTGGTAAATGCCTTTTAAAAACCTGATGGCCGAATCTGCGCCCTGCTGCTTGCGGATAACAATGTACAGACTGCCACCTTCATTTAAATGAAGGTGGCTTTTTTCAAACATATCGTAGATGACTGGCTTCCCCGCACGAATGGGCGGGTTGGTGATCACCGTATCAAAAGCCATGCCATTAAGGGCATGGAGCCCGTCGCTTTGAAGCACATGGGCGGATACACGGTTTAGCCTTAGGTTTTCTTTGCTTAGTTCAACAGCCCTTTGATTAATATCCACCATGGTAACGCTTAAGGCAGGGTTTAATTTAAGCAGGGTGACTCCAATGGCACCCCAGCCGCAGCCCAAATCCAGGGCGCTGCCAGTTAATGGGGGAAGGTGCTCCAATAAAAGAGCAGTGCCCTTGTCTAATTCATCTTTGGAAAACACCCCGGCATCGGTGTAAAAAGTCATTTCATGGCCTAAAAAGGCAAGGTTAAAGGGTCGCTTGTGGGATAGGGAGGTGGGGTTGTCCGTATAGTAATGCTCACTCATGGTTGATTGCCGCCTTTTCCCGTAATAGGGCCAGTTCGTCTTTGGTTAATTCCCGCCACTGGCCTTTTTCAAGGCGCGGGTCCAACTCAATGCCGCCGAAGGAATCCCGGTGTAGGGTGAGAACCTCATTGCCAACGGCTTCAAACATCCGCTTCACCTGGTGGAACTTTCCTTCGTGAACCGTGACCCGGGCTTTTTTAGGTTCCAAAATGTCCAGCCCCGCAGGCAGGGTCTTAAAATCGGAAAGGGTCAAGCCTGCCTGAAAAGCGCCGATATCCGATGGCTTCAGTTCGTCCCTTACGGTGACGGTATAGACTTTATCCACATGACGCTTGGGGGAGAGCAGCAAGTGATTAAGCTGCCCGTCGGTGGTAAAAATAAGCAGGCCGGTGGTGTCTTTGTCCAGCCTGCCGATGGGCATACATTGAGCTGCTCTAAATAAAGGGGGCAGCAGGTCCAGCACTGTCTTTTGCTTTTTATCACGGGCGGCAGTCAAGACTCCGGCCGGCTTGCAAAGCATAATATGGTATTCGGTTTTCATGTCCTGAGCCTGGCCATCGCAGATCACTTGATCCTTTTCAGGGTCGATATGCATAGCGCTGTCCCTGGCACAAACACCATTGACGGTGACCCGGCCTGCCTTGACCAACTCACGTACCTGGCTTCTGGTGCCCAGAGCCTTCTGGCTTAGGTATTTATCAAGCCTCATGGTTTACCGCGATAGGCACCAGGAGCTTGCGAATAGGCAGGGAAGGCACATACAGGAGGATAGCGGCGATCAAAAGATAAAGTGCAGTTTTGAAGCCGCTGGTATCCCTGCCCAGGGTGTAGATAAAGAGGGGCATGGAGGTGAAAAAAGCGCCGACAACGCATGCGATAGCGGGCAACAATAGCAAAAAGCTTAACAGGCCCACTTTAAAATAGCCCCTGCGCATGCCGGAGTAAGGCTTTATGCCTTTGGCAAAGATGAACCGATCCCCGCAGCAAAAGCCCATCATCATAATAATGGGAATGCATAGGGCGCAGGCAATGGCAGCAGCCACTACCAGGCCGGTTTCGAATTTACCCCCGCCTAGCTGTTGGAGCATACGAATGAAGGTGAACGGGTCTACCTTGGTACTCAGGTCCACTACGTAAACCATAGCGCTGATAATAAGAGCCCCGGAAAGAAGCATTTTAATCAGCTGCCCCAAAGCCTTAAGGAGCTTGCTAAAATACTGGCTAAAGCTGATGATGCGGTAAGAAAACAGTTTTTCGCCCGCAACGAAACGGTTGAGTCCGTCGGCCATGGAAAACCGCAGGGGCAGCACCAGAAAAACCCAGAGAAGGGGGCAAAGGCAGGCTAATTGTTTATGGGGGGTAAAAATGGCGGCCAAAGGCACCAGAGCGATAAGCCGTAAAAGAATTTGCACGAAAAAGGCCGCAAAGATATCGCCACGGTGGTTTCTTTCTAATTTAATGGCCTGGGTCAATAATGTGTTATACAATATGTGTACTTCCTTTCATGGGGTATACCCTTCTATTATAGCTGTCACAAACAAAAATAGCAATGTGTTTCAATTGGGCATAAACGTGGTATAATGCTCATATACCCAAATAACAGGAGGTGTTTTTATGGCTAAGTATGTTTGCACAGTATGTGGTTACGTTTACGACGAAGCGTTAGGTGATCCGGATAATGAGATTGCCGCCGGCACCCCTTTTGAAGACCTGCCCGAGGATTTTGAATGCCCTGTCTGCGGTGTAGGCAAGGACGAATTCGAAAAGGAAGATTAAGGTAAGTGTAAGGTAAGTAAAGGAAAACCCTCTTTATGCGGCGAACTAAAGAGTTTGTGCATAAAGGGGGTTTTTGTTTGCGTATCCTGTTAGGGCTATCAGATGAAACCCGCATGCTTCTGCTTCGGGATGTGCTTGAAAACCGGGATGAGCATACGGCCTGCACCCTTTGCAATTCGGGTAGGGAAGTGCTCCAATGGGTACAGAAAATGGCTTGCGACGTGCTCATACTGGACAGCGTTTTGAAGGAAATAGATGGGCACAGCGTGCTGAACAGCTTTGTCCAAAGGCCCCTTTGGCATTGTCCCTATGTTTTGTTTGTTGGGGAAACCAAACAGGCAGATGGCTGCCTTTCCCGAGAGGCGGATTCCCTGGCATTTTTGCCCATGGTGGATCAGGTTTTAAAAGGGCCCGCACCCTATTTTTATGAAGCCACCCGTGCTAAGCGGGAAGAACGGGCCAGAAAGCTGCTTATCCAAATGAACATGCCAGCCCACTTAAGCGGCACCGATTATCTGGCCTGCATGATCCCCCTGGCCCTTTCAAACCCCCAATACCGGGAGCAGTATAAATTTGCGCTATACCCCTATGCGGCTAAGCGGTTTAAGGTAAGCCCTTCATCGGTGGAAAGGTGTGTCCGCCACGCTATTGAAACCACCTTTAGCCACGGGAAACTGGCGGCTATCGAAGGACTTTTTGGGCAGAGCTACGATCCTGAAAAGGGCAAACCCACCAACCGCGAGTTTATCGCCATGTGCCTGATTCATCTCAAGGAGGAATACGATATATGACCTTATGGGAACGCATGACAGCTTTTAACACCAAGATGAACGGATTGCCTAGAAAGTTTGGGCTTATTGCCATGGTGCTCATTGCCTGTTATCTGGTGGTGTTTCTGTTCCCGCTGTTTGCGCCGTTCTTTGTGGCAGGGGTTGTGGCTTGGCTGATGGAACCATTGGTAAAGCTTTTGCGTAAGATCATGGGCAAGTTCAAGTTTAAAAATTCGGTTTCCACGGTATTGGTTACAGTGCTGGTTTACGGCGTGATCGGTATTATTTCTGTGCTGGTTTTACGCCGCATTATTACAGAATCGGTGGCGCTGGCCAAATCCATTCCAGAGCTTATTAACTTTATTCGCAACAAGGGCAATGAACTGATTAAAATGCTAAGTGACAATTACGCGGATTACCTGCCGGAAAATTTCAATCAGCTGATCAGCACTTCTATTAACGAACTGACCAAAACCCTGACTGCGTTTGCCACCACCATTTTGAAAAACGCTACCGGCGGCGCGTTTGCTACGGCATTCAGCTTGCCAGAAATTATTCTGACAATCGTTCTGACTATTATGGGGACCTTCTATCTGAGCTATGACAAGGAGCGGATATTCGGCTTCTTTAAAAGAGTGTTTCCAAAGCCTGTGGTGGAGGGCGCCATATCCCTTAAAAACAATCTATTGATCGCAGTGTTCGGGCAAATGAAATCCCAATTGCTGGTATCGCTGCTGATTACCATTACAGTGACCGTAGGGCTGATTATTATGCGGCGGCCTTACGGTTTGCTTATGGGTCTGCTAATCGGCATCGGGGACGCATTGCCGGTAATTGGCGCGGGCTTGTTTCTAATTACCTGGTCTATTCTGGCTTTTGTTATGGGAGACACGGCCATCGGAATCGGGATGCTGATTCTGTATTTGCTGACTATTCTGGTCAGGCAAATCTCGGAACCCCGGATCGTAGGCAAGAACTTAGGCTTGTATCCCCTTGCCACCATGATGGCCCTGTACGCGGGCTTTAAGCTAATGGGGGTTCTGGGCATGCTGGCGGGTCCCATTGTGCTGAATATTCTCAAAGTGGTTCTAGCAGCTGATGAAGGGCTATTGCAGCCTGTAAAGAAGGGGTAAACCAGTACAAATGAAAGAGATTAAACACGTCAATATAATCGGTGTTGAGCAAAAGTACCGCCATGAACACCCGGATTACGAATATTATCGTCGGAGTTTTCTCCCCACTGGCGAGGCAGCGCAATGTACTGTTGCCGTATATGAACTACCGCCGGGAAAAGCCGGGTTCCCGTACCATTACCATATCAAAAATGAAGAAGTGTTCTACATTTTGTCCGGTACCGGCAAGCTGAAAACGCCTCAGGGCGAAAGGGCGGTTCAGGCGGGGGACATGCTCTACTTTCCCGCCAATGAAAACGGTGCCCATAAGTTAACCAATGTTTCTGAAACGGAGAATCTGATTTATATCGATTTTGATACCCACAACGATTTGGAAGTGGCAGTGTACCCGGATTCTGGAAAGATTGGGGTTTGGGGTAAGAATTTGAATCAGCTATACCGTTTAGCTGATCAGGTGGAATACTACGAAGGCGAATAGGGAGGCAACTATTTATCCGAGCCGCGAAGAAGCCAACGGGTTTTTAACACAAAGCGAGAAAATGAACCCGGGGGAATGGGTGAACCATTGCTTGTTGGTGGGGGAGAGTGCGGAAAAGATAGCGAGGGCCTGCGGGATGAATGGCGAGAAAGCCTACGTACTGGGGCTGCTGCACGATATTGGCAGGCGGTACGGTCGCCTTCATTTCGGGCATATCGTTTATGGCTATAAGTTCATGGGGGAGCTGAACTACGATGAAGTGGCAAGGGTTTGCCTGACGCACTCCTTTCCCATTCAAGATATGCATGATTATATTGGCAACATGGATGTGCCGCCGGAAAAAAGGGAACAGGCGAAAGGGGCCTTGATGACCATTGAGTATGATGATTACGACAGGCTCATTCAGCTATGCTATGCGTTTTGTATGACCGAAGGGGTAACAGATATGGATACCCGCATGGATGATGTGATGCGACTATGGTTTTCTTTTTGGAGAGCGCGAGAACCATTTTTCTTTTTCCTAAAAGAAAAATGGTTCTCGCATAAACAAATGCAGGAGGCTTTTTTATGCGTTTTGATGGGAGACAGGCCGATGAGGGCCGCAAGGTGAATATTATACCGAATTTTGTGAGGACGGCAGATGGAAGCTGTTTGATTGAAACGGGGAATACCAGGGTTATTTGTACGGCCAGCATCGATGAATCAGTGCCGCCCTTTTTGCGGGGGCAGAAAAAAGGCTGGGTAACGGCGGAATATGCTATGTTGCCTGCGTCTACGGGGCGTAGGAAGCAAAGGGACGGGGTTAAAAAGGATGGCCGTAGCGTGGAAATTCAAAGGCTCATTGGCCGGGCGCTTCGCCAAGCCATCGATCTGACGGCATTGGGAGAGCGGAGCATTACCATTGACTGCGACGTATTGGAAGCCGATGGGGGCACCCGAACAGCGTCTATTACAGGGGGCTTTGTGGCTCTGTGCCTGGCGGTAAATAAGCTGATGGAAAACGGAAAGCTTCGTTATTCGCCGATTCGTCACCAGATCGCGGCGATCTCCTGCGGGGTGAACGGCAGGGAGGCGCTGCTGGATTTGTGCTATAAAGAAGATTCCGGCGCGGAAGTGGATATGAACATCATTATGAATGAAAAGGGCGAGTTCATAGAATTGCAGGGCACCGGGGAAGGCCGGGCCTTTAGCCGGAATGAAATGGAGACACTGCTTCAGTATGGAGAGAAGGGTTGCCGGGAGCTGATGGCAGCACAAAGGGCTGTGCTGGGGGAGCAGATTTGCCACTTGCCGGTACTGGTTGCCGCCACAGGGAATGCCCACAAATTGGCAGAATTGAATACGCTGTTTGGAACGCTTTACCAGGTGGTATCTATGAAGGAACTGGGCGTGACGGAAGAGATTGAAGAAAACGGCGAAACCTTTGAAGAAAACGCCCAAATAAAAGCGGAAGCCGTTCGGGGAATGACAGGCTTTGCCGCCGTCGCCGACGACAGCGGCTTATGTGTGGAAGCCCTGAACGGCGCCCCTGGGGTGTATTCTGCCCGGTATTGCGGGGAGCATGGCCAGGATGGGAAAAACAATGAGCTTCTTTTAAAGCATTTGCAGGGTGTGGAAAACAGAAACGCCAAGTTTGTTTCCGCTATCGCTTTGGCCAGGCCCAACGGGGAAACCATTGTGGTGACGGGAGAATGCCCCGGTGTGATTTTGCATGAAGGTAGAGGAAACGGCGGTTTTGGGTATGATCCCCTTTTCCTGTATGAAAATGGACAAACCTTTGCGGAAATTTCCATGGAGGACAAGAACAAGGTGTCTCACCGCGCACGCGCCGCGGAGAAGATGTTAGAGGTTATGAAGGAGCTGTAAGAATGCGTGTAGCGGCTTTTTCAGACAGCCATGGGGATGTAACGGGCCTTAAATGGGGCATAGAAGAAGTGGTAAAAACAGGTGTCCCGGATGCGTTTTTGTTTTGCGGTGATGGAGCTCGGGATTTTCTAAGCCTGGAAAATTTCATGCGCACGCTTAACCCGGCGGCCCAGATCTGCGCGGTGCGGGGGAATAACGATATGGGCTGTTTTGATGTACCTGATGAACGGGTGCTGGCGTTCGATGGGGTAAAAATTTATATGTGCCATGGCCACCTGCTGCAGGTTAAGAATGCCATGGGGTATTTACACTTGAAGGCAAGGGAAAATGGCTGTGGCATTGCATTATTTGGCCATACTCACCGGGGGCAAATTGACGAAAAAGGCGGCGTATGGCTTTTGAACCCGGGTGCTTGCGGCTGGAGCGGCTATTCCGCGCTGACCTTGGACATAAAAAAAGACGGAAGTTTTCTGCCGGAGCTTGTCATGCTGTGAAAATTGGATTAAAATGGAACCACTATTTGGAAGGAGCGTCATTACATGAGCATTTCGAAAAAACTATTTGGGCAAAACGGGGACGGCAAGGACGTATACCTGTATACCATGACCAACAAAAAGGGTGCCAGCGTTTCTGTTTTAAGCCATGGCGGTACACTGCAATCCATTATTGTGCCGGATAAAAATGGTGTGATGAAGGATGTTTGCCTGGGCTTTGATAACATGGATACTTATATGGTGAAAAACGGTTCCATTGGCGCGTTCATCGGCCGCTATGGTAACCGCATCGACGCAGGCAAGTTCACCATGGATGGCAAAGCATATCAATTAAATATCAACGCTGGCGGCAATCACCTTCATGGGGGCGATGTAGGCTATCAAATCCGTTTAATGGATGCGGAAACGGCGGAGGGGGACGGCTGCGATAAAGTGATAATGAGCCTGCACAGCCCTGCTGGCGAAGAAAATTACCCCGGTTCTTTGGACGTAAAGGTAACCTATACCTTTGACGATAACTACAACCTTTCTTTGGATTACGAAGCGGTAACGGATTCGAAAACCATTTTGAATTTGACCAACCACTGCTACTTTAATCTGGCTGGCCACAACAGCGGCAAGACACACAACCAAACCATTCAAATCTTTGCCGATTGCGTAACAGATATTAATGAGAGAATGATTCCCACCGGGGATTACTTGCCAGTGGGAGGCACGCCCCTTGATTTGCGGCAGCCCAAGAAGATAGGCGATGGGCTGAAGGCCGCGGACACCTGCAAGGCCATGGTCCTGGGCACGGGCTACGATCACAATTATGTTCTAACCAAGGGCTTTGCTATGGGGCTTTGCGCCATTTTGAAGGACCCTGAATCGGGCCTCAAAATGGAAGTGATCACCGATCAGCCGGGGGTGCAGTTCTATTCGGGCAACCACCTGGATATTGGGGGGAAGGATGGCGCTGTTTATTCCGCCCATGATGGCCTGTGCCTTGAAACCCAGCACTTCCCCGATTCTCCCAACCACCCCAAATTCCCCAGCACGGAGCTGTTAAAGGGCGACATCTTCCGTTCTACTACCATTTACGCTTTCTCCGTGGAAGCATAAAGCGAAAAAATGATGGCGGCACTGCTTCAAAGCGTGCTGCCCTTTTCCGTTTTAGGGCAGTAACGGAAAAAACAGGCGAGTGATACGTTGTATGTACACAAGCAATTAGATAAGGAGGCTAACCTAATGAAAAAATGGCTGATAACGTGGCTTTTGTGCATGCTGCCCTTTTGCGCCATGGCCGAGGAACTGACAAGCTGGGTGGTGCCGGAGAATTATGAAGAGCTGACAGGCGATCCTAAAGAGTGGTTCTTTTTTGAAGATAGCGTTCTTAACCAGATGCCCTATCTTAAGGAAATCACCTTGCCGGCTTCTATGGATGAAGAGACTGTTATGCAATTTATGTATGAAACCCGGGAGCTTTACAGCATGCTGTGGTATGCCTCGGATTATGGGATGTATACGCCAGAGCGTGAGGCTATCCCGGAATATTATGCGCCGGGTTATGCGCTGACACACGTTCATATAGCGCCAGAACACCAAACCCTATGCTCCATTGACGGAGTGGTGTTTTCTAAGGATCAGAAGACACTGGTGGCCTTTGCGCCGGGAAGAACAGGGAGCTATACGGTGCCTGACGGGGTGGAAGTGATTGGCGAGGGCGCCTTCGCCTACTGTGATGGCTTGTATAAGATCGGCCTGCCTGTAAGCCTTAAAACCATTGAGGAAAGGGCCTTTTATTGCTGCGGTGGTCTGGTTTCCATTAATATACCGGCAGGCGTTGAAAGAATCGGCAAGAGGGCTTTTTTCAACTGTATCAGCCTTCAAAGCCTTTCTTTGCCCGATGGGGTTGCGGTAGAGGATCGGGCCCTATGTTACTTGTTTAGCCTTAAAAACCTGTTTGTAGGTAAAGGCGTATGGCTATATGAGGATGGGCTTAAGTACACGCATCCCAACGCAGTGGTCTATTGCCCGCAAGGGAGCGCTGCTTCCCATGAGGCGGCCATTGCGCAATTGAAACAGGCACCTTTGGGCGGGGATCCAAAGCTTGTTAAAAGCCCTAACGTGATTTATGAAAACCCGGCCATTGTAACAAAGGAGCAAGAAGACGTAGAAGAGGGCGCTTCGGTGAACATTCTTTGGGTTCAAGGGGATCTGGCTACTGTTTGGGTTGCCGGGGAGGAGACTGTTGTGCCTGTCGAAAATCTTGCGTTATGCGATCCATACGGAGGCTTTGAACGGATATTGGAGATACGCGGCTGCGATCCCCTTTACACGCTGCCAGACCAGAGTGCGGATAGCATAACGCCCGTTTCTGAATACTATTTGCCTGTCCTGCAGCGCTTTGGGGATTGGTATGTGGTGCAATATGAATGGAATACCTATTTTGTGCCTGTGTACGATGGACAGCCGGCGGCCAATGAAGTGATTTCCAACTTAAAGGTGCTGCTGGAACCTATGATACTTTGTGATATAGACGGCAATTCCATTCAAACATTCTACCCAGGCGAGCAGCTTGTCCAAGATGGCGATTTGATCCACATTGGCGGTTTGGAAGGGTATGCCCCGCAGGTACAGGCGGTCAGTGTAAGAGATGAAAGCTTTGCAGAAGGGTTTTAGGCTTTCACAATTCACTATTTATGGGTTAGGAAGGATGGTTTTATGAAGAAATTATTTGCGGTATTGCTTATTTGCATGGTGCCTTTTTGCGCCATGGCCCAATCCAGCAACCAGATCAACCAATCCATGGAAAAGGGCGGTGAATGGGTACAGATCGTGGAAAACAGCCCTTTTCAGTTAGGAGATACGCAAGAAAAAAGCTATGGCAGCGTAAGCTTTCGGGAAACCGCTTACGGCACCTATCCAAGCATTGATGGCTCCACCGTGGCTGTGCCCATGGCCAGGGAATTTGCACGGCAGCATTTGAATTTGCATGAGGCGGAACTGGATTCGTTCGTTTCTTTTTCCACCACGCACAGCGCTTATGTGAACCTCATTGAACGTAAACCCAACCTAGGCGCGCAATTGCCCTTTACCCAAAGCGTGATGGAGGAGAGCCATCCGGTGGATATCTTTATTGGTACAGAACCATCAGAGGAAGAATTAAAGCTGGCGGAAGAAAAGGGGATTACCCTTGTTAAGATACCGGTGTGCTATGATGCGTTTGTGTTTATCGTAAACAAGAAAAATCCCCTTGAAAGCTTAACGGTGAAGCAAATTCAGGATATTTACACGGACGCAATCACCACATGGGAAGAGCTGGGAATTGAAATGGAAGATGAGTATGGCAGCGATGAAATATATGCATATACCCGTGAACGCAATTCTGGCAGCCAGACGGCTATGGAAAATCTGGTCATGAAGGGCAAGGCCATTTCTCAAAACCATATGAATTACTACCAGGTGTTTGAAATGAGCAGCCTTGTATACCACATTGGGGATTACAGCAAAAGCCCCAGCGCCATTGGTTATACCTATAAGTATTACATCGATACCTTGTATAAAAACGATAACATCAAGGCCATTGCCATTGAAGGCGTTGAACCTTCGGATGAAAACATCCGCTCCGGCGTATACCCCTTTGCAGTTTGCTATTACGCCGTAATTCGGGAAGGGGCCAGTACTGCTTTTGTGGATTGGATGGCTTCTGAACAAGGGCAGCAGTGTATAAAACAGGCGGGATATATCCCTTATTCCCAGGGTATTTAGCACAAAGGGGCGACGGGAAAACTGGGGCAGCATATATGTTGGTGAAAAAATAAAATATTAACAATATTGGCAGGAAAAAAAGAGAACAATGAAGAATATGCAAAGTTGGGATGAGATGGTTTTTACCATTGATTATTTTCATATTGCCACTGTGCCAAAGCACAGTGAATGTGCCCAGGGAATCATGGAAGGAGCGAAACATGGTGAGCAGGCAGGACTATCAGGACGTGGCTGCGAAAAAGCTGGCCATCCAATCAGGGGATGAAAAGCTCAAGGCGCAGCAAACCAAGGAAGGCAAATTAACCGCTCGGGAACGGGCAGCCAAGCTTCTGGATCAGGGCAGCTTTGTAGAAATGGATGCCTTGACAGCAGCCGGGGTAGTAACAGGGTATGGCACGGCCAATGGCCGGCCGATATATCTTTTTGCCCAGGACTACACCCAAAAGGGCGGCGCTATGTGTGAAGCCCAGGCGAAGAAGATTATTAAGGTGCTGGAAATGGCCCGCAAGACTGGGGCACCTGTGGTGGCAATGCTGGATAGCCAAGGTGTAAGCCTTAACGAAGGCATGGCACCCATGAAAGGTTATGCCATGGTCATGAGCCAGATGGCGCGTTTAAGCGGCGTTTGCCCCATGTTCGCTTTGGTTCTGGGCAACTGTATCGGCACTGCTGCCATGCTTGTGCAGCTTTGCGATGTGAGCGTTATGGCCAAGAATGTAGGCGCTTTGGCGGCGTTTGGCCCCCAGGTGCTGGCCAGTGCAAACCATATCGATACAGATTTAAAGAAGAACGCCGGTGGGGATGTAATGGCCGAGCAGGGGGCTGTATCCCTGGTGGCACAGAACGAAGAAGAGGCCTTCAACCTTGTTAAGACGGTGATCGATCTGATGCCCGCCTGCAACATGGAAGATGCCGAGATCGTCGATACAGATGACATGAACCGCACCATTCCAACCCTGGAAGCGGCGGATGTGCCAGCCCTTTTGGCGGCGCTGTGCGACAATGGTGCCTACGTTGAATTGAACAAGGAGTTTGGCAAGGCAGCTGTAACGGCTTTGGCTCGTATGGGTGGCCGCACGGTGGCTTTGGTTGCGGGGTCCGGCGAACTGACGGCATGCGCCATGAAAAAGGCTGCCCGCTTTGTACGCATGGCGGATTGCTTCCATGTGCCAGTGGTAACGTTAGTGAACACTCAGGGCGTTAAAGTGCCTGAAGTGGATGGCCAAAAGAAATTGCTCGCTGCTGGTGCGCAATTGTTCTACGCCTATGCTGAAGCCACTGCTCCCAAACTAACCGTGATTACGGGGGATGCCATTGGTCAGGCTTATGTCACCCTCTGCGGCAGCGCCGATGTGAATTACGCTTGGCCCGGGGCGGTTATTTCCGCGCTGACAGCCCAAGCCGCAGCCCATGTGCTTGAAAAGGATGCGGATGCCTACATTGAAGAAACCGCCAGTGCTGTGGTGGCTGCCCAGAACGGCTTGGTGGACGATGTGATCGATCCTAGCATGACCAGGCAGATGATCATTGCCAATCTTGAAATGCTTGCTTCCAAGCGGGATACCAATTATCCCAAAAAGCACGGCAATCTGCCCCTGTAAACGAGGCATGAAAGGATTGAAGTGGAATGGATAAGCTTTTATTCGGGCTGAACGTGACCTTGATCGGTATGATTATCGTATTTTTCGGCCTGGTGATTTTGATCGTATTTATTAACCTTTTAAAGCCTCGTGGAGGGAAAAAGAAGGCGGATGTCCCGCAGGCTGCTCCACGGGTGATTGCTGAACCGGTGGAAGTGATCGCCGCCGAGGAACCGCAAAACGATGACGCGCTGATTGCCGTTATCACCGCCGCTATTGCCGCTATGTTGGGCGGTCAAGAAGGCGCAGAGGGGAACGGGTTCGTGGTGCGCCATGTGCGCCGGATTTCCAACGGTTCCGCCTGGCAAAAGGCTGGCCGTGAAGAGCAAACATACAGCCGTCTGTAATAATAAGGAGGAGTTTTATCATGCGTAAGTTTATGATTACCGTTAACGGTGCCACCTATGAAGTGGATGTAGAAGAAGTAGGCGGCGTTGTGGCCGCTCAAGCCCCCGTAGCTGCCGCCCCTGTGGCGCCCATTGCTGCGCCTGTTGCCGTGGCTGCTGCTCCCGCTCCCGTGGCTGCTGCCCCCAAGGCTGCGGCGTCTGTTGCTGGCGGCGAAAAGATGAACGCGCCCATGCCCGGTACCGTGCTGGATGTGAAAGTCAAGGCTGGCGACAGTGTTAAAAAGGGAGATGTGCTGTTGATTCTGGAGGCCATGAAAATGGAGAACGAGATCATGGCCCCCCATGATGCGAAGGTAGCCCAGGTGGTGGTACAAAAGGGCGCTACCGTGAATACTGGCGATGTGATGGTGGTTTTAGGGTAATTCCATTGTCAAGGAAAGGCAGTTGTGAAAGACTTGAACATTGATATTATGAAGACCCTTGAGGCGCTGGCCAAGGATTCAGGGCTTTATCGCTTCATCCAAAGTCCGCTGACCTTAGTCATGGTGCTGATCGCCTGCGTATTTTTATACCTGGCCATTGTGAAAAAATTCGAACCCCTGCTGTTGATTCCTATTGCCTTTGGTATGCTTTGCACCAACCTTCTTGGGGCTGAAATGTTTCATGAAGAATTGTTTGCAGGCGGCCATGCCAATTGGGGTCTTTTCGGCGGCGGGATCATGGTTGCAGCTAAAGATTTAAACGACATTGCCAGCTTGGTGGTGAACACCGCCGGTTCCGTTTTAACCTCCGCCGGGGATGTGCTCGGCCATGTTGCGGGCTCCATTTCCCAACCAGGCACCATCGACACTTTGGGCAATATTATCGCTGCTGACGGCACGGTGCTGGCCCAGGCCGCTAATGTGATTATTTCCAGCCAGGGCGCTTATTTGAACGCCGGGCAAGTGTATACCGCCATGGGCGAATTGATTGCCGTTGCGGGGCACACGGTGGAAGCAGGCCTGTTCGATTACTTGTATTTGGGCGTCAAACTGGGTATCTATCCCTGCTTGATCTTCCTTGGCGTTGGCGCGGGCGCGGATTTTGGCCCATTGATTGCCAACCCCAAATCCCTTTTGTTGGGTGCGGCAGCTCAGTTGGGGATTTTCCTTACCTTTATCGGGGCCTCCATGCTGGGTTTTACCGGTCAGGAGGCAGGTTCTATCGGTATTATCGGCGGTGCGGACGGCCCTACGGCTATCTGGCTTACCGGCAAACTGGCCCCCCATCTCTTAGGCCCTATCGCCGTTGCGGCTTACAGCTACATGGCGCTGGTGCCTGTGATCCAGCCCCCTATTATGAAGGCGCTCACAACGAAGAAAGAGCGCGCCATCGTAATGGAGCAGCTGCGCCCTGTTTCTAAAACAGAAAAGATTATTTTCCCTATCGCGGTTACCATCGTGGTGGCGCTTCTTCTGCCCTCGGCGGCTCCCCTGGTGGGCATGCTGATGCTGGGCAACCTCTTCCGCGAATGCGGCGTAGTGGATCGTTTGTCCAAGACCGTGCAGAACGAACTGATGAACATCGTGGTTATTTTCTTGGGGCTTACCGTTGGTGCTACCGCTACGGCGGAAACCTTCTTAAAGGCTTCCACCCTTAAGATTATCGCGCTGGGCGTTGTGGCTTTCGGCTGTGGTACCGCAGGCGGCGTACTAATGGCAAAGCTTATGAACAAATTAACCGGCGGCAAGATTAATCCGCTGATCGGTTCTGCCGGCGTATCCGCGGTGCCTATGGCGGCCCGTGTATCCCAAGTGGTGGGGCAAAAAGAAAACCCCTCAAACTTCCTGCTCATGCATGCCATGGGCCCCAACGTGGCAGGCGTTATCGGCTCTGCTATCGCGGCGGGTGTATTGCTTAGCATGTTCGGGATGTAATCTAAGAAAGGGTGAGATAAAATGGCAAAAGTTTTGATTACCGATACCATTCTACGCGATGCGCATCAATCCCAGGCGGCTACCCGTATGACCACCGCCGAAATGCTGCCCATCTGCGAAAAGCTGGATAAAGTCGGCTACTATTCTTTGGAATGCTGGGGCGGCGCCACCTTCGATGCCTGCTTGCGGTTTTTGAACGAAGATCCCTGGGAAAGGCTCCGCGCCCTTAAAAAGGCCATGCCTAACACCAAGCTGCAAATGCTTCTTCGCGGCCAGAACATCTTAGGCTACAAGCATTATGCCGACGACGTAGTGGAAGAGTTCGTTAAAAAATCCATCGAAAACGGCATCGACATCATCCGCACCTTCGATGCTTTAAACGACCTTCGCAATATGGAAACCGCGGTGAAGGCTACGAAAAAGTACGGCGGCATCGCCGAAGTGGCCATGAGCTACACCGTATCCCCCATCCACACGGAAGACTATTTTGTGCAATTGGCAAAGGATATCGAGGCCATGGGCGCGGACATCATCTGCATTAAAGATATGGCCAACCTGCTGCTTCCCTACGATGCCTATTCCCTCATTAAAAAGCTTAAGGCCAACACCAAGCTGCCCATCGTTCTGCATACCCACAATACCGCCGGTACCGGCGATATGACACTGCTCAAGGCCATCGAAGCGGGTGTGGATATTGTGGATACGGCGCTTTCACCCTTAGGCAACGGCACCTCCCAGCCCACCACCGAGGCCCTTGTAGCCACCCTGAAGGGCACTGAGTACGATACGGGCCTGGATATTACCCTTCTCAACGACATTGCCACCTATTTCCGCGGTGTGGCTGCCAGGCTGACCAAGGATGGCTGGCGCGATCCGGACAAAGTGCTCAGCGTGGACGTCAATGCGCTGTTGTACCAGGTTCCCGGCGGCATGCTTTCCAACCTTATCGGCCAGCTAAAGCAGGCCAACGCCATGGATAAATACTATGACGTGCTTGCGGAGGTGCCTAAAGTCCGTAAGGAATGCGGTTATCCGCCTTTGGTAACCCCTACCAGCCAGATCGTTGGCACCCAGGCTGTTATGAACGTGCTGGGCGGCGAACGGTACAAGATGGTCACCAAGGAAACCAAGGCCATGCTGCGGGGCGAATATGGCCGCCTGCCTGCGCCTGTGGACGCTGATGTGGCTAAAAAGGTCATTGGCGATGAAAAGGTGATCACCCACCGTCCGGCGGACGATATTGCTCCCGAGCTTGCCAAGTACCGGGAGGAGATCAAGGATTACTACACCCAGGAGGAAGATGTGCTATCCTACGCGCTGTTCCCCCAGGTAGCGGTGAAGTTCTTCCAATACCGTCAGGCGGCGAAACTCAAGGTGGATTCTACCATGCTGGATAGGGATAACATGACCATGCCCGTGTAATGAGCGCCCTAAAAGGCCTATTTGCATTAAAACGCCTCAATTACTTTGCTGATTGAGGCGTTTTTCTATATTATTATTTGACAATATCTTACAGGTTGGCTAAAATATATTATATATGTAGAAACGGGGTGAGCGGGTGCAGGGTGTGTATGTGATTAACCTGGTGCTGGAAGCTTTAAGCGCAATGGCATTAATTGTGCTTTTGCTTTGTATTGCCCTGGACGATCGCCGCTACACCACTTTATACCGACGCCTTTCCGGCATTATGCTGTGGGATTTGGTCGTGCTGGTTTCCGATATGATTTCCTTTATAGCGAATGGCCGCCAATGGCCTTATGCCGGCGCCATTATCCGCTGCTCTAACTGTGTGCTCTACATTGCCGGGTATATGACTTTAAACGCTTTTACCCGATACTTGGAGGTGCTCATCGGCGGCAAAACCAAGCACCGAAGCCATTTGTTCACCATTGTGAAGGCCCTTTGCATGATCGGAACGGTTTTGGTAATCGTGAACATGTTCAACGGAATGTATTTCACCGTGGATGAAAACAATTTCTATCACCGGGAATCCCTTTTTTGGCTTTCACAGGCGTTTGGCGTTGTCAGTATTCTTTTGAATGTAGCCATCTCCTGGCGCTACCGCCGGGTGGTATCCAGGCTTGAACAGGTGTTTTTGTTTGCTTACCAGCTTTTGCCTGTGACGGCGCTGGTTCTGCAAGTATTTATAGATGGCCCAAGCTTCCTGAATATCGCCCTGACTCTTTCAATCCTCATTATTAGCGCTGGGATTCAGGTGGAACAAAGCCGCCAGCTGGAGCAAAAGGAAAAGGAGCTTACGGAAAACCGCATTTCCATTATGCTAAGCCAGATTCAGCCCCACTTTTTATACAATGCCCTTACAGCCATTGCCGCGCTTTGCGATACGGCGCCTAAAAAAGCCAAAGCCGCCATTATGGATTTCTCTGTATACCTAAGAGGCAATATGGATTCTTTAAAGCAAAAGCGGCCAGTACCCTTTGAAAAAGAGCTGAAACATACCGAAGTCTATATTGAATTGGAGAAAATGCGCTTCGGGCAGGAGCTGACCGTGGCTTACGATATTCAGTGCAGGGATTTTAACCTGCCTGCCCTGAGCATTCAGCCTATTGTGGAAAACGCGGTCCGCTACGGGGTCGGCCAAAGGGAAAACGGTGGCACGGTTTCTATTGTTACAAGGGAAACCCCGAATTTCTACCAGGTTGTAATTACCGACGATGGGGTAGGGTACGATGTGAATCAAGCCCTTAACGACAGCCGTACGCATGTTGGTATTGAAAACGTACGCCACCGTCTGAAGACTCAGTGCGATGGCACCCTGGAAATCGAAAGCCTTATCAATATAGGCACAAAGGCTGTTCTAAGCATCCCCAAAAGGCGCGAGGGGGTGGCCAAATGAAAACCATCGATCTATACAACATCATTCAGGATACTGCTCTTTTGAGGCGCGTCTACATTACCCTTGAACTGTACTGTGTGGCCATTCTGGCCATTATTTTGATGTGCATGCTTTTGAAGCCTGATCGCAAGCAGGGCTTTAACCATTTTTTGATCATCAACGTGGCCTGCGCTGTGCTGGTGTTGGTGTTCGATGCCCTGGGTGTTCATTTCGAATCCTCTCCGTCGATTTTCGCGCCGGTATTGGTGCAGATGTTCAATCTACTTGTATTCACATTTAATTACGCGGTCATAGCCGGTTTTACCATTTATCTGGTTTCTTTTTTAAGAGAACGGACAGAATTGCCTCGCTGGTTTTTGCCAGCAGCGCTGGCCATTTGCCTAGGCGCTGTGGTGATGGTAATGGTGCTGCAAATCTTTGGCTTGTATTTCTATGTGGATGAACAGGGCGTTTACCACCGCGGCGCCATGTATGTGGTATCCGCTGGGCTGGGCGCTGTGGTGCTGGCGATGGATTTCTGGGCCATTCTTTTCTACCGCCGCTTCTTTTCCCGCCGGGAACGGGTCACCTTTGTGCTGTATGAGGTGTTGCCCCTGCTGGCAATTGTTCTGCAAAGCGTTATCTACGGCTTGCCGCTGATGGGCGTTGCTATGACTTTATCTATGCTGATCCTCTACTCCGGCATTCAGGTAGAGCAAAGCCGCCTTTTGGAAAAAAAGGAAGTGGAATTAAGCAACAACCGCATTTCCATTATGCTAAGCCAGATTCAGCCCCATTTTCTCTACAACGCTTTAACGGCTATCGCCATGCTGTGCGATGTTTCCCCAAGGGAGGCCAAAGAGGCCATTATCGAATTTTCCGTCTACCTAAGAGGCAACATGGATTCCCTTAAGCAGAAGACCCTGATCCCCTTTGAAAAAGAGCTAAAACATACCGAAGTCTATATTAAACTGGAAAAAATGCGCTTTGGAGACGACCTGCGCGTGGCCTACGATGTGCAGTGCCGGAATTTTGTCATGCCCGCGCTGACAATGCAGCCCATTGTTGAAAACGCGGTAAAATACGGGGTTGGACAAAAGGAAGAAGGGGGCACGGTGACCATTGCCACAAGGGAAACCGATCTTGACTATCGAATTATTATCAGCGACGATGGAGTCGGCTACGATCTTTCCAAGCCCCAATACGATGGCCGTACCCACATCGGCACAGAAAATGTGCAAAAACGCCTTCTGGCCCAGTGCGGCGGGCGGCTGGAGATCGAATCTGTCCGGGGCGAAGGAACAACGGCCTCCATTATCATACCGAAAAAGGGGGAAAACGCCATATGATCATCTTTGCGGCCGACGATGAAGAATTGGCCCTGAAAATGCTGGTAGATGCCATTGTGGCTGCCTGCCCCGATTCGGAAATCCATGCCTTTCGCAAACCCTCCCAGCTGCTTGAATATGCCAAGCAAACCGCCTGCGATATCGCTTTTTTAGACGTGGATATGCGTGGCATGAGCGGCCTTGAAGTGGCCATGCGGCTAAAAGAAATCCGCCCCACCACCAACATCGTTTTTGCTACGGGCTTTTCCGAGTACATGAGCCACGCCTTCAACATGCATGCCAGCGGCTACATGTTAAAGCCTGTTACCTGTGAAATGGTCCAGCGGGAGCTTAACAACCTGCGCTATCCTGTTAAAAACGAGGAAGTGCCCCGCGTTTTTGTACAAACCTTTGGTAATTTTGAAGTTTTCGTTTACGGCAAGCCTGTGCAGTTCAGCCGCTCCAAGGCCAAGGAAATTTTCGCTTTCTTGGTGGATCGCCAGGGTGCATCCGTTACCACTGCCGAAATTGCCGCCGTTATCTGGGAAGACAAAGAATACGATCGTTCCATGCAAAAGCAGACCCAGAACATGATCTCTTTTATGATGAAATCCCTTCAGGAGGCTGGCGTTCAGGATGTGATCGTCAAAGGCTGGAACAGCCTGGCTGTAGACCGGGCCAAGCTCACCTGCGATTACTATAATCTTTTAAACAGCGACGCCAAGGCCGTTAACGCCTATTGCGGCGAATACATGTCAAACTACTCCTGGGCGGAGCTTACCACCGGGGTACTGAATCGCAAGGCGGCTATTGAATAGTATGTGGGGGTAGGTTTTGCGAGGAACCCTTCTTTCAGAAGAAAGAAGGGTCAGACCATCAACAAACCCTAGGAGGTATCGGAGGACCGCGGTCCTCCGATTTTCATTCCGAAATCGGCGACATGTGCGGCGATTTTCGGTGGAATTTCGTAGAAATTCCTACCTTGCCCGAACAAACGACCGTAAAATCG
>JAVBTR010000020.1:0-87958 GCA_031556065.1 Eubacteriales bacterium | reverse complement strand
TGAAAACGCTTCTAAAACCGCGTCCCGGACGCAAAACTTCACCCTCTGCTCTTCATCGCTATTCCCAGCCGCAATCACATGCAAACGAAGGATGTCCCCCGTTTCAAGCGCCCTTTTAAGGGTTAATTGCGGGGAACATCCTAATAAAAGCGCCAAAACATAACAAAGCACCTTGACCATCATTCTGCCTCCTAAAGCGTACGAATGATATCAAGGTGCCCTGTGACGCTATCAATTATACATAGAATAGTAATTCGCCGTAAGTAGGAACAGGCCACATGGTTCCGGGTATGAGCATTTCCAACGCGTCCGAAGCATTGCGCACCGCGTCCATGCCTGGGAGGATCAGATCATGCCAGGCGGTGCCTGTCTCCTGGTCGGGGATGGACAGCAGCTGGTTGAGCACCTTTTCAAGGGCCTGCAAAGCACTGTACAACGCGCTACACAAGGGGTCTATTTTTTCTAAGCACTCACGGTGCACCAGTGCCTGGGCCCCTGCTCTTTCCAAATCTTGAATATCCCTGGCCAGCTGAGCCTGGTAATTTAACACCACGGGGAGAATCTGCTTGCGCTGAATATCCAGCAAGGTCTGGGCTTCCACCCGAAGGGATTTAATGTAGGTATCCCAATAAATGGTGGTGCGACTGTCGATCTCAGGTCTGGTAAGCACCCCGTATTGGCCGAACATTTGCACTGCCTTTTCCGTTTGCAGCGCGGGAATGGCGTCCACCGTGGAATTAAGGCAGGGCAAACCACGCTTGGCCGCTTCTTGCTGCCAGGCGGCAGAGTAGTTATCCCCGTTAAACAAAATGGCTTTATGGGCTTTAAACAGGCTTTTTAGGATGATTTCCGCATTTTCGCCACTTTCAAGGGCCGTGGCGATGGTATCCAGCTGCTGGGCCACGATGGTATTCACAATGGCATTGACCGTGTTGCCGCACTGGGAAGAGCCTGGCATACGAAATTCAAACTTATTGCCCGTAAAGGCGAATGGAGAGGTACGGTTACGGTCGGTGTTGTCCCCATGTAAATTGGATAAAGTACCCACTCCCAGGTGCATACTATTATCATTGCCGTGAGGGGCCACCGTTTCCCCGGCGGCAGTGGCCAGAATATTGTAGAACTCATTGCCGATGAAAACGGAAATCACCGGGATAGGTGCCTCATGGCCGCCTAAACGGTAATCGTTGCTAAGGCCGGCGCAGGCGAAACGCAACAAATCAGAATGCTCGTGAACTGCCGCAATCACCGCTGCGAAGAACAGCAAAAAGCGCGTGTTGCCAACGGGGTCCTTCCCCGGCTCCAGAAGATTTTCGCCCCGATCCGTGCCCATGGACCAGTTGTTATGCTTACCGGAACCGGAAACCCCTTTAAAGGGCTTTTCGTGGATCAGACAAGCCAGCTCCCGCCTTGCAGCCACCTTCTTTAAGATGGTCATAGCCAATTGGTTCTGATCGCAGGCAGCCACAGCGTTATCAAACACCACAGCCACTTCGTGCTGGGCAGGGGCCACCTCATTGTGCTGGGTTTTGGCCGGCACACCTAAGCGCCAAAGCTCATCATTCAGCTCCGCCATAAAACCGGATACCCTTTGGCGGATGGCGGCGTAATACTGATCGTCCATCTCCTGGCCCTTGGGTGGCTTGGCGCCAAAAAGAGTACGGCCCGTATAGATCAGATCCCGGCGTTTGCGGTAAAGACCCCGGTCGATCAGAAAATATTCTTGTTCAAGGCCCACATTGGGGATCACCCGGCTGGTTTTTTCATCCCCCAGGGCGCGCAAAACCCGCAGAGCATGGGCGTTCAAGGCCGTAATGCTTCGCAAAAGGGGAATTCTTGTATCCAACGCCTCGCCATTAAAGCTTAAAAACACGGTGGGAATGCATAAAGCTACAATCCCCCCCGGATCACGCTTAATAAACGCCGGGGACGTGCAATCCCACGCTGTATAGCCACGGGCTTCAAAGGTAGCCCGCAGGCCGCCGGAGGGGAAGCTGGAAGCATCCGCCTCACCCCGAACCAGGGCTTTGCCTGAAAATTCAAAGATAACCGTACCATCCTGCATGGGCGAAACGAAAGCATCGTGCTTTTCCGCCGTTTGGCCATTCATGGGTGAAAACCAGTGTGTATAGTGTGTGGCGCCCAAATCAATGGCCCAATCCTTCATGGCGCCGGCAATCACTTCCGCGCTGGCGGAATCCAGAGGAATCCCCTCTTCAACAGTTTTGCGCAGGCGGCGGTATACCGTTACCGGCAGCCGCTCCCGCATTACCTTATCCGAAAAAACATGGGAACCAAAGCCCTTTTCACTTTCATGGTTCGTCTGCACCATCGCACCCTCCATATCCATCGAAAAAATCGTTCCAAGCCCCACCATTTAACGAGTTTAAGCCAATTGAGGCAAGGGGTTTACCACTTGCTTCAATTGTGATATAATAGCACCAAACAGTAAATTAATCAAACTAGATCACGGAGGTTCTCATGTACCATTATTCTTCCTCCCAGCGGAACCAATACCAAAGCACAAAGCGGCTGCGCATTTTCCAATGGCTGTTGCTTATCTTCTTCATTGCCACTGTGGTGTTGGCCATTCTTCTTTCCAACGCTACAGCCTTTAAGGAAAATTATCGTGCTTCCTGTTTAAAAGACATTTCATACGAACTCGATTCCGCACTAGGCCAGGTAAACTCCCTTTCCAGAACCGGCGGTTCCAACACCACAAGCGTTCTTGGCAAGATTCGCCAGCATGTATACGCGGCCCAAACACTGGTAGAACAATATACGCAGCTAACCAATAAAAGCATTCTTCCGGCCCAGGTGTTTACGGAACTGATCACCACACTGGATACCTTTGAAGCCCGAAAGCTAGCCGGGCAAAGCACCCTTGAGCAGCAAACCGCATTGACTGATTCCCTTACAAGCCTGGATAACCAGTTAGCCATTCTAGAATAGAGTAAAAGGGATGCGTGAGACACGAAAGTGCCTCACGCATTTTTGCTAACCCTTACTTTTTAGCGGCCTCAATCAGTTTTACAAACAGGGGATGCGCCTTGTTAGGACGGGAAATAAATTCGGGATGGTAGATCACCGCCAGATAATAAGGATGGTTCTTCATTTCGAAAATTTCAGGGTAATTGCCTTCAATGCTGCGGCCTGTTACCACAAAGCTCTTTTCATTCAAAGGCCCAATGTAAGCTTCTTCCACTTCGTAGCGGTTGCCATGGCGTTCCCGGATGACATCGGCGCCATAAACCTTTTTAGCCAAGCCGTCGGTCAAAGTAATATCGCAGCCGCCCATGCGTGAAGCACCGCGGCTGTCATTGCCACAGATGCGCTCCGCAGGTATCCGCACTACTTTTTCGGCGCAATCGGGCTTCACCTCGGTGGAATGGGCATCCTTTAGGCCCAGCAGGTTCCGCGCTGCTTCCACAGCAGCCAACTGCATGCCAAAGCCAATGGCCAACATGGGTACATTGTTTTCCCGGGCATATTTCAACGCTATGATAATGCCTTTGGTTCCCCTGTCCCCGTAGCCGCCGGGCACCACAATGGCATCGTGGCCTTCCAGCATGGCTTTAACATTATCCTGGGTAATTTCATCGGAGGAAATCCAATCGATTTCCACAGAAAGCTGGTTCGCGATGCCTGCATGGGTCAGCGCTTCCGCTACAGAAAGATAGGCGTCGTGAAGGGCAACGTATTTGCCCACCAGCGCCACTTTGATCTGGCCCTTGGGGGAAACGAACCGTTCTACCAACTGTTCCCAATCGGTTAAATCGGCTTTGGTGTTTTCCAAATCCAGTTCCCTTAAAACGATATCCGCCAGGCCTTCTTTTTCAAGCATGAGTGGAACGCCGTAAAGCACATCCACGTCGGTGTTTTGCACCACGTTGCCAGGCTTCACGTTGCAGAACTGGCCAATCTTATCTTTGGCTTCCTGGGTGATCGGGATTTCTGTGCGGCAAACGATCACGTCTGGCTGAATGCCGATGGAGCGAAGATTCATAACGGAGTGCTGTGTGGGTTTGGTCTTCAATTCACCTGCCGCCGCAATGTAGGGCAGAAGGGTTACATGAACGAAACAGCAGTTGCCCTGGCCAATATCCCAACGGAACTGACGGATGGCTTCCAGGTAGGGGGAGGATTCCATATCCCCTACGGTGCCGCCGATTTCGATAATGGCAATGTCCGCGCCGCTGTTTTCGGCAGCCGCGCGAATACGGTGCTTAATTTCGTTGGTGACGTGAGGAATCACTTGGACGGTGCCACCCTTGAATTCCCCGTTGAGCTCTTTTTCCATAATGGATTTGTGCACCTTGCCTGTGGTTACACTGGCCTCTCCACGGAGGTTTTCATCGATAAAGCGCTCGTAATGCCCCAAGTCCAAGTCGGCAGCGATGCCGTCGTCGGTGATGAAGGCTTCACCATGCTGCAAGGGGGACAGCAAGCCCGGATCCACATTATAGTAGGGATCCAACTTTTGCATGGATACTTTGTATCCACGCGCTTTCAGCAGCCTTCCCAGGGATGCCGCTGTAATTCCCTTGCCCAGCGAAGATACCACACCGCCCGTAACAAACACAAACTTGGCCGACATACGATCGCTCCTTCTCACATGTATCTACTTAAAAAAAACCCACAACATATGTATTGTAGAGATTCGGGTAGGCTGTGTCAAGCCCTTTTTCTACAAAAACGGGCATAAAAATGGGGCTGTCGCAATAAGGAAAACGCTGGGACGCTGTCACAGACCCCGTTCAAGGGATTTCATCCCTTAAAAATCCCATAACGGGATCAAAGCCCTTTGCGTTTCCTTAATTCTTACTGCGTCAGCCCCGTTATTAATCACCGAAAAATGCTTCCAGCTTTACCTTGTTCTTTTCAAGGTTAGGCACCAACACCGCCATTCCACTAATGGTTTCCGACGTAAAACAGTTGTCCGCCGGAATTCTAAGGGTGCTCATCTCCCAGTTATCCACCGATAGTACCAGCGGCGCCAGCTTCATAGCGTCCTCCAAATCCAGGTCCGTTTTCACCTTTCCCAGATTGCCCATCACAAGCGCGGCGATCCGCATCTTATCCATGCCCATGACCTTGGTAAAGGCCGCCTGGATCACATCCCGCTGCCGCCTTGTCCGCTCGTAATCGCTATCTATGGCGCGAATGCGCGAAAACGCCAAGGCCTGATCTCCATCCAAATGTACCTGCCCATACTCCGTTATTTTCGTATAGGTGGCCTTTTTCCTGCTGTTTTTATAGTAGTCCTGCATCCATTTATTGATCTGGTTCATTTCGCTTTTCGTAATGGTCAAATCCACGCCGCCGATTTCATCCACCAGTTCTTTCATAATGGCGAAATTCACAGCTACATACGCGTCGGCTGTTACGCCGAAATTATTATACAGGGTTTCCTTTAGCAAATCCGCGCCGCCATACACAAACGCTGCGTTTAAACGCGTCTTGCCCTTCCCCGGAATCTTCACAAACAGATCCCGCATAAAGGAAGCAATCTTAATTGTTCCGTCTTTTCGGTTCAGACGCACCAGCATCATGCTGTCGCTGCGGCCATTAATCTGGCTTGAATAGCCATCGGTACCAATTAAAAGCAAGTTAAAAACGTCCGGCCCGTCGGATACGTTTTCCAGTTTGCCAATAGGGTTATCTTCGCTGTTATCTTCAATGATCACATCATTAATATATTCGTCTTCCTCCACGATCTCATTAGGCACATCCACCAGGCTGCCCAGCTCTTCCGCCCCGGCACAGCACATGCCCACCATTACAATCAACACAATAGAGAACAGTTTCTTAAATCTGCTCACCCTATGCACCTCCTTTTCAAAGGTACAAACGCACCATTCGACAAAATTCATCCATGGAAATTACCGGAAATAATCCCTGTCGAAGTGCAGCACGCAGCGGTACCTCGTATCCAGCTCCAAAGCATGAACCTCAATTTTCGTCTTTAGCGCGCTTTCATCCTCATAATCCAAGGGCAAAACCACATCGAATATCAAATTGATCTGCTTTTCCCCCGGCACCCGGCGAAAATCGTGGAGCATTAGCCTGCTGTCCACCGTCTTTAAAAATGCGGCCATCTGGGCCTGGACTGCGTTGCTCTCCCCATCATCTGTTACGATTGGGTCCATATGAATACAAATAGGCAAATTGAATTTTTCACCAATCTCCCGTTCCGCCTGATCGATCACTTCATGGATAGCCACAATATTATCCTCCGCCGATACCTCCGCGTGAACAGAGGCCACACAGCGGCCTGGGCCATAGTCGTGCAATACCATATCGTGCACACCCAAAATGCCCTCGTAGCTTAAAAGCGCCTTAGCCAGGTCTTCCCCAAGCTCTTTATCCGGCGTGCCCCCAAGGAGCCTATCCACCGTTTCTTTGCATACGGAATAGCCAGCCTTTAAAACCACCAGAGCCACCAAAACGCCTACATAGCCGTCCACCTTCAGACCGAAAAACCTGGTAATAACCATGGAAAGAATGATCCCGCTGGTGGCCACCACGTCGGATAAGCTATCCTTGGCAGCCGCCTTCATGGCCACAGAGCCGATCTTTTTATCGATAGACGTATAATAAAAATACAAAAACACCTTCGCTAGAATGGACACGCCCATCAGCGCAAAGGACAGCAGCGAAAAAGATAATTCCGCCGGGGTAACAATCCCCTCCACGCCGCTTTTAAAAAGCTCAAAGCCCATCAGAAGGATAATCATCCCCACAATAAGCCCGCCCACATATTCCATCCGCCCATGGCCAAAGGGGTGCTCCTTATCCAAGGGCTTTTGCGCTACCTGAATAGAAAACAGCGCCACCACACTACCCATGGCGTCTGATAAGTTATTGGCCGCATCGGCTGTAATGGCAACGGATTTGGTTATAATTCCCGTAAAAAACTTCATTAAGCAAAGGGCAATGTTGACACAAATGCCCATCATGGCCCCTTTGTTGCCCTGGGCCGCACGGCTTTCTTCCACAAAAAGCACCTCTTTTCGACAATCGTTTCGGCAATTATTATAATAGAAAATTTCAATTCAGGCAACAAAGTAAAATGCTTTACTTTTCTTGAAAAATGGCTATAATATTGGAATACCACATTGATGAGGACGGGTGGACCAGAAGCCTTTTGAAGCGAGCCGGCGGTTGGTGAAAGGCCGGTAAAGGGCGGGTGTGCCAAATCACCTCGGAGTGGCCTTTCTTGAGCTTTTTGTTAGGGAAAGGCGGGCGCTCCCGATACAGGGCTTCAAAGTGGGCGGCTTTGCCGCCAATTTGGGTGGTACCGCGGATAAACTCCGCCCCAAGCAATTTAGCTTGGGGCTTTTTATTACCCCAAAGCTATAAGGAGGGTAAACCCTATGTACAAAAAGGTTTCCACTAACCTGGATTTTGTCCAGGCAGAACAAGAGGTTCTGGCATTTTGGAAGGAGAACGACATCATCCACAAATCCTTCCATTTACGGGACGACGCAGAAAAAGCCTTCACCTTCTACGATGGCCCCCCTACGGCCAACGGCAAGCCCCATATCGGCCACGTGCTCACAAGGGCCATCAAGGATATTATCCCCCGTTTCCATTCCATGAAGGGTGAAAACGTTCTTCGCAAAGCCGGCTGGGATACCCATGGCCTGCCTGTTGAATTGGAAGTGGAAAAGTTGTTGGGCCTGGACGGCAAGCCCCAAATCGAAAAGTACGGCATCGAGCCATTCATTGCCGAATGCAAAAAATCCGTTTGGAAATACCTTTCCGAATGGGAAGAAATGTCCAACCGGGTAGGCTTCTGGGCCGACATGGACGATCCTTATGTGACTTACCACGACAACTATATCGAATCCGAGTGGTGGAGCCTTAAAACCATCCACGAAAAAGGCCTGCTTTACAAGGGCCACAAAATTGTGCCCTACTGCCCCCGCTGCGGCACGGCCCTTTCTTCCCATGAGGTGGCCCAGGGCTATAAGGAAGTCACCGATACTTCTGCCATTGTCCGTTTCATGGTCAAGGGTAAGGATGCTACCTGCCTTCTGGCCTGGACCACCACCCCCTGGACGCTGCTTTCCAACGTGGCCCTTTGCGTTAATGCCAAAGAAGATTACTGCCTGCTGGAATCCGATGGCCTTAAGTATTATATGGCCAAAGCGTTGGTTGAATCCGTGTTCAGCGGCAAGGACGTAAATATCCTTCAAACCATGAAGGGCACAGAGCTTCAAGGCGTGGAATACGAACCCCTGTATAATTTTGCTAGCCCCAAAGAAAAGGCCTGGTATGTGGTGGCAGACGATTACGTAACCTTGTCCGACGGCACCGGCATTGTGCACATCGCCCCTGCCTTTGGTGAGGACGACGCCCGTGTAGGCCGGGTGAACAACCTGCCTTTTGTGCAAATGGTGGACACCCAGGGCAAATTCATCGAGGGCACCCCCTGGGAAGGGGATTTTGTAAAGACTGCCGACCCCAAGATCCTGGCCAATCTGAAAGAGCGTCAGCTTCTTTTCGCACCCCTGCCCTACACCCACAACTACCCCTTTTGCTGGCGCTGCGATACGCCTCTGCTTTATTATGCACGGCCCACCTGGTTTATCCGCATGAGCCAATTGAAGGATAATTTGGTGCACAACAACCGCACCATCAACTGGATGCCGGACAACATTAAGGAAGGCCGCATGGGCAACTTCCTTGAAAACGTGCTCGATTGGGGGTTAAGCCGTGAACGCTATTGGGGAACTCCCCTTCCTGTATGGACCTGCGAGGATGGTCACATCCATGTGATCGGGTCCAAGCAGGAGCTTCACGACATGGCCGTAACGCCCTTTGAGGATGTGGAACTCCACCGGCCCTTTATCGATGCCATCACCATCACTTGCCCTGAGTGTGGCAAGGAAATGCACCGTGTGAAAGACGTGATTGACTGCTGGTACGATTCCGGCTCCATGCCCTTTGCCCAATGGCATTATCCCTTTGAAAACAAAGAAAAATTTGAACAGCGCTATCCAGCGGACTTTATTTCCGAAGCCATCGATCAGACCCGCGGCTGGTTCTACACCCTGGAGGCCATCTCTACTGCGCTGTTTGACCGTTCGCCCTTTGATAACTGCATCGTGCTGGGCCACGTGCAGGATAAGGACGGGATCAAAATGTCCAAGCATAAAGGCAACGTGGTAGACCCTTTCGATGCCTTGAACGAGCACGGGGCCGACGCGGTGCGTTGGTACTTCTATTCCACCGCCCCCTGGCTCCCCAGCCGTTTTTCCGCCGAAGCGGTAGCCGAGTGCCGTCGCAAGTTCATGGGTACGCTGCAAAACGTGTATGCTTTCTTTGTGATGTACGCCAACATCGACGGCTTTGATCCAAAAGAACATCCCCTTGAAAACGCGGAATTAAGCCTGATGGATAAGTGGATTCTTTCCAAGCTCCATTCACTTGTTAAAAAGGTGGATGACGATCTTAGCAACTACCGCATCCCCGAGCCTGCACGGGCTGTCAACGAATTTGTGGATGAGCTTTCCAACTGGTACATCCGCCGTGGCCGGGAACGGTTCTGGGGCAAGGGTATGGCAGGGGATAAGGAAGCTGCCTTCATCACCCTCTATACCGTGCTGGAAACCTTAACCAAGGTCATTGCGCCTTTCGTGCCCTTCATGGCCGAAAGCATGTACCAGAACCTGGTGCGTTCCGTGGACGCAAAGGCTATGGAATCCGTACATCTGTGCGATTTCCCTGTCTGGGAAGAAAAATACATCGACCTAGCTATGGAACAGCAGATGAATGCCCTTTTAAACGTAGTGCAATTGGCCCGCTCCGCCCGGAACCTGGCCTCCATGAAGGTACGCCAGCCCGCTAAGGCTTTGTATGTAAAGGGCGCTGCCTTCTCCGATGAATACGTGGCCCTTTGCAAGGATGAATTAAACGTGAAAGAGCTGGTATTCACCGAAGATGCCCGTGCCTTTACCACCTATAACCTAAAGCCTCAAATGCGCACCTTAGGCCCTAAGTACGGCAAGCTCTTAGGCCAGATCGGCCAACTGCTTAAGACCATGGATGGAAACGACGTGGTAGATGCCTTTGAAAAGGGCGAAACCGTTTCTTTCAATGTTAATGATACCGTAGTCACATTGGAAAAAAGCGATGTGCTTACGGAAAACACGCAAAAAGAAGGCTTCATGGCCCAATCTGATCGTGGTGTCACCGTGGTATTGGACACCAACCTAAGCCCGGAATTGATTCGGGAAGGGTTTGTACGGGAAGCCATCTCCAAGCTGCAGACCATGCGCAAAGAGAGCGATTTCGATGTAACAGACCGCATCAGCGTTCTGTATACCGTTCAAGAGCCCCTGTTTTCTGCTCTTGAAAGCGGCAAGGAAACCATTATGGCCGCAGTGCTGGCCACTTCCTTCGGTTTAGGCCAGGGGGACAGCAGCTACATCGTCAAAGAATGGGATTTGAACGGCGAGCCCGCTACCTTAGCCGTAAAAAAAGCATGAAGATCGCGCTGATCGGAAGCGATATTCCCTCTGTGCTCCCCGGCTTCCTGGCGGACATGTTCTATGCCCAAAAGGCAGCCGGGACCTTGGCGGTCCACGAACCCAACCAAGCTTTGGGCGATTTGCTGAAAAAATACGCATTGGCCGTGATTGGCAAAAGTGGAATCGCTGGTTCTTTAACTATACATAAGGATTTAGAAGCCACTTTAGCAGGTGCCGATGCGGTGATCTTCGCGGACAGTCTTCAAAACGCTTCCCGCTTCCAAATGGATGTAAGCGCCCTTTCCGGGGAAAATGAAGAAGATGAGGGACTTAAAAACCAAGCCCGGGTACACGACGGCATTGAAGGCCTTTTGTTCACTCTGCGTACCGGCGCCAAAGCGTTAAGCCTCACAGCACAAATGGAAGCCCATTGCCCCCATGCATTGGTGCTAAACCTAAGCCAGCCCTTAAGCCAGATCACCGCCCTTTTCCATTTAAACGGGTTTGAATGCTATGGCTTTGGCGAAACGGCATTAACGGGCAAAGCTGGCGTGGAGGGGCTTTGCCATGTGATCAGCAAAAAGCAATCTGGCCTTACTTTTCAAACCGCAGGGCTATACCGCTTTCAATGGCTGACAGAGCTTAAAGAAACCATGTCTGGAAAGGACCTGCTTCCCCGGGCCGTCCAAGCCTATAAAAATGGGGCTATGGGCCAAGGAAAAAAGCTTTTCGCCTCTTGGTACGGCGCACTGCCCATTGGTGAAGGCCATGGAGAAAGCCTGCCCCAGAACGATTGCTTCACCCCGGATTTGAACCCGGTTTTGGCAGAATCCATTGAAAAGCGCAAAGAACGGCTTTTGCACATGAACGAAGTGGTCACCCATGGTCTAAACACCCCTTATGGGCAACTGGCACAGCTGGCTCTGATCAAGAATGTACCTGCCGAAAGGCCTATCCAATGCCTGCTAATGGGCGAGGCTTATCCCTTGCCCATTCTTCGCAAAGCCAATGGCAGCATCAAAGGCCTTTTAAAAGACTCCGTCATCCAAGCCACATTTTCTCAAACGAATCTCACTTTACCCCAAGGGGTAATGGATATTGTTTCAGATGTGGCATACGGCCACCAGCTTTGCGCCAAAGCAGCGATGGGCGATCAAGAAGCGTTACGGGAATACATTGAAACCTCCCCCGCCCTTTCCGGGCTGGATCGGCTTTACCTTCAATCCCTTGTTATGCACTTGATCCGCCTGCACGAGGATGTGCTCCCCCTCTATGGTTTAGATTAACCCTCTTGCCAGAATTACTTAAAACGATTACAATATAAATAACGCAATAAATCGTATCGGAGGAACCATATTATGTATAGAGAAGTTATCGCCACCGCTAAAGAAAAAATGAAGAAAACTGCCGCGGTGGTCCAAAAGGAAATGCTGTCCCTGCGTGCTGGCCGTGCCAACCCCCAATTGTTGGATCGGATCACCGTAGATTATTACGGCACCGCCACGCCGCTGAACCAAATGGGCAATATTTCTTCCCCCGAGCCCCGCCTTCTAACCATCTCTTTGTGGGACCAGAAAGCCATTCCGTTGGTGGAAAAGGCGATTCTGAAAAGCGATCTGGGCCTGAATCCCTCTAACGATGGCAAGATCATTCGCCTTGTGGTGCCGGAACTCAACGAAGAACGCCGCCGGGATTTAACCAAGCTGGTTAAAAAGGGCGCGGAAGACGCCAAGGTAGCCGTTCGCGCCATCCGCCGAGATGCTATGGAGCAGGTGAAGAAGCTAAAAAAGGATTCGTCCATTACCGAAGACGATCAAAAGAAAGCGGAAGATGAACTGCAAAAAGTAACCGACGCCGCCATTAAAGAAGTAGACAGTATCTGTGCCGAAAAAGAAAAGGAAATCATGGCAGTCTAATGGAAAACGTTGATACCATTATGGGCCTCCCTCTTGAAAAAGCTTTGGCTATACTAGAAAAGCAAAGCATCATACCCGCCCATATCGAAACCACAGCACCGCCCAAGCACCCCGAAAGGCAGGGAACAAAGCGGGTGGTCGCTGTGCGGGACAACGGCCGCACGCTCGTAGTGGCGTCATTTAAAGATTCTACTCCTGCGCGGGTCTGACCAGGCCTGCGCTTATCTTTTTATTTTCATTGTTTGGAGATCGCATGAATACACTTGATATGCAAAGGTTGCCAAAGCACGTTGCCATCATTATGGATGGCAATGGCCGCTGGGCAAAAAAGCACAAACTAAAGGTTGCCATGGGGCACCGCACCGGCGTTGAAGCCCTGCGGAGCGTCATCCGCGAATCCAGTGATTTAAACATTCACAGCCTTTCCATCTATGCTTTTTCCACAGAAAACTGGCAGCGCTCCCCAGAGGAAGTGGGCGCGCTGATGCAGCTGATTTTAGATTTTTTCGCCAGTGAAATAGACGAGCTGGATCAAAAAAATGTTTGTATCCGTATTTTAGGGGATAAGCAGGGTCTGCCCCAACCCCAGCGCAATACCCTTATTGCCGCTGAGGAACGCACAAAAAACAATACTGGCCTGCATTTGAACATTGCGCTGAATTACGGCAGCCGTGCGGAAATGGTGATGGCAGTGAAGGCTATTTCATCCCTGGTTCAAAATGGCAGGTTAGAATCAGATGCCATCACGGAAGAAACCATAAGTGAGCATCTGTATACCAGAGGCTTGCCGGATGTGGATCTGGTGATCCGCACCAGTGGCGAAATGCGGCTTAGCAATTTTCTGCTTTACCAGTGCGCCTATGCAGAATTTCTGTTCCCGGAAGTCTTGTGGCCCGATTTTACCGTGGACCATTACCGCCAAGCCCTGGAAGCCTTCATAAGCCGAGACCGCCGTTATGGCAAGCGTACACAAGAATAAAAAAGCACTGCGAGGGATTTCCATGCTGCAACGTACAATTACCGGGGTTATTCTGGCTGCGGGCCTGATCTTGATCGTGGCTATCGGTGGCTGGATCTTTGCGCTGGTGGCCTCCTTGGCCATCTGCATTGGCATGCGGGAAGAATACCATGCCCTTACGGTAAAAGGCCACCGCCCAGTTGAGTGGCCTACCTGGGCAGGGATGGTTCTGGCTGTGCCAATTTTGTTAACCTATTCTTACCGTGCCATTGTACCGCTGCTGCTGGGGGTCTTGTTTGTAACCATCACCTGCGTTATCTTCAGGGACGAACCTAAGCTGGAGGACGCTCTTTTGTCTCTGGTGCCGCTTTTGAGCATTACCCTTCCAGGCATGTTTTTGCTAAGCTTTCTGGCCGTGGAACCTAAGGGGCTTCAGATCGTGCTATTCGCCCTGGTCTTCGTGCCAGCTATCTTAAACGATACCTTTGCGCTGCTGGTTGGCAGCAAGGTCGGCGGCAAAAAGCTCTGTCCAGGCGTTAGCCCTCATAAAACCATTTCCGGCGCCATTGGCGGTATGTGCGGCAGTATGCTGGGCGTATTGCTGACAGTGGGCGTTGGCAGCCTTGCGGTACCGGGATTAAATACCTTATTGCCCAGCCTGCCTATTTGTCTGGCCCTGGGCCTTCTTTCCGGCTTTGTAGGCCAGGTAGGCGATCTGTTCGCTTCCTTGGTAAAGCGCCACTGCGGCATTAAGGATTTTTCCAATATTTTCCCCGGCCATGGGGGCATGATGGATAGGATGGACAGCATTCTTTTCGCCACATTCGCGGTATTCTGTTTCCGCATTTTGTTTATATAAGAGGTGGCCATGAAACGCATCGCAATCTTAGGCAGCACAGGCTCTATTGGTACCCAGGCCTTGGAAGTGGCCGCCCTGCACCCGGACCGTTTTACGGTTACGGCCCTTTGCGCCCATTCCAATAAAGAAAAATTGTTTGAACAGGTTCGCGCCTTTCGTCCCGAAATGGCTGGGCTTACCATTCCCATTAGTGAAAGCGAGATTCCCCAGGATTTGCGTTTCGCAAAGTGGTTTTTTGGCCCTGAAACCTTATCCATTTTTGCCAAAGAGTCCCCTGCCGACTCGGTACTGGTTTCCGTGGTGGGCATTGCTGGGCTACAAAGCGTCATGGATGCCCTGGACGCAGGCAAGCAAGTTCTTCTAGCCAATAAAGAGGCACTGGTAGCCGGGGGCCAACTGGTCATGGAAAAAGCCAAAGAAAACAACCTGCCTCTTTTACCGGTAGATAGCGAGCACAGTGCCATCTTCCAATGCCTGCAGGGAGCCGGCCCCAACAAACCGGAAAAAATACTTTTAACTGCCTCTGGCGGCCCCTTTCGAACCTTTACCAAAGAGCAAATTGAAGCCGCCACCTTAGCTCAGGCCCTGAAGCACCCCAACTGGGCCATGGGGCAAAAAATCACCGTCGATTCTGCTACCATGTTTAACAAGGCCCTGGAAATAATCGAGGCCAAGTGGCTGTTTGGCTTAACGCCCCAGCAGATAGAGGTGGTGGTACATAAAGAAAGTATTGTTCATTCCGCGGTGGTGTTTAAAGACGGGGGCGTTATAGCCCAAATGGGCTTGCCGGATATGCGCCTGCCCATTTTATATGCTATGGCCTACCCGGATCGTCTCGAAACCGGCGCTCCGGCGCTTGATCTGCCCGCCCTTGGACAGCTTTCCTTCGAGCCGGGTGATCCCGGGCGTTTCCCAGCCCTGCGCCTTGCCAAGGAATGCCTCAACGCAGGGGGGGCCGCCTGCTGCCAATTAAACGGTGCCAACGAAGAAGCGGTAGCTGCGGTGCTTAAAGGCACCATGCCCTTTGGACGCATTAATTCCGTAGTAGCGGAAACCCTAGAAAAGCTGGGCTCTCTGCCCGCAAACAGCCTGCAAGACATCTTCCGCGCCGATCTTTTAGCCCGCGAAACTGCCAAAGCCATTATTATTCAAGGAGGCAACTAATGACCATTGTCCTGGCAATTATCCTGCTTTGTATTCTAATCACCGTACACGAGTTTGGCCATTTTATCGCCGCCCGGTTAACCGGTATTCCGGTGGTGGAGTTTGCCATTGGCATGGGGCCTAAAATTGTTTCATGGAAAAGCAAAAAATATGGCAATCTGTTTTCCATTCGTCTGATCCCTGTTGGGGGCTTTTGTGCTTTTGCGGGAGAGGATGATGTAAATGAAGAATACAAGGACAGCCCGTTTGCTTTTCAAAACCACAAGGTATGGAAGCGGATTGTGACAGTGCTCATGGGCCCGATCATGAACTTTATTCTGGCCTTTATCGTGGCCCTATGCTACTTTAACTTCGGCACAATTACAGAAACGATTCCCGTGGAAAATTCCGCGCATATTGTCAGCGTGGAAGAAACAGGGGAAGCCAAGCGGGTCGGAATCCTGCCAGGGGATCAGATTATTTCCGTAGCCGGAAAGCAAGTGGACCTGAACGACCCTCAGGCCTTAATCCGCGCCATTAACGAAGCCGCGGCCCAGTCCCCCACCTTCGATGTGGAAGTAGCGCGGGAGGGGGCCTCTTCAACCATCGCCATCACCCCTGTTTTCGATGAAGCCAGCAGCAATTACCGCATCGGGGTAAGCATCGGCGTTGCCACCACCCAAGGCGCGCCTCTTGCGTTTTCTTTCACCGAATCAGTCCAAAGCGCTTTCAACTATTGTGTGGATTCCGCCACGCTGGTATTCCGCTCCCTTAAAATGATTTTTAACCGGGAAGCCTCCCTGAACGATTTTTCCGGCCCGGTAGGGGTTGTTACCATGATTTCTGAGCAGACCCAAACTTATGGAGCGGACGCATATATTTCCCTGCTGATCTTTATTTCTATTAACCTTGGTATTATGAACCTTCTGCCCATTCCCGGGCTTGACGGCAGCCGCATCCTGTTTATGGTGCTCGAAGCCATCCGCCGCAAACCCATCGATCAAAAGAAGGAAGCCATCGTACATCTGACAGGCTACGCGCTGCTCTTTGGGTTTATGATATTGCTCACTTACAAGGACATCGTCCGGCTGATTACAGGAGGCTGATTGTGAAACATACCAAAGTGGTTAAGATACAAGACTTGCTTCTAGGTGGCGGCAACCCCATTCTCGTTCAATCCATGACAAACACCGACACCGCCAATGTGGAAAGCACTTTGGCCCAAATCACCGCCCTCCACAAAGCCGGGTGCGATTTGGTTCGGGTTTCCGTATACAACGAGGCTTGCGCAAACGCCGTTCGGGCCTTGGTAGATAGCAGCCCGGTGCCCTTGGTGGCGGATATTCATTTCGACCATAGGCTGGCCATTAAATCCCTTGAAAACGGCATTGCAAAGCTTAGGATTAACCCTGGCAATATCGGCGGGGAAAAGAACGTTAAGGAATTGGCCGCCTGCCTTAAAATGTATCCGGTACCTGTACGTATTGGGGTTAACTCCGGGTCTGTGGAGAAAGAGATTTTGAACCGTGACGGGGGTGTTACCGCCCGGGGCATGGTAGAATCGGCTTTAAACCACGCGAGGCTTTTAGAGAAAGAAGGCTTTTCTGATCTGGTGCTTTCCATGAAGGCATCCGATGTGCGTATGACCTACGAAGCCTACACCCTGGCCAACCAATTATGCGATTACCCCTTGCACGTAGGCGTAACAGAAGCCGGACTTCCCGGCCAGGGGGCTATTAAATCCGCCATCGGTATTGGCGCACTGCTATTAAACGGCGTTGGGGATACCATCCGTGTTTCTTTAACCGGCGACCCTCTGCCGGAGCCCAAAGCCGCCTGGGATATTTTAAAGGCGCTGAACATACGCTATTCCGGCGTGCAGCTTGTTTCCTGCCCCACCTGCGGCCGCACCTGCATTGATGTGGCAGGCATTGCCAAAGCCGTAGAAGAGGATTTAAGCGATATCCATGTGCCTATTAAAGTGGCTGTTATGGGTTGCGTTGTCAACGGCCCTGGTGAAGCCAAGGAAGCGGATATAGGTATTGCCGGGGGCCATGATGGGGGCGCTCTGTTTATTAAGGGCCAGCCTCCCAGAAAGGTAACGGGCGATCTTAAGGCCGCGCTGCTTCAAGCGGTTCGGGAGTATGCAAAGGGGTGGCAAAGCAATGAGCTTTGAGGCCCTTTTAGCAAAGATTTTTGAGGTCCACCCGGAATTTCGCGGCAAGCTCGCCTGCGAAAAGGTGTTATTCAATAAAAAACTCAACAAGGCCATCATTTTTTTGCTTTCAGATTTGCTGGTAGAAGAGAAGGCTTTTCTTTCTATCGAAAAAATCATCCGCAAGCAATTCCCCAAGGTGCATATTTCCATCCGTGTGGCTTCCCCTTCTTTGGCGGAGGATTTTTTAGAGCACCTTTCCACTTACCGCCATGTGCTTTCTTCCTTTTTGGTCCGCAATTATCCCGGTGCTGTGGCCTGGGTTCAGGCCACAGACTGGCGGCTGGATCAAGGCATTTTAACCCTTACCTTTCCCGACGAATTTTCCATGACGTACATGCAAAACCACAATGTGGTAAACATGCTGCGCCAAGCCATATACGATATTTTCAGGATCGAAACCACCATTGAGGTGGCCGTAGCCGGGGATCAAGAAGCTCGGATTGCCGCGATGATCGCGGCCCGGCAAGAACAATACCAGTCCGCTTTAAACAGCGCCCAGGAAGCGGCACCTCCGCCCCCGCCCCCAGTGCCTGCAAAAAAAGAAGACCCTTATAAGCCTATTCTGGGACGAACCATTAAAGAAAACCCTATGTCGATTCGGGATTTAAGCGGAGATTCAGGCCTGGTTACTGTTCAAGGGGATATTGTCAGTCTGGAGAAAAAGGAGCTAAAGGGCGGTGAAACCCTCCTGCTTACCTTTGCCGTAACAGATTATACCTCCACCGTGCCCTGTAAGCTTTTCTTGCGTTACCGTAACCGCTTTTCTAAAAAAAGTGATGAAACCTCCGGGGAAGCGATTCCCATTTCCAAGGAGGAACGGGACGCAGTAAATTTCAAGGCCGATCAGTTTAAAGAAGGCATGTGTATCAAGGTTCAGGGCGAATGCATGTATGATAATTTCGCCAGAGAACTGTCTATTTCCATCCGTGCTGCCCAGCCTGCCCCGAAGGTCATACGGGAAGATAAGGCCGACGAAAAGCGCATAGAACTGCACATGCACACCAACATGTCCAACATGGACGCGCTGACCGACGCTGGGGATCTGATCAAGCGAGCCGCCAAGTGGGGCCACCCTGCCGTGGCCATTACAGATCATGGCGTGGTACAAGCCTTCCCTGCCGCCTTCTTCGCTGCGAAAAAGAATAATATCAAATTAATTCCCGGTTGCGAGGCTTACTTAAGCGACGAGGCCGCCATTGTAATTAATGAAGACGAACGCGGCCTGGACGAACCCATTGTGGTTCTGGACTTTGAAACCACCGGGCTGGACCCTGCCAACGACAGGGTGATCGAAATTGGTGCGGTGAAAATTAAAGATGGCGTGATCATCGATTCCTTCGGCATGCTGGTCAACCCCGGTGTGCCGCTGAAGCCAAAGATCGTAGAAATCACCAATATTACGGACATGATGCTGCGGGATCAGCCCCCGGTAGAGGATGGTCTTCGCCAGCTTTACACATTTTTAGATGGCTGCGCCATTGCCGCCCATAATGCCAAATTCGATTACGGCTTTTTGAAAAATGAATTAAAGCGGTTGAACATGGCATACGTCTGCCCGGTAATCGATACCCTTTCCATGGCGCGCCGCATGTACCCGGAGTTGAAGAGCCACAAGCTGAAATCTGTCTGCCGCTTTCTTGGGGTCAGCTTAAAGGATGCTCACCGGGCTGTCAACGACGCATCCGCCACGGCCCTGTGCTTGATTAAAATGCTGGAAGCCCTTAAAGCAAACGGGGTTGCCAATTTGGGGGATATTAACGGCGCAGTCAAGGGCGGCGCCATTGGCGATACCAACCATATTATTCTGCTGGCCAAGGATCAGCAGGGCATGACAAACCTGAACCGCATTGTTTCCAAGGCCCATATGGAGCATTTCAGGCGCAGGCCAAATATGCCCCGTACCTTACTGCAAAAGTACCGGGAAGGGCTGATCGTAGGCTCCGCCTGTGAAGCAGGCGAGCTTTACCGAGCCGTGCTTAACGGCGAAAGCGAAGACAAGCTTCGCAAGATTGCCAGGTTCTACGATTATTTGGAAATCCAGCCCATTGGAAATAACGCGTTCTTGGTTCGCGAGGGCCGTGTAGAAAACGACGATGCCCTTCGCGAAATCAATAAAAAGATCGTGGCCTTGGGGGATTCCTTGGGCATCCCCACCGTGGCCACTGGCGACGTACACTTTTTAGACCCGCACGACGCCATCTGTCGGGCCATTTTGCAGGCAGGGCAGGGCTATGACGATTGCGATAACCAGGCCCCCCTCTATTTTAAAACCACTGATGAAATGCTGGAAGAATTCAGCTATTTGGGCAAGGACAAATGCTATGAAGTGGTAATCTCAAATCCCCGAAAGATTGCCGATAAGGTATCCCCGGACATCCGCCTGTTCCCCAAGCACCCAGAAGGCAAAGAAACCTTCCAGCCCTTCTGGGAGGATGCCAAGGATAATATCGAATCCATGTCCTGGGGCCGTGCCCACGAATGGTACGGTGAAGAACTGCCGGAGCTGGTTATCAAACGGCTGGAAAAGGAACTGGGTTCCATTATCGGCTACGGCTTTGCCACCCTCTACAACATCGCCCAAAAGCTAGTAGCCAACTCCCTGCAAAATGGCTACCTGGTCGGTTCCCGTGGTTCCGTAGGCTCTTCCTTCGTGGCTACCATGTGCGGCATTACTGAAGTGAATCCCCTCCCCCCCCACTACCGCTGCCAGCACTGCCACAAGGGCTTTTTCGATGTGGATAAGCTAAAATATACCGTGGGGGTGGACTTGCCCGACAAGGCTTGTCCCGACTGCGGCCGGCCCTTGATTAAAGATGGGTTCGATATTCCTTTCGAAGTGTTCTTAGGCTTCAAGGGGGACAAGGTGCCGGATATCGATTTAAACTTCTCCGGCGATTACCAGCCCAAGGCCCATAAATACGTGGAAACCCTCTTTGGGGAGGGCTTTGTCTTCCGCGCGGGTACCATTGGCACCCTGGCAGATAAGACAGCATACGGCTATGTATCCAAGTACATGGAGGAGCGGCATATCCAAGCCGGAGAAGCAGAAAAAAACCGCCTGGTGCAGGGCTGCGTGGGCGTTAAGCGCACCACAGGCCAGCATCCCGGCGGCATGGTGGTTCTGCCCAAGGAGTACGATATCAACCAATTTACCGCCATCCAGCACCCGGCAGACGATTTAGAGTGCGGTATCACCACCACCCACTACGATTTCAACTCCATGCACGATATTTTGGTCAAGCTGGACATTCTGGGCCACGACGATCCTACCATGATCCATGAACTAGAATCCCTCACAGGGATCGATTATAAGAAGATTCCCCTGGATGATGAAAAGGTCATGTCTCTTTTCTCCGGGCCCGATGCCTTGGGCGTGACTCAGGGCGACATCGATTGCACCACAGGCACCCTGGGCGTGCCAGAATTTGGCACCGCGTTCGTCCGTGGCATGCTGGATGAAACCAAGCCCACCACCATGGAAGAATTGATCCGCATATCCGGGTTAAGCCATGGCACCGACGTATGGCTGGGCAACGCTCAGGACTTGATCCGTTCCGGCACAGCACCCCTTAAAGAATGCATCTGCACCCGTGATGATATTATGAACTACCTCATTTTAAAAGGTGTAGCGCCGAAAATGTCTTTCGATACCATGGAATCCGTCCGTAAAGGCAAGGGGCTTAGGCCTGATATGGAAGAAGCCATGATAGAGCAGCGCGTGGATGCTTGGTTCGTAGACAGCTGTAAAAAGATTAAGTACATGTTCCCCAAAGGCCATGCCGTGGCCTACGTAACCATGGCACTGCGCGTGGCCTGGTTCAAGGTGTATCACCCCGCTGCCTATTACGCTGCCTATTTCACCGTCCGCGGGGATGGGTTCGATGCCACCCGAATGCTACTGAAGCCAGATGTCATCAAGGGTGTGCTGAACGATTTTAAGCAGCAGGAGCAAAAGCTTACCGCCAAAGACAAGCAGGAAATTGTCGCTTGGGAATTGGTACTGGAAATGCAAATGCGGGGAATCAACTTTCTGCCGGCAGACCTGTACAAATCAGATGTAAAACGTTTCTTGATCGAAGATGGAAACCTGCGGGTGCCCTTCACCTCCTTAGGTGGGTTAGGCGAAGCGGCAGCAGAGAGCATCGTACGGGAAAGGGAATTGCCTTTCCTTTCCGTGGAAGACTTAAAAAAGAGAGGCAAGGCCTCCTCCGCAGTGGTCGAACTGTTGCGGGCCCAGGGCTGTCTTAATGGCTTAAGCGAAACCAGCCAGGTATCCTTTTTATAAAGGGGCTGTGGCAGCAAGAGTTGGGATACATAAGGGATTTCATCCCTTATCAGACCATCAACAAACCCTAGGAGGTATCGGAGGACCGCGATCCTCCGATTTTCATTCCGAAATCGGCGACATGCGCGGCGATTTTCGGTGGAATTTCGTAGAAATTCCTAACTTGCCCGAACAAACGACCGTAAAATCGAAGATTTTACAGTGCAGTGAGGGAAATCCCTCGTGCGACACCTGTGTCGCACGAAAGCGTCGACTTTGTCGACGCGCTGACCGTGTCTCCAATTTGGAGGCACGGTCTTTTTTAATGCCATGAATTAGCTGTTCAGATACTTATAGGTATAAGCAGAGATCCCGGCGCCAACGATAGGTCCAACGATAAACACCCAAACCTGGCTCAGTGCTTCGCCGCCCATGAACAGAGCAGGGCCGAAGGAGCGGGCGGGGTTTACAGAGGTACCGGTGAGCATAATGCCCAGCAGGTGGATTAGAACCAAGGTAAGGCCGATTACAAGGCCCGCGATGTTGGCGGTGGATTCTTTGGAAGTAACAACCAAGATCACATACACGAATACGGCGGTGAGCATGATTTCGACGATCAGTGCGGTGATCATGCTGATGCCGGTAGCGGAAAGGGTGCCGTAACCATTGGTCCCCATAGCCAAAGCAAGATTGGAATGGGTCACAATCAAGTAAAGGATGCCTGCACCGGCAATAGCGCCAACGAACTGGGCAATCACATAGCCGATCAGGTCTTTGGTATTAAGCTTTTTGCAAAGCCATAAGCCGATGGAAACAGCGGGATTCACGTGGCAGCCGGACACCGGGCCGATGGAATAAGCCATGGCTACGATGGCGAGACCGAAAGCCAAGGAGATGCCTACAACGCCTGCTACCCCAGCCGCGCCGCCGGTGACCACCGCTACGCCGCAGCCAAACAGGACCAGAACCATGGTACCGATGAATTCAGCAACATACTTTTTCATTTGTATTCCTCCATACAATTTTTTAAACGAAACCGTTGTTATTTTAACAAAGTTTTCCGGTTATGACAAGCACTAAATGGGTTGCCTGTCATATTAAAGTAGCATAACCAAGGAAAGGATGAAATTTGTGTGACTGGCTCTAAGCTTGAGATAAAATCCCTCACCAAGGTCTACACCAAGGATGGCGCCCAAACCGTTGCCCTTGAGGCAACGGATTTGACTGTTGAAAAGGGGCGTTTTGCCAGTATTATTGGCCCTTCGGGCTGTGGCAAATCTACTCTGTTTAATATTATCGCGGGGCTGCAACGGCCTACGGAAGGCACGGTTACATCGGAAGGCGCCGATATTATTGGCAAAGCCGGGTTTGTAGGCTATATGCTGCAAAAGGATATGCTCTTGCCCTGGCGCACCATTCTGGATAACATTATTTTAGGATTGGAAATTAAGAAAACGTCTAAAAAGCAGGCGGTTGAAATGGCCATGCCGCTGATTGAAAAATATGGTCTGAAAGGTTTCGAGGATCATTATCCTCACGAGCTGTCCGGCGGCATGCGGCAGCGTGCGGCACTCTTGCGCACTCTTTTATATGACAGGGATATTATTTTGCTGGATGAACCCTTCGGGGCCCTGGACGCCCAAACCCGTCTGAGTATGCAAGATTGGCTTTTGCAAATCTGGCAGGATTTTGATAAGACTATTTTGTTTGTTACCCACGATATCGACGAGGCCATCTATCTATCCGACGAGATTTTTGTGTTCACCGAGCGTCCCGGTTCTATTAAAACAAGGCTGGATGTGGACCTGCCCCGGCCTCGGGATAAAGCCACTATGGCGGAGCCTAATTTCTTGAAGCTGAAGCAAACCCTTTTAAAGCTTCTTTGGAAGGAGGAAGAAAACCATGAGTGAGAAAATCCGCCCGTTGTGGGATGAGGAACGCATGAAACGGCAGCGCAAAACCCGGGTAACCATTTGGCGCGCGTTCATCGCGGTAGCGTTATTTGTTTTGTGGGAAGGCCTGAGCCGCTTAGGGGTGATCGATCCCTTTTATTGGAGCCGTCCTAGTGAAATTGTGGTGACGGCCTACCAAAAGGCCATTAAGGGCAACCTGCTTTATGATATCTGGTATACATCCGGCGCGACCTTATTTGGTTTTATTCTGGGCACAGTGATCGGTTCCGCACTGGGGCTGTCTTTTTGGTGGAGTAAAACCTATGCTGCGGTAAGCGAACCGTATTTGGTTATTTTAAATGCCCTGCCGAAGCTGGCTTTGGCACCGGTATTGGTTATTCTCTTCGGTATCGGATTTTCTTCTAAGGTGATCTTGGCCTTTTCCATGACGGTTATTACCTCTGCCCTGTCTGCCTACGGCGGCATTAAATCGGTGGATTCGGAAATGGAAACCCTTATGTATTCCCTTGGGGCAAGCAAGTTTCAGGTATTTATGAAGGTGGCGATTCCCTGGTCCTTCCCGTGGATCATATCTTCTCTTCGGGTGAACATTGCTTTGGCCCTGGCCGGTGCCATTGTAGGTGAATTCATAGCATCTTCTCACGGTATCGGGCGTATGATTATCTACGCGGGCACGACTTTCGATATCAAGCTTGTCTGGGTGGGCGTGGTGATACTATCTATTCTTTCCATCGTAATGTACGGTGGCGTCATCTTACTTGAAAAATGGTTGTCAAAACATTTGGCAATCGTTGTTCATGAATAAATAAGGAGGAACTATTTAATGCTCAAAAAAGGAATGGCGGTACTTATTTCATTGGCACTTATACTTGGCGTGACTACAGCATACGCAGGGGAACTTAAAAAACTGGTGGTGGCGGAGCCGGTGCACATGACGGGCTACTTACCCTTATACGCGGCCATCCACGAAGGGTATTTTGCTGAAGAAGGCCTGGAAGTTGAAGTGGTGCAGGCAACCGGCGGCGCGCATATTACAGCGGTTGTTTCAGGGGATGCCTTCGCGGTTATCGGCGGCATCGATTCCATGGCTCTTGGCAGCCGTGAAAGCAAAGACCCGATCCTGGGCATCGTCAACTGCGTAAACCGGGCCAATGTGTATCTGTTCGCCAAGAAAGGGACCGCCCCCGCGAGCCAAAGCGATGAAGACATGAAAGCCTTCTTGGAAGGCAAAACCATCGTAGCGGGTCGCTATGGCGGCTCACCCAACCTGGTTACTCGTTATCTTTTGATCTCCTTGGGCTTAGACCCCGACAAAGACGTAACCCTTATCGAAAATGCCGACGCTTCCACTGTAAATGCCATGATTCAGCAAGGCATGGGTGATATCGGCAATGGCGGAGAACCCCAGGTATCCCAGGGCGTAACCGAAGGCATCTGGGAAGAACCCTTCTTTAAGTTCCCCGATTGGGGCGATTTCTCTTACTCTTGCATTGGCGTAAAACGATCCACTATCGCAAATGACCCGGAAACCTGCCAGAAATTCGTAAACGCCATGGTTAAGGCCTTGAAAGCGGTTCAAGCAGACCGTGAAATGGCCGAACGGGTCATCGATATCGAATTTGCTACCATGACCCCGGAAGGCAAGAAGGCTGCCTTGGACCGTGCCTATGAAGACCACCTTTGGAGCCCCGACGGATTTATCTCTGAAGACGCTGTGAACCTGGATATGGATGTGTTGGTTAAAACTGGCATCTATGAAGGGGAATACAGCTATGAAACCCTGGTAGATTTGCAATTCTATGGCAATACCATAGGGGAATAGAATAGTTTGAGAGAGTCCATTTTCTTTAAAAAAAGAAGAAAATGGGCTCTCTCGCTTTTCATATTGCCACTATTATAGTAGGCTTTCTTTGGATGAAAGCACGGGGAGGGTCGCCTTTTTAGCGTGTATCCACACGGACACCTGTGTCTTGGTGCAATAGACGTGCAGGGTAACCCATTTTAGCAACCCCTTGGATGATTGGTTCAGCCTTATCTACCGGGGCATAGGCAAAGCAGCATCCGCCGCCGCCAGAACCGTTGATTTTCCCTCCCCATGCGCCATTCTGTATGGCGGTATCGAGGATGGCGTCAATACGGGGGGTGGAAATGCTCAGACCATCGCGCAAAACGGCGTGGTGTGAGGAAAGAAGGGCGCCAAGGGTTTCGGGGGGAATGCCGCTGCGTAGGCCGCCAAGGGCTTTTAGAAAAAGGCGGTGGTTCTCGATGGCGGCACGCAGCTTTTGCGCGTGGAAGGGATCAAGCTTGTGCAGTAAGGCTGTTTTATCGGGATCTGAAATAAAATCGCGCACTGAGGTGATGCCGTCAGTCTCGAGCGTTTGCAGCGCTTCGATCTGCGGGGTTTTGCTTTGGCCTAGGATGCGGGTGGTGTCCTTTTGCTGGAGAGAGTCGAATAGAATAAAGCATCCAGGGAGCTGTGCGTCGATTTTGTTGTATTCCATGGCGGAGGCAAAGCTTAAGTGCACCAGGCCGCCCAGGGCGGAGGTGCAATGATCCATCATGCCACCGGGTTCATTGAACTCCAGCACCTCTGCTTCGTAGCCAAGGTAGGCGATGCGTGCGGGATCGTCCTTGTCAGGGTGGCCGGCGCTTTCCAGCAGGGCTTTGATAAGTGCCACAATCATCGTACTGGAGGAACACATACCCTTGCCGATTGGAATTGTGGAATCCATGCGGATGTCTGCGCCGGAAATGGGGTAGCCATGTTTGATCAAGACATGGACGGCGCTTTTGAGATAATCGCGGTTGTTTTCATATATGACTGGCTTGTTCAGATCGATTACGTAGGTTTGATAGCGCTCATCGGTATTTTCAGCATTGAGTGAATCGATTTGCACATCGCGAATGCGAATGATGATCTGTTGATCGTGGCGGGGAGTGATGGCCGCGGAAAACCGCAGGTCGATCGCCAGCGCGATAACGTCAAGCCCAAGATAGTCCTGATGTTCTCCGAATAAACAGATTCTGCTGGGGGTAGAAACTTGTAGCATATAGCGTTACCTCACATATCCAATTTGTTGAATCTTAAGACAAGTATAGTTTGATTCGTTCGGATTGTATTTGCACGATTATATCATTTATTTGCACATTTGGGTTATGGCAAAAAGAAGGGTGAAGTAAGGGCTAATTTGTTTCATATGCTGACAGAGTGTTTTTCAGTCCAGATCACTTTGCATTGGCGTTTCACAGCAGAGGATAACATCTTTTTTAATATATTAAGCTTTTTCGTATAACGATTGATGCTGTTTCATGTAAAAAATGGACAAACATTTTTTGAGGAATGTATTGACATGTTGCGTGAAACGTGTTATTGTTTACTAAACGTTACAATGATTTGGAGCGAAACATATGAAATTCATATTGATTGGTGCAGGGCAGCGGGGAATGATTTACGCACAGTATGCCCATGAAAAGGGGCATGAGATCACGGCGGTGGCGGATGTCGATTCGGGCAAAAGAGAAAACGCGTGCCGCGAGTTTGGGATCCCCACGGATAGAAGCTATGCCTGCGCGGAAGAACTCCTTGCCAAGGACTGTATGGCAGATGCCGCGATCATTGCTACCATGGATCAGGACCACTATGGGCAAGCTATTCCCGCAATGCAAAAGGGCTACCATTTGCTACTGGAAAAACCCATTTCACCGGTTCCGGAAGAGACGCTGGAGATTGGGTCGGTTGCAAAGCGGCTGAACAGGCATGTGGTTGTGTGCCACGTGCTGCGCTACGCGCCATTCTTTAGGGAAATTAAAAAAGTGATTGACAGCGGTATTATCGGCCGGGTCATGACCATACAGCATAATGAAAACATTGGAAATTATCATATTGCGCATTCTTTTGTACGCGGTAATTGGCGCAGAAAAGATTTGGCCAGCTCGGTAATGATGCAAAAATCGTGTCATGATATGGATTTGCTGTCGTGGCTGGTGGGGAGTGCGTGTAAAAAAGTGGCATCCTTTGGAGATTTGACGTATTTTAAAGCGGAGAACGCGCCGGAAGGCGCAGCGCGGCGCTGCGTGGATTGCCCCTTAAAAGAGGCGTGCCGGTTCAGCGCATATAGGTGCTATCTGCCTGTGATGGGTTCATGGCCCGCCACCGTGCTAACGGGCGATCAGACCCGGGAAGGGCTTACAGAGGCCATCCGCACAGGGGACTATGGGCGGTGCGTATATCATTGCGACAACGATGTGTGCGACCATCAGGTTACAGTGTTGGAGTTTGATAACGGCGTGACCGCTACCTTTAACCTAAGCGGCTTTACCAACCGCATGGCGCGCACGCTCAAAATCATGGGTGAAAATGGGGAGATACGCGCTTCGGAGCTGGAAAACATTATTGAAGTTATTCCGTTTGCGGCAAACGCTGTGGATCGCTCGGATGCGGCCATTATCCATCCTGAAATAACTACCAGCGGTCATGGCGGTGGGGACAGCATGATTGTAGCGGATTTTCTGGCCTTGATCGAAGGCAGAAGGACGGAAGTACTTTCCGGCATTGATGAGTCCGTGGAAAGCCATATGATGGCCTGCGCCGCAGAGGAATCCCGTATCACTGGCAAGGTTATTAGTGTGCCTGAGTACCGAAAACACCATACGAGGGGATGAAAGGATATGACAAAACAGCATTTTGCGAAGCTGCTTGATATAGTCGGCCCGATCGCACCCCAGGGGCTTGAAGAATATGTGGAGGACCTGGAGACGGGGGAAACAGAGCTTCTGCCAAGGGAATGCCTTCAAGAGGTGCTTGAATTAAACCAGGTGCCAGAAGATAGACAGCGCCTGCTCTTTGATGCGCTGGACGAAAGCAATGGGGTTCACGAACTGGTGGAGCTTAGCCACATCATGGCCAAGGATGCGGTACGTGCACTGAACCGCTGCACGGCGATTGAATTTTTCCAGCCCAAGCCTGTGTGTCTGAATGGATTTGCGAAGGAAGCATTTGGGTTTTTGTTCACCCAGTTATGCGTGCTAGAGGGGCGCAAGGCGCTGCGCAAGCGTGGTGTGCCCCAAGAATATGATGCGGACATTCCGGAGCGAATGACGCGCAAACAATTAAAAAAGTTTGTAGAAACAGGGGATATTAATTTTGATGATTACCCTTGGGATGTGAACTTCTACTGCTGTGCGATTTTTCTGCTGGACCGATTTTATTTTATTCCATATCAATGGAGCGATACGCCCCAGGGATGGCGAAATAAGCGCACCGGCATGGTTCAGGCCTTGTGGCAGGCCGGTACACGGGTACGGCGGGATGGACAATTGGATGGCGTGAACGGGATTTTTGATGCAGAGTCGTTCGTTACTATCTACAAAGAAACGGCGGACGCGGTAACGGCGAACCCGGTATCACCAGAAGGCATCATTCTAAAAGATACCGTGACGCTGAATAAAGCGCAATGGCATAAGGTACTTAAACAGGGCGATTACCTTCTGGCGCTGCACATTCCGGGCGGAAGCGGCTATACACCGGAGCGGGTAAAGAACTCATGCACGTTGGCGCTTGATTTCTATCGCCAATACTTTCCGGAATACACTTATGTGGGATTCTGGAGCGAGTCCTGGCTGTATGATGCGGGCCTTGCCAGAATTCTGGGTGCGGACCGCAATATTTCCAGGGTGCAGCGACAATTCTACTGCTATCCCACCATGGAGGGGGACGACATGGCACGCCTTGAGGTGCTGCACGATGCCAAGGCTGATTACACCAAGATAACGCCAAAGAATACGCTGGAAAAAGGCTTGTTTGGTGCATGGGATAGGGGCGAGCGCTTCCATACCAGCGGCATGTTTCTGCTAAGCGAGGAAGTGCCGGAGGTCGGAAGCGATCCATACTGGAAGGAGAGATAGCGCATGGCGAAGGAAACGGTTGTGAAAAAGCGCGGTTTCATATGGGAAATGAAGCAGAACAGCTCCCTTTACATCATGTGCATTCCCGCGCTGGTACTGCTGTTGCTGTTCAGCTACCTGCCCATGGGCGGCATGTACATGGCCTTCACTAAGTTCAACGTGGTGGACGGCATCTTCGGCTCGCCCTTTGTGGGCTTTCAAAATTTCGCTTACTTCTTTTCAGGCAATCCCTATGCGTGGCGCGTGATCGCCAACACGCTGATCCTTAACTTCTGGGGCATCATTCTTGGTACCATTCTCCCTGTAGCGCTGGCCATATTCATGAATGAAATCAAGAGCAAGCCCTTCAAAAAGCTGTCCCAAAGCGCCATGTTTTTCCCATATTTTCTAAGCTGGGTGGTTGTGGGTGCTGTACTGTACGGTTTTCTGACCTCCAACTTCAGATTGGACCGAAAAACCGGCGAAGTCATTTTAACAGGCGCTAACGGCGTAATGAACCGCTTGCTTATTAACACAGGCAACTCGCCTGTTCGCTGGTATGCGGAACCGAAGTATTGGAAGGCCATCATCATTTTCCTTAACGTATGGAAATGGGCAGGCTACAACTCCATTATCTATATGGCCGCCATGGCCGGGTTTGACGGATCACTCTACGAGGCAGCCACCATCGATGGTGCAAGCCGCTTCCAGCAGATCACACACTTGACCATCCCGATGCTCAAACCCAATGTGGTGATTCTGACGCTCATGAGCATTGGCCGCATCTTCTTTGGTGATACGGGCATGATCTGGGGCGTTGTGGGCCAAAACAGCACCGTAATGGACGCTGTAAACGTCATCGATACTTATGTGTATTCTTCCATGCGTACCATGGGCTTTGGCTTTAGTACGGCCATTGGCCTGTGTCAGTCGGTGATGGGGCTGATTATGATCTGCCTGGCCAACTTCGTTGCCAAGAAGATCAATGACGGGGAGGGATTGTTTTGATGATTGCGAAACGTTCTGCGCGTTCCTCCCAAGAGCATGTGATCCAAAGCAAGCAGGATCGCTGGGTGGTTATCTTTGCGTATATCTTTGTGGGCATCTTCGCGCTGATCTGTCTTTATCCGCTGCTTTTGACGCTTACAGTCAGCTTCACGCCTGAAAAGCTGATCAACTCGGACGGCTTTAGGCTGATTCCGGAAGAATTCTCGCTGGATACGTACACCTACATTTTCTCACACAGCGGCTCACGGATTCTGCGCTCCTACGGGGTGACGATTCTGGTTACGGTCTTGGGCACGCTGGGTTCCATGCTGGTTACATGCCTTATCAGCTATGCTATTTCCCTTAAGGAGCTCCGGTACAGAAATGTGATTGCATTCATTTGCAACTTTACCAGCATTTTCTCAGCCGGTCTTGTGCCATGGTATGTGGTATGCGTAAACTGGTATGGCCTGCGCGATAATGTCATGGCATTGATATTGCCTGCCATGTTCAGCGTGTGGAACATGTTTCTAATGCGCACCTACTTCAACGCCATTTCTCCCAGCCTCTACGATGCGGCAAAGATAGACGGTGCGGGGCATTGGACGATTTTCTTCCGTATTGCGCTGCCCCTATCAAAAACCGCGCTTTTGACGGTAGGTCTTATGTACATCCTCAGCTACTGGAACAACTGGTGGAATGCGCTGATGTTCATCAGCGACAGAGATTTGTATCCGCTGCAATATTATCTTTACTCCATCGTATCCAACGTAAACGCCATTTCATCCGGACGCATTCCATCAGGCGCGGCCGCATCGATCCGCCTGCCCTCGGAAACCGTTAAAATGGCCGTTACCATCATTACCATCGGCCCGATCATTTTCCTGTATCCGTTCATCCAAAGGTACTTTGTGCGCGGCATTATGACAGGTGCCGTCAAAGAATGATACTAATCCTCACTCAAAACCACTCAATCTCGCAAGCGATTTCGCTTCACGCGTTGCCTCGTCCATTTAGCGTAGCCCCACTACGTTGCATTCCTTCCGCTTAGCGTGGGGCAAAATTGCTTTGCGATCTCTTTGTGGTTTTAAATGAGGATTAGTATAAGATTCCTAAAAGGGAAAACCGTTTACAATAAAAAGGAGGTTCTACTATGAAAAGGTATCTGGCTCTTGTGTTGGCACTGGTGCTGACAATGTCCCTGGGTCTTCCGCTGTTTGCGCAGGCAGAGACAATGGAAGAAATTACAATTCTCTATCCGGGCGAAGAAACAGACGAAATGGCAAGTTTTCTCAATGGCCCCTTCGCTGAGAAGGTGAAGAGCGAACTGAACATGAAGGTCAACTTCATGTGGCTGTCCTGGTCCGATTTCTGGGATCAAAAGACCCTTAAGTTTGCGGCCAATGAACCTATTGACCTGTATTGGGATGGCCTGAGTAATCTGCCCGGCATCGTAAACCGCAAGGAAGCGCAGCCCTTGGACGATTTAATTGCCAAGTGTTGGCCCGAATCCATGAAGAGTATTTTGCCTGACAGCCAATTGGCTGGGGGCAAGATCAATGGGGTTACCTATGGCATTCCGTCCGCGTACACCGCCTCTTCCGGCATGTTCCAGCAGGTTGTGCTGCGCCAGGATTTACTTGAAGCTGTTGGCATGACGGAAGTGACGACTGCCGATGATCTGCGCGAATTTGCACAGCTTGTGCAGGAACAGTTCCCCGAGTATAAAGGCCCTGCCGATGTGGCGTTCAAGCCCTTGGCCCGCTATTTTGCGGACGAACAGTACTTTACCCTGGTCAATGACTACATGGTCGTTTTCGGCGAAGAAAGCAAAACCGCCTACAACTTTGCAGCGACCGATGCTTTCAAAAAAGTGGCTGAATTCAACCGTGAAATGTTCCTTGATGGCCTGTACAGCGATGATGTGGCCATTAAGTACAACGAGCGCGACAGCCGTATGCAAACGGGTCTGTACCTGTGGGTAGAAGGCTCCGTTGGCAAGGATCAAGAGATCGCAGGCTCTGTGAAGACAGCCGATCCGGCAGCCGAGCTTGCAAGCTACCTCTTGGCACCTGAAAAGCCCCGCTATATTAACGCCACTGGCGGTGAAGTGCTTTGCATTCCGTATTCTGCCAAGAATCCCGAAGGTGCGCTGAAATTCTTAGCATGGCTCTGGAGCAGCCAAGAAAACTACATGTTCTGCCTGTATGGCGAAGAAGGCAAGGACTGGGAGCTGAACGCGGATGGCCGCTTGGTGCTTTTGTCCAATACCGCCCGCGGCGACGGCTACTTCTATGAGTGGATGTTCCGCAACTACAACTACAAGGTATTTACCGAAGGCGTATCCGATGAGTACATCGAAACCTACAAGCACTGGGATGACGAAGCGATTGCTTCCGCGATGCTGGGCTTTGCGTTTAACAACACCGGCTTTGAAGCGATGGAGACCGCCTGCCAGGAAGCTTGGAAGAACCTGACCCCCATTCTTTATGGCTATGTGGATTATGAAACCGAATATCCCAAGGCGATTGCGGAACTGGAATCTGCAGGCATGAATGAATTTGTGGCGGAGATCAACCGTCAGCTGCAGGAGTTCATGGCAAAGTAAACCATTCAAGCGGGGAACGCTTGGGGGCGTCTAAATTAAATACGACGCCCCCTTTTTCAATGCGGGGAATAAACATATGAAACAGCTTTTGTGCACGGACTGTGCTAATACACTTTGCAACGATGAAATCGCACTGAATTTGAAATTACGTGGCCGGTCTACCGGCACCTTTTTCTGCCTGAGGTGCTTTTCAAGAAGATTAGATTGTACCCAAGATGAGTTAATGCAAATGGCAAACTTCTTTCGCGAAAACGGCTGCGAATTGTTTGCAAATAAATATGTGAATGAACAAGGGAGTGAACACGATTGAAAACTTGGCAGATCACCACAGAGCCAAAGATATCGGATGCGCTGTTATGCAATCCGGGGATTGGGTTTATTGTTGCACCGGGGCTGATGGGAGATAAGGAGATCGTTTGTGACAATCGTGGGAAGCCTGTTGAAAAATATAAATTTGCACCTGAGCAAAAGACCTGGAATCACCCGGATTCGGGGCTTTCCTATGGGGGGGCGTCTTGGAATGCGCTGGAGCCCGTGGAGGGCGAATACGACTGGAGCGTGCTGGACATAAAGCTTGAAAAAGCAAAGAACCTTGGCTGCAATGCCGTGGTGCGCTGCTCGCCGTATTCTTTGACAGAGGATATTCCTGTGTGGCTTCGGGAGCGGTACCCGGAAGACCCGGAGTTCCCCTTTTGGCGGATTGATCCCAACACAACGGATTATGCTTTTTACTGGGAGCGTTTTGTTAAGGCCTTTGCGGCGCGCTATGACGGACATCCGTATATTTCAAGTGTGGATATGGCCCTTTGCGGCGCGTGGGGGGAAGGCGCGGGATCGGAGTTTGTGCAGGAGGAAAAGCTGGACGGAATCATCCGCGCCTACTGCGAAGGCTTCTCTAAAACGCCGCTGCAATGTCTGTTGCACGATCCTGTTTCCGTGGGCGCGATCTTGAAATACCGAAAGAATATCGGCTTCCGCGTGGATTGCCTGGGCGACATGGGTGGTTTTCACGGCAAGGAATGGAGCCATATGCAGGATTACTATCCCATGAACATCGAGAACTTTGACATGCATGATGCATGGGAAAAAGGCCCGGTGCTGTTTGAAGCGTGCTGGCATATGAACGATTGGTATCTATCCGGCTGGGATATTGATTATATTATTCAGGAATCCCTTAAGTGGCATATTTCTTCTTATAACAGCAAACAGACCACCGTGCCGCTTGAGTGGCGGGATGCGGTTGAACAGTGGGTTAAAAGGATGGGGTATCGCTTGGAATTGCGCCGCGCACAGGCAGGCGTGGAGGATGGAAAGCTGCACGTAAAGCTGCTTTGGTGCAATACAGGCGTCGCTCCATGCTATGAGGCGTACCCAATCATCGTAAAGGTAAAAAGCGCAGAGCACCAGCAATGCTGGCGCTTGCAGGAGGATATCAGGGCATGGCTGCCGGACGAGGATCATCTGACCAGGGACGAGCTTTCATTAGAATTGCCCGGGGGAGATTATGAATTGAGCGTTGGGATCGATACTTGCATTGACAAGATTGGTATGCTGAACCTTGCCATAGAGGGCAGAAATGAAGAGGGGTTCTACCCCATCGGTAGGTTAACGGTAGATTAAAGAGAGGAAGGAGCATTTGAATTATGGGAAAGTATTCGCTTGAAAGTTATGAACGCTATAAAATGATAAAGTGCCGTCCTCAGGAGAAGGCGGAAGCCATACAGGGCGCGGGTTTAAGCAGTTTTGAAACGGTGCGGATCGTACTTGGACAGGCAAAGCCTGTTTTGAAAACAAAAACGCTTCTGGAAGTATCGGTACCACATGCTGCGATTGATATCATGGCGCAAACGGAAAGCCGTCTTCGGTCGCTGGCATCAAGGTATTATCGTGATTCGCTGGTTTTGGGGGTGAAGATTGTTTCGGATACCAATGCAGCGAACAAGCGCCGCCTTTGGGAAACCGCTGCTGAGGCCTTTGCACCCAAGCGCTATTATGTGCCCCTTGAGGATGGGGCGCAATTGGACTATGCTATCAAGCATGGCCTTGCTAAGGGTCTGTCCGTGACAGTAGGCGAAAATGTCCTTGACACCTGCGAGCTATTTGCACAAAATAACGCCCAGCAGTTGTACAAGCAAATGCCCGTACTGGTGAGCTTTCATGACGGTAGGCACCAGCTGGCGGCTTATGCGCAGCAGTGGCATGCGATGGCGGTCGAGGGGATCGATGCGCCTGCAGGCTTCCGCATTGCGTTGCGCAGACTTAACTACCCAAAGGCTCTATCCTCGGGAGGCTTTGCACCCATGCAGTTTTGGTGGACGAATAAAGGCATCAGCTTTTGCCACGATGCAACACAGATACGGCTGCGTTTGGAAAAGGACGGAGAATACACATCCGTTGCGCTAAACGATCATCCGTTGAAAATACACCTTGCAGACAGGGTTCATAACGAAATCGTAAGGCTGCCAAATGTGCGGCCAGGGGTGTACCACTTGGAATACGGACTGTTCACAAAAGAAGGGGATGCCCTTACACTGTCCCATGAAGGCCGTACCACAGATGGGTATTATGCTGCGGATGTGATGCACATCGACGATACGCCCCGCCCGGAATACGAAACCATTTGGGATGATTATTTTGCAGACGGATACTATCCCTTGGAAGACCCTAAAGAGCCGGTATAACAGGCGGGGAAAGGATACGAAGTTGAAATGAAATCGAGCCGGCGGGCGTATCTTGCTGAAAATGCAGTTGCCTCCGTGATTTTTTCCTTGGGTACGGGCAACTTTATCGCAGGTTTGTTAAGCTGGATGGGGGCCACGCCAGCCATATGTGCACTGGTTGGCGCGTTTCCGCAATTGGGCTGTATGATGCAGCTGGTATCGCCCTTTCTATTTGAGCGGTTACGCAGGCGCAAGGCATGCATTATCCTGTGCTGCTTTGGCTTTCGGTTTTTGCTGGGCTGTGCGGGGCTTATTCCGCTGCTGTTTTCGGGGGATGGAGCAAATGCGATCATCCCCATTTACTTGACCGCCTTTTTGATGGCAGGCTTTGTAACGCCGGGGCTAAACCAGTGGGTTATGGATTTGGCACCCGATGAAAAACGGGGCAGCTTTTTTGCAAGGCGCGATATTATCTCCTCGGTCGCTAATGCAGGGGCGATCCTACTGATGAGCAGGCTGTTGGATGGGATGATCGCATCAGGGCAAACACACAAAGGATACCTGATTGTGTTTATAACCATCCTATGCCTGTCGGTTGTGGATGCGGTGCTGTTGACCCGTGTGACGGAGGTGCGGGACTCCAACGTTGTGAAGCTGATGCCCCGCGACCTGCTTACGCCGTTTCGCGATCGGCGGTTTTTGCCTATTATCGTTTTCATCGTGCTGTGGTTTTTTACGCAGAACCTGTCGTCAGGTTTTCTTTCTGTTTATCAGCTCACGGTGCTTAAGCTGGATCATAGCATGATCGCGACCATGACGGTGATTGCATCTGCCGTTAGTATGCTGATGAGCCTAGTATGGGGTAATCTTGCGGACAAGGTTGGTTGGAAAAGGCTGATGGTTTACGGTGGTGTGCTGATGGGCATCGGCTATATCGGATGGTTTAGCCTCCCCACATCTTTAAAGGTTTTGGCTCCTGTGGTGCAGTGTGTTTTGGTGGCTGGGAACAGCGCCTACAGCATGGCAAACCTGAACATTCAATACGCCGCCAGCCCCAGAAAGGGGAAAACCGCGTACCTTGGGGTGACAGCTGCGGTATCTAATTTAACGGGATATGCTGCGGTATTTCTGGGGGCACAGGTTCAGCCGTTGCTTGCGCAGCATTTTGGGCGCGCGGGCATCCCTATTTTGTTTGCGGTCAGCGCCATGGGGTTTGGACTCTGTATTCTATATTCAAGAAGAATTGCCGATATTTAAATGGAGGAATTGTGATGCAAGGGGAGAGGACGGTTATTTTTCCGCTGACGGCCGGTTATGCGTTTCCAAACGCACTAAAGGGCCAGCGTGGGCAGATTGGCGCGGACGGCGCAGTTTTTAAGCTGGGCGCGGATGAAATTTATGCCAGGATATATAAAATGTACTTCAACTGGAATGAGCTGGAGCGCACCATTGACGACGGCGAGGATTTCATACGGGAGGTATGTGACAGGCGCTTTGCCGATTGCAGAGCACATAACATTCGCATGATTCCGCGCATCGCCATCCAGTGGCCTAATCATGGGGATCACACCAAGGCGACTGAGGTCAGAAGCTGTTTTCCGTCGGATATGGTCAAATCCACCTTGGATACGGAGGAATTCTTTTTCCGCGTTCGAAATCTGGTGGCAAAGCTGGGGCGCGTGTGGAACGACGATCCGCGTATTGCCTATATCGAAATGGGCATTTATGGCTTGTGGGGAGAGCAGCACGAGGATTCGCTAAGCCGTCAGGCCCAGCGCAATCTAGCAGATGCCTTTCACGCAGCGTTTCCCGACAAGCTGTGTATGATCCGTTGCCCCAGAAACTGTATGGGCGAGGGCTTTGGCATGTACTGGGATTCCTTCGCCCATATTGACGAGGAGTATTACGCCATTGATGCGGTACGCTTTATGGATTGGCGCAAGGCCGTTATGGGCGGTGAAATTGCGCACAACTGGGGCCACCACGAGATACAGCCCGGTCATGATCTTAATGATACGCTGATTGCGCCCGAGCATAAGGAACGTTTTTTAGACTATGTTTACTGGCAGCACAACAACCATCTGGGTATGTGGTTCAGCCATGACGAGAGCTTCGAAAAGGCGCTGGAAGGTCTCGGGGAATATCAAATGCGCGCAGGGCATCGCTTCGTGGTTGAAAAGGTAACATATGGTGTCCAAGACGGTAGTCTATACGTGGATTTTGATGTGCGCAATGTGGGGGCATCTCCCTTTTATTACCGCTGGCCGGTGAGCGTAGCGTTGCTTGACCGGGAGGGTAATGTGGTAACCGAAAAAGACTTTGACGCGGTTGATATTCGCACCTGGATGCCAGGCGATCATTGGAATTTCGAAAAACGGGCTTATGATGAACCGGCGGCACTGCATCATGGGAGCGAATCTATTTTACTCACTGATGTGCCGGATGGCGTGTACCGAGTGGCACTTGCTATCAAGGACCCTTCCTGCGGCAAACCTAACGTGCTTTTCGCAACCAGGCAGTACCAAAATGGTGGCTGGCATCCCATGGGATACGTTGGCGTGAATGTTCCCGTTGCCGATTCCGTCATCCCTGAAACCGATTTTGATGATCAGCGGACCGATCGCACGATCACGTATTGATGAGGTGAAGAAAATGAGCGTACAAACACAGCATTTGCGGGCGGTGATCTGGCCGTTGCTTAACCCCGATACAGGTGTACTCTATTGCGACCGATTTTCGTGGCAGGATATTGATGAGATCGGTAGGGTCATTGAACGGGCTAGGCGTATCAAACGGTTTGCGCTTATCCATATTGAGCCGGATGTGCCAATGGATGACTTTTTATTGTTGATTAAAGCGCTTGGCGAACGGTTTGGAAACGAGCGTGCTGTATTGGGTGTGGATGTGTGTTGCCCGGGCAACGAAGCTGAACGCACTGAGGAGGAATTGCGTGCTATCGCCAATGCGTTTTACCGCGCGTTTCCATATGCGATTAAATACGTTTGTGCTGGAAGTGCTTTTGAAAGCATTATGAAAGATAACGCGCAAATGGGCCTGATCGTGACGCAAGAAAATGCGCATCGCTACGCAGAGAATTGGCTGCGAATGCCGCTGCGGATGGCTGTTGATCCGGCAAAAGCACAGGACGTTCAGTTCGCGATTGACAATCACGTGTCCATTTTAGAGGCTGGCGATTTAAGCTGTGCCAATGTCGCGACCCATGCGGGGTATCGCTTCCAAATGAACACGGTGCAACTGGACGAGAAAGAGGTGACGGTGCTGCTTGAGAACGTCGGCACGCTGCCATGCTACACGGATGCGCACTTTCAACTGCGTTTGAGCGGAACGGATGTGGATTACGACCGCGTGTTTCCGCTAACTCTTGCGGCAAGGGATTTGTTACCCGGGAGTCAGCGTAGGATTACCAAAACGTTGGATGTTTCGGCCATGCCCCACGGGGAATATGATGTGCAGGTGGGCCTATTCTGCGACGGGACAGATTACCCCATTTCCTTTGGCATAGAAGGCCGAATCTCCGATGGGTATTACGAAGGGCGTTTAATTTTGTGCTTGTAAGAAAGGAGAATACGATCCGCAATGAATGAGTTAACGTTTGAAATGCTTGATAATGAATTCTGGTGGGGCAGCATTGTAAACTGTGGGCACCAGATGCCATTGAACCGGCAGAGCCAATGCACGGTGGATATGTGCGCCGGGGATGCACAGGAAAGATACGTAGATTTGGATCAATGCGCGCCGATCTTTCTTTCCTCCAAGGGCCGTTTTGTATGGAGCGAAGTCCCGTTTGCCTTTGCGGCAGACAAGGGATTTGTGTGCTGCGAAGGCAAAGCCCCGATCCATCTTGAAGTCGGGCATGAAACGCTGCAGGGCGCATACCAAGCCGCGAGCGCGAAGTGTTTTCCTTTCACGGGCAAATTGCCGGATATGCGGTTTTTCAGCCGTCCGCAATACAATACCTGGATCGAGCTTAACACCAACCAGACATCTGACGCAATCTTAACCTACGCGCAAGGCATTTTAGAAAATGGCCTGCAGCCCGGTATATTGATGATCGATGAAGGCTGGCAGGAGGATTACGGCATATTCGAATTCCAAATGCGAAAGATTCCCGATCCCAAGGCGCTGATGGCAAAGCTACACGAAATGGGCTTTGCGGTGATGCTTTGGGTGACACCGCTCATCGCCTGCGCCGGGCCGCGGTATAAGGAGCTAAGTAAGGCAGGGTATCTTCTAAAGGAGCGCAATGGAGACGTTGCCATTCGTGAGTGGTGGAACGGCCATAGCGCGGTTTTGGATTTGACCAACGAGCAGGCCTATGCATGGCTAAACGATCAGTTGCACCGGCTTATGGGGCAATATGGCGTTGACGGCTTCAAGTTTGACGCGGGGGACCGGTACTTTTACTGTGACGATGATCAAACAGCGTGCCCCCTATCCGCAAGGGAACAGACACGGCTTTATAACCAACTGGGCGAGCAATATGCACTGAACGAGTTCCGCGCAGCATGGAATTATGGCGGCCGCGCCGTGGTTGCAAGGCTCCAGGACAAGCGCCATAGCTGGGGTACGGCGGGCCTCCAGTCGCTGATTCCTCATACCATTTTGCAAGGGCTGCTAGGCTATGCATACTGCTGCCCGGATATGGTGGGTGGCGGGGATATTGGCAGCTTCGACTCGGAGCAGCCTATGGATGAAGAATTGTTTGTGCGCTGGGCGCAGGCAAGTGCGTGCATGGGCATGGTTCAAATGTCCATTTCTCCTTGGCGGGTGCTGAACAGCACTAATGCCGGGTTGGTTGCCGATGCCCTAAGGCTGCATGCTTCCTTAGCGGAGCTGATTTGCGCCCTTGCTAAGCATGCGGCACAAACAGGGGAACCTATCGTGCGGCACATGGCTTATGCTTTTCCGGATGAAGGATTTGAGCCGGTCAATGACCAGTTCATGCTCGGCAGTGAGATGCTTGTTTGTCCTGTTTTAGAAAAGGGCGCCACTCAAAGGGAAGTCCTGTTGCCAAAGGGCAAATGGCAAACCTGGCGGGGTGAGCTTGTGGAAGGTGGTAAGACCGTTACATTTGAAGTGGGTATAGAAGACATCCCTTTCCTGCGTCGCGTTTGATTCTATATTGGGTGTTTCGTAAACAAAATGGGACCATCGGCTAAATTGGGTGGACATTCTTCTAAATGGCGTGGTATAATTTGACTGGTTGTACAAAACGCTTGTTCCCAACTGAAACACGCGAAGATGTCTGCCTATGCATATGAGGAGATAATATATGAGTAGCATTCGTGATGTTGCCCGTCTGGCCTGTGTTTCACCCGCGACTGTTTCACGTATCCTAAACAACGATCAAACTTACAAAACAACCCCTGAAACACGGCGAAATGTTTTAAGGGCTGTTATCGAGCTGGATTATAAACCACTTGTTAAAAAACGCAATAAGGTGGATGCGGTGGCCGCCAATAAACCTAAACTGGCAGTCGGCTGTTTGCTGGCCTCGACCAAGGGCAAGTACAGCGATCCTTTCTACCTTTCCATTTTGGACGGCATTGAGCAGGAACTGGAAAAATTGAACGGTGCTGTAACCGCTGTCCACACCGAACAGGAGCTGGAAAACAAAGAGGTCTTGGAGCGGCTGCTCAATGCGCAGCTGGACGGACTTGTGATGATGCGCCCCCTCGCAGAGCCGCTGTTCACGCTGCTACAAGCGCACATTCCCCATATTGCGGGGATCGATACAGGCCACATGCCTATTGACAGCGTCGAATACGACCATGAGCGGGTCAGCAAGATGGCTGTTGAATATCTATACGAAAAGGGGCATCGAAAAATCGGGTTCATTGGCAGCGGGGTAGGCAATGTCCCTCTTTCCAAATCCAGACGCTACCGCAGTTATAGGGAAACCATGATGGACCTTGGCTTGGAAGTGTGCCCGGAATGGGTGCTGGAGTGCGACTGGGATGATAAACTATGCATGAAGCTTGTGGAGAAGGTTTGCAAAACCAACCGGCTGCCCACTGCCTTTTATGCCGCCAGCGATTTGATGGCCATGGCTGCGTTGCGCGCATTGTTCAATTGCGGTGTTCGGGTGCCGGAGCAAGTGGCCGTCATTGGTATGAGCAATATTGAGATGAGCCAATATGCGAATCCTCCCCTTACCACCATCGACGTGCCGACCTTTGAAATTGGCATTGCTGTAGCGCGCGCCATTGTAGGCCGCATTCAAGGTGATACAACGCTTCCTAAGCATATCCTGCTGCCTTCTACGCTGGTTGAGCGCGATTCTGTATAAGGCCAGCATGCCCGCAAATCATCTATCCCTGCTTTGGTACTCACTAGGTGTCATGCCGGTGTAGCGTTTGAATACGCGGGCGAAATAGTAGGCGTTTTCGAAGCTTAGCTGGTCGCTTGCCTGGCTGATCATAAGGTCTTTTTGCTTAAGCAGCTGGCAGGCGGCTTCAACTTTGTGCCGGTTAACATAATCGATCAGGCTTTCTCCGCATTGTTTTTTGAATAGGGCGGATAGGTAGCCCGGGGATAAAAACACCTTGGCGGCCACGTCGTTTAACAGAATTCGTTTTTCAATGTTTTCGTGGATATAGGTTTTGGCTTGCCGAATAATGGTGCTGTGCCTTGAATCATTAGGCTGAAGAATGGCTTGCAGCTCGTTGCTTAGAGAGGATAGAAAACGGATTACATCTGCCCTGGTGGCCAGATAACGTATCTGTTCGTAGCCAATGGCTGAGTTGGAGAAAAGGCCTTCTCTAGCCAGGGCGTCCGGCCATTCTTTGATGGTTTCACAGGTAGCGAAATACAATTCGGTGCACAGCCAAATGGCTTGCGCCTTTTCGTGGTTGGTATCTGAAATGCGGTGGATGGCGCGGCCCAGCAAGGCGGCGCAGCCAGCGGCGTTTTTGGCGTTAAGCTCTTTTTGGAAGCTGCCCAAAAGCCCTTTTAGTCCAAGCGGTGAATCCGCCAAAATGGGATTGCTGCCATAAACAATAAAGGTCGCGCTTGTTAAGTAGAAGGTTTCTTGCATTAAAAGCAATTCACGGCGGCAAAGCGCCAGGCTTTCCTTGCCTTGGTGGCAGGCGGACACAAGCAGGCTGGGAATGGCGCCGGTTAAATTGCCGCAAGCGCCTTGGAGCTTTTTATAAAAGCTGTTTAGCTGTTCATCCCATGCATCCAGGCTTTGCCAAACTAAAATGTAGATACCCGGATGCTGGGCGCCTTGGGTGGTGCTGATAGCCCTAGAAAAGCAGGTTTTGATCAGAGTATCTACCACTTCGGTTTCCCATTTGAAAAGCGGCTCATGCTCGTTAGGGGCAGGCTCATTAGGATACGTGAACAGGACGTTAAGCATCCGGTATCCAGCCAATACCCCACTGTGGCGAAAAGTTTCAGTCACTTCGCCAGAAGGCTCGGGGGAGGCCATTAGCAGGTGTATGCTTTCTTTAAGGGCTTGAAGCTGATCCATGGTTTGGACAGTGGCCTCCAGCGCGTGCTGGCGCAGATGGTAGCGATGGGCTGCCTCCTGCTTGGCCTTTTCGATGGCAGCGGTCAGGGTTTCTGAATCCAGCTGGGTTTTAATCAAATAATCCACCGCTTTATAACGCAGGCTTTGCCGTACCAGCTCGAATTCTTGCAGGTTGGTAAGCATGATAAAAACCGCCGCAGGGTAAAGCTGTTCCGCTTGCTTTAGCAAGGCCATGCCATCCATCACAGGCATGTTAATATCGGCAATAACGATGTCCGGGCACTGTTCCAGCATTATTTCCAGGGCTTGCTGGCCGTTGCGGGCGCTTGAAATAAGCTCGCAGCCAAGGACGCTCCAATCGATCAAGGTTTTGATCCCTGCCAGGATCAACGGTTCGTCGTCCACAAGCATTACTCGGTACATGGAATAGCACTCTCCTTTCGAATGCGGACGCTTACACGGGTAAAGCTGCCCTTCCCGCTTTCGAAGGTCAGACCGCAGCCGCCGCCATAGACCAATTTGAGCCGGTTATCCACATTGGCTACGCCGATCCCTGCCATGCCGTGGGGATTGGGGTTTTGCGCGGCGCTTTGCAGGGCTTTCAATTCTTGGTCGGTCATGCCCACGCCATTGTCCTCTACCGTGATAATGAGGTAATCGCCTTCTTCGTAGGCGTTCAGTTCGATCACCCCGCATTCGCCAGAAGGTTCAATACCATGGAAAATGGCGTTTTCAACCAACGGCTGTAAGGTGAACTTCACAATGTTGTAATGGAGCAGCGCTGGGGGAATGTTGTTGCGCACCTCCAATAAATCCATAAAGCGGACAGATTGGGTATCCACATAATCCATCAGCAGCGCGATCTCGTTTTCCAAAGGAATCTTATCCGAGGTTCCTTTGGCCAGGTTTTTAAGCAAGTTCGAAAGGCTGCGCACTGTTTTTTCAATGCCGGGGTTTTTCTGTATGACAGCCATCCAGCGGATAGAATCCAGGGTGTTGTATAGAAAATGCGGGTTCACCTGGCTTTGGAGCAGCGCTATTTCAGCGTTCTTTTGCTGCAAATGCATCTGTTCGGTTTCCTTAAGAAGTGTATTAATGCTTTGGGTCATTTCGTTTACCACTCGGCCCATTTCAGCGATTTCGCCGCCACCCCGCTCAATATCCGGGTCAAAGCTAAAATCGTTTTCTGTGGCACGGCGAAGGCGCGCGGTCAGACGGCGCAGGGGTTTGGTGATAATTCCCGAAAGCAGAATCGCTAAAATGACCGCTACCGCCAAAGAGGAAAAAACCACCACAATGGCTGTGTATGAAATCGTGCTTGTGGACGTGGAAAGGTATGTAATATCGGCCTTGCTGTATAGCGTTAACCCTGCGCTTTTAAGGGGACGCAGGTTAAATTTGTATACGCTCCCCTGAAAAGAAAACGTATGCTGGGAAGCCAATGCGGTCAAATCCAAGGGCTCCGGCAGATGGCTAGAGTTGGCGGGGAAGGAGCTTCCGTCTTCCCTTGCGATAAAGAGATTGCTTGGTCCATAAGGTGCAAGCACATCTGAAAATAGCTGAGGGGATAATTCGATATACAGATAACCGCGTTGCATCAGACCAGGTACTTCGTAAATCCGTCCTAAATAGATTAAGCAATCGCTTCCGTCCACAATGGAAGGGGAGATGGTGGTCATAAACGCCTGGCTGCTGCTTAACAGCTGTTCAAAGGCGGGCAAGGCCCTGACGCGGGCTACGTCTTCCATGGTATTGATTTCCCGAACCACCGCCTGGGCCCGAACCCCATAGTCATTAAAAGCCATGAGGCGGTTTACATAGGGTTCAATCCCGTTGTGGGCGGAAAGATAGCGCTGCAAAACCTCTTGGGCGCTAAGCACTTCCTTTTTTTCGCTAAGGCTAAAAAGGCGTTGATTACGCATTCCCCTTGCAATGCCTAAGTCGTAGGTACATAGGTTTCCAAGGGATTGCATCTCTTCCAGCCGTTGATTCAGCAGCGCCTGGAGAGTATTTAGCTGCATTTGATCGATGTGATCGGCCTTTTCGGAGATAATGCCGGTAAGATATGAGAAAAGATACACATTGCTGATAATGCCTACCACTAAAATGCAAGCCACGCAAGAAAGAATAATCTTCATTTTTAGGCTATTGATACGCGGCATGTTTTCACCCTCTCGGTATGTTGCTTTAAACTGCTTTCATTATAACGCATCACTGGCCATATGCGTAGCGAAAAATGAAAAACATAAAATTGTACTGATTTCGCAAATAGTATGCATCCGATGTGGCGGAACAGACAAAAAAAGTCTAAAATAGTATGCAAGCCCCATAGAATTTTGTATGTACGATCTGGGCGGAAAACGCTATGATAAAGACATTAAGCGAGGAGACGAAAATGATGTCTCTTAAAAACCAATAGGACGAACAAAAAGAAAAGGAGCTGTCACCATGAAAAAATGTTTATCCCTGATGCTGAGCCTGATGCTTATCCTCTCTATCTGTTCCACGGCAATGGCAAGCGAGGCCCCTGTTACCATTAAGGTAGCGAACTGGGATACTGCGACCATGCTCTACATTCAGCCCATGATCGACGCTTTCGAAGCAGCCAACCCTGGCATCAAGGTAGAAATTGCCGATACCCCTTCTGCTGACTATACCACCAAACTGAGCGTTATGCTCAATGGCGGCAGTGACGTAGATGCGTTCTGGATTAAAGACGGCGACACCACCGGCGGCTTGGCTGCCAAAGGCCAATTAGCCGATTTGAGCGAGTACATCACCCGTGATGGCATCAACCTGGCGGATTATTCCGGCTTGGCCGAACGCTTTGAGATGAACGGCAAAATCGTGGCGCTGCCTGCCAGCACTGGCTACTATGTGTTGTTCTACAACAAGGACATTTTTGATGCCGCTGGCATTGAATACCCCTCCAATGACATGACTTGGGCCCAGTGGGAAGAACTGTGTGCGAAGCTGACCTCCGGCGAAGGCGCAGATAAGAAATACGGCGGCTTCCTTCATACTTGGCAGGCGTGCGTGCAAAACTGGGGCGTGCAGGATGGCCAGCACACCATTATGGATACCGATTACAGCTTCTTTAAGCCCGCTTATGAAATGGCGCTGCGCATGCAGGATGCCGGCACCATTATGGATTATGCTACCCTTAAGACTGGCAGCATCCATTATTCCAGCCCCTTCCTCCAGGGCAATGTAGCTACCCTGCCCATGGGCACCTGGTTTCTGACCACCATTATCCAAAAGAAAACCGCTGGTGAAAGCGATGTAAACTGGGGCGTCGCCACCCTCCCTCACCCCGAAAACGTTGAAGCTGGCTGGACAGTGGGCTCTGTGACCCCCATCGCCATCAACGAAAACTCTAAGAACAAGGATGCTGCTTGGGAATTTGTTAAGTTTGTTACCAGCGAAGAAGGCGCGAAGATTTATTCTGAAGGCTTTGCTATTCCCAGCCGCTCCAGCGACGAAACCCTTAAGGCTCTTGCAGGTGCTGATGGCATGCCCGAAGGCGCGCTGGAAGCGCTGATCGTTAAGAACATCAGCCTGGATCGCCCCATGATGGATCTGGTGGCCGATGTAAACCAGATGTTGGGCGAACAGCATGGTCTGATTATGCTCAAGGAAGTTTCCATTGATGATGGTCTGGCTGAAATGGGCGCGTTGTCTGCCGAAATCCAGGCACAGTAAGCGTTAATAAGCAGTCTGAGGGCGGGCAATTGCCCGCCCTCTCATTTTAAGTGTAAAGGAGGCTGGATGATGGCTCAGCATGCGGTTGTGCCTGCCAAGGGGAAGAAAAAGGGTCTGTCCTTGGAAGCGCGCAATACCTTGATCGGTTTGTCATTTATCGCGCCCAACTTTTTAGGTTTTCTAATCTTTGTTCTGATTCCCGTTGGCTTTTCAGTGGTGCTTAGCTTCATGAAATGGGACGGCTTTAATCCCATGGAGTTTATTGGGCTTAAAAATTTTATTTCCTTGTTTGGCCAAAGGGCATTTAAGCAGGCCCTTGAAAAGACGATGATTTTTACAGTGGTAACGGTGGCCGTTACGCTGTTCGCCTCCCTGGGCCTGGCCATATTATTAAACGGCAAGCTCAAGGGCAAGGGCTTTTTTAGAAGCGCTATCTTTTTCCCCTACGTAGCCAGCATGATCTCCGTGGCAGTGGTATGGAAACTATTGTTCATGAAGGATATGGGGCCGATCAATATGCTTTTGCGCTTTTGCGGTGTAGTGGATCCCCCTGGCTGGATCGCTTCCACCCAGTGGGCGCTTCCCGCTGTGATGATCGTCTATGTTTGGAAGCAAATGGGCTATTATATGATTGTGTACCTGGCAGCCCTTCAAGATATTCCCGTCGAGCTCCGTGAAGCTTCCGCTATCGACGGTGCCAGCCCCTGGCAGAATTTCTGGCATATTACATTGCCTATGTTGGCGCCTTCCACCTTTTTCGTGCTGATGATGCTCACCATTAACAGCTTTAAATCCTTCGATTTAATCTTTGCCATGACAGAGGGCGGTCCGGGGACGGCAACCACGCTTTTATCCAACTTTATTTACAACAAAGCGTTTATATCCTTTAATTATGGCCAAACCTCTGCGGCGGCGTTTGTGCTGTTTGGCATTATTCTGGTGTTTATGTTTATTCAAACCCGCGTAGAAAAACGCATGGATCGGTAAGGAGGGAAGGAAATGATAGAGCGTAAAAACCCTGTGAGCATGGTCCTGCGCTATTTGCTGCTGGTGCTGCTGACCTTATTGACCCTTCTGCCGCTTTTTTGGATGCTCTCTGCATCCCTTAAACTGGATAAGGATGTTTTTACCGTGCCCATTCAGTGGATTCCCAGCAAGCCGGAATGGCAGAATTATGCGAAAATCTGGCAAAAGATTCCTTTTGGACAATTTACCTTCAATTCTTTTAAGCTATCCATCCTCGTAACGCTGATCCAGGTGCTTACGAGCAGCTTTGCGGCCTATGGCTTTACCAAATGCCGTTTTAAGGGCCGGGATACGCTGTTTTTCGCTTATGTCGCCACCATTGCCATCCCTTGGCAGGTATACATGCTGCCCCAATATGTGGAGCTACGTATATTCGGCCTGATCGATAGCCATTTGGGCTACATACTTATTCAAAGCTTTATCGCCTTCGGGGTATTTTTAATGCGGCAGTTCTATCAATCCATTCCCGATGAACTGCTGGAAGCGGCGCGGATCGATGGGCTGACAGAATACGGCATCTACTTTAAAATTGTATTGCCTCTAAGCAAGCCTGTTATCGCCACACTTTCCATTTTCAGCTTTGTAAGCATCTGGAACGATTTCATGGGGCCCATGATTTACTTCGATTCTATGGGCAACAAGACCATTCCCCTGGGGATACGCATGTTTATAGGCATGTATTCAACTGAGTACGGTTTGCTGATGGCCGCTTCCGTGCTGTCGCTGATCCCGGTAGCTGTGGTGTTCTTGGCGTTTCAACGGTTCTTTGTACAGGGCATTGCCACAAGCGGGCTGAAGGGATAAAAGAAAAAGGAATAAGAAACCCTATGCAGGTTTTATTTCTGAACTGCATTTTTTCATTCCCTCTTCAACGAAAATCCGGATTCAATCCAAAGTGGGTGTTTACACTTGAATCATCCTAAAAAGTGCTGGATAATGTACTAGGGCGTGTTTCACCCCCCCATGGCGCACATCTTCGGTAGCAAAAACGCCATTACTGCGTTGCTAAACCTTGAAATAGCGCCACTTTCTTGCGGTTTAACGCCTTGTACTGGCGTTTTTGCCTCTCGAATCTGCGCACCCCGGAGTTTTGAAACACGCCCTAATCAATGCCATTTTATCGAGTCGAGCAATCCCGGAACCGTAAAACGGGCGGCGGTGGGGTGGGGCTAGCTCCTTGACCTGCAAGATGGAGAATACCGATATGGCGTGCGATTTGCCGCCGTCTTCAGTGAGCTTTGCATGGTAACAATGATTGAGCAATGATTAAAAACCGAGGCAGTCAGGCAAGATCTGACTGCCTCGGTTTTCTTGACTGTCCTATTTTAAAGTGCTATTATCAGTGCAAACTTGTTCTTAATAATTCTGGCCGTAAGGAGGCAAAACATGGCTGAACATGTACGGCGGATACGGTGGGTATCATCTATTCAGACGAAACAGCTGCTTGGCTTTGCCATAATCGTCGCACTGAACATGCTGTTATTTTATATCCTTCAAAACAGCGCAATCCAGATTACAACGGGTGCTACCTATGAAAGAATGAAGGCAAATACGAACTATTATCTCAACACATTGGAAAGCGAAATTTCTCATGTGCATGATTTGCAAATCGATTTCTTTAATGACCGCAGGTTACCCTTTATGGTAAGTCCGTTGATTGAGCTTACCGACTATGAACGGCGCGAGTATTTGCTGTCTTTGCGCGAGCGTCTTGTGACCATTACTGGCGTTAGTGACCTGGTTGACAATGGCATCTTATTGCTGCCTAAATCAAATTATAAAATCACTCAGGCCGGGGTAACCAGAATGTCTGCGGATGATTATACTGCGCTGCAAACCTATGTGGAGCATGATAAACACGGCCTTAGCTACGTTGAATCCAAGTTGCTTCTTGTGGAGACCGGGGTTCCGCGTGTTCAGTCGGACTCCCTTCCTAATCATGTTTTGATTATTTCGTTTTCACCGGAGATGATTCGTCGAAGTATGGCTTCTTTGAATACGACAGAATCAAGCGGCGCTTTTATTTACTGGGAGGCGGAAAATCTGCTATTGGAAAACACCCGCGGGAAGAGCGTTGCGTCGGCTATCTGCGCCTGTTTGGAAAGAGATGAGGCAGGGAAGCCTATTATGGTTCAACGACTTTTGATTGGCGGCGATTGGTATTTAGTATTTACCGGAGAAACGGGCGGTCTTGGGTTGTTTGCACAGTACGTAAAAGAGGAACCGATCATGCGCTCCATCCGCCAAATTCAGACACAAATGTTTTTTGTACTTGGGAGTGTAACGCTGATGTTTGCTTTTTTTGCCATGTACACCCGCAAGATAATTCATGAACCCTTACATATACTCCTAAACGCATTCTCAGAGTTCAAGATTGGGAACTGGACAAAACGTATTCACCATACGGGAGAGGACGAGTTTGTCTATCTGTATGAAGGCTTCAATAATATGATTGAAAATGCGGAACAGCTGATATCGGAAGTATATGTTCAGAAAAATCTTGCACAGCGGGCCCAGCTCAAACATTTACAGGCTCAGATCAATCCTCACTTTTTATATAATAGCTTTTTTGCGCTAAGCCGGCGTGTACAACGGCATGATTATAAAAATGCGCAGGAATTAGCCGATCATTTGGGGAACTATTTTCGGTTTTTGACCCGAGATGCCTCAGATTTTATTATGCTTAGGGAGGAGGTTGAACACGCAAAGAGCTATGCGGCTATTCAAGGCAGCCGGTTTATCAGCCGCCTGACCATTCAATTTGGAATCCTGCCTGAAAGCTTTCAATCCCTGATGGTTCCACGGCTGATATTGCAGCCGTTGCTGGAGAACGCACTGGAACATGGGTTGGAAAACACCATAAAGGACGGCTTGCTGCGAATCTCCTTTGTGGAGGAAAACAACACACTTCTCATTCACGTGGAGGACAATGGTCAGGAGGCTAAGGATTCAGAAATTGAAGATATGCAAAAAATGCTGGATGAGGGGGATGATGGCGAGATCACCGGCATACGCAACATTCATCGGAGGTTGGAAATTTATTTTAAGGGGCAGGGTGGACTACAGGTTTCTCGCAGTTCACTGGGCGGGGTGAGAGTAACTGTTTATATAGAAAAGGGAGAGAAATGGCATGAGCCAGAATCTACTGATTGTGGATGATGAATGGGAGATTTTGACTTGGTTGGAGGAACTGTTTCGCTACGACTTTGACAGAGATATCGAGGTATATATAGCCAATTCCGCGCCGGAAGCACTCGGGTTGCTCAATCGTGTAAAATTCGATGTAGTGTTAACGGATATTCGCATGCCCTCTATGGATGGGATCACGCTTTTTTATAAAATCAAAGAGAATTGGCCCCGGTGCCGGGTGGTTTTTCTTACGGGTTATCGTAATTTCGATAATGTATATGAACTTATCCGTCATAAAGACATCCGCTACATATTGAAGAGCGAAAGCGATGAGGCTATTCAGGATACCGTCAGACAGGTGCTGGATGAAATAGAGTCGGATCTGGCCCAGGAGGAGATTCGCAGGCAGCGGGAAAGAACGCTAGAAATTGCCAACCACTGGATCAGGCGAGAAGTGCTGGCTTCACTGTTGTCCGGAGACGATATGCAATGCGAGGCGTATTCTGCAAAAAAAGCGGAGGACCCACTGCAAGGATTGGATGTTCCGCTGGATTTATACAGAGATGTTTTACTGTTCATATTTAGAATCGACCCCGGCAGCAACCATCATTTGTGGCAGGGGCAACTTACATTGCTGGAAGAGCTGGCCGCCATTCTGCCGGATAGTATTTCCGAGAAGATTGCATCTTGCTCATACATTAAGGAAAATCGCCATATCTACCTTTTTATACAACCCAAAAGCGAAGAGACCAACTGGGAAAGCACACTGTCGCTAACCCTTGGTGGTCTTGAATATGCACAGAATGTCTTTCACAAGGTTTACAAAAACACATTTTCTGCTGCTTATACAGCTGCTCCGGTCAGCCGGCAGGAGCTGCCCCGTACCGCAAATGGATTGCGCCAGACATTGGTGAGCTTTGTGGGAGAAAACAGCGAGATGATATTGATGGCGAATCCTGAGGAATACCATGCAGTGCCGGCGGCATCGGCCGATACTTTAGCCCAGGTAACAAGATTCAATACATTTCTGGAACTTCGCAAGCGCAAGGAACATTATGAGCTGCTATTATCGCTGTCGGAAGAATTTCAGGGCAAAAGCTTACGCAACCCCTTTGCGCTAGGGCTATATTACAGCATAGCGCTCCTGCTGCTGCAATTTATCACCAACAATAACCTGTATGAACGAATCGCGTTTCATGTTGGCCTTTATAAATTGACAAAAGTGGACGAACATGATAGTTGGGGCGAGGCTACTCAGTACCTATTGAACGTGTCAGAAGCAATTTATGATCTGCTAACGGAAAACGAAAACACATTAAGCGACAGGGCATTGTCAAGAATTATCACCTATATTAATGGGAACATTTCAAAAGACCTCTCATTGACAACGTTGGCTGCTGTGGGTGGCTTCAACGCAAGCTACCTATCCCGTCTGTTCAGGCAGCTGGTCGGCATGACAATTACCGACTATATTACAAAGAAAAGACTGGATTTATCAAAAGAATTTTTGGAACATACCACGGAGAAAGTCCAGGATATATCTGCAAAATGCGGGTATTCTTCTTCGCATTCATTTTCGCGGGCATTTCGAAACGCAGTAGGAATTTCGCCGGCGGAGTATCGGGAGATGCATCGTGGACAGCCATAAATCTTCAACGAGTAAAAATAGGTTACGAATGTAAAAACATGCATGTTGAATTAATCCCTTCCTACATTGTACAATTAAAGCACAAAAAACAAAATTCGTAGGAGGTAACGATTGTGAAGACAAAAATGGCGATTCTGTTGGTTTTGGTTATGCTTGTTTCCCTTGGAACGTGTTCAAGCAGTCTAGCAGCTAGTACCCCGGATTCAGAAAAGAATCTATATGGTTTCGATGAGCCGGTTACGCTGAAGGTTGGCTATTCCTTTGCAAATGACTTGATTTGGTACAATGGCGAAACGTCTTCTAACAATGTATGGGTCGACTTGTATAAGGAAAACAACATGCTTCTGGATATTCTATACGAAGTAGACTCCTCACAAGCTGCTACAAAGCTTTCTGCCTCGATCATGTCGGGCAATTACCCCGACTTTATTCACCTGAGTGCAAATGAATTGGCCGATTACGCCAACTTTGCGCTTACTGGCGTCATCGCAGACATTACCGATGTGTATGAAGAGTATGCATCTGCTGAACTGAAAGCGTACTTAGGCGCTGATGACGGATTGACACTGGATTCCTTGATGATCAATGGTCGTCTGTATGGTATTCCAAAGATAATGAATACTTACGAATCTGCCCCTGTTATGTTTGTTCGGCAGGACTGGCTGGACAATCTGGGCCTTTCTATGCCAAAGACGATGGAAGAGTTAAAGGCTGTGGCCCATGCGTTTACATACAATGACCCGGACGGCAACGGTGAAAACGATACCTACGGCCTGGCGATGGACGGTGTGGATGTTCTGACAGGCGGCATCGGAAGCTTCAATGGCTTTTTCAACGGGTACGGCGCCTATCTGGGGCCTGACGGACTTGCTTTCATTGATGACGGCAATGGCAACATCACCTGGGGCGGCACCAACGCAGATGGCATGAAACAGGCGCTGCAATTGCTGCAGGAGATGTACAAGGATGGCACTTTAGCTAAAGACTTCATCACCATGGACGCTAACCGTGTTTATGCTGATGCCGGGGCAGATAAGTTCGGTATTTGGTTTGGGCCTTATTGGGGCAACCAGATGCCCACACGCGATCTGTGGATTGCTGGCAAGACATATGCGCGTATTACGACAGGCGCGATTCCCAGTGGCTTGGAGGGTGCGGCTTCCAAGGCATATATCAAACCAGGTGCCATTGATGTGTACATGATCAGCAGCAAGTGCGAACATCCTGAAGCTTTGATTAAGATTATGAATCTGGCTGTGCAAAAGATTTGCTATCCGGCAAGCCAGGATGAGTATATCAAATATGCTGGCGGCAGCAACGAGACCTCTGGTTGGAAGTCCTCGCTGACCAACATCAACGGTTCCTCGCTCAAAAACTACGGCTTCTATCATTCCGCAGTCCCCGCTGTGTTAAAAGGCGATCCGACAGGCTTAACCAATGAACAACGCGGTTGCTACGATTCGTTGATGAAATTCATTACCACCCGTGATGACGGCACACTGGATTTGACAGACGAACTGACGCTCACAGGCTTGGCTAGATACCCAGTGTATCTTGAGGAGATTGGCTCTTATCGGGTGCTGGAAGAAATGCGTAGTGAAGATAGGTTTGTGATTTCTGCTTATAACACCAGCCCTACGGAAAATATGGCGGAATATGCGCCTACGCTGAGAAAGCTTGCCCTTGAAACCATCATTAAGATTATTACTGGCGAAAGTGTTGATAGCTACGATGCGTTCCTCACCAGCTGGTATGCGCTTGGCGGTACTGAAGTCATTGCGGATGCGCAGGCATGGGTGGACAGCACGAAATAGCATAACACTAGAAAATGTATCTTTGTGGAGGAATGTGTGATAATGCGCACGTTCCTCCAAGATAATTATCACCTGGAGGCTGGATATGAAAAGAGCAAGGGCTCATAGGCGCAAAGAAAATCTGCTGTTCCACGGGATGTTGTTTCTACCAATGGTCATACTGCTCGTTTATCAGGTGCTGCCGGTCCCGGCAGGCATTATGATGGCATTTCAAAACTTCCAACCCGGATTTGGCTTCTTTAACTCTAAATTTGTTGGCTTCAGAAATTTTGAGCGCTTGTTTCGCTCCCCGGACCTATGGGTCGCTCTGCAAAATACATTGATCATTGCTGTTGGCAAGATTGTCGGAAACTTAGTCATTCCCATTTCATTTGCCCTTCTTTTGAATGAAATTAAGGTCAAATGGTTTAAGCGTACGGCTCAAACAATCACGTATTTACCCTACTTTTTGTCTTGGGTCATCCTGGCCGGAATACTGATTCAGTTCCTTTCACCTGGTAATGCGGGGTCGAGCCCCGGCTTTTTCAATACTGTTTTGATGCGATCAGGCTTTATCAAAGAGCCCATCTATTTCTTAGCCAACAATGCAACCTTCCGAACGACGATGATTATTAGTGATATTTGGAAAAACTTTGGCTATAATACGATCATTTATTTGGCGGCGCTGACCAACCTTGATCCTACGCTGTATGAAGCTTCGCAGGTTGATGGCGCCGGACGTATCCGTCAAACTATCCATATTACACTGCCGGGCATCGCGCCGTTTATCGCACTGATGACCATCCTGGCAATCGGCAAAATATTGAATGCAGGCTTTGATCAAATCTTTAACCTCTATAACCCCGCCGTTTACGCAACTGGCGATGTCATAGATACGTTGGTGTATAGATTGGGCATGGTCAACCGTCAATACTCGTTGTCTGCCGTGGCAAGCTTATTACGCAGCATTGTGTCCTGTGTCTTGATATTGACAGGATATAAGCTGGCTGATAAATATGCCGGCTACAAGGTGTGGTGACCATAATGTCTTTAGATAGGAGGCGTAAGCTGTGAAAACCTCTCTGAGCAGAAAAGTTTTCATGCTCTTCAATGTTTTGATCGTGTCAGTTGTTACGATTTCTTCGTTAATTCCCATTATTAATGTGTTTGCACAATCGTTAAGCTCATCCACTGCTATCAATACGAACAAAGTGTTTTTATGGCCTGTTGATATCAACGTGAAAGCCTATGAATATGTGATGGGGAACACAGCGTTTTGGACCGCGGCAGTCATTACATTCAAGAGGGTTCTGATTGGATTGCCCATCAATATCATTCTCGTGATTTTGACGGCGTATCCGCTGTCAAAGCCGCCGGAGGTGTTTCCCACGCGCAAATATTATGTGGGATTCCTTCTGTTCTCGATGCTGTTCAGCGGTGGCATGATGCCAACCTATTTCATCGTGGCCAAGACGGGTCTTGTTGATACCATCTGGTCGATGATATTGCCCAACGCTGTGCCGATTTTTTCGGTCATCGTTCTGATGAACTTTTTCCGTGGCTTACCTGATGAGCTGGATGAGGCGGCGCGTTTGGATGGCGCCAATCAGCTCCAAATCCTTTCGCGAATCATTATTCCGCTGTCAAAACCCGCCATTGCAACCATTACGCTGTTTAGTCTGATTGACCACTGGAACAGCTGGTTCGACGGATTGATTTATTCAAACCATACCACCAATTACCCGCTGCAAGCTTATTTGCACACATTGGTAGTCAAAAGGACCCTTGAGGATATTACGGATTTGGATGCGATCATGCTACTATCAATTAACGATACAAATATGAAAGCCGCACAAATTTTTATTTCAATCATCCCATTGCTGCTTATTTACCCATTCTTGCAAAAGTACTTTACCACCGGGCTGACATTGGGTAGCGTTAAGGGCTAACTTTGGAGCACTAGTGTCGGGACAGCAGGCATAAGTATTCATGCATCGATAGAAAAACACGGTAAAGGGGGTAAATCATGTTACATCAATTGGCAAATGGCAACTCGGTCGAAGGGCTATGGGGGACATTTGAGGATGAACGCGCAAGGTTGAATCTTCAGTATGTTAACCATACCTTCGTCGAGGGCAGCGGACTTACGCCAGATGAATTAAGGGCAGGCTTTGCGGCGCTGAGTGAACGACTCGCAGGTGAGGCGCCGAATTATCGCAAGGCACGGCTCTTTGAATACGTTTTACAAAACGCAAGAATCTCGGTGGACAGTAAGGACTGGTTCGCAGACAAGCTTGATAGTCAGGGGCTGATGCGAGAATACAATCGGGCTATGTTGGCCGATGGCCAGGCGCGTTTCTATCCCGAAACGGACAGAGCTATGCGCAACGCACGGTCCCACGGCTATCATGAGGCACCCGAGCTGGACACGGGACACGTTTCTCCGGGATGGCGATACCTTATTAACAAGGGGCTTTTGGGCATTTTGGATGAGGCAAAAAAGGCGAGAGAGGGCTATGGCGACACTCTTACCGCCCAGCAGGCGGATTTTTACGACAGTTTAGAAATTACTTACAATGCAATCATCCATTTCTGTCACCGTCTTGCCAGCATGGCGTCGCAGCTTGCCGATGCCAGTGCGGGCGGGCAAAAGATTCGATTGCTGACCGTTGCGGATTCACTGCGTAATGTGCCGCAAAATCCGCCTAGAGACTTCCACGAAGCATTGCAGTTTGCATACATAATGCACCAAATGATTGAATTGGAGGGTGAATGGGTTCGCTCTATGGGCGGATTTGATCGTACCTTTGGCGGTTTTTACGATCAGGACATCAAGTCGGGTAAACTGACCCCCGATACTGCGAAGGAATTAATTAAATTCTTCTATACGAAATATTTCGCTAATACACGGGGAGCGGGCAACGGTAAGAACTTCTATTTTGGCGGTCAGTACGCGGACGGCAACAATGCGGAGAATGAACTGACCTACCTCGCGCTGGATGCCTATCACGAGATGAATATCACTGACCCCAAGTTATCGGTGCGCTTCTATAATGGTTCTACGGAGCGACTATACACACAGGTTATGAATACCATTCGAGCTGGACGCACCGCCTTTGTTTTGGTAAACGACGATGTTGCAATCCCTGCGATTATGACACAAGGGAAGACTTTGGAAGAAGCGCGGGAATTTCTACTAATTGGCTGTTACGAGCCTGCTATCGAGGGCAAAGAGGTTGCCTGTAACATGGCAATCGATCTTAATATGGCAAAAAGCGTTGAACTTGCGCTGAACCGCGGGCGAGATATGGCCGATAACACACCCTTCGGACCAGACACCGGCGACCCTCTCGAAATGAAAACTTATGAGGAATTTGAAGAAGCGTACTTTACACAGCTGCGTGCACAAATTGACGACGTTACATACGGGCTTACCGTGTACGAGACGTACTGGAAGATTACAAATCCGTCTCCCGCACTTGCAGGCAGCTTCCAGGACGCTGTTAAGAAGGGCGTGGACATCGGAGCAGGCGGCGCAAAATACAACAATACAGGCTGTATGGGTGCGGGCTTGGGTACGACGGTCGATTCGCTTTCGGCAATCAAAAAGGCTGTATACGAGGAAAAAGTCTGCACAATGGCACAGATGCTTACGGCAATCAAGGATGATTTTGTTGGGCATGAAAAGCTTAAGCTTTATCTGGATTATCGCATCCCCCGATGGGGTAACGCCGACCCCGAGGCTGATGGTATTGCGATTAGAATTGTGGAAAACTATAGTGCCCATGTGAATGGGAAGTCCAACGGCAGAGGCGGCAAATTCGTTCACTCCATGTTTTCTCTGGATCATTGCAACACGCTTGGCAGTCGCACAGCCGCGCTGCCAAACGGAAGAAACAAAGGGGAGCCGCTTTCACTGAACAACGCCGCTTCCATCGGAAAGGACATTCAAGGTGTGACTGCCCTTCTCATATCAGCCACCTGCCTTGATTACGGGAAGTTGCCCAATGGCTCCGTCACGGATGTTTATTTGCATCCTAGTGCCATACAGGGAGATGATGGCTTGGCGGCTTTCATCGCGCTGGTTAAGACGTATTTTGAACGAGGCGGCTATGGGATTCAGTTTAATATCTTCGATGCAGAAACGCTTATTGATGCGCAAAAGCACCCGGAAAATTATCAAACGCTGCAAATTCGAGTATGTGGCTGGAATGTCTATTTCGTAACCATGAGCCCTGCCGAACAGGAAAGATATATCCGTTCAAATATTCATGCAGTTTAAGAATGCAGTCCCTTGAAGATGATAGCGGATATGCCAAGGGCAAGTTACGGTTGCTTTCTATATACTTTTACAGTGGAGGTGGATCAATGCAGGGGATAGGTCGGATTTTTGAAGTCAAGCGCTTTGCTGTTCATGATGGCCCCGGGATCCGAACCACAGTGTTTTTTAAAGGTTGTCCTCTGAAATGCCTATGGTGCCATAATCCGGAAGGGATCGCGTTCAAGCCTGAAATTGCCTTGCTGGAGCCCAAATGTGTCCATTGCGGCGCATGTTTTTCGGCTTGCCCTCAAGGCCTGCATTCTATCGGTCCAAACGGTGAACACGTAATCGACAGGGACCGCTGTACCGGCTGTTTTGCCTGTGTTGAGGCGTGTATGCCGGGGGCGCTGAAGCGATACGGCGAAGAATACACAGCCGAATCACTTTTAAAGTTAGTAGAAAAGGATGCGGATTTCTATCAAAAATCCGGCGGCGGTGTGACTTGCTCCGGCGGAGAACCCCTTTTACAGGCGGAATTTGTGGCAGCTTTCTTTCGTTTGTGTAAGAAAGCAGGGTTTCATACCGCACTCGATACCTCGGGTTATGCGTCGTGGCAGGCGTTTGAGAAGGTGAGGCCTTACACCGATCTGTTTTTGTATGATGTCAAGCATATGAATCCGTCTGAGCATAAGCGGTTAACTGGTATGGATAATCGGCTGATACTTGAAAACCTTAGCAAGCTGTTCGCGGTGGGCGCAGAGGTTGAGATACGCATGCCGGTCATTCCTGGACTCAACGACGATGATGAAAACCTTAGGCAGACTGCGGATTTCTTGACGGACGCAAAGACGCTGAAGCAGATTTGTCCACTGCCATACCATGCGCTGTCAGGGTCAAAGTATACCTCCATCGGCAGCACGCACGAAATGCCGATGGCCACCGGCGACGAACATAGAATAGCGCACAAGGTTGCCGACTACTTTGCTATCAGGGGCCTGCCCGTGCAATATGTATGAAACGTTACCGCTCAATAACGCCCTGTATTAAAACCAGCGAAAAGAATGTAAAAATGAAATCATAAGACTGTCTCTGAATGCTAAAAAAGAGTTTTGAAACACGCCCTAAAGAAATCCTCTTTGGAAAAATTCATACTGGTATTTTCGAAGTTCTTTGCTTGAATCGTAAAAGATCTTTGGTTACCTACTACATTTTCTGGTTTCATCTGCTCATCCTTAAAGGGCTGTGCCTTTTTTGGGGATAAACAACTTAGCCATATCGACCCCTTCCAATTCAAGCAGCTTGATTTTCATCTGCACACCGCCGGAAAACCCAGTCAGGCTGCCGTTTGTGCCAACCACCCGATGACAGGGCACAATAATAGAGATGGGGTTATGTCCTACAGCGCCGCCAATCGCTTGGCTTGACATGCTTTCCTTGCCCATTTTTTTAGCCATTTTCTTCGCAATGCTGCCATAGGTCATCACCTCGCCATAGGGAATTTCACGCAGAATGTTCCATACGCCTTGGCGAAACTCACCGCCTATGGGGGCAAGGGGTAATTCGGCAATGTCCGGCTTTTCGCCCCCGAAGTACCTGTCCAGCCAGTTCCTTGTCTTTTCAAACAAGGGAAAGTCATCTTTGCTTACCATCTTTTCGGGGATGGTATCTCCATGGTATTTTTGTCCCTGTGTCCATAACCCAACAAGATGGTTTCCATCCTCATCACAAGCAAGCGTGATGTTGCCTATGGGTGAAGGGTATAGGGTTTGATAGTACATTTTTTGTGCCTCCTTACAACGTATTCCATAAGTTCATAGTGGCATAGCTACGCCATGGCCGCCAAGCTTCTGCCAACTGAAGCAGCTCTTTTGGTTTGTAGTCCGGGAGCGCATTTTTAACCCCCGCATCTGTTTCCAAGAAGGCATCTGGCCATTCCATAGAACGCATCGCAATATACTGCGCAGTCCAGTTTCCAATGCCGCGAATAGTCATCAGCTTTTTGATTTCTTCCTCCGGCTGAGCCGGAAGGTTAAAGTCAACATCACCGTCCTTGAAGGCCTGCGCCAATGCATAAATCGTTCTTGCGCGGGTAGCAATCACACCCAATGAGCCCAAATGGCTTTCGATGGCGCCTTCAAGAGAAAGAATGTCTTCCGGCGATGGAAAAACATGGGTCAAGCCTTCCATTTCTGGTTGAACAGGTGTTCCGTAGGCCGCTACGATTCTTGCCGCCAATGTGCTTGCGGCCTTAACGGTGATCTGCTGCCCAAGCACCGCTCGCACAGCCATTTCAAAGGCATCAAAGCAGCCCGGCAAACGGGTTCCCAGCACACAAAGGCCGGGGCGCAAATCGTTCATAACCTGCAGTGTTTCATAAATTGCATCTGGATCGCAGTAAAGATCGAATAGATGCCGCACCCGTGCCAGTACCTGGGGCAACACAGGCAGTAAGGTTTCACTTACAGTAATCGACAGTGCATTCTTTTTAGGTAAATTTCCGATACGCACCCAGCCGAATACATGCTTGTTTTCGGAAGTCACCATATGTGCGGTGCGCATATATTCGCCGTTTTTAACCATATCCACTCCTATTATAGCGCGTCCGGCCAGAAAGCGGAGCATTTCATCCCATGGATAAGGCGGGCGATACCCTAGCGCCAAGGTCACATCGCTGTTATGCCTTTTGCCCTGTGTCATTGCTTTTCTTAATGCAGCAGGCGCAAGAGCATAGTGCTTTTTGAATAGGTCGTTAAAACGGCGCAGACTGCCAAACCCGGAAGCCATCGCAGCATCCAGCACCGATAGTGGCGTGTCTGTCAAAAGGTTTTTAGCAAGCAACAACCTGCATGTTTGCAGATACTGAATCGGGGATACGTTATACTCTGCCATAAATACACGTCGCAGGTGCCGATCGGTGCAGCCAAGCCGCTGTGCGAGATCGTTAAGACTTAGCCCACTTCCGCAGTTTTCCTCCAATAATCTGGCTGCCCGATAAACCAAGTTGGCGGTAGCATCGGTAATAGACGTACCGGGAGCAAGTTCCGGCCTGCATAAAAGACACGGACGATACCCTGCTTGTTCCGCTTCTGCCGCTGTATGATAAAAAGTGCAGTTTTCGGCTTTTGGTTGTTTAGCCCTGCATACTGGGCGGCAATATATCCCCGTAGACGATATACCTACAAAGAAACGCCCATCAAATCGCGCGTCTTTCGCTTTAAAAGCCGCATACAGGCCGGCGGTGTTTTCAACCATTATTGCTGCTCCCTTACTAAGTATTGACTTCATTATACCATAACAAGTACAGAAGTCTGGCTATTTTCGGACATGGTTTTTCTGTTCCCAAACAGCCACCCGACCCCTATTGCGAAATGACAGTCTCTTGATAGCGGAGATAGAGCGTAGCGTACCCACTTTTACGGCACACATATTACTTGCAATAGCACTATTTATAAAAAGAAAAGCAGTCAGAGTTTAATCCAACTGTTTTTCTTTCTGATTTTGACCTTACAACCCCACCGCTACTGCAAAGCCGCCCTTGAGGTAAAAGGTGTTCGTCTTAGGTCCTAATAGACAGCCATGTGGCTGTGGTGGAGCATCCGCGGTCAAAGACGAACCCCAAAGAGCCTCATTGTCTGCCTCGATTTCATCCAATGGGATGTCCTCGATGGTAATGGGTCTGTCCCCGCCGTTAAGTACCAAGGTCATCCGCTTGTCATATAAGTATATCGCCCTTAGGAAAATGTTGATAATGCCCTTGCGGTTGCTCTCATCATCGACGTTGCCCCTTTTGAGCGCATATAGGAAAGCACGAATTTGCGGAGCGGTGAATATGACTTGCTTGTTCATCTCCGTGGCGATTTGCGTTTGCAGTTCCTTCTTTTCCTGCTTGCGCTTCTCAATACGCTCGGTAATCATCTCAACCGCCTGCCCACTTTCAAGTGCCTTCCAAAGGTTTTCAATGGCGGTGTCAGCTTCTTTGAGTGCATTCCTCAACCTTCTTACCGTAGAGCTGTCAAAGTCAGCTTCGCAGGCTGCGGATACAGAGGCGGCAACCTTTTCGATGTTGCTGTCCGTCAGCAGCTTTCGGCACTCTTGAACCACACGGTCTTCAATGGTTTTCTTGCGAACGATCTTCTTCTCGCACTTATGCTTCTTAACGTTATTGCACCTGTAATAATGATACGCTGCGCCTGTTTTAGATGTGCCGCCATAGCCCGTCATCATGTCTTTGCAGTAACCACAGAATAACTTTGTTGTTAGCAGATACTCGCCTTCGCCCCGTGTACGCCCTGGGGCTCTTTTGTTGCGATCCAAAATGTGTTGAACGCGCTCAAACAGTTCATCTTCAATAATGCGCGGCATCCCATCGGGCGTTTCGGTTTTGCCGTAGATGTAGTAGCCGATGTAGCGTCTATTCCGCAAAAGGCGGTGCAAGCTGTTCTTGTTGAACTCCTTGCCAAGAGAGGTTTTGAGTTTCTTCGCATTTAGGTCATTACAGATAGCTGTCACCGTTTCACCAGCGGCGTACTTTTCAAAGATGGTTTTCACGATAGGTGCAGTTTTAGGATCGATCTGAAAACGGCGATTCTCGTCAACAACATAGCCAAGACCGGGATTACTGCCATTGCTCAAACATTTCTCTGCATTGATGTTCATGCCACGGCGAATCTTTTGCGAAAGCTCCGCTGAGTAATATTCAGCCATGCTTTCCAATACGCCCTCCACCAAAATGCCCGAAGCATCCTCGCTGATGTTTTCCCTCGCAGAAATGACTCGCACACCATTCTTTTTCAGCTTTGCTTTATTGATAGCACTGTCGTAACGGTTTCGAGCAAAACGATCAAGCTGATAAACAAGAACTGCTTCAAAAATATGTTTATCGCTGTCTGCAATCATCTTTTGAAATTCAATGCGGCTGTCGTTGGTTCCGCTTTGTGCACGGTCAATATATTCGGCGATAACATCGTGACCGTTCGCTCTTGCGTATTCATAACAGGTGGTCAGTTGCCCTTCGATAGATTGTTCCGTTTGTGAGTGGCAGGAATAACGCGCATAGATGACAATGTTCATTCCTTCGCCTCCCCAAGCATCTGCAATAGTGTCTGCTTCAACTTATCATTCATTGGTGACTTTGGATCAAAGCACATTTCTACAAATCGCTGCATTTCAGCATTGGTTTCAATGATTTTTGGCTTATACTCATACAACTTTCCTTGCGGATTCTCCGTGCGTCCAAAGAGATAATCCATTGAAACATCAAAATGGTCTGCATATGCAGCTATCTTCCAAACGAAAATGCGATGTTTTTCTTACTCTCATATTATATAAAGGCTGCGCAATCATTTTCACAGGCAAAACAGGTACACGGGGGGACATGCGCTTGTTCGTATATCGCATTGCTATTTTTTCTTTGATATCATCTATTTCGCCTTCTGTTGTCTTTGTGAATACAGCCACTTTCTCCGGCGTTGACAAATCAAAAATCGGCGTCCATGTGTCGGGCATCTTTACGGAATAGTATGCGTCAATGTTTCTATTTTCAATTGACTTATTCGCCAGATACCCCGAAGCACCCGTTGTCGTTCCGTAAGTGGAAATGAAATACATATATTCCGTGTGAAAAGAAGCCTTCTCCAAAAATTCTTTAACAATGCTCGGCAAACCCCAATCGTAGGTTGGAGACACAATACCAATCGAATCGCCCTCAAATGAATATTTACATTCCCGCACGCAGTCCACAATAGAAACGATATCCTGCCCTGCGGATTGTGCAATTCTTGTCGCTACATATTTACAATTTCCTGTCGCAGAAAAATATAAAATCATAGTTGCTTACCTCCAATAGCCCCTGTTCTATTTGCCTAACTCAAATTCCCCCAAAACATTTTTGTTTCGTTTGCAATGACAATTTCATCGCCTAAAAATGTATCGTCTAAGAGTGTTTGTAACGAACGAATATAGCCCTCGTACTCACGTGTATTCTTTTCCGGAGCATACGAGGATGAAAGGCTTCGAAAAATAAAATTTTGCTTTGTATAGTGCAATGGAAAACCAAATTTTATTGTAAAAAATTTACCCTTGTAAAACGCATCCGCCTTTTGTTGCATTTGTGCGGCACCATGAGCTAAAGACGTAAAGCTATTGCAATATTGCTCACAAATTTGATGTTGGCTTTTTGTAAACGAATCGTATGTGCGTTCGTTAGCAATAATACAAACAATACCATTGGTTTTTAATATCCGTTTACATTCTTTGTAAAATAATTGTGTGTCAAACCAATGAAACGCAGATGCGGCTGTGACCAATGAAATGCTGTCCGTTGGCAGACTCGTGTTTTCTGCAGTGGCCGAAACAGAATGAAATAGCTCATTGCTGCCATATGCTTTTTCTGCTTCCATACGCATTGCGTCATTGGGTTCAACGCCAAACGTCTCATACCCATACAACAGAAATTCCTTTAAAAAGATCCCTGTTCCAGAACCAATATCAGCAATCCTATCTCCTTTTTTAAGCATTTCAGAAAGGATTTTTTTACTCGCCTCCGGGGCATAAGATGGTCTGCCAGCGGCATAATCGCTAGCCTTGGTTGTAAATATATTTTCGTTTGCCATTTCTAAATCACCTCTCACAATCCATACAAATCCTGATTAGCATTCGGGATAAATGGGAATTCACTCCTCAACAACCACCATGATTGAGGAACATTTTCCATTGTTGCAATTGCTTTCAGATACGCTGCAAGCAGCAATTCCTAAACGCATATCCATCTTCGCTTGCAAGGTGATTTTGCTTCCGGCTTTAGACATCGGCGGATGGATCACTATTTTTCCATCTTCACAAACCGTTGTATACATGAACAGGTTAATGGGCTGGATGATCGGTCTATGTTCTCCCAGGCTTTGATTAATATTGTCAAAACAATTCGGGTGCCCGGCACCATTCTGATAGAAGAAATCATACATTTCAGGACGACAACACGGAAACAGCAAATCATGTTTGCCCACATCATCATAGGAGATTTGGAACATCGGGCGATAGAGATTGGAATATATAAAATCTCCTACACACAAACACAAGGACTCATTGCAATCAATCGTAACTCCCGAGGACAAAAACTCGCTGGGATTTTCTTTGCATTCTGCAAAAAAATCAGCCACTTGCCCGCCTTGGACATCTACGACAGTGACGCTTTGTCCTGCCAATACATCAATGCATTTTCCGCTGCAAGCATTTATTAAATACTCATTCTTCACTTTCGTTTTCTCCTTTATCAATTCTAAGCAACTTCATCATATCAAAAAGACAAAGTGCTGTCGAGAAAATAAATTTTGCTTTTATGCGTCAGCGCTTGATACGCTTGCAATGTCAATTGTAACATGACTTTTTCTTGACTTTAGTCCTGTATGGATGGACAGTATATAATCGGTGTTTGCTCGTGTAAAAAAGCTGTAAGCCATTTCACTTTCTCGCCTCAAGGAAACCCTTGAAGTAAGATGGTAAAATGGCTTATGGGGGTTAATATTAGGCGCTAAAAACAACGTGGGAAATACAAACTAACCTTTACACACGCTTACCCATTTCATAGGCATCGCCCATGGCAGCGGTGCCTTTAACTTCGACTGCTTCGCCTACACCAAAGCCGCGGATAATACCCTTTTCCTTGGCACCGGGCAAGCAAATAGTAAAGCCGTTTAACCCTGCAATGGCAGTATCCATATAAGGCGCGGCATCCGCAGCACAGGAAAGAATATAGTAAAATTCTTTGTTATTCATCTCTATAAATCTAGCATAGCTACGATCAATCAGTGTTTTGAGCTGGGCATCCATGGAATAGAAATACACTGGTGTCGCAAGCACGATTACATCTGCATTAATCATCCTTTGCGCAACCTGCGCCATGTCGTCTTTGTAGACGCAGCTTCCACCATTGCCTTGGCAGACGTTACAGCCGATGCAGTAATGAATCTTTTGGTCTTTCACATACAGCTTTTCCACTTCATGTCCGGCTTCCCGGGCACCTAAAATAAACTGATCGCAAAGCATATCAGAATTGCCGCCCTTTCTGGGGCTGGATGAGAGTACCAGTATCTTTTTAGGCATGATTATTTCCTCCGTTTTGTTTTATTTCATCAGTTCCGCCATCATGGCGATAGCAGGCTCAAACTCATCGCCTACTTCCTTCAAGAAATCCGTAATATGAAGATGCTGGGGGCAGATATGCTCACACTTTTTGCAACCGATGCAATCCGAGGGCTTACCGTATGCCTGAACGAGGCTTGCGAAATAGTCCAGTTGCGGACTGGAACCATAGCGGTTCACATCACGCAAATGGGCATTATACAGCGCAAAGTATTCGGGGATGGCGATCTTCTTGGGGCAACCGGGCGCACAATAGCGGCAGGCTGTGCAGGGAATAGCAACAGATGCGTTGATGATGGAAACCACCTGTTTGATGATCGCCTGCTCCGTTTTTATAAGCGGCGCAAAGGACTGCATATAGCCTGTATTATCCGTAAGCTGCTCCAAGTTGGACATCCCCGAAAGCACCGTTACCACGTTATCAAGGCTCGCTACAAAGCGGATCGCCCAAGAAGCTATGGACAAATCAGGCTGATGGGCTTTAAGCAACGCCTCTGCCTCCTCGGGCACATTGGCAAGGGTACCGCCTTTGATGGGCTCCATGACGATGACCTTCTTGCCGTGCTTGGTCGCCACATCATAGCATTTGCCCGATTGGATGGAGGCGTTATCCCAATCCAAGTAATTAATCTGCAACTGCACAAAATCCACCTCGGGGTGAGCAGTCAGCACCTCGTCTAATAGAGCGGCATCTTCGTGGAAGGAAAACCCTGCATAGCGAATCTTGCCATTTTTCTTTTGCTCTAACATAAAAGCAAAGCTATCCAGCTTGTTCGCAATGGGGTAAGACATGCGGTTGATATCGTGCAGTAGGTAATAGTCAAAGAAATCCACGCCGCATTTTTCCAGTTGCTCATCAAAAATCTGTGCTTGCTGTTCCTTTGTTTTCAGCATGAACAGCGGCATTTTGGTGGCAACGGTGAAGTTGTCCCTTGGATAGCGTTTGACCAGTGCTTCACGCAGTGCAACTTCGCTTTCGCCGTCGTGGTAAACATAGGCTGTGTCAAAATAGGTAAAACCCCTTTCCAAAAACAAATCCACCATTTGGCAAACCTGCGTCATGTCCATGCTGGTTTGATCATTCGGGTCTGTAAGCGGCAATCGCATAAATCCAAAGCCTAATTTTTTCTGTTCCATTGTAAAAACCTCCCTATATTACGCATATTGGTATACGTGTTTCATTTTTTTGAAGTAATAAACGCTCATGCAAAACGCCAGTATTTCAGCCATGGGCTTGGATAACCACACGCCGGAAATGCCAAAGACCAACGGGAGCAATATTGCTGACGCTACGATAAAGATAAAGGTTCTAAACAGTGCCAGTATCGCAGATACCCTGCCATCATTCAGCGCCGTAAACCATGCGGAGGAAAACACATTCAGCCCCATAAACAGGACACTCACAGAGAAAATACGAAAGCCTTCTACTGCCATTTGAAAGACCTCGCTGCCACTTGGCGCAAAAATGCTCACCAACGGTTTTGTAAATGCAAGGCTTGCCAGAAGCGTCACGATCGAAGTGGCAGTAATGGCTTTGAGACTGAGTGAATAAATCCGTTTTAACCGTTCCCGATCACCCTTGCCGTAATTGTAGCTTACGATGGGCGATATACCTGAAACATAGCCAAAGTAGACAGAGCTAAGCAACCCCTGCACATAAAGAATGATCGTGATGGACGCGACGCCATTAGCGCCGCCAAGTCGCATCAAAATACGATTGAGCAAAATCGTGACCACGCCCGAGGACAAGCTACTCACCATTTCCGAAGCGCCGTTGGTGCAGCTTTTACATATGACAGAAAAATCAAGGCGAGGCTTTACCAGATATAAGCTTCCATTTCGTGCAAAGAGAAAATAGAGTAGCCCTACCACCGAGGGAATCGAATAGCCTATGGAGGTAGCAAGGGCTGCGCCCATTAGCCCCCAGCGGAAAACGGCGATAAACAGATAATCCAGCACCATATTCACCACCCCACCAAGGAGTGCGATGATCAGCCCCCATTTAGGCTTGCCAACTGTGATAAAAGCCATTTGAAAAAGGGTGCCGGATATGGTAAATGAGATCAGCAAAAGCGTGGGAATCGCATAAGCCCTGCAATAGCCCATGAGCGTCTCATCTGCCCCCAGCAAACGCAAAATGGGGTCTAGGAATACAAGACCCAGTACGCTTAATGAAACGCTGACAACAAGTGCGACCACATTAAGCAACGCAAAATTCTGCCTCGCTTCATGCCCCTTACCTTCGCCAAGTTTTTTTGCAATAAGTGCATTGCCACCAGAGCCAAACATATGCCCAATGGCCAGTGAAAAGGTGATGATCGGCATCACGATGTTGATAGCGGACAGCGCATCTGTGCTAATAAGCCTAGATACAAATATACCGTCCACCGACCAATAGATGCCCATCAGCACCGTTGAAAGAATGGTGGGCAGCGAAAAGCGAAACAGCATACCCATCGTGATTTTGCGGTCTAGTGCCTGTTGTTGCTCCATGTGAATAAAAAACTCCTATCGGATTTGATCTAACCAGTTGCTTACTTCATCCTGCGCATTGGGAATATCACTATACCTGATGGCAAGACCGTCTAGCACCGTGGCGTTAGGACATAGCGATTGAATATCACGCTTACTACTTCCTAGCCCACTACCGTCATGGGTCGAAATCGGAATGATTGTCTTTCCCGTAAAATCATACGCTTCCAAGAAGGTAAATACAGGCATGGGCATAGTTCCATACCAAATGGGGTAGCAAAGGTAGATCGTGTCATAAGCATCCATTTGTTCTACCTGCGTTTTAAGTGCAGGCCGAGCATTTTGTGCGTACTCGCCTTGGGCGACATCCAGCGTTTCGTATGCGTCCAAAGGATAGGCTTCAATCGGTTCAATGGCAAACAGCTCTGCTCCTGTATGCTGTGCAATATAGTTGGCGACAATTTGCGTATTGCCCATGTGAATGCCATTGTAAAGCTGTGGCGGAAAGCTAGCACCATTGCGTTGTACGCTGGCCGAAGTTATTGCATCTAGCAATGTACTGTCACCTGCAAAATCATTGTTGCCCTCATGGGTGAAGTAGACGATTAATGCTCTTTCGCCTTGAACTTCTGCAAGGGCCGATGCGGCAAAAAGAGTCAAAGAGAGTACCAAGATCATCAAGACGAGTTTTCTCATTTTTCTCAATCCTCTTTTTCTTCGTTTGTTGATTCACGTAGACTTGATACATAAAGGCTAGTGAGGGCAATGAGTGTTTCCCGCTGCTGCTCATCAAGCCCACCCATTCCTTTAAGTTCCGCTTCGCGCAGCTTCGGCAAAACCTTGCTTGTATAGGCTAGCCCTTGCTCCGTTAAGTGAATTTGCTTCATGCGGCGGTTTTCAGGCATTTCCACCAATCGAATCAGCCCTTGCTTTAAAAAGCCTGTAATAATGGTATTCACAGTTTGCTTAGGCAAAAAAGTGCGTTCACAAATAAAAGCTTGCGTGCACTTGCCATCATTGTTTGCAATAAGGCTAAGGGTTTGTAGCGACGTATAGGAATGACCAACTGATTTGGCGTAATCCTCATAAAAGGTATTGATGGCTTGCCACTGTTCACAATACATATCTGCCTGTCTCTTTAATGTTTCAGTACGCATGTTGTCACTTCTTTCAAAAAAAGTCTTTATTTCGTATGGTACGAATACAGGACTATTGTAGTTTAAATTAGCATTCTTGTCAATAACAAAGCAGCAAAAAGCCTCCCTTACTATTGACTCTCCCATCATAGGATAGTGTATCGTTTCTTTACTATCTTTTTATATGGAGGAGTCAAATGACTATACTTTATCCCGAAGAAGGAATCCGATTGGATATGATCGCCGCCTTTTTGTACAAATGATGCTTTCATTATTCAAATCCTTTCTCGTCTATTAAGGCGATCTGTTCACAAAATATTGCGCCATGGTTTTCATCAGATCAAATACCCCGATTTTCATTGTTGCTGACCCAAAGAGCAACGGAAATGAATGCGTAACGCCTGTTTTCATGTACGCTATATCGCTTTCTTTAGTGGGATACATATAGGCTTGATTGGCGGGAACCGTGTGTTTTAGCTTGCTTTGTACTGATCTTAAATATTTAGGCGCACGCATAGCAAGATCAATTTTATTTATGAACGCGATACACGGAAGCCCGGTGGCTATTGCCCAATTCCACAGGTAATATGAATCTTGTTTAAACAGATCCATGGAGGATATAACCACAATCAATCCATCTATGTTATCAAGTATAGGAGGGATGTTTGCACCATGTTCAATCAGCTCGATATCCGTGTTATGAAATTTGATTTTTGAAGCAAGGCTCTTTATATCAACGATTGGACATGGATAAATACCTAGTGATACTATGTCGCCTTGAAGGGATGTCAAGCTTGATATAAGGGTGGTCTTTCCTGCGTTGGGAATAGATAAAACAATTATTTGGACGGGCTTCATGGCGACAGCTCCTTTTCTCTTGACGGTACAGCCTATTGAAGTTAATATAATACTAAAGTGTCCTATCATGGGAGTGTCAAGAGGGGGCGATTATTCTGAAAAGCAAAATGCTGTCTATTGGAGACGTTTCCAAAATCTCCGGCGTTCATATTAAATCACTTCGTTATTACGACGAAATCGGCGTTTTAAAGCCAGCTTACGTTGACCCGGATACCCATTATCGCTATTACACCTATCAGCAGCTTGGCATGCTGGATGCGATAAGGGCTTGCATAGAGCTTGATATACCACTAAAGGAGTTTGAAAATTTCACAGGGGATAACGGCAATATCATCAGCGTTGGAAAGCTCTTTGAACAGGGTAAAAAGCTGGCGAACGAAAAAATACGCTCCATACGAGAAGGCATAAAGAAAATTGAACTGTTCCAGCGTGAAATGGAGCGCAGCGAAGATATGCAAAGTCAAACAGAACCCATTATTATGGATGTCCGCGAAAAACAATGCTACGTTGCCCCCATTGTAGACGCAGATGATGGAACCACCTATTACGATGCGTTTCAGACCATGATGAAGGAAGCAACGCGGTTGGGCTATACACTTGGCTACGAATTGGGCAAGCTGTATTTCTATAAAAGCGGTTATGTTTTGCGATATAATTTCATTGAGATCATAGCCCCTGCGAAAATCAAAGCTGAGAATGTTATTACCCTCCCCGCTGCGCATTGCATCGCCAAGTGTGTGAACCAAAGCCGAATACAATATGCCGAGGAGGAGTTTCCCAACCTCTTTTCTATGGACTACGATAAAATCGTTGCGGAAATCGAAATCGTCATGGAGGACTATAACATTGAGCAACCTGTGTACGAGCTAAGCTGCACCTTGCCCGATGACGAACGCTGATAAGGCCACCATTTTCATAAAAAAGACAATACGAAAAGCAAAAGGATGTAGAGCGATTCGCGCTATACATCCTTTTTTCATTGAATCAGAGGAGGAAATTTTTCAACTTGACTCTCCCATCGTGGGATACATTATGATGGTGTTGGTCGATAGATTCGTGTTGCTCAAATGCAAATCATATCGACAACTTTTCCACTTTAGGAGGCCATCTACCGTGAACAACGCACTTAACAGAACCGTCACCACAAGATCGCTGATCAAGTTCGCATTACCAACTATCCTAACCATGCTGTTTATGAGCGCCTACTCCATGACGGACGGCATATTTGTGGCCCGGCTTATCAACACGGCAGCCCTGTCTGCGGTGAATATCGTTATGCCGATCATCATGCTGTCTTTGGCTGTGGGCACCATGCTTGCCGCCGGGGGCAGCGCAATCGTCGCTAAAAAGATGGGAGAGGGCAAAGATCAGGAGGCGCGTGAAAACTTTTCATTGTTGATTGTAGCTGCTGTAATCAGCAGTGTGATACTGTCGGCTTTGGGTTTCATTTTTATATCGCCGCTTGTCAGGCTTTTGGGGGCGAACGATGCCGTATACGATTATTGCATCCAGTATGCCAAAACAACCTTGCTTTTTCTCCCCACATCCATGTTCGCCATGTTCTTTCAGATATTCTTTATAACTGCCGGAAAAGCAGCGTTAGGTACGATTACTACTATTATCGGCGGCATTGTGACGGTTGCATTGGATTATATCTGCATTGCGCTGCTTGATATGGGGATTGCCGGGGCTGCTGTATCCACTGGTGTCGGATATGCCATACCGGGCCTGCTTGGTCTTTGCTATTTCATCTTTAACCGCAAGGGTTCTCTGTATTTGCTAAAACCTAAATTAGATAGGGCAGTACTGTTTTTAAGTTGCACAAACGGCGCATCCGAAATGGTAACAGTACTTTCCCAAAGTGTGATTACTGTTTTGTTCAACAACGTGCTCATGCGTATGGCAGGCGAAAATGGGGTTGCAGCCATCACGATCATTCTTTACGCGCAGGGGTTACTCAACTCCGCCTTTATGGGATACGCTACGGGGATTGCGCCCATAATCAGCTACAACTACGGCAAGCAGGACTACGAAAACCAACGGAAAACCTATTCCATCAGTAAAAGGGTCATATTTCTTTCTTCAAGCATCGCATTCGTAGCCGGATTGGTTTTCGCCAGCCCTTTGGTATCCGTCTTTACATCCACGGATTCACCCGTATACGCAATGGCAGTCCATGGGTTTCGTATTTTTTCTTTTTGCTTTTTATTTATGGGAATGAGCATTTACGGTTCGGCAATGTTTACAGCTCTTTCCAATGGGAAAGTATCTGCAATTATTTCGTTCATGCGCTCGTTAGTATTTGTAATCGCAACGGTTCTGCTTTTGCCGCTGGCTTTTGGGCTTAATGGCGTATGGTTGGCCATCCCGGTGGCAGAAGCCCTGGGCGTAATCGTTACGATACACTATGTTCAAAAGCTCAAGGGCACATATCGGTATGCCTAAGGAGTGTGCCTGAATGATTGAAACATTATTGCTCAATAACTATCTCGTCTTTACACCTGCGCTGTCCTACCTTGTTACCCAATTGCTGAAAACGCTGTTGTACTTCTTTATGACAAAACAGTTTGATTGGAAACGGCTTTTCGGATCGGGCGGCATGCCCAGTTCACACTCCGCCACAGTGACGGCCTTGTTTGTAGCTGCGCTTAAAAAATGTGGTGCAGCATCTCCCATCACCGCAGCTATTCTTGTATTCGCTGTTATTGTTATATATGATGCTATGGGGGTTCGGCACGAAACCGGAAAGCACGCACAATTATTAAACACGCTATTGCAGCGCGAATCGAACAAAGAAGCTAATGCAATCCAACTCAATGAGATGGTAGGACACACATCGTTTCAAGTGATCGTTGGTACGTTTTTAGGCGGTATAGTAACCGCTTTGGTTCCCGTTTTTTAAGGGTAATCTGTATTGGAGGTGACGCCATGTTAATTCATACTCACATTTTGCTGGCGGATAAACTGCTGTATAACATCAAGGGCATTGGCGAGTGGGCCGGAATCAATCGTCTTGCGTTCTATTGGGGAAACATAAGGCCCGACTTTCATTCCCCGTTCAACTGCGGCACCCATATGTACGAAAAACGGATTGATGAAATTGAGCGCATTTGGCATTGTGCAGAGAAGCTTTCCCGCTTCAATGGCATCCTGTGCAGCTATTACCTTGGCTATGTCATGCACTTTGTCGCCGATTTCTTCACCTGCGTCCATAACGATGAGGAGAGCATGTCGAATTTGTTACCCCATTTTGCTTATGAAGTAGCGCTTCACCAAAAGATGTTTTATGCTAGCAGTACAGATTTGCACAATAGCTTTAATGGCAATTTCCGAAAGTACATTGAAACATTACGGGAGGACTATCTTTCCGGGGAACATTCTCCCCAGCGCGATTGTGCCTTTATCTATTCCAGCACACTGGCATTGGCACAATGGGCTATTACCCCGATGATAGTTGACAATCGTGTGTTTGCATAAGTTTTCCGCCAACCCTGAGTGAAGAAGGAGAACCAAACTCTCTTTCGTTTAAAAAATATTGTACGCTTAGATAATTACAGTTAAAAAGCGATGCAGCCAGAACTCAATCTAACTGCATCGCTTTTCTTTTGACCCTAGAGCCACACCGTTACTGCAAAGCCTCCTCTGAAGTAAAAGGTGTTCGTCTTAGGTCCATCTGGCTCCCTCCATAGCTTTTGATACAATTTGGCGAAACCACAGGGGGGTAAACTATTGAGGGTTAGGGGGTAGTTTTCGAGGGCAGGGGGGTAAACTTTTTTTAGGGGGTAAATCGCCCATAATGCAAACAATGCCCTCACACCTCGGCATCGCACCGAAGCATGCGGGCACGTTGCTTGTTCAGGCCGTAAGCTCAGCGCCGTTCTTGAAGGTGAACCGCATTCCAATCAATGTTGATCAGCGAGTCATTTGCGAAATCACGTATTCGTGATAATAGTCGCTTCTGTAGCCCTGCGATTCATAGCAATCGAGATACACCATGTCATCGATTGAGCCAGTGGAACGGCCAACCATACGCCATTCAGGCCGATGATCGCGGGAAGGATAAACAGCAATATGAGCAGCAAAATTGGTTCCGCGTACACGAGCAGGTATGATTCCATGGTTTTGTCCGTCGCGTAAAGGCGCGAGGTTGTTACCCTGACGTGGGCAACGAACAACACAGAAATAAGGAACATGGGGAGAATCGATGCCACATCGCTGCTAACCGCACCAGAGGCACCGAACAGAATGCCTACACCGCTACGAGCCAAATACAATCCCACCATGCAAGCCAACGCGATGATGGCAGCTGATTGATAGGCCAAGGAACTAACCTGCTTCATGTCCGCCGTCGATTGTTCGCCATAATACCGGCTAAACAGCGGTTGGCTTCCGTCGCCAACACCCTGTAGTAGCAAATACACAATTGCCATGACATAGGAGATACAGGCATAAATTGCAACGGCGTCGCCCCCTCCGTATTGCATGAGAAAGCGGTTCATCAGGATAATGGTGAGGATCGGGGAAAACGTCAGTCCGAACGGCGCGAATGACATTTTGAGCACTGACGCGAAGATGGCGGGCAGTCTGGACAGTGGCGGCATCCTGACTTTCGCTTTCTTCCAGATCATAAATAAGACGGCCGCCAGCATGGTTGCACCTTGCCCAATGACGGTAGCGATGGCGGCACCTGCCATTCCCCAGCCATATACCCACACATAAAGATAATCCAAAACGATATTTGTGAGAAATCCCGCGATCATGGCGAACATAGCAAAGGTAGCTCCGCCCATATTGCGGATAAATGGCACCAACCCCGTTGCAAGCACTTGAAAAACAGCGCCCCAAGCGATGACCTTTGTATACTCCACGGAAAGCGTGAAAATCTCTCCTTCTGCGCCCATCAACCGCAAGATGGGAGTGACGAATATAGTAATCAACAGCGTCAAGAGCAAGCTCGACAAAAACAGCAAGAGAATCGTTCCGCTGAAATACTCTGTTCCTTTTTCATGCTCTCCTTGCGCATTGCAGATGGTCAAGCGGATGCCACCGGCCAATCCGATTCCCGTGCCCAGCGCCTGAATGAACGAAGAGATGGGGAAGCCGAGGTTAATAGCCGCCAGACCAACATCACCGAGGCTATTGCCGACAAATAATCCATCTACGATCGTGTATACCCCCGAAAGGGCAAATGCCAACACAGACGGAATGACATACTGAAAGAAAAGTCTACGGTTCTGCATTTTGGCTTTCAATTCCTTTCTGAAAGAGTTCATTATAGCAAGCGGAGTTGTCGTTCATCACCCTTACTTGTTCCAAGCCCATATTCTCCAGCACATAGATCTCAAGGCTGCGCAGCTTGGAAATGACGCGATCAGCGAATCGTTCTCCCTCTGGCGTGAAGTGGATGATCTTGTTTCGCTTATCAGAGGATAATGGCGACATGCTGATCCAATCGCGCTGTTCGAACTCTTTCAGAATGGTGTTAACGGTCTGCTTGGGCAACAGCCATTTTTCACGGGCCATTTTCTGAGTACAGTGATCCTTGTTTTCATACAGCGAATACAGAATCATGACGCTGCTAAAAGACAGGCCATACGACTTCGCCCAGTTCTCATACGCGAGCGTGGTTTCCCGCATCAAGCTGTAGTAACGGCTCAGCTCACTGAAAAGTAGTTCCTTATCAGGCATTCTTTCTACCTCCGCAGTTTAGTCCGTATCCGTACTGTTATTATAGTACGAATACGGACTAATGTCAAGTTAAGGTTGTTTGCCTTACAGGTTCATGTACACTTATGGATGGCAGATATGGTTACGAACAAAAGCTTAGGTTGTGCAAACAAAGCCCGCAAACCTCGGTATCGCACCGAAGCTTGCGGGCTTGTTCTTTATTTAGGTCGTGATACCAGCACTGTTGATATGTGGAAGTCCGTAAGGAATTGTGTCACACATTGTGCATATCACTTAATAATCGTTGTCTTGATGCGCTCTGCTGGTATCTCACGGATTTCGTATTTTTCATTTGTTTTGCCGAGAATAACACCGCAGCAAGGCGTATACCCATTGGGCAGATTGAGTTCCGCGACAATCTCAGGAGCGTTGCCCAGCGCCATGATGGCACCCCAAATATGGCAAGCGCCTATGCCAAGCTCGGTTGCCGAAAGTGCCATGTTCTGAACGATTGTAGCGGCATTGGAATAAGCGATGTTATCCATCGGTGTACCCGACAGCTTGGAAGAGACGACGATTAGCGTGGGTGCGTTGTACAGTGGATGAAAGCCGGGTCTGCCAAAGAAACTGCTACCGGCTTCATCAATCTTTTGCAGAAGCGCTTGGTTGGAGATAACCGTCAAGGCGAGACTGTCATACTCGGCTTTGCCGACCGGTGCTGCATATGCGGCTGTCAAAATTGTCTGAAGTTCATTCTCTGCGATGTTCGCTCCGGTGAAGCTGCGAATAGACTTCCTGCTGCAAATGGTTTCCATGTTGGTCATGTGAATATCCTTCTTTCTGTTTTGTCTTTTCTAACATTCCAATCGCTGCTTATAAATCTCCAAGTCCTTATCGGTAAAAACATTGAATATCACCTGACGGAGGGCTTGGTTTTTCTCTAAAAACTCGGTTACGGTTTCAATCGCAATCTGTGCAGCACGCTCCTGTGGGAAATGAAACACGCCTGTGGAAACGCAGCAAAACGCAATGGATTCCACCACGTTTTGTGCGGCCAATTCCAAGCATGATCGATAACAGTTTCGGAGCAGCTCGCAGTCACGTTCCCGAAGTTCCCCGTTGATAATCGGCCCGACTGTATGAAGAACGTATTTGCACGGGAGATTGTATCCCGGCGTGATCTTGGCTGTCCCCGTTGCTTCATCATGACCCTGCGCTTGCATGATTTCATTGCACTTGATTCTCAGCTGCACGCCCGAAAGCGTATGGATGATGTTGTCAATGCAGGAGTGACAGGGCTGAAAGCACCCCAGCATCGCGCTGTTTGCGGCATTGACGATGGCATCACACTGTAAGGTCGTAATATCTCCCTGCCAGAGAAAAATACGCTTATTTGATTTTACAGGTTTCAGTGAAATTGCATCGACAATACCACGGTGCTTGATTTCCTCCGATAAATACGCATCCTGCACCATTAAAAACTCCGCTGATACCGGATGCGGCGGGCGGACGTTGAACAATGAACGCAGCAGCTTAAATTGCTCGGCTTCATCTGCCGGTATGGTTATGCCGCGATACCGAGGCGTTTCCTCGATCAGTGCGTTGATCAGATAGACCTTTCGCTGTGCTTGTGTCACGCTTTCACCTCCAACATGGCGTATAATGTCTGACCAATATCTGCATTGATGCAGATGGAACGGTCTTTAATCTCAGGGGCGGTTAACGCTTCGCCGAAGTTGATGCAGGCGTAGGTTGCCTTGGGATTTCTGTAAGTCATTTGCATAAACGGATACTTGATGATGGTCGGCGTATTGCCACCTGTACCCAAATCCAGATAGAGTACCTTGGATTTCTTATGCTTTTTCATAAAATCAGCGTATCTCTTCTCTGCTTCATACCAGCCTTCATCCTGCACGAACCAACGACCACCCCGCAAATTGGGATACATCACACCGCCGCATTTAGGGCATCTGGGGATCAGTTCGGCAGGCACCTTCATATAACGCTGCTGCTCAAACATTTTGCGGATAGTATCCTCATTATCGTACGTTTTTTGATGGCAGGGTTTCTTGCATTGCCAAAGGCCATAATCCCCTTGTGTGTAGAAGAGTCGCTGCTTATCAAAGGAACTTCGCTGAAACACATGATCTGCATTGGTGGTGATCACAAAGTAATCCTTATCCTTTACCAAGTCGAATAGGTTTTCATAGACAGGCTTGGGCGGCGGGCAGTATCGCTCGTAGTATATGCATCGGCTCCAAAATGCCCAAAACTCCTCCTGTGTCGGATAGGGGTAGAAGCTCGCGCTATACATATCGGAAAATCCATATTTGCTGATAAAATCCGAAAAATGCCTTTCAAAGCGCTCTCCTGTATAATACAGACCGGCAGAATTGGAAAGACCGGCACCTGCGCCGATCATCACCGCTTCCGCTTGTTTCAGCTCTTGAACCAGGCGCTCAATTTTGCTTGTGCTCATGTTAAAATTCCTTCTTTTCCTATGGACAATTAACGGTACATCCATTATACTAAATCTAAATCAGAAATCAAGTACGCAGAATATTCTGTTCAAGTACGTTTGAACGTACCAAGAGAGGAAATTATGGACGAATACACATTTGAAGAGTACCAACGCTTTGTCAAGACGCTAAATCCGCCGGCAGACGGTTGCCCCGTACTATCTACGCTCGAATTGTTCCAAGGGAAGTGGTCAATGCATGTCCTATTTGAACTCAGCAAAAAGGACAACGTGCGGTTTGGCGAGCTAAAAAAGCAGCTGGACGGAATCACAAACACTATGCTCACGAACACGCTGCGAAGCTTGGAAGCAAATGGATTGGTCACAAGGATGCAGTTCAACGAAATCCCGCCGCACGTCGAATACTCGCTATCTGAAGCAGGAAAGAATGTGTACCCGGTTTTTGTCGAGATGGCGAAGTGGGGTCAGAAGTATTTTGAAAAGAAATAGGCAACAAAGCCCGCACACCTCGGTATCGCACCGAAGTATGCGGGTTTGTTGCTTGTTTACGCCTTGATCTCAGCACCGTTTTTGAAGGTGAACCGTATTTCCCCATCAGGGCTGACCTGCGCCTGATCGACCAGCGCGTTCCATAGCTCCGGCGTGAACTCCGTGCCATCGGCCATCAGCGCCTTTGCGAACGCTGCCATCGTGTCCCGCTTCAAATTGCGCTGGGCGATCTCAGCTGCAATGGCATTGGAGCGGGCTGTGTCTTTCACAATCCGCTCGGATAGGCTGCTGAACCGGTGCTCATATTCCTGCTGGTCAATGGCCATGCTGGCGTTCTGGACAATGGCTTGTCGAATGAGTTCGTTGGTTATATTCATCTCATCCCGCAACGCATCGGCTTCTGCTTCCAGCGCTTCGGTTGCGGTGAGCTGCGCCATGATGGCCTCCGTGTCCTCAAGGATGAAAGCCCGGTCGGCGAGAAGCTGGCCAAAGGCACCGAGGAATTTCTGCTGAATGGCTTCCTCGCTCAGGTGCGGCGTATCGCATTTGTGCCTGTCCTTGAACTTGGCGTTGCACTGCCAGATGACGCGACGGTACTTGTCAGTGGAGTGCCAGACCTTACTGCCGTAAACCCCGCCGCAGCAACCACAGAGGACCTTGCCAGAGAAGCAGCTCGTGCCGTTGTGCTGACGGCCAGCCATCTTCCTCCGCGCCAGCTCCTGCTGAACCATATCGTACATTTCAGCGGTAACAATGGCTGGGTGGCTGTTTTCCACGTAGTACTGCTGAACCTCACCCTCGTTGACCTTCATCTTTTTGGTGAGGAAGTCAACGCAGAATGTCTTTTGCAGCAGTGCATCGCCTTTATACTTCTCGTTTGTAAGGATACTTAAAATCGTCCCAGTCTGCCACCTTGTCTTTTTCGCCGGGGTAAGGATTCCATCCGCTTCAAGGATGACTTTAATGCCATATGGCGTTTGCCCTTCGAGGAACAGGCGATAAATCCGGCGCACGGTTTCGGCTTCTTCCGGGATGATTTCTGGTTCACCGTCCTCGCCCTTACGGTAGCCAAGGAAGTGCTTGTAAGGCATGCTGACCTTGCCGTCCGAGAATCGCTTGCGTTGCCCCCAAGTGACGTTCTCAGAAATATTTCGGCTTTCTTCCTGCGCGATTGAGGACATAATGGTGAGCAGCAGTTCGCCCTTGGAATCCAGCGTGTAGATGTTCTGCTCCTCGAAATAAACCTCTACCCCACGCTCTTTGAGCAAGCGAATGGTGGTCAGCGTATCCACGGTGTTACGGGCAAAACGACTCACTGATTTCGTGATGATCAGATCTATCTTCCCGGCAAGCGCAGCCTCAATCATGTCGTTGAACTGCTCGCGCCGTTTGGTACTGGTTCCGGTGATGCCCTTGTCCGCATATACGTCCACGAACTCCCAATCAGATTTTGATTGAATGTAATCCGTATAGTATGTGACCTGCGCCTCGTAGCTGGTTTTTTGCTCCTCGCTGTTGGTAGATACACGGGCATAGGCCGCTACACGCCGCTTACCCATACCAACGATGGGCATTGTAGAAAAAAGGTTGCGTGTGGCGGGGCGCATGGTTACAACTCTTGCTTCACTCATCTGGCATATCTCCTTTTCATTCGCATTGATGCTTGGGCTTTCATTTCATCTGTCCAACTGTCGCTGCGGGATTTATCTTGCCATTCACGTGCGATCTCTGTTCCATCCTTGAACACGAAAATCAGTTGGTTAAAGGCTGGAACGCGTATGCTTTGAATGCGCTGTTTGAACTCCATTTCATCGAACTCAGGTATACCGAGCACGGATGCAGCGGTTTCATAAAGAATATCCTCTGGTATTTGCTTTGTATGGCAGTGCTTCTTTCCCATCGTCAGATAGGTTTTGCAATTCCACGCTTCCTCCGTCTTGCTTACTTTGCGACGATTGGTGATTCGATTGCGCACACAGCTGACCACATGCCGCCTCAATGTCTGCGCCGAATTGGGCGCGGACAGTGGTGTGGATGCCTGCCGATATGAGTTTGGATTGGAACGCGTGCAGTCTGCGTGAGTCTGGTGGCGAAAAGGCGATCCTGGAACCGCCCGGATTGTAGGGGATTAGGTCGACTTGGTACAGTCGTGCTTGTGGGCGGTGGTTGACCAAGTCAATCAGGGCGTGCAGGTGCTGGTCGGAATCGTTTATGCCACCCAACAGCGTATAAGCCAGAAATACCTTGCGGTTTGTTGCATGGGCGTGGACATCCAGCGCGACCAGAACCTCTCGTAGCGAATATTTGCGGTTGATAGGCATTAGTTCGCTGCGCTGCCTGTTGAATGGCGTATGCAGAGAGAATGCAATATTTACTTGGGGGAACGCGGCTGTCACTTCGCGCAAGCCCGGCAGCACACCAGTCGTTGAGATGGTGATTCGGCGCTGGCCTAGCGCGAACAACGTCGGGTCGGTCAGTAAACGCAGTGCCTCGAGCAAGTGTGGGTTCATGAGCGGCTCTCCCATACCCATGAACGAGATGCTGTCCAGACTGTGCCCGGATAAGTAAAAGTGCAGGAGCTGATCGGTGATCTCCTCTGCACTCATGTTGCGCGAGAATCCCATCGCGCCTGTGGCGCAAAACGTGCAGCCCAGCGCGCAGCCACACTGACTCGAGAGGCAATAGGACGACCAGCCACGACGGTAGCTAAGTGCGACGGTCTCGATGTGCTGTCCATCCTGTAGGCGGAACAGAGTTTTTTGCACCTGCTTGCCTTGTGCGCTCGATGTGGGCGTGACGCCACATACATGTGGGCCGAGAGCCTCCGTCAGCTCGTTTCGCAGACTAAGTGGCAATGCATCCATGCGTTCGTATTCCCCAATGCAACGCTGAAATACTGCGTGTTTAATCTGGCTCAGCCGATACTCGGGTAGCCCGAGGCGCGACACTAGTTGGTGCCATTTTGAGTATTTAGACATCATGTGTATTCACTCCATTGATCGTTGGTTCAAGGTGCAAAGTCAGCATAGCTGGGCGGCCAAAATATCCATTGATTCATTCAGATGTCAGATAAAGGTAGTCAAACCGACCATTGCATGCACCCTTTTACTGGTTGGTTCACTTAGAAATCATCGGTGTTGAGTTCATTGTAGTATTCTAACAGCTCACGGGAATAGGTCTCGATGCGGCCAGATGGCAAGACAAGCATACGACTGATGCCAATTTGTTCCACAAAAGACGGATTGTGGCTGACAACGATAATCGTTCCCGGAAATAGATTGAAATTCCCGCCGATAATTTCTTGTGTTTCGGGATCGAGATGGTTTGTCGGTTCATCCAAAACCAGCAAATTGGCTCTTTGCAATAGCATCTTACACAACGAAATTCTCGCCTTTTCTCCCGGCGACAGCGTTGCAACCTTTTTGAATACATCGTCATCATAAAATAGGAAATTTCCGAGTATTGTGCGCAACTGCCATTCTGTATAATTCGGCGTGTCAACATTTTCCAAGATTCGCTTGCTTGGATCAAGCAACTCTAACTCCTGCGCATAATAGGCGATGTCGGTTTTAGGATTGTACCGGATGCGCCCTTGCTGTGGTGTCAATACACCCGTGAGCAATTTGAGCAACGTCGATTTACCCACACCATTTTCTCCAACGACCAAAAATCGTTCATTACCATTCAGTGCAAAACGCAGGTTGTCAAATAGAAGTGGTTGTCCGGGGTATCCAAATGTCAGATTTTCAACTTCCAGTGGCATCTTTGCGCCTTCGCGATTGGGACGGATATCCATTTTTACGCGTTTATAAACGCGATCACGGGTTTGCAGTTCGCCCCGCTTTTTCTCGAGTTTTGCAGCACGTTCTAACCCTATCCGCTTAAGGTGGTGGTTCGTCTGGCTTGCCTGTCGCGCTTTCTGAACGAAATCCGCCAGTTCTTTTATATCTTTTTCTTGCTGCACGATATGCCGCTCTCTGAGCATCCGCTCATTAGCGCTCCGTTCTTTGTACACGTGATAATCACCCTCGTATATGGCGATATTATGGGTGACCTTGTTGATGAATAGTATCTTGTTGATGATCTCATTCAGAAACTCCACATCGTGGCTGATGATCAGCACCATGCCTTTGTACTCTTTCAAATATTGAGTCACAAATGCCTTGGTCGATTGATCCAGATGATTGGTTGGTTCGTCCAGAAGGATAATTTCGGGGTTTGAATACAATACTCGGGCAAAGGAAATCTTCGATTTCTGACCGCCTGACAGGTTCGCCAGCTTCATGCTCAACAGTGCAGATTCGATTTGCATTTGCTCAATAATCTCCAGCAGAATATCTTCCGCTCGATAGCAATCATAGTATTCCAGTTGTGCTTGTAGCTCGGCCATTCTATCAAGCAACTCCTGCTGCCCGTCAGGTTCTATGGCAAGCGCCTCATATACATGGTTGAGCTTCTCCTCAAGCTTACGAATCGGACGACCTTCCGACAAATAATCCCACACAGTGATATCCGGGTCGTCCCATGTGACTTCCTGTGGCAAATAGCCGACTCGCGCATTATCAACAAAAATTTCACCACTATCAAGCTGCTGCTGTCCCATGAGCACACGGAAAAGCGTCGTTTTTCCCGAACCATTTACGCCGACGATACCCACTTTATCTTGTTTCTCCAGATTAAATCCAGCGTCTTTATATATTACTTCAAGCCCAAAGGCAAGATTCATTCCGATTCCTCTCATGGCTAGTTCCTCTTTTCGCTAAAACTCTTGATTTGGGCGTACCTTTAAACGCCCGTAAAAAAAGGCCTATGCACCCTATGCTGGGTACACATGGCCTTGAAAAAAACAAAGCCATGGACAAATTAATACTGTCCATGGCTAAAGTTCATCTATATTGGAATTGTTCTTAAAAAAATACAGAACAACAACGGATTCCAATGCAATGCTGGCTCAACCACGGATTGTAGTTCGTCGCACTCATTTGGTCGTGGTAAACGCGCGTTGTGTAAAAAAACATTGAGAATCCTCCTTTGTCTAGTCGGTTCTATTATTGTGCATTTCAATTGCAACAAGATACCATACCCTGAAAACTGGGATTTGTCAATACTGCTGCGGCAAAAAATTTTGCACTGCCCATTTTTACAATGTGCAGCGCAACTCATATTTGGGTGCCGTAATATCTTCTACGCTGCGGAACAGATCAGTTTGAATGACGATCCTGTCGGTGGGTAAGCCAAATTGTTCAGAAAAGATGATAGGTGCTTGAAGAATGCCGTCACTATCGTCGATGATTGTCGCAGCATATGTCATGGCGGGTAGGTGAAGCAATCCTGTGATCTGTATGCCTGTCGCCTCTGGCACGACCGTCTCAATAAACGCGAAGTGTTCTACCTCGTTGTCGTGATACCGCGAAAGCAGTCCGCTTTCAGCTCCATGCCTTAAGCCTTCGTTGTGCATTCTGACATACAGATCACCGATCAGATCATAGCAGCGTTCCATCCCCGGCTTTCCCTGTATCGGAACACAAATACAATCTAGGGCGGGCAATGTTCGCATACGTATACCATCAGATGCGGCGTAGGAATCCGAATCCTCGATCATGCGCATGCCCTTTTCCAAAAAGGCGAGCTTGTCTTGGATGGCCATGATTTTCTCGTTCGCCAGTTTCGCCCCGAATGATAGCAGTTTATCATAGGCAATCTTATGATGGCCGTCGGCAAGGAAATCGGTAAACCGCTTAAGTGGAATATCAAGCTCCACACACAACTGAATGGCCTCGACTAAATACACTTGTTGAAACGTGTAATACCGGAATTTGCTGTTTGGCTCAACATAGACTGGATGCAGGATGCCAAGCCTGTCATAATAGCGCAACGACTTAATGTGGACACCCGTGAGCTTGGACAGCTTGCCAATTGAAAGTAAAGTTTTATTTATCATGCCATCGCCCCTTGACTCTCCCATTGTGGGAGCACTTACCTTAGTATAGTATGCAGCGAAATTGCTGTCAAGTTTACTTTGGAGGTTGGGAAAATGTCTGTCTCAAGAAACCGTACCCTATTTCACTATGTCGCACCCGCGATTCTGACCAATGCCTGCGTGTTCATGTTCACGATCGTGGACGGGATATTTGTCGGTCGCGGCGTAGGTACCGATGCGCTGGGCGCGGTTAACATTTCGATGCCATTTGTCATGATGATTAACGCGCTGAACATGCTAACCAGCATCGGCGGCGTGACAGTCACTGCCATTCGACTTGGGCGTGGCGATGCAAAGGGTGCAAACGACGCCTTTCTGCACGCCATGATGTCCACATTGCTGATCGACATTGCGCTCACCATCGTGGGTGTGGGCTTCACCGCTCCGCTTACACGGTTGCTGGGTGCCAGCGACGGCTTTGAGGGATTAACCCGTGAGTATATCCTATGGTACTCCCTGTTCATTATCCCGAACGGCCTGTCCGTGTGCATTCAGGGCTTCTGCCGCAACGACGGCTCCCCGGCGCTGGTGGGTTGGGCTACAGCCATCGGCACGGCGCTTAACGTGTTGCTAGACTGGCTGTTCGTGTTCCCGCTGAATTGGGGACTGATGGGCGCTGCTGTAGCTACCGGCATCTCACAGACCGCCACCGGGCTGATCGTGCTGTTACATTTTCTGCTGAAGAAAGGCCAGTTGCGCATCCGTCGGTTCTCGCTGGACTACGCGCTACTGCGCAAGGTTACCTTCCGTGGCTTACCTGAGATGATCGCCCAGTTCGCTACCCCCGTTACTACACTGTTCATGAATCGCGAGTTGATTGCGCGCGTGGGTGATGTTGGCGTGAATGCGTTTTCGGTCATCTCCATTGTATCATCCTTAGCAATGTCTGTGCTATTTGGCGCGTCAGAAGGGCTACAACCACTGTTCGGACAGAGCTATGGTGCAAAAGATGATGTGGCGCTAAAAGGCTATTACCGCGCGGGCATGAAGATTGTGCTGGGCGGTAGCATGATCTGTGTAGTGCTCTGTTCGTTATTCGGACGCCAAATCGGAGCAATGTTCGGTGTGGATAACACGACGCTTGGACTAATCGCACAGTGTATGCCGCGCTATGCTTGGGGGTTTGTTCTCGCGGGCGTGAATACCATGATCTCGTCATATTTATATTCAACAAAGCGCTCCAACTACGCAATCGTTCTCAACATTCTGCGCAGTTTCGTACTGAACATTTTGATTGTTGTTGTACTCTCCGCGATTTTTGGCGGAGGCATCATCTGGTTCACTTTCGGCATTTACGAATCGTTGATGTTGATTGTGTCGCTCACAGTGGTCAAGCGATCAGAAAAGTTCGGTATTCTATATAAATGATGAAGAGTAGGCAAAAAATGCAGCATCCGATAAGATTTGGCGTAACTATAAGATTTGGCGTAACTAAGCAAAAAGCCACGTAGGGGGGGTAAACATTCTTACCCGGCCTACGCAGCTTTTTTGATCAGTTAGATTCCATCCCATTTTCCAGAGTATAATTTGGCGAAACCTCTAGCAGAACGCCCTGATACCAAGGGATTTACATACATAGGGGGTAAAAAAATATCCACTAGCTTTGTATCAAAAGCTAGTGGATAATATGGTGGAGGTGAGGGGAATTGAACCCCTGTCCGAAAGCATGCCGATATGGTTTTCTCCGAGCGGAGCCTATGGTTTAAACTTCCCGCTGCTAAACGCCCGTAGGCAGGCTTAAAGCGTTGGTAGCTTCATCAATGCCGATTCCGTTACAAAGCTTGAACGGATCCGTTC
>JAVBTR010000039.1:0-67574 GCA_031556065.1 Eubacteriales bacterium | reverse complement strand
ATAATGATTTTAATGCTTTGGGAAGGGAGGGGCTTATGTGCCCAACGAAAATCAAACCACCAAATTCGTTCCCGTGAAGGAATACGAAAACGAGGCCCAGGCCATACTGATGTATGTGTACAAAGCCCTGCAGGCCAAGGGGTATGACCCCATTACCCAGTTGGTAGGATACCTTATTTCAGGGGATCCTACCTACATTACCAGCCATAACCAGGCCAGAAGCATGATTTGCCGCTTGGAGCGGGATGAGATCATGGAAGAAGTGATGCGCTTCTACCTTGAACAGCACCAGGAGTAGCATGCAAAAAGTTGTTTTAGGGAAAAGTGGGCTGATGGTATCGCCCCTTTGTTTTGGTACCCTTACACTAAGCCCTTTGCAAAAGGGCTTTTCTGTTTATCAGGCGTTGGATTTAATGTGCCTGGCTTATGAAAAGGGCATTACCTTTTTCGATACGGCTCAGCTATACGAAACCTACGCGCCTTTGAAGCTGCTTTTAAAAAAGCACCCGGAGGCGGTGATATCCACCAAATCCTACGCCTATGACAGGGAAACCGCCAAAGAGGCTTTTGAGCAAGCCCAAAGAGAGCTTGATAAAGACGTTGTCGACCTGTTCATGCTTCATGAACAGGAATCTCCACTGACGTTAAAGGGCCACCGGGAAGCCTTCGATTTCTATCTGGATATGAAGGCCAAGGGCAAACTCCGTGCTGTGGGGGTATCCACCCACAAGGTGGCTTGCGCGGCCTATTTACCCAGGTACCAGGGAGCGGATGTGCTCCACCCGCTGATCAATATGGGCGGTATCGGTATGACGGATGGCAGCCGGGAGGATATGGAAAAGGCCATTTTAAACGCCCATCAGGCGGGTATCGGCATTTTCGCCATGAAGCCCTTAGGGGGCGGGCACCTGATCAAGAACCAAAGGGAGGCTTTCCGTTACCTAAGGGAGCTGGGCACCATCGATTCTGTGGCGGTGGGCATGCAAACAGAGGAAGAGATGGACGTAAATATCGCTTTGTTTCAAGGCCTTGAACCGCAGGAGGCGCCATACCGCGCCTGCCTTGAAAAAAAACGCCGGCTCCTTATCCAGGATTGGTGCCAGGGGTGCGGCCAGTGTGTTAAGCGCTGCGGCCAAGGGGCATTAACTTTAAAAGAAGGACAAGCCGTGGTGGATGGCGAAAAGTGCGTTTTATGCGGCTACTGCGCCAAATCCTGCCCGGAATTTTGCATTAAGGTGATTTAATTTGAACGAGAGAATCCTTTGCCTGGATATTGGAGATGTGCGCATTGGCGTGGCGGTTAGCGATGAAAGCCGCACCATCGCCCAGCCAGTGACGGTAATCAAGCGGGTGGGCTACGGCCCGGATATAAAGAAGATCGTGGAAATATGTGAAGGGTATGGTACAGTCAATGTGCTTTCCGGTCTGCCTCTTAACATGGACGGCACCGAAGGGTTCCAGGCCCAAAAAGTCCGAGGGCTATGCGAAAAACTGACGGAGCAGGGCCTGAACGTGTTTTTTCAGGATGAACGCATGACAACCGTTACCGCTGAAAAAGCGCTAATTCAAGGGGATGTGAGGCGGGAAAACCGCAAAGACTATGTGGATAAGGTGGCCGCCGCCGTTATCCTCCAGCAATGGCTTGACAGGAGCGCAAGCTCCGTTAAACAATATTTTAAAAGCGAGGCATGCAATATGAGCAATATGGAAGAAAATACGGATTTGATCGAACTGATTGATGAAGACGGAAAAGCGGTTTATTTTGAACATCTGATGACCTTGGAGCACGAGGGTCAATACTACATTGTTTTGATGACCCCCGAAACCACCAACGATGAAGACGAGGGAGATGTGGTCATCCTCCAGCTGTCCAAGGACGATAAGGGCGAGGACTGCTATGTGACCATCGAAGACGATGAAACCATGCAGGCTGTATACGAGAAGTTTATCGCCATTATCGAAGAAGAAGACGATGAACTGCCTGAAGACGACCAGGACTTTGAAGAGACTGACGAGGATGAAGAATGAGCGAGTTTGAACAAGACCAGGGCCTCGAAGGGGCTTTGGTAGAACTAACTGCCCCCGACGGCACCGTATACAAATTCCAATACGCGGCCACCATCGATTATGCCCAGCAGGATTACGTGGTGCTGATGGAAATGGAACAGGATGGCGAAGGCAACGATCAGCTTTTGATTACGCGGCTTAATGAAACACAAGAAGGAGAGCTTTCCTTCGAAGTGGTTCAGGAAGACGATATTATTAGCGCTGTATTTGAAAAATACGTGGCCCAATCCTTGGCGGATGCCATGGAAGAGGGCGAGGAATGCGCCTGTGGCCATTGCCACCATGGACATGGTGAACAGGGCTGCGACTGTGGACATACCCATTAACCAAATTGAATAAACCTTCGAAAACCGCTTTTTATTGTTAGTTTTGCATAAAAAAGAGCGGTTTTCGCTCTTTTCAATGCTGGCGGGATATGCTATAATCAGCTTTGAAATACCTATTTGGGAGGATTTACCATGATTGAGAAACGTTTCGTGAAGCAAGTGGGTAAGGCGCTGGAAAAGCTGCGCACCCCTGTAATGTTGTTTGATCCCCAGGGCGAATGCCTGCATCCACAGGCGGGAATGGTGCTGGATTTCGCCGCGGAGCTAAAAGAAGGGGAAATTGTGGAGATGCAGGACATGCTGCTTTTCCTGTCTGCGGCCAAGCCCCAGGTGGTTCTGGGTGTGAATAAAGATGCCCCCGGCGCCCAGGACATTCTTTTAATGGCCTGCGCTATGGTGGAAAATATGCTCAAATCCGGTGGCACCATTGCCGACGGCTGGGACGTATACCGCCGTGCCCTTCGGGAAGAGCTTTCCGGCAGCGAACTGGAGGCCCTGGCCACCGAGCACCAGATTCCCATCGAGCAAAACCGCTGCGTGCTGCTGTTCCACATTACCCAGACAGGGGCAGCCACAGCGTTTAACCTTTTATCCGATGTGATCCCCCAGGAAGAGGGCGACGCCTTGGTGGAAATGGACCGCCATAGCGTGGTGCTCCTTCGGGATATGGAGCCTGTGGAGGATGTGGACGAGCTGCGCCAGTTCGCCGAAGCCGTCCAGGAAACCCTCATGAGTGAAACCGCCCATCAAATGATCGTTTCCATCGGCACCCCTAAGGATACCTTGGCCAATTTGGGGGAAAGCTATCGTGAAGCCCGCCGTGCCATGGAAGTAGGCCGGGTGTTTAAGCCTGACGACAGCATTTTTGTTTTCCAAAACATGATGCTGGAACGGTTCCTTTCGGAACTGCCCCGGGATATTACCGCCTATTACCACAACCTGTTGTTCAACCGCAAAACCATGCGCTTGTTCAACGATGAAATGCTCTACACCATTGAAATGTTCTTTAAAAAGGACTTGAACCTTTCCGATACCGCAAGGCAGCTCTACATTCACCGCAACACCCTGGTGTACCGGCTGGACAAAGTGCAGCGGCAAATTGGCCTTGATTTAAGGAACTTTGAAGACGCCGTCACATTCAAAATCTTGTTGGAATTGAAAAAGAGCGGCAGCGAAAAACCCCAATCTGTTCATTGATCTGCGCCAATAAAAGGGGGCCAATTATGAAGAAACTTCTTGCTTGTGGGCTGATTGTGGTATTGCTGCCCATGCTTAGCGGCTGCTCCGCTTTGCTGACAGCTTTAAAGCCTACCGCGACCGTGGCGCCGACGGCTGATGCCACAAAAGCCGGCGACACGGTTACCATTTCCAAAACCGAATATGAAGCCCTGAAGCGCTTTGAAAAGCTGGGCTATATGCTGGATATGGTGGAAGCCAATTACTACCAGGAGTTCGATTCCCAGGAGCTGTTGACAAACGCGGCCAGGGGCTTGCTTTATGGCTTGGCCGACCCGTATACCTTCTACTATTCCCCTCAGGAATACGCTGATATGTGGGCGGACGACGAGGGCAACTACGCAGGTGTGGGTATCCAGATTCTGACCTCCGCCAAAACCCTTTTGTGCACAGTGAGCCGGGTGTTTAAAAACAGCCCTGCCGAGGCAGCGGGCATCCGCAAGGGTGATCTGCTCCTTTATGTGGATGATTTGGCTGTGGATGCCTATTCCTTGCAGGATGCTGTGGATATTATGCGGGGCAAGGTGGGCGAACCGGTAAGCATTAAAGTGCTGCGCGGAGAAGAACAGATGGAATTTACTGTTTACCGGGCAGAAATCAAGGTTAACTGGGTGGAATATATGATGCTGGAACAAGACATCGGCTACATTGCGCTCTACGATTTTTCCGGTGATTGCCGGATTGGCTTTGCCCAGGCAGTGAAGGATTTAACAGACAAGGGCGCCAAAGGTCTGATTGTAGACCTGCGGGACAATGGCGGCGGCTGGGTATCCGATGCGGAAGCCATTGCCGATATGTTCCTAGATGCGGGCACGCTGTATTACCTCCAGTATAGAAACGGCGAAAAGGAATACGTTTCTTCCAAGGATGGCAAGGTGGATATTCCCCTGGTGGTGCTGATTAACGAGCACTCCGCGTCCTCTTCCGAGGTGCTTTCGGGGGCCTTGCAGGATCATGGCAGGGCTACGATGGTAGGCACCCAGAGCTTTGGCAAGGGGGTTGTACAGTACGTGGTTCCAGCTGGGAACGATGGCTCCGGTATGCAGTTTACCGCCGCCCAATACTTTACGCCCAATGGCAATAAAGTCCACGGTGTGGGCATCACCCCCGATGTGGTGGTGGAAATGCCGGAAGAGGATAAGACCAAGATGTTCGATCTGGGCGACATGGCAGATACGCAGCTCCAGAAAGCATTCGAAGTTATTCTGGAAAAAATAAAGTAAATATGGCAGGAACCACAGGCTGGGGTAATTTTATCCCAGCCTTTTCATTGACTTTAGGGTTTGAAGATGTTATTCTAATACCAGAAGGTTTCCAAAATAAAATAGCAATGGAGGATGTGTTTACCATGAAAAGGTTCTTAGCGTTACTCTTGACAGCCATGCTTTTGTTGGGCATGACAAGCATTTCCTATGCCGAAGCCATTGACCAGGCTCTGATCGATGCAGCCAAGGCTGAAGGCGAATTGACCGTTTACGGCAGCTGCGAGGAAGCGTATTTAAACGCTGCCTGCGATCAGTTTGAAAAGCTCTATGGTATTAAAGTAAACCGTCAGCGTCTATCCACCGGTGAAGTGGCTGCCAAGATCGAAGAAGAGAATGGCAACCCCTCTGCTGATGTATGGTTCGGCGGCACCACTGATCCTTATAACGAATCCGCTGCCAAGGGCTTGCTGGAAGCCTACGAAGCGAAAAACGCATCTCACCTCTTGGGTGCTATGTACCGGGATAAGGATGGCTGCTGGTACGGCATCTATAAAGGCATTCTGGGCTTTATGGTGAACACGGAAGAACTGGCGCGCCTGGGTCTGGATGCCCCTGCTGATTGGGATGACCTGCTTAAGCCTGAATACAAGGGCCTGATTTGGAGTTCCAACCCCAACACTGCCGGCACCGCCAAGCTGGTGATCAACACCATGGTCCAAATGAAGGGCCATGACGAAGCCATGGCGTATTTTGTGGAACTGGATAAGAACATTGCCCAGTACACCAAATCCGGCTCTGGCCCCAGCAAAAAAGTGGGCGTGGGTGAATGCGTTATCGGCATTGGCTTCCTGCACGATGGTATTACCCAGATTTTAGACGGTTACGACAACATCGAACTGATTATTCCATCCGGCGGCACCTCCTTTGAAATTGGTGCTACCGCCATCTTCAAGGGCGCCAAGCATACCGCTGCGGCGAAGCTCTGGATCGAATATGCTTTGAGCCCCGATTGCGTGAATATTGCTAAGGAAAACGAAAGCTATCAGTTCCTCGTTATCGATAACGGCGAGCAGCCTGAAGAAGCCACCGCCTTCGGCCTTGATCCTGAAAACGTAATTGAATACGACTTTGAAGATGCCAAAGCCAACACATCCAAATACGTGGAAGACTATTTCAATGCCATTGGCGCCGCGGCTGATGACAGGTTTAAGACAGAATAATGAAAGCACTGTGAGGCTGTCGCAATAAGGGGAAACGCTGGGACGCTGATCCGCAACCTCAATTGTCGCCGCTTGCAGCGGCTCTGTTTCGGTTGATTCGTTCAGCTCGCTAAGCGCATCTACTGGATACGCTCGCATCACTCACCAGACCCAGCTTAAGGGATTTCATCCTTTAAAAATCCCATAATGGGATCAAAGGGATGTATCCCTTTGTGGGGTCAAGGGGCAAAGCCCCTTGCGTTTCCCTTATTCTTACTGCGACAGCTCTAACCCTCTCCAAGGGAAACCCAGTGGGTATCGGGAAAATACATTCCCGTAACGGAGTTTTTAAGAGGGAAAGCGCGAAAGGGGAGGCTTCGCCTCACTAGGGGGGACGAAGCCCCCTTTTTTTCGAAAAGTTTCCCCTCTCGCAGATCAGAGGAGGTGCCTCTTGCGTGAACCATACCCAAAGCGTTAGGCTTGAACGGAAGAAGTTTTTTAAGGACCCTGTGATGGTAGGGACCATTGGGGTCTTGCTGGTGTTTCTGGCGTTGTTTATTTTGTATCCCCTGGCCATGCTGTTAATCGACAGCGTGTTTGTGAAGGGGGAAGGGTTTACCCTGGATATTTTCAAGCGTGTTTTGGATATGAAGCGGTTTCGGACCGCGTTTACCAACACGTTGGAGCTGGGGTTTATTGTAGGAATCGCGTCTACAGTGCTGGGGCTGCTTTTTGCCTATGTGGATGTGTATGTGAAGGTAAGATTTAGGGCGGTCAAAAAGCTGTTTGATGTGGTTTCCATGCTGCCGGTGGTGTCACCGCCCTTTGTGCTATCCCTGAGCATGATCTTGCTTTTTGGCCGGGCGGGGCTGATTACCCGTACCCTTTTTAGTATTTATGATTCGAATATTTATGGTCTCCACGGCATTGCCATTGTGCAGACGTTAACGTTTTTTCCTGTCTGTTATTTGATGCTTAAGGGGCTTTTAAAGAATATTGATCCGTCCCTGGAGGAGGCCAGCCGGAACCTGGGAGCCAGCCGGTTTAAGGTGTTTACCACGGTAACCCTGCCCCTGCTTTTACCGGGACTTGGGAATGCTTTTCTGGTGACGTTTATTGAATCCGTGGCGGATTTCGCCAACCCCATGATCATCGGCGGCAGCTTTGATACCCTGGCTACCACCATTTATTTACAGGTGACCGGGGCCTACGATAAGGTAGGCGCGGCGGCCATGGCTGTTGTGCTATTGATGTTGACCCTTGTATTGTTTTTGATACAGAAATATTATTTGGAGAAAAAGACGGTGGCCACCTTAAGCGGCAAGGCGTCACGAGAAAGGATGCTGATCACAGACAAAAGTGTTACCGTGCCGCTGACCTTGTTTTGCGGTTTGTTTTCCTTTTTTGTGGTGCTGATGTATGTATCCATTCCCTTTGGAGCTTTGTTTAATTTGTGGGGCCGGGATTATAGCCTGACGCTGAAGCATTTCGAATACATGTTTAAGTATTCGGGGCTGAAGGCTTTTCGCGATTCCTTTGTTTTAAGCCTGATCGCTTCGCCCATTACGGCCCTCTTATCCATGATTATTAGTTACCTGGTAGTAAAAAAGAAGTTTAAATCCAAAGCGTTTATCGAGTTTGTGAGCATGCTGGCCATGGCGGTGCCTGGCACAGTGCTGGGCATTGGGTATATCAGAGGCTATGCCAACGGGCTTTTTGGTACAGGGATCATGCAGGGGCTCTACGGTTCCGGGTTAATCTTGATTATTGTATTTATTGTAAGAAGCCTGCCAGTGGGGACCAGAAGCGGTATTTCAGCTCTGAGGCAGATCGATAAATCCATAGAAGAAAGCGCTTATGATCTGGGTGCCGGAAGCGGCAAGGTGTTTATGAGCGTGACGCTGCCCCTTATAAAGGATAGCTTCTTTTCCGGGCTGGTTACCACCTTTGTTCGATCGATTACAGCCATCAGCGCTATTATTTTGCTGGTAACGCCCCAGTATCTTTTGATTACCACCCAGATTAATGAGTTTGCGGAAAAAGGCAAGTATGGGGTGGCCTGTGCTTATGCTGCGATTTTGATCGCCATTGTGTATGCGTCGATTTTATTGATGAACTTGTTTATTAAGTATTTCGGTACCAGTAAAAAGCTTAAGGGGGGCAAAGGCAAATGAAGAATGTGGTGCTGGAAAGCATTTCTAAAATATATCAGGACCCTAAAACCGGGCAGGATTTTTATGCTGTGAAGGATGTTTCGGTGACCATCGAAGCAGGCAGCTTTGTAACGCTTTTAGGCCCTTCTGGCTGCGGGAAGACCACAACCCTTCGGATGATCGCCGGGTTTGAAAGCCCCGATGAAGGGGAAATTTACTTGGGTGGGGAAGCCATTAACGCGTTAACCCCCAACAAGCGGGATACGGCCATGGTGTTCCAAAGCTATGCCTTGTTCCCACATTATAATGTGTTCGACAACGTGGCCTATGGGTTGAAATTAAGAAAGCTGTCTAAATCGGACATTGAAGCGAAGGTAAAGGCCGTTTTGGAGCTGGTGGAAATGGGCGGTATGGAAACCCGCATGACCAACCAATTATCCGGCGGCCAGCAGCAGCGGGTGGCTTTGGCCAGGGCACTGGTGGTGGAGCCGGGAGTGCTTTTGTTCGATGAACCCCTTTCGAACCTAGACGCGAAGCTAAGGGTCAACATGCGTACGGAAATACGGCGGATCCAGCAGCGGCTTGGGATCACAGCTGTTTACGTAACACATGACCAATCGGAAGCCATGTCCATCTCCGATCAGATTATTATTATGAATAAGGGCGTTATTGCCCAAATGGGTACGCCTATGGCAATATACTACCACCCCAACAGCGAGTTTGTGGCCGATTTTATTGGGGAGGCCAACTTTTTAAAGGGTAACGTGGCCTCATGGGATAAAGGCGTAGCGGCGGTACGCATCGGGGATCAAACGGTGGAAGTGGAAACAGCAGAGGAAAAGAAGGCGGGCGAGGCCTGCATAATTGTTCTTCGGCCAGAGGCCGTGCTCATTGGCGACAGTGGTATGCTGCCTTGCAAGGTGGAGCTGAGCTGCTTTATGGGCAGCTACCAGAACTACCATGTGCGGGTGGGAGATACATTGGTGCGCATTGCCGACAATTGCCCGGTGAATAAGAAAATCTTTAATGTGGGGGATGAAGCCCACATCAGTTTCAGCAAAGAATGTGCCCACTTGCTTTAAAGTAGATGCCAATCAAAAGGCAGACCAATGAGCTCTGGGCAAAGCAAATCAGCCTTAAAAGCCAAAAGGATCGGTAGCAGAAAAACCTTCTGCTGCCGATTCTTGGCGTTATTTTGATTATACTGGTATTATGTTCCCCCAGGCGATTGACAACGCTTGGCGGTTTTTATATAATACCACTAAGTTTACTATGTTTTAAGGAAGTGACGAAATGCGGATATCGGCAAAGGGGCGTTATGCGCTGGCCGCAATGATCTTTATGGTGCACCATCAGACAGACGATGAACCTATAACGGTCAACCGCATTTCAACGGAGCTGGGCATATCGAAAATTTACCTGGAACAGGTCTTCGCACTGCTTAAAAAGGGCGGGTTTGTGAAATCCGTCAAAGGAGCCCAGGGGGGCTACTTTTTGTGCGAACATATTACCAATGTGAGCTGCTACGATGTTTTAAGGGTGGTCGAAGGTGCCTTGTTTGAAGGAGCTCAGGAGCGGGTGCTGGAAAAGGCCCCTCAGGTGGATACGGTGATCAATGGCCTGGTGATTGAAAAAGCGGATGAAGCGGTGAAAAAGGCGCTGAATCAAGTGAACGTGGTTGAATTAGCCCATCAGGCCCAGGCGGGCCAAGAGCCAATGTATTATATCTGAAAGAGGTGACCAAGATGGTTCAAAACCCAATCGTTCGAGGCATGTTTCCCGATCCTTCCATCATCTACGCGGAGGGCGCCTATTATATGGTGCACTCTTCTTTTCAATATTTCCCGGCTATACCGATTTCAAGATCGACAGATTTAGTCAATTGGGAAATCGTGGGTCACGGCATTGATAACCCGGATTGGCTGGATTTAACGGATATCCCCGACAGCCACGGCATCTGGGCACCGGATATTTCTTTTAGCAATGGCAAGTATTGGATTTTTGCACCCTTGCGGCTTTCCGGCGAAGGCAACCGAGAAAAGAAGGTGCTAAGGCGGCAATTGGTCATGTGGGCGGAGCACCCTGAAGGGCCTTATTCCAAGCCTGTTTGCCTGGAGGCAGATTTTATCGATCCCAGCCATTTCGTGGATACAGACGGAAAGCATTACATGATCACCGCTCCAGGGATCACTGTTACGCCAATTAGCAATGATTGTTCTGAAATCATAGGCGATAGCCTGTGCGTCTGGGCAGGCACAGGGGAGAAGGCCCCGGAAGGCCCTCATGTGTTTATGAAGGATGGCCTATATTATGCCATTTTGGCTGAGGGTGGCACTGGTTATGGCCACCGGGTAACCGTGGCACGGAGCGCGGCCCTGATGGGCCCGTATGAAATCTGCCCTCATAACCCAATCTTGAAGCAGAACGATGAAACAGCGCGGCTTCAGCGCTGCGGCCATGCCATGTTTTTTGAACTGCCAGATGGCCGCTGGTATGCCATGTATCTTTGCGCAAGACCGGTCAATGGCAGATACACCGTTCTTGGCCGGGAAACCAGCTTGCAAGAAATCACCTGGGATAATAAAGGCTGGCCTCATATGGCCGATCCTCAAAATGAAATAGAACCGCCCTTCCAAGGCACCATTCAGAAGATTAACACCCAGCTGTTCGATGATTTTAATGGCCCGATCAATTCCCGTTTTCGTACCATCCGCACCCCTAACAGCGAAAGGGAGGTGGCAGACGGCTGCCTGCGTATCTGGACAGGGGATTTCGATGTGCACGAAAGGCGTATGCGAAATGCCACTGTGGTACGTGAAACCGAGCATTGCTACAGGGCGGAAACCCGACTGACCTATGCCCCGGAATTCCAAGGGGAGCAGGCAGGGCTGCTTTGCTACTACGATACGAAAACCTATATTAAGCTTTCCAAGGTGAAAGGCGGACTGGAGCTGCGGTTTGATACAGGCGATGGCCAGCAGTTAAAGGCCAGCGTGCCCTATTCATACGATACGGTAGATTTGGCTGTGAATGTAAACGGCCTTGAACGCACCTTCTATTTTCGTGCCCCTGATGGGGAGTGGAAAAAAATAACCACCCTTGAAAACTGCATCTATCTGGCTGATGAAGGTGCCAACCACCCCAAGCGCCACACAGGCACCATGGTGGGCATGTTTGCCACAAATGGTTCCACAGGCATCAGGCGCAAGGCCGATTTTGATTGGTTTTGTGTTAAATGTATCTAAAAATCGACATTTCGTTCATTGTAATTTGGCATGAATGAGTCTATACTTTCCATTATCATTATTATGGAGGGCGACCGTCATGCACCAGATCAAATGGCTCTGGGCGAACATGGACCGACACCTGCACAAGTGGCATATCGTGGCCCTATGCATTTCCGTTGTGACTTGCATCATGCTTTTAGTGAACCCGATAATGACTTCCAAACTGGTGGATGAAGTCATCATCGCGCAGAATGCCCAGCCGCTGATCGGCATTCTGGTTGTAATGCTGGTGGTGAAAGTGATTCGCGAGGTATCCCGGTATTTCATGGTGCTGTGTCTTGAAACATCCAGCCAGAATGTTATTAAAAATTTGCGGCAAAAGCTATTCATGTCCTTGCAGCACGAAGACATCCGCTTTTTCGACCGCAACCGCACTGGGGATCTGATGACCCGCATGACGGGGGATTTGGATTGGTGCCGCCATTTTCTTTCCTATATTATTTATCAGGTGACCGATTCCGTGACCATGCTCATTTCCACGCTGATCTGCTTTTTTCTTATCAGTTGGAAGTTGACTTTGGCGCTGATCTTGGTCACCCCTATTTTAATGGTCATTACGAAAATCTATTCAGGCAAGGTGCGTAAGCTTTTCATGGCCATGCGTGAACGCCTGGCGGATATGAATACCGCCGCCCAGGAGAATATTGCCGGGAACCGTGTGGTGAAAGCCTTCGCCCGGGAAGAATACGAAAACGAGCAATTCGATAAGCGTAACCACGATTTTTTGCAGGCCAACCTGGATATCAATAAATTGTGGCTGTCCTTTTACCCCTTCATTGAGCTTTTGGCCAACACCATGACACTGATTACCGTGTTCGTGGGTGGCCTGTTCATTATTTGGGGCGAGATTACCCCAGGTGAATTAACCGTGTTTACCAGCCTTTCCTGGGCCCTTTCCAATCCCATGCGCAACCTGGGGCCACTGCTTAACGACTACCAGCGGTTTTCTACCTGCGCCAACAAGGTAATGGAAATCTACTATTCCAAGCCTGTGATCAGGGATGCCAAGGAAGCCAAGCGCCGGGAAGGCATGCAGGGGCAGATCGCGTTCAAAAATGTAACCTTTGGCTACAGCAAGAAAAAGCCCGTGTTCGAGCATGTGGATTTCACCTTGGAACCGGGCCAGACCTTGGCCATTATGGGACCTACGGGCTCCGGCAAAACCACGCTGGTAAACCTCTTAAGCCGCTTTTACGATGTAACAGGCGGGGAAATTCTGGTGGACGGCGTGAACGTGAAGGACTGGAAATTGCAGGAGCTGCGCCACGGCATCGGCTGCGCCACCCAGGATGTGTTTCTTTTTTCCGATACGGTTGAAGGGAACATCGCCTTTGGCCATCAGGCGCTAACGGAAGGCCAGGTTCACGATTATGCCCGCCGGGCGGACGCGGATGCCTTTGTGCAAAAAATGCCGGAGGGCTATGATACCATTATCGGTGAGCGGGGCGTGGGCCTTTCTGGTGGCCAGCGGCAGCGCATTGCTCTGGCACGTGCCTTGGCCATGGAGCCGGCGATTTTAGTTATGGACGATACTACCTCTGCTGTGGATATGGAAACGGAAAAATATATCCAGAAGCAACTGGAAGGCCTGCCTTACCGCTGTTCCAAGATCATTATCGCCCAGCGCATTTCTTCCCTTAAGGATGCGGATTTGATTCTGGTTTTAAAAGATGGAGGCATTGCTGAGCGTGGCACCCATGAGGAGCTTGTGAAGCAAAAAGGTTATTATTACGAAACCTATGCCCTTCAAAACGGACTTGAGAAGGGGGGCGAGGAATAATGGCAAGAAACCGCTTTGACGTTGATGAAACCTTAGAAACCCCATTTAATATGAAACACTTGATGCGGGCCATGGTCTACATCAAAAAACACAGCAAGGTAATGGCGTTGGCTATTTTCTTAAGTGCCTTGGCTTCTATCGCGGGGCTGTTTGTGCCGAAAATCATGCAGTGGGTGCTGGATGAAGCAGTGCCCAATAAGGACACAGGCAAGCTTTTGAACATGGCACTGATGTTTATTGGCCTGGTGAGCGTATCCATCGTGTTTACTACCATCCGTTCACGGATGATGGCAAAGGTAGGCCAGCAGATTATCTACGATATCCGCAAGGATTTGTTCGCCCATCTGCAAAAGCTGCCCTTCAGTTACTATGACAGCCGCCCCGCAGGGAAAATTCTGGTGCGGGTAATCAACTATGTGAACTCGGTTTCCGATATGCTTTCAAATGGCATTATCAACTCAATTCTGGAAATCATGAACCTCATTTTTATTGTGGTTTTCATGTATTCTACCGACGCTACACTGGCCACGATTATCGTGGCTGGGCTTCCGTTCTTTGTGGCGGTGATTTTCACCCTTAAGCCCCGCCAGCGCAAGGCGTGGCAAGATCAGAGCAATAAAAGCTCCAACTTCAACGCCTACTTGGCGGAATCCATCGATGGGGTACGGGTATCCCAGCTGTTTACCCGCCAGGAGGTAAACCGGGGCATTATGGAAAAGCTGGTGGAAGCCTTCCGGCTGTCCTGGATGCGAGCTGTAAAAATTTCAAACCTGGTATGGTTTTCTTCTGAATTGATTACCCAAATCGTGTTTACGGCAATGTACCTGGTGGGTGTTTACGGCATGGGAGCTACCATGGTTTCCTTTGGCGTGATCATGGCCATGGGCCAGTATGTGGGCCGCTTCTGGCAGCCTATTACCAACTTGGCCAACATCTACAACTCCTTTGTGAACAACATCGCCTACCTGGAACGTATTTTCGAAACCATGGATGAACCTGTGGTGATCGACGACGCGCAAAACGCCAGTGCAGTCAGCGATATTACCGGCCAGGTGGATTTTAACGATGTGACCTTTGGTTATGAAGAGAATATCATTGTGCTGGAACATTTAAACCTGCATGTAAAGGCCGGGGAACGGATTGCCCTGGTAGGGCCCACTGGCGCGGGTAAATCCACCGTGGTGAACCTGCTTTGCCGCTTCTACGATGTGAATGCCGGTACCATCACTTTAAAGGATGAAGAGGGCCAGGAACACTCAATCAGCGAAATGACGCTGAACAGCCTGCGCACCAAGCTAGGCATCATGCTTCAGGACAGCTTCATTTTTTCCGGCACCATTATGGATAATATCCGCTATGGCCGCCTGGATGCTACCGATGCAGACGTGATCGCTGCCAGCAAAGCCGTGCGTGCCCATGATTTTATTGCGGAAATGCCGGCGGGCTATGATACCCGTGTATCGGAGCGTGGTGGCGGCCTTTCCCAGGGGCAAAGGCAATTAATCGCCTTTGCCAGAACGCTTTTATCCAACCCCCGGATTCTGATTCTGGACGAGGCCACATCCTCCATCGACACCAAAACAGAACGGCTTTTGCAGGAAGGCATCGAAACCTTGTTACAAAACCGTACCAGTTTTATTATCGCCCACCGGCTGTCTACCATAAAATCCGCTGATCGGATTTTATACATCGCCAACAAAGGCATTGTGGAGCAGGGCAGCCATGACGAATTAATGGCTCAAAAAGGTCTGTACTATCAGCTTTATACTGCTCAGCAAATGGATGAAGCAGTTTAATCAGGTTTTCCTTTTGAAAGCGCGCGAGAACCCTTGACTCTGCCGCCGCGTCACCGTGTATAATAGAGAGTATCAAAGCGCTTTTGACGACATAGGAGGCCATTGTGGAACTTACGACCATTACGGATATTACCCGGCATTTTGGTATAACGCCAAGGACGCTACGGTATTATGAGCAGATCGGGCTGATTGAAAGCATTCGCTTGGAGGATTACGCGTATCGGGTGTATGATGAGAACAATTGCTGCAGGATTGGCCAGATTGTTCTGCTCAGAAAGCTTAGAATAGCTACAAAGCAGATCGCCCAGTTGCTTAAAAGCGACGCGGCGTTGGATGCTATCAATGTTTTTGAACAGCGGATCGGGGAGATTTCGGGGGAGATGGACGCCCTTGCCACTTTAAGGGATATTTTGCACCAACTGGTGGACAGGCTTTCCCAATACGGCCCTGTTAAGCTAAGCGAAAAGCTGCTTAAAGAGGATAGCTTAATTGCCCTTATCCGTACCTTGCCGGATGAAACGAAACTTAAGGAGGTACGAACCATGAATGAATTGGAACAGGCCAACCAAACACTGGGAAAGCTGACCAATGTACGTATACTCTATTTGCCCCCAACCACCGTAGCTGCGGCCCATGTGATTAGCCCCTGCCCGGAGGACGATGCGGAAAAGCAATTGCTGGCGTTTGCCAGGGCAGTGAATATTACCATGATTAAGCCCGATGTGCGAATCTACGGTTTTAACCACCCTAACCCCACCGATGAAACAGGCGCTCATGGCTACGAATTCTGGATGACCATCCCAGATGATCTGGAAGTGACGGCACCACTTTGCAAGCGGCATTTCGACGGCGGTCTTTATGCGGCGCATATGATCAAAATGGGGGATTTTGAGCAATGGGATTGGCTGGATCGGTGGGTGCGGGAAAACGGGGAATATGTATACCGGGGCGATGGAAACCCAGAAACAATGTTCGGAGCGCTGGAAGAGCACTTAAACGCCTATACCTATTTGAAGGGCGATATGCAAACCACCACTCAGCTGGATCTTTTGATCCCGGTAAGGCTAAAATAATCAGGTTTTCCTTTTGGAAGAGTGCAAGAAACCTTTACCTTTTTTGAAAAGGTAAAGGTTTCTTGCCTGTTTTTTCTATATATTTTTGCTGTTGACACAGAACCATTTCCCGCCTACAATGAAAACAAATAACATATAAGGGAGATGGTTCCTTTGGGGAGTTGCTCAGGCTTATTGAAGAAAAACGGTTTAGTGAGGCGCATCTAATTTTATTGGAAAGCAACGAGGTAGATATCGCCCAATGGCTGGAAGAAATGGACGAAGACCCTCGGACGCTGGTAATCTTTAGAATGCTGCCAAAGGAAATGGCGGCGCTGGTGTTTTCTTATCTGCCCCATGATATGCAGCAGCACATTGTGGAACGGCTTACAGATAAGGAATTGGCCCGGGTGATCGACGAACTGTTTTTGGACGACACGGTGGATTTCATCGAAGAAATGCCGGCGACGATCGTCAAGCGCGTTATTCGCGCGGCGGACGCGGAAACCAGAAAAGCCATTAACCAAATGCTCCTATACCCGGACGGGTGCGCAGGAAGCCTGATGACCATTGAGTTTATGGAGCTGGACGATATATGGACAGTAGGCAGAGCACTGGAAGCCATCCGCGCTCAGGCTGCGGATAAGGAAACCATTACCTACATGTACGTGACAGACAAGCAGCGGCACCTGGAGGGCGTAATCGCTTTGTGGGAGGTGCTTAGCGCCGGGGATGATGAAAAGATTGGCGACCTGATGACCACGGAGGTTATTAAGGCCACCACCCGGGATTTGCAAGAAGAGGTCGCGGGTATTTTTAAAAAATACGACTTGGTATCCATGCCGGTGGTAGACAATGAAAACCGGTTGGTGGGGATTATTACCATCGACGACGTGGTGGACGTTATTGAAGAAGAAACCACTGAAGACATTTACAAAATGGCCGCCATGTCCCCTTCGGAAGACAGCTATATGGAAACGGGCGTCTTTACATTGGCGCGGAACCGTGTGGTATGGCTGATCGTGCTGATGGTTTCGGCTACGTTTACAGGCATGATTATTTCCCACTATAATGTGGTGCTGGCCACCAATGTGCTGCTGGCATCCTTTATTCCAATGCTAATGGATACGGGTGGAAACGCCGGTTCTCAGGCTTCGGTAGCGGTGATTCGTGCACTGACGCTAAAGGAAGTGGAGTTTAAAAACATATTCAAAATCATGTGGAAGGAGCTGCGAGTAAGCCTGCTTACAGGCAGCGGCGTGGCGCTGGTGAATTTTGCCAGGATCTGGATCATGAACGGCGATCCGCTGATGGCATTTGTGGTATCGGTTACGCTGATCGTGATCATCGTGGCCGCTAATTTGGTGGGCAGCTCCCTGCCTCTGGCGGCGGATAAGATTGGCCTGGACCCGGCCTTAATGGCCAGTCCGCTGATTACCACCATTGTAGACGCACTGGCGTTGTTTACCTTCTTTAACATCGCGATGATGCTGATTCCCGGACTGCAATAGGGAAAGGAAACCATGCGAATGAAAAAAATAATGGGCGTTGTGTTGGTATTGGCGTTGTTGGCAGGCTGGTGGGTTGCGTTGGCCCAGGAAGAAGAAAGCGAGTGGACCTACCACTATGAAGAATTAACGGAAACCACCGCCAAACTCATAACCTATGAAGGAAATGAAAAGGATATCCGCCCCTTGCGGGCGGTGGGCGGTTATGCCGTTACCTGTCTGGACGCAGGCCTGTACCAGGACTATGAACCCGTTGAAAGCGCTATCATTCATGGCCTAGTCACCGATATCGGTGCCCGGGCCTTTTTGGGTTGCAAGAATTTGCGGTGGGCATACCTTCCGCCCAGCGTTCAACATATTGGTGAGGACGCTTTTTCCGGTTGCCACAAGGAGCTGAAGATTTACGGTGTTCAAGGCAGCTCTGCCCAGCAATATGCGGCGGATAATGGGCTGGCCTTTGTGCCCATTGAAAGCCGACTGGTGGAGCTTTACTATTTTGGCGATAACGTGAAAACCTTAGAGATCGCTCAGCTGATGGTGGATTGGCAGCCGGAATCCATGGACGGAAATTACTTCCGCGGTTCGGTTATGGCGCTTTTGGGCAACTATTCCTTGGCGTTGGTGGATTTTGCGTACATGGCAAGCGAGATTACCCAAGGGGAAACCATTAGCGATCTGGCCAGCGTTTTGCTTGACGGAGGCCGGTATGAAGAAGCGGTGGCTGTTTTAAAGGATGTCGAACCTTCTTTTGCTATATGCAGGCTTCGGGCTATGGCCTATGCCAAGTTGGGCGTGTTCGAGCTGGCCCAGGCAGAGATCGACGCGTGTCGGGCATTGGAACCTGCCAATAGGGCGGTTTACGACATCCAAGGCCAGCTGGATTATTTAAAGGGCGATTTTAAGGCCGCAGCCGGGGATTATCAGTTTCTAAAGGATTCTGACGACGCCACGGGGTATGTGTATTTCAACCTGGCAGAAGCGCTCTACTTGGACGGACAATTGGAAAGCGCTGACCTGGCAGCTGTTTATTCCCTGGCAGAAGGCGGGGGGATCAGCAACCTGAAGGGGGCAACGGAGCGGTATGAAAAAGCGGCAAAGGAAATAGAAACCGCTAAAGCGGTTCAAAAAACGCCGCTGACATCAAAGCTGCTGTATGAAAAGGCTTCAGCCGATTACGCGGCGGGAGATCATCTTAAGGCCCTTGAAGCGCTGAATATGGCAGTGAAAAAGGGCGGCGATGAAAACATCTACTATTTCAGGGCCATCCTTCAGCCGGAAGAAAACATGGTTGAAAAAGCAGGGGATTATGCCATGTCCATGGTGTATTTTAACTCGCTCAGCGCCAATTTGGGCTATGGGGAAACGGTGCTGGAGCTTGATCGGTATATGGAAGCGGCCTATATATTTAAGCAATTGATCCAAAGCGAGCCGGAGGAGCCGTATTACCATTACATGTACGGGTATTCCCTGTTTTGCATGGACAGGTATCGGGAAGCGATACAAGCCTATTCCAAGGCCATTGAGCTGGACAAAGATGAATATTGGTATTACGTTAGCCGTGGGGATGCGTACTATAATATGAACTGCTACTACGATGCCCTGTTCAATTATGAAAAGGCGTTGGCACTGAACCCAGAATCCGAGGTGGCCAGAAAATCCGCCGACGATGCACTGGGAGCAATGAAGGAATAAAAGGGGAGAAACAGGATGAAGAAGGGAATCGCGCTTTGGCTGGCCTGCCTTATTCTAGCCATCAACCTATGCGCTTTGGGCGATGTAGGCAATTCCTTTTCTGACAGCGGCGGCTCTTGGGACTCCGGAAGCTCGTGGAGCGCCAGCGATTCAAGTTCCGGCGATTCCAGCGACGGTTCTTTTTACTTTGATCCGGTGATGGGTACTGTGGCAATTGTTTTCAGCGCGGGTTTTGTGGGGGTTATATTCTGGCTTTCCAAGCGGGAAATGAACCAGCCAGGAAAAAGCATAGACGAAAACGCTATGGAAAAGATTTTGCAGGACGATCCCGGTTTTTCCCAGGAAAACTTCTTGTCCCACGCGAAAAAGCTGTTCATTCAATTACAGGAGGCATGGGAAAGCCACCAAATGGAAGTGGTGCGGGGACAATTAACGCCCGCCTACTACGAAACTTTGGACGCACAATTGAACGAATTTCGGCAAAAGGGCCACCATAACCGCATGGAGGGCCAGGAGATTCTGTCGGCAAAGATTGCCCAATACAAAAAGGATGAACACCATAGCTATATCGTTGTCCGTTTAAACGCCACGGTGATCGATTTTGTGGAGGATAAAGCAGGCAACTTGGTTAGCGGCGATAAGAGCCAAAGACATGACAGGGTGTATAAGCTGGTATTCCGTCGCCCGCTGGGCAGCCAAACGGGAGCCCCGCAAAGCATTGTCAACTGTCCCAATTGCGGCTCCCCTATAAACAAGAACGGTGCATGCAGCCACTGCGGCACCCAATTGGAATCTCAAGACTGGCAATTGGATTCTTATGGCCGATTTTAGTTGAAGCAGCGTGGTATAACAATAAATGGAGCCATGAGGTTTTCATCTGAACAAGCGGATGGTTGTTTAATGGTGGCACGTCATGCGGCGCTTTATCCCTGAATCGATCAGGATGTGGTTATTATCTTTGGGTTAAACGCCCAAATCCCATTGATACCAGGTTTGGGTAACCCTAAAAGCAAAACGCAGGAGATTTTTTCTCCTGCGTTTTGCTTTTAGGGTTACGTTGGGCACTGCCTGCACCCCTGTATATCTCAACTTTATAACGTTATTTCAATCCTCACGCATCGGCCGATGAAGTTCACCTCGTTTAAGGTGCAGGTATCGGCTACGTATTCCCGTTCATAGGATTGGAGCAGGATTTGGAAGTGATCCAGTTTCTTAATCTTGCGAAGAGACCGGTGCTGTTTGTATTCTACCAGCATCACGACCCCATCAATGGGGCTTTGGGAGGGTACGATAAAGCATAGATCATTTTGGTGAATGCGGAAACCGCGCATGGATTCGTCGGGGGCGAGAAAGTAGAATACCTTGTCCGGGGAAGCGCCTTCGATTTTTCCGGAAAGGATAGGCAGAAGCTTGTGATCCACTTCCTTCATAACGGCGTTCATTACCGGAACCCGCTTTAGAACGCTGGACAGGGCATCCAGCCAAATGGAGCCATCCACGTTATCGTCCTGGGCGGAGGCGGCGGGAGCTTCTTTTTTCGGCGCTGCCACAGGGCGGGGGGTGATGGTGGTGTTTAAGTCCACCGTGGCGGCGATATCGTCCAATGAAAAATCCGCTTCGGTGTGTTGGGTAAGGCCGATGGTTTTAAGAATCCGGCGGGCCAAATCGTCTGCGATAATGCGCTTGCCGGATTCCACATCCACAATAAAGCTTTCGGCGACGCCGCACTTTTTGGCCACCTGTTTAGGCGTCATATTCTGGCGCAGGCGTTCGGTTTTGATCAAATCTCCTAATCGGCTCATATTGGTTGCTCCTTCAAAAAAAGTCTTTTCAAAGTATACCATAAGGGCGATTGCACTTCAACCGTTTGCTTGCTATAATATAGGATGGCCAATAATGGAGGTGAAGGCATGTTCGCGCAGGTGATTGTGGATATTATGCACGAGTTCGATGCCCATGTTTTCACTTATAAGGTGCCGCAGGGCGCGGCTGTTTATGTAGGCACAAGGGTTTTGGTCCCCTTTGGCCCTAGAAAGATCGAAGGCATCGTCCTTTCTTTGAGCGAAACGGCCAGCTATGATTTGAAAAAAATTCGGGAAATTGAAAGACCTCTGGAGGATTACCCGGCAGTGCCAGAAAACCTGATCGCGCTGGCCAAGGAGATGGCGGAGGAAACCCATTGCCCCTTGGCCATGACATTAAGGCTGATGCTGCCCGCTAAGATGCGGGGTGGACGGGTTAAGATCAAGACTGAAAAAATGGCAAGGCTCAAGGTGCCATTTGGGGAAATCCCTCAAGGAAAGCGGGCGCCAAAGCAAAATACGCTTTTAACCCTTCTGATGGACGGCGAAGCCCACCCAGTGAATGAACTGAAGGAATTGGTAAACGCGCCGTTGGAGGCCCTTAAAAGGCTTGAAGAGCTGGGCTTTGTGGAGCTGTATGAAAGTGAAACTTACCGGGCGCCCTATTTAGAAAAGGTGGAAGAGAAAAAGGGCTATCCGCTTACAGCCCAGCAAAGTGAAGTCCTTGGCGAAATGCTGCCGGATTTAAAAGCGGGCAAGGGCAGGTACTTGCTTTACGGGGTTACAGGGTCCGGAAAGACCGAGGTCTATATTAACCTGGTACGCCAGTGCCTTGCCATTGGAAAGGCTGCCATTATACTGGTGCCGGAAATCGCCCTGACACCGCAGATGGTGACCTGGTTTCGCCAGCGCTTTGGCGATACGGCGGCGGTAATGCATTCACGGCTTTCCGATGGAGAGCGGTTCGACGAATGGCGGCGGGTGCGTTTGAACAAGGCAAGGCTAGTGATCGGTGCCCGGTCGGCGGTGTTCGCGCCGGTAGAAAACTTGGGGCTGATCGTGGTAGATGAAGAACACGAGCAATCCTACCGGGCGGATCATAACCCCCGTTACGACGCCCGGGATGTGGCCCAAAGCCGGGCAAAGAGGGAAAAGGCCATGGTGCTATTGGCCAGCGCAACCCCTTCGATTCTTTCCTTCGCCAAGGCCCGGCGTGGGGATTATGTGTTGCTGGAAATGGACAGGCGGGTAAACCGAAGGCCTTTGCCCCAGGTGGAAATCGTGGATATGCGCCGGGAGCTGAACAATGGCAACCGCTCTATTTTTTCGGACTTATTAAGGCAAAAGCTGCAAAGCTGTTTGGAAAGCGGCCAGCAAGCCATTCTGTTTTTAAACCGCCGGGGGCACTCCTCCTTTGTGTCCTGCCGCAAGTGCGGTTATGTACTTAAATGCGTCAACTGCGATATTTCTTTAACCTACCATAAGGACGGCGGGGATGGGCTTTTGCACTGTCACTACTGCCAAAGCGCCATTGTACCGCCGAAAACCTGCCCGGAATGCGCAAGCGAGTACATACGCTATTTCGGGGTGGGCACTCAAAAAGTGGAAGAGGAAGTAAAAAAGGCCTTCCCGGGAGTGAAAACCCTTAGAATGGATTTGGATACCACGGTGACCAAGGACGCCCACAGGGAGCTAACGGAACGCTTTCGAAACGGGGATGCCCAGGTGCTGATTGGTACCCAGATGATCGCCAAAGGGCTGGATTTCCCCAACGTGACGCTGGTAGGGGTGGTGGCAGCGGATATGACACTGAACCTGCCCGATTACAGAAGCCGGGAGCGGACTTTTCAGCTGCTGACCCAGGTAGCGGGCCGGGCGGGCCGGGGGGAAATTCCGGGAGAAGTGGTGATTCAGACCTATAAGCCCGAGGAGGATGTGATCCAGGAGGCCGCGAGGCAAGACTACACAGCGTTTTTTGAGACGGAATTTTCAAGGCGACGGGCAGGGCTTTATCCGCCTTTTACGCTGATGGCCCGGATTCTTTTGGAGGGACTGTCGGAAAAGGAGACGAAAAAAGCGGCCCAAGCGGTGTATGAAAAGTGCCAGGCAGTGCTTAAAGAGGATGAAAGCTTTAAAAAGCGGCTGATCTTTATGAACTGGGACGTGGCGCCGGTGAAGCTGATTCGTGGCAAGGCCAGATACCAGGTTTTAATGAAGCTGTTCGACCGCAGGGAGACGGAGGTCTTAATTGGGCGGTTTACGGATATTGCGGGGGAAAGCATACCGGGGGTGGATATCACTTTCGATCTGAACCCTGCTTCGATGATGTAGAAATTTTGGAAGGATGATACAAAATGGCGATTCGCAACATTGTACAATTGGGTGACGAGGTACTTAGAAAAAGCGCGAAACCCCAGCAAAAGTTCGATTTGCGGCTGTGGCTTTTATTAAAGGACATGGCCGATACCATGTATAAAGCCGAAGGGGTAGGCCTGGCCGCCCCCCAGGTGGGAATCCTCCGCCGGGTGGTGGTGATCGATGTGGGAGAAGGGCTGGTAGAGCTTGTAAACCCAGAAGTTGTTTCCGTGGACGGCGAACAGGTGGGCCGGGAAGGATGCCTGAGCCTGAAGGGCCGTCAAGCCATTGTCAAGCGGCCCGATAAAGTGACCGTTAAGGCCCAGGACCGTCGGGGCAACCACATAGAGGTCTCCGGTGAGGGCTTTATGGCCAGGGCGCTGTGCCACGAAATCGATCACCTGGAAGGAAAACTGTACATCGATATTATGGAATACGAAATCACCGACGAGGACGAAGAAGACGAGGGTGTGGAAGAATAATGCGCATTGTGTTTATGGGGACCCCGGATTTTGCCGTGCCTAGCCTTGAAGCCCTGTATGAAGCGGGCCATGAGGTGGTGGGCGTGTTTACCCAGCCGGACAGGCCCAAGGGCCGGGGCAATAAAATGGTGATGCCGCCGGTAAAGACCATCGCCCTTGCCCATGGCACCCCGGTGTTCCAGCCGGAGCGGATTAAAAAGCAAGGCGTGGACGACTTGCGCAGTTTGGCGCCGGATTTATGCGTTACGGCTGCCTTTGGGCAGATATTGTCTCAGGAAATATTGGATATTCCGCCTTTGGGCACTATCAATGTCCATGCTTCCCTTTTGCCCAGGCACCGGGGCTCCGCGCCCATTGCCTGGGGTATCGTCATGGGGGACAAGACCTTTGGCGTCACCACTATGATGACGGATAAGGGCATGGATACAGGGGATATGCTTTTAAAGACGCAAACCCCATTAAACGAAGGAGAAACCTGTGGGGAGCTGACAGCCCGGCTTTCCCTTATGGGTGCACAGCTGTTAAAAGAAACCCTGATTGCCCTTAAAAAGGGGGAACTGAAACGGATTCCCCAGAACCATGAAGCGCATTCCTATGAGCCTATGCTGAAAAAGGAAATGGGCGTGGTGGATTGGGGCAAGACAGGGGAAGAGATTGTGAATCTGATCCATGGCCTGAATCCATGGCCCTGCGCTTACGCTGGCGGGCTAAAGCTGCTTAAGGCGAAAAAGGCTCCGGGGAGGGGCAGGCCGGGAGAAATTCTCATGGCCGATCCAAAACGGGGCTTGATGGTGGCCGCAGGAGATGGGGCGGTTGACATACTGGAGCTGCAAGCCCCCGGCGGAAAAGTCATGGCTGCTAAAGCCTATTTACTGGGACATCCCATGAACATTGGAGGACAGATTGATGACGCAATTTAAAAAGCCCTATAAACCGCTGCCCCCTAGGGGCAAATCTGCCCGCCGCGTGGCCTACGAGATTCTGCGGGACGTGACAGGCTCCGGGGCATATGCCTCCCTGGCCCTGGATAAGCGGCTTACGGAAAGCAAGCTTATGGGCCCGGACCGCCGTCTGGCCGCGGGCCTTGTGTACGATACCCTTGAAAATTTGTACAAGCTGGATTATTGCCTGGATCAGTTCCTAACGAAAAAGGATACGGACGAGGCGGTTCGCGATATGCTGCGCTTGGGTGCCTGCCAGATTCTTTTATATGATCGGGTGCCGGATTCCGCCGCGGTAAACGAAACCGTGAACCTTTGCAAGGAGGTAGGCATGGAAGCACTGGCTCCGGTTGTCAATGGGGTGCTGCGCAATCTTATCCGTGGCAAGGACGATATTAAGTATCCAAGCCCCATAAACGAACCGGTAAAGTATTTATCTATTTTGTTTTCCGTGCCTGAATGGGTTTGCGAAAAACTGATCGCGGACTACGGCGAAAAAACGGCCCTGGAAATTGTTCGCTACCGCAACCGGGAAAGCGGCATGACCTTGCGCCCCAACATGACCTTGCTCACCGACCAGCAGTTCGAAAAGCTGCTGGATCGCAAGGTTTGGAAGTGGAAAAAGGGCGCGGTGCCCCATTCCTATGAAATTACGGGCGCAGTGGATATCAGCCAGGATCGGGATTTCTTAGGCGGCCAATTCTCCATCCAAGCCCCTTCCTCCATGCTGTGCGCCATGGCGGTAGGCGTTAAAAACGGCTGGCAGGTGCTGGATGCCTGCGCGGCCCCTGGCGGCAAGACTGCGTACATGGCTGAAACGATGAACGGTACGGGCCGTGTCTACGCTTGGGATATCTATCCCCACCGGGTGGATTTGATGGCTGCTATGCAAAAGCGGCTTCGTCTTGAAAACATCCGCCCTGCCATGAAGGACGCAACTCAGTTCAGAGAAGATTTAGAAGGCCGCCTGGACGCGGTGCTCATCGACGCGCCCTGCTCCGGCTTTGGGGTAATGTTAAGCAAGCCGGACGTGAAGTACCGCCATAAGCCCGAGGATATAGCCTCTCTTTGCAAGACGCAAAAAGCCATTTTGGATACCTGCTGCCGTTATGTGAAAAAAGGCGGTACCCTGGTTTATTCCACCTGCACCATATTAAAAGATGAAAACGAACGGCAGGTGGAGGCCTTCTTAAGGGAGCATCCAGAGTTTTCCATCGAGGTGCCGGATATTGCCTTTAAAGAACAGCAGGGGGAATTTGGTCTGCAATTGCTGGCCCACCGGGAGAACCAGGAAGGGTTCTTTATCGCCAAACTAAGGAAGAACGCATGATTGAATTGGCATCGCTGAACCAGGCTCAAATAGGGGCCATGTTTAAAGAGATGGGCTTGCCGGCCTTCCGGGGCAAGCAGGTTTTTTCGTGGGTCCATAAAGGGGCGGATTTCGATGGCATGACCAACCTGCCAAAGGATTTGCGAGAAAAGCTAAAAGAAACCTGCATTGCAAATCCTGTGCGCATTTTGGAATACCGGCAATCCCAAATCGACGGTACGGTGAAATTCTTGTTCGGGCTTCCCGACAACAACTGCGTAGAGGGAGTGCTTATGCGCTACCATCACGGCTGCACCTTATGCATTTCCACCCAGGTAGGGTGCATGATGGGCTGCAAGTTCTGTGCCAGTACACTGGATGGCAAGGTACGGGATTTAACCCCAGGAGAAATGCTGGGGCAGATTTTGTGCGCCAATGGTTTTTTAAAAGGGGAAGAGCGTATTCATAACGTGGTGCTCATGGGCAGCGGGGAGCCACTGGATAACTACGATCATGTGATGGCCTTTTTTCGCCTTTTGCGGGAAGAGGACGGGGTGAATATTGGCCTTCGGAATGTATCCCTTTCCACCTGTGGCATTGTGCCAAGGATGATTGATCTGGCCAAAGAAAACTTGCCTGTTACCTTATGCGTATCCCTTCATGCCCCAAACGATGCCATTCGCCAGATGACTATGCCCATTGCCAAGCGCTATCCTATGCAGGAGGTCATTGCCGCTTGTCGAAACTATATAAATGAAACAGGCAGGCGGGTCATATTCGAATATGCCCTGGTAAACGGGGTGAACGATTCCAGGGAAAATGCACTGGAGCTGGCGCAGAAACTTCATGGGCTCCAGTGCCATGTGAATCTGATCCCCCTAAACGAGGTGGAAGAATCTTCCCTTCGCACCGTAACGCAAAAGACCGTATCCGTGTTTCAAGAAACCTTGGAAAAATGTCATATTTCATGTACGCGCAGAAGGGAAATGGGCGATGATATTCAGGGTGCCTGTGGGCAGCTAAGGCGCAAAATACTCAAAGAAGGAGGCATGGGAAATGAAAGCAGTCTTTAAAACCGATATTGGCAAGTACCGCAGAGAAAATGAAGACAACCTGCTTTTTGCCCCGCCTCTTTATGCTGTGGCAGACGGCATGGGCGGCCATAAGGGCGGCAAGCAGGCAAGCCAGTATGCCGTTAAGGTGTTAAAGGACGCGCTGAACAACAAGCAGCAGGATAAGGAGCTGCTTCTAACTGCTATTGAAGCCGCCAACCGGCGTATTTTCGAAATGCAACAGGACGACGAAAGCCTCCATGGCATGGGCACCACCCTATCCGTTTTATGGGCAGGGGAAAAAGAAATGCTCATAGGCCACGTGGGGGATAGCCGGGTGTACTTGCTGCGCAGCGGCGTTTTAACACAGGTAACCCAGGACCATTCTCTGGTGGCGGAGCTGATGAAGAATGGCTATATCACCCCCCAGGAGGCCCAAGATCATCCTTATAAGAATGTAATCACGAGGGCTGTGGGCACCAGTAAAAACGTTCTGGCAGATACCTTTAAGGTGCCCTGCCAAAGAGAAGATAAGTGGCTTGTATGTTCCGACGGGCTTCATGGTATGGTGACCCAGGGGGATTTATTGAACGCCATGCTTTTAAACGATCTGGAGAAAGCGGCGGAGATGCTTTTGCAATTGGCGCTGGATAATGGCGGCAAGGATAACATTAGCTTCATTTTGCTTTCTAGCGGGGAGGCGGTTCAATGAACACAGAAAAGCTTCTTCAGAACCGTTACCGTATTGTGGAAAAAGTAGGCTCCGGCGGCATGGCCATTGTATACCGGGCTGAGGACATTAAAACAAACCGCTCCGTTGCTGTTAAAATACTAAAGCCCGAGTACAACGAGGATCAAGAATTTTGCCAGCGTTTTCAGCGAGAGGCGGATGCCATCAGCCAGATGACCCATCACAACATTGTAAACCTGCTGGATGTGGGTATTGAGGATGGGCACCGCTATTTGGTTATGGAGTATGTCCAGGGCAGAACCTTAAAGGTGGTTATTAAAGAAAAGGGGAAGATGTCCCCGGAGGTGACGGCCCAGATTGCCATCCGTATTTTGGCGGCACTGAAGCACGCCCACCAAAATGGCATTATCCATAGGGATATTAAGCCGCAAAACATTCTCGTTCACGACGATGGTCATATTAAGGTGGCGGATTTCGGTATCGCTACCAAGATGGATTCGGAAACCCTGGCTACTACCGATAATGTAATGGGCTCGGTGCACTATATCAGCCCCGAACAGGCTTCTGGCAAGGAGGTAGGTGCGGCCAGCGATCTTTATTCGGTAGGTGTGGTCATGTACGAAATGCTCACCGGTAAGGTGCCCTACGATGGGGACACGGTGGTGGCGGTGGCCATGCAGCATTTGCGCGGCGCGGCAACGCCCATTCAGGAGATTAGCCCCAATGTACCAAAGGGCCTTGTGTATGTCATTAAAAAGGCCATGGAGAAGGACCCGAAAAAGCGCTATCAATCTGCTTTTGACATGGCATCGGATATCCGCGCTGCCATGGCCGGGGAATTGGATGGGGAAACGGATTCTCCGCCACCGGTAAAGGATAAACAGAACTCCCAGCGTATTCCCGTAAAGCAGCCCCTTAAAAAGAAACTGTATCTGAACCGTGGCCAGCTTAAAAGCGTCATTCGGATTATGATGCTGGTTGTGATGACGCTGCTGGTCTTTGGAGGGCTGGCATTGGGGGGCATGGGTATTTACAATAACGTGGTTAATTCGGTGGACGCGCCGGATTTGGTGGGCTTGGAAGAAACCGCCGCGGTACGTTCGGTACAAAAGCTGGGTCTGAAGGCGGACCCCATATACGCGCACCACCCAAGCATTGCGGCTGGCAGCGTTATTATGCAAGCCCCTGCTTATGAAACCAAGATGCGAAAAGGAGATACCATTGTCCTGACCATTTCCAAGGGACCCAATACCTACACGGTGCCCACCATCACAGGCAGTCTAAGTTCCGACGCAGTAGCAAGCCTTCAAAAGATCGGCGTGGTGCTGACAGTGGTAGAGCGGATTGTATCCATAGAGCCTCTGGACACCATTTTGACCCAGAATCCCGCAGCAGGGGAAAGCATCGCTACCGGAGGAACCGTCCATGTAACTGTATCAGGGGGCATGGCTACGGTACCCGATCTAACCAATCTGACCATCGAAGAAGGGGTAGCGGCGATTCAAGGCGCCGGGCTGAATCCCGGCACTAAGGAGAGCCTTATCACCATGGATCCAAACAAGGTAGGGCTCATTGCCAGCCAGAAGCCCCAGGCCGGTTCCCAGGTGGTGCTGGGTGCTCCTGTAGCCGTATCAGTTTATGAAGCGGTTCGCTACCAGGGCCTGTTAACGGTAACGCTGCCCCAAAACAGCCAAGGGCTGCAAGTGAAGGTGGTTTACCTGAAGAAAGACGGCAGCGAGGAAGAGCAATATTCGGCTATGCATGCTGCTAACGAAGAAGGGGAGTTCACCCTTGAAGTTCACGGCGAAGAAGTGGGCGAGGCGCTTTACCGGTTGTATTTAAACGGCGAATTAGATCGGGAGATCACGGTGGAACTGAATTGAAGGGGAGTGTAAATGCTTGCGCACAGGCACCATCATAAAAGGCGTGGGTGGGCTGTATACCGTTAAAACCGATGAAGGAGAAACCTTTGTACTTCGCTGCAAGGGCAAGTTCCGAAAGCTGCACCTATCCCCCTTGGTGGGAGACCGAATCGATTTTACCCCCGCTTATGGGGATGAACACGGCTGGGTGGAGGAGATTCACGAAAGAAAGAATGTTTGCGTGCGCCCTCCGGTCAGCAATGTGGAAACCCTGGTGATTGTGCTGGCGACCGAGCCCAGCGCGGATTTGCTCCTGGCGGATAAGCTTCTTATCGCCGCCTTCAAGCAAGGTATTACGCCCTATCTGGTGGTGAATAAATGCGATTTGCAGCAGGAAGCGTTCCGTACCATCGAAAAGGAATATAGGGATTCGGGAGCGAAGGTGTTTAGGGTATCGGCCCAATCCGGGGAAGGGGTACAAGCTTTAAAAGACGTGCTGGCCGGTAAGATCGCTTGCTTTGCCGGCCAATCAGGCGTAGGCAAAAGTACCTTGATCAACGCCCTGGCGGGGTTCGATTTAAAAACAGGGGAGATCAGCGAGAAAATCCGGCGAGGCAAGCACACCACCCGCCACGCGGAGCTGATCGAAAAGGATGGCATGCGGGTGGTAGATACCCCCGGCTTTAGCCTTCTGGAGTTGGATGAGATCTGCGATCCGGTGCTATTGCAAAGCTGGTACAAAGAGTTTGAGCCTTACATAGGCCAATGTAAATTTTCGGTTTGCTACCACGACCGGGAGCCTGGCTGTGCGGTGCTTAGTTCCGCTGTGGACCCTAAGCGCCTTGAGCGATATCATGTTTTATTGGCCCAAGAAAAACAGAAGTGGAGGGAACGAAATGGTTAAGATTGCGGCATCGGTACTGGCGGCGGATGTAATGCACATGAGCAGGGAGATTCATTCCCTGGAAGACGCGGCCTGCGATATGTTCCATATCGATGTAATGGATGGGGTATTCGTGCCCAACATTTCATACGGTCCTGTTTTGGTTTCTTCCATGAAGAAAAAAACCCTTTTGCCCCTGGATGTGCATCTGATGATTATCTGCCCGGAACGCTATATCGGCCACTTTATTAAGGCCGGAGCGGATTTTTTAACCATCCATTACGAAGCAGTGGTAAATTTAAGTGCGGTTCTTAAAGAAATAAGGGAAGCTGGCGTCATGGCTGGGGTTTCTATTAAGCCGGGAACCCCCGTGAGCGTATTGGAGCCCTATCTGGACGAAATTGATATGGTTCTTATTATGACTGTGGAACCTGGCTTTGGCGGGCAAAAGTTTATGGCGGACATGCTGCCTAAAATCCGCGAGCTTCGCCAAATGGGCTATGAAGGGCTTATCGAGGTGGACGGCGGCATTTCGGAAGATAACCTGCCCCAATTGATCGAAGCGGGCATCGATGTAGCTGTGATGGGCACCAGCCTCTTTACTGCCAGGGATAAGCACTCTTTGATCGCCCAAATACATCAAATGGGCTAAAACCGGGAAGGCTATCCGTGAGGTGATCCCCATGGAAAAAGAAAAAAAGACCCCGCTATTTAAGACGGAAAAGAAAAAAGCCATGAAGCGAAGAAACAATCATTAGCTTTGCGAGAAGCGAAAAAGGGAACTTTTTTGGAAAATTCCGCTGCGATTTGCGTCTATTATGTATGGAGGCGATAAAATGAAGCGGAATTTTCTATTTTTATTGGTTGCTGTAATGCTGTTTATGGGAACTGGCGCATTGGCGAAGGGAAAAGACGAGGGGATTATTTCACAGATGTGGCCATGCGAGGATGGAGGCTTTTTGTGCCTGAAAAATTACTCCTTCGACCAAAGCCCCTATTTAAGCAAGCGAGACCCAAACGGCAACACCTTATGGGAAGTGAATGCCTATGAACCGGAAGATACGATCCGCGGGGTATTGGCAAGCGTTACTTCACAGGGGAATCTGGGTTTTGTGGGCGGCACTGTCAATAACCATGAAGCTGTTATTCGGGTCTACAATGAAAATGGAGAACAGCTGGTGGACAAATTGCTTCTTTCCGATGTGAGCGCAATAGGCGCCTGCGAAAACGGCTGCCTTGTGCGCTATACGGATAACGAGGATTTTAGTGCCAATTGCCTGTATAACTGGCAGGGCCAGCTATTGTATACCTTTGAGCCGGATCTGAATATGTATGCCGTGTCAGCCATTGGGGAGGATTTCCTTTTGTCTGGCCGCAGCGTCCAAGAGAAGATACCCTTTGTATTAAGAATTACCCCAAAGGGAGAGCTTGTTTGGCAAAGCCATATCGACCAGAAAGATAGCCTCGCCTATATGAGCCTTTTAACCGCCGGTGAGGATTGGATTCTGGCGGAGACTTTTGTTTCCGGCAATGATGCGCCGGATTATACAGACTGCGCTAAAGTAATAGATGCCCATACCGGAAAGGTCTTGTTTGAACAGCGCTTTTTGGCCAGATGCGCTCATGGCACCCTCAAGGATTTCGAAAGCACTGAGGATGGCCTAGTGCTGACAATGGGCTTTGTGGATGTGGTGCGCACACCGACCACCGGAGTGGATTTGCTCGATAAAGGCCTTCGCAAACTGGGCCTTCAAACAAAGGAAAATTTCGACGGCCTGGTGACCTTCGTTTTCGATAAAGAGGGCAGCATCGTCTATACACAGTATAGCGCCTTTCCTTCCGGCGTGGATATTCAGGGTGTTGTAAAATCCGGAGGCAAGACTTACGCCTATGGGGGCTATAAAGGGGAAGAATTTCGGGAATACCTTGGAGAATACATGCTGGAAAAGGCAGACTGGACAGCGGTAGAGGCCATGAATTATGTGCCTGTTTCACAGTAATCCAAAATGGGTATCTCTTAAATAGGAGGTGCTTAAAATGACAGTGAATGTATTAAACGGTTTTCAAATGAACGAAAGTGAAAAGAAGGCTTATGTGGATTATGTAACGAAAAAGCATGGACGGGCTCCCAGCAGCCTGAACATTGCCGTAGACGGAGATGAAGTGGAACTGGATTACGCCTTTGAGGACACATCCTTCCAGCGGATTCGCCGAATCACCGGCTACCTGGTGGGCACACTGGACCGGTTTAATAATGGAAAGAGGGCCGAGGAAAAGGACCGGGTCAAGCATAGTGTGTAGAACACAAGAAGCTTCTTACAAGCATAGCCTGTAGGGAGCTTCTTGTTTTGTTCCGCCCCCGCAAAATAAAGTGGTGTATTCAGGCTTGACAAAGGGGGGCACGGAGTGTGACAATATGAAACGTGGAGAAATCTACAAGGCGGATCTGGATCCTGTGCTGGGTTCCGAGCAAGGCGGCATCCGTCCTGTGTTGATTATACAAAATGACGTAGGCAACCTGCACAGCCCAACGGTGATCGTCGCGGCTATTACCAGCCGCATGAAAAAGCCTAAACTGCCTACCCATGTACCTATTACCGCCGAGGAGTCGGGGCTGAACAAAGAATCCCTGATTCTGCTGGAACAGGTGCGAACCCTTGAAAAGCAGCGGCTGCAAAAGCGGCTGGGGCAAGTGGATAGACAGGTGATGGATCGGGTGGATAAAGCGCTGTGCGTGTCCCTGGGTACTCAGTGTTGCCCTGGCGGGAATGAAACCCAGATAGATTGCAAAAGCTAAACAGGAGCGCCTTTGCGGCGCTCTTATATGGGAGGACAAGCTCATGTTCGATCGTATTCGCAAGGTGCCCATGAAAACCCAGCTTTTTTCATATGGCCAGATTGTTTTGGGGTGCATTATCGGTGGCTTGGCATACCCGCTTTTTTTGGTGCCCAACGGGATTGCTCCAGGGGGGCTTACCGGCGTAACAACCATTTTAAATCACCTTTTCGGTCTGCCTGTTGGTATGACAAGCCTTGCCATGAATATTCCCTTGTTTTTAATGAGCTATAAATCCATGGGCAGGCGCTTTGCTGCAGCCTCTTTGTTTGCCACGGTTTTGTTTTCCTTTGCTATTGACTTAATGCAGCTTAAACCCTTGACAGATGATACGTTGCTAGGAACCGTATATGGCGGCGTTCTTCTGGGGGCCGGGCTGGGCCTAATCCTGCGCGGCAACGCTACCACTGGTGGCACGGATATGATTGCCAAACTGATTCACCGGAAATTCCAGGTGCTTTCCATTACCAATATATTGTTTGCCTTGGATTGCCTGGTGGTGGTGGCGGCAGGTATATTTATCGGAGCGCAGCATGCCTTGTACGCGCTGATCTGCATTTTTATTTCTACAAAGGTGATCGATGCGGTTTTAACAGGCTTTGAAAGCGTCAAGGCCTGCTATATCATCACTTCCAAGGAAGCCATGATCACCTACCGACTGATGCATGAACTGGGCCGGGGGGTGACCCACCTGATGGCCATGGGCGCTTACACCCAAACCGTACGGCCTGTGATCCTGTGCGTGGTGAATACCCAGGAGCTGATGCGCCTTAAAGAAATTGTGCGCCAGGAGGATGAAAGGGCGTTTTTGTTTGTGACAGGCGCTCATGAAGCGCTAGGAGAAGGTTTCGCGAACCTGAACAAGCAAGATTAGGTTGTTAAAATGGACACAACCGTTTGTAACATTTAACGGGAAGGAAAAGGCCGGTAAAAGGCGAATAGGCAAACTATGCAAGCTTTTTTATGAATGCGAAGGAGGAACCATCAATGGATATTCGTTATTCCTGCAACCAGAAAGATTTCAAGCGATACACCACCGAGGAGACCCGCAAGGAGTTTCTGATTGAGAAGCTGTTTGTGCCTTCGGATGTGACGGCGGTATACAGCCATGTGGACCGTATGGTTACCATGGGAGTGATGCCCACCACCGAAAAACTGAGCATCGATAAGGGCATTGATATTTGGAAGAACTTTGGTACGAAGTATTTTCTGGAGCGCCGGGAAATTGGCATGTTCAACCTGGGCGGCAAGGGCACGGTGGTTGCAGATGGCGTTACCTATGAACTGGACCATAAGGATTGCCTGTACCTGACCAGAGGCAACAAGGAAGTGCATTTCACCTCCGCTGATGCAAATAACCCCGCAAAATTCTACATGGTATCTGCCCCTGCCCATTGCGCCTATGAAAATAAGCTGATCAAGATTCAGGACGCAGCGAAAAAGCCCTTGGGCGCGCTGGAAACCAGCAATAAACGTGTGATCAACCAGTTCATTCACCCGGATGTGCTGCCCACCTGCCAGCTTTCCATGGGAATGACAGTGCTGGAGCCTGGTTCTGTTTGGAACACCATGCCCTCCCATACCCATGAGCGCCGCATGGAGGTATATTGCTACTTCGATGTGCCTCAGGGAAATGTGGTGTTCCACATGATGGGCGAAGGCGACGAAACCCGTCATATCGTTATGCAGAACGAACAGGCGGTTATCAGCCCCTCCTGGTCTATCCATTCCGGCGCTGGCACAAGCAATTACACCTTCATTTGGGCTATGGGCGGCGAAAACCAGGCCTTTGATGATATGGACGTTATCAATACCACCGATTTGAAATAAGGAGCGAAAGAAAATGAGCATGAATATGTTTAGCCTTGAAGGCAAAGTAGCGTTGGTTACTGGTGCTTCCTACGGCATTGGCTTTGCCATTGCTTCCGGCCTGGCAGCTTCTGGCGCGAAAATCGTTTTTAACGATATCAACGAAGAATTCTTAAACAAGGGCCTTGAAAACTATAAGGCTGCCGGCATCGATGCCAAGGGCTATGTGTGCGACGTAACCAACGAAGACGCGGTATTGGCCATGGTGGCCCAGATCGAATCCGAAGTTGGCGTAATCGATATTTTGGTGAACAACGCGGGCATCATTAAGCGCATTCCCATGGTGGAAATGAGCGCCAAGGATTTCCGCCAGGTGATCGATGTGGATCTGAACGCCCCCTTCATCTGTGCCAAAGCTGTGATTCCCTCCATGATTAAAAAGGGCGGCGGAAAGATTATCAACATTTGCTCCATGATGAGCGAACTGGGCCGTGAAACCGTTTCCGCTTACGCAGCTGCCAAGGGTGGCCTGAAGATGCTTACCAGGAACATCGCTTCCGAATACGGCGAATTCAATATTCAGTGCAATGGCTTAGGCCCTGGTTATATCGAAACCCCCCAGACAGCGCCCCTGCGCGAACCGGGCCATCCTTTCAATTCCTTCATTATTGGCAAAACCCCTGCCGCACGCTGGGGTAAGACGGAAGACCTGGTAGGCCCGGCAGTGTTTCTGTCCTCCTCCGCTTCCGACTTTGTTAATGGCCACATCTTATACGTGGATGGTGGTATTCTGGCTTATATCGGCAAGCAGCCCTAAGTCGGCTGACGAAAAGAGCGCATCTGCAGGCTTAGGCTTGCAGCCGCCTTGGCAGCTCGGGTTATTAGGTTTTCTTTAGGGAGTGCGCGAGAGGGATATTTCTTTTTTTCGAAAAGAAATATCCCTCTCGCATTTTTTAGTTCCCTTTTACATATTCCTTAGGCGTTACGCCTGTTATCTTTTCAAACCGCTGAATGAAGTGGCTCTGGCTGCAAAAGCCCAGGAGATAAGCCACCTCCTTGCAGGTGTGGTTTTGCTTTAGGAGGCGTTTGGCCTCTTGGATACGGGAAACAAGAATGAAATCAGTCAAGGTTTGGCCGGTTTCTTTTTTAAATAGAATGGCCAGGTATTTGGGGGAATAAGGGGTTTTGGCAGCCAGGGTTTCAATGGCCAGGGATTCATGGAGATGGTGGGAGATATAATCGATCACCGTGCGGATGGGTTTTGAATAAGCGGCTTTTTGCTTGTGCTTGGCCACCAGGCGGGCGAATTGAATTTGAATTTGAAAGGCTTCCTGGACAACCTTTTCAGGATCGTCCATGCAATCGATTTTTTGAATAAAGCTATCGCTTAAAGCATAGGCCTGGGATTCCGGAACGCCTGCGGCCATGGCAGTGCGGCAAGAAACAGCGGCGGAGGTCACGGCCATGTATTGGCAGTGACGCAGGGGGTTCTTGCTTAACAGGCCCATGCCGTAGGTATGGGCGTCCGGGCTGCGGCTTGCCTGGTGGAGCAGTGATAAGAGGGCTTCCGGCTGGCCGTTATAGATGGCAAGCCAGATGGCTTTTTCAATATCAAAAGGCGCGTGCTGCTGGTTCAGCTCACGCATTTGGAAGAGGATGTCCTCATCCTTGCCCTGGGCATCCAGGATGTTTAGAAGGTTGCGAAGGCGAAGGTCTGTTTCGGCCATCAAATCACCCGATTCAATTTGCATTAAATTTGCGCTAGATTTATTAAAACCATGATATCACATGGCGGTTTTTTTGTCTATGATTGATTTAAATCATAACTGAATAAGGTTCGGGAGGGAATTGTGGTGACAGCGAAAAAGGGGCGCGGTTTTTGGTTTATCGGTGGTTTTGCAGTATTGATGGTGGTCTTGATATGGCTGGATTGGCCCATTTCACAGGCTATTTTCAACCCGGTAAGCGGGTTTGGCCACTTTTTTGAAGCCTTTGGCGAGGTGCCCTGTATGCTGGTGGCCAGCTTCGGCTGTGCGGGGCTTTGGGCCACACGCAACAGGAAAAACAAGGCGTTGGATGTTATTGGCTTTATTGGGTTTGGCGCATTGTGCGTTTTATTTGGCTTGGGCGCGGGCTCCTTGCCTGGCCAGTATATCGCGGCAAAAGGGGAAATTTTATATGCCGCGGGGATTTTAGTGGCAGTGGCGTTTATGCTTGCGGCGGCTAAAATAGGAAAAGGCAACAAGGAAGCGCTGCGAAACGCGGCCCTGGTAGGCCTTTTTATGGTGCTTATCGCTTTGTTTGGAGTGAATATTTTAAAGATGATTTGGGGTCGACCCCGAATGCGCCTTTTAGCCCAGGGTGAGGGGCAATTCGCTTTTTGGGTTATTCCCCAGCCCTTTGCCAAGAACAACGAATACATGTCCTTTCCATCGGGCCATTCGGCCAACTCGGCCTGCATATTGTGGATTACCCTTCTGCCCACGTTTGTGAAAGGTCTGCAAGGCAAGGGCGCTAAGGCAGCACTGAATATGTTTGCTGTTGCATGGCTTGTATTGGTAATGGTAAGCCGGGTGGTTATGGGGGCTCACTTTGCTTCGGATGTGCTCTTTGGCGCGGGTATTACAGTTTTGAGCTTTACGCTTTTAAGCCGCAGGTTTATTGGTCGTACACGGCTGCGGGAAAACGCGGCCGCGATATAATAAAGGAGGATTTTTATGACAACGTTTAGAAACAGTGAACCCACGGTGGAAAAGATTGGCTTTTGGGAAAAATTCTTTTACGGCGGCGGGGACCTGGCCAGTAACTTGATTCTGGTATTAACTTCCACTTATGTCACCTTTTTTTACACCGATGCGCTTGGTTTAAATCCTGCAATTATTGGTATGATTATGATGGCATCCCGCTTGTTTGACGGGATCAGCGACATTATTATGGGCTATGTCATGGATAAGACCAAATCCAAGCACGGCAAGGCCCGGCCCTGGATGCTGTGGCTGGCGGTGCCTATCGCTATTGCGGCGGTATTGGTTTTTACAGTGCCCAATTTTGGAGATTTTGGCAAGTATGTTTACATTGCCATTACCTACAATTTAGTAACCACTGTGCTTTACACAGCCATCAACATTCCCTATGGGGCGCTGACAGCGCGGATGAGCCGGGATCAGAACCAACGGATGATTATCAACGTATTTCGTATGTTCATGGCCCAGGTAGGCTCTTTGGCCATTAACGCGCTGACACTGCCTATTGTGAAAGCCGTAGGCGGCGAAGCGGGCACCAGCAGCCAGCAAGCATGGGTGATTGTGTCCTGCGTTTATGGCGTTCTGGCAGCAGTGTTGTTTTTACTGTGCTTTAAAACCACCAAGGAGCGGGTGGATGTGCCGGTTGAAAAGATTTCCTTTGGTAAAAGCTTTAAGCTTTGCATGAAGAACGACCAATGGCTTTTACTTGTGGCTACCTGGGTGGTGATGGTGCTGGGCCTTTCCCTTTCTATGACGGTAGGCACCTATTACGCCAAGTATCTTTTAGGGGATGAAACGTATATTGGTTATCTTTCCGCAGTAGGCATTTTGGTAGCGCTGATCGTCATGCCGCTGATGACGGGGATTATTAAAAAAGTCGGCAAGCGCAATGTGGCCTTTGTAGGCGCGATCATCAGCTTTGTAGGCGCGGTGCTGGTATTGGTCAACCCCTTTAACTTCAGCTGGCTTATGTTATGCGCGGTCATTAAAGGCATTGGCAGCGCCACAGCCATGGGCACCATGTTCGCTATGATTGCCGATACCATTGAGTACGGCCAATGGAAGACCGGTACCCGTGTAGAGGGCATGCTCTATTCCACTACCACCTTTGGCGCAAAGATTGGCGGCGGTATCGCCGGGGCTGTAGCCATGGGTATTCTGGGCGCGGCGGGGTATGATGGCAACATGGCGGTGCAGCCGGATGCAGCTGTGAACGTGATTAAGAACCTGTATCTGTATGCGGCGCTGCCGTTCCTGGCTATTATGCCTGTGATTTACGGCTGCTACAAGCTGGATAAAATCTACCCCAAGGTGATGGCGGACTTGAAAGCTGGGAAGGTAAAGGAGTAATGATAATGGCAAAGGTATTTAAAATGGACGATGTAGCCCCTGTTCAAACCAAACAGGGTAAACTGCAGGGTTACTTTTTCGACGGGGTTTACATTTTTAAAGGCATTCCCTACGCCAAGGCCAAGCGGTTTCGCATGCCCGAGGCAGCGGCTCCCTGGGAAGGGGTAAAGGATGCCTGCTCCTACGGCCCAGTGTGCCCTCTGGTTAACCCGGATAAACCCACAGGAGAATTGATGGTGCCACACCGCTATTGGCCTTCGGACGAGGATTGCCTGAACCTGAACCTGTGGACCAATTCCCTGGATAGCACCGCGAAAAAGCCTGTGATTGTATGGTTCCATGGAGGCGGTTATACCATGGGCTCCGCTATAGAACAGGAAGCCTACGATGGCGCTAACATGTGCACTCATGGGGATGTGGTGGTGGTTACCGTGAACCACCGGCTAAACCTGCTGGGGTTATTGGATTTGTCTTCCTATGGGGAAGAATACAAGTATTCCGGCTCCTTGTGTTTAGCCGATCTGGTGGCCTCTCTTGAGTGGGTGCGGGATAATATTGCGCAATTTGGTGGGGACCCGGACAATGTGATGATCTGGGGCCAATCCGGTGGCGGTATGAAGGTAACAGGGCTGATGCAGATTCCCGCAGCAGACGGGCTGTTCCATAAGGCGTTTGTTATGAGCGGCGTATCCGATGGGAGCCTTATGCCTGTCCCCAAGGGCGATTGCGCACGCTTGGCCAACGCCATGGCCAAGGAGCTGGCAGGGAAAAGTCGCTTTTCTTTAGGAAAGGGCGATGTAAAGGTATTGGAAACGGCCTCGTACCACGATCTGGCAGCGGCCTATAATAAGGTGTTTATGCCTATTGCCATTACTGGCGGGAATGTCGCCATGGCACCCAGCGCTAACGAATATTATCTGGGGGAACCTCTGGTAACAGGGAAGATGACCGATCACGCCAAAACCATCCCCATGGTAGTGGGAACAGTGATGTCGGAATTCGCCTTCGCTCCGGCCACCTTTGATAAGGCTTCTTTAACCGAAGCGGAAACCTTGGCGGTTGTGGAAAAGGATTATAAAAAGCATGCAAAGGAAGCCATTGAGCTGTTTAAAAAAGCCTTCCCGGATAAACATCCCACAGATGTAACCACCCTGGATCGGGTGTTTAGAAAGCCCTCCAAGGAATTGGCGAAAATGCATGCGGAGGGCGGCGCAGGCACATATCTTTATGAGTTTACGCTGAACTTCGATATCCACCATGGCAAATCCGCCTGGCACTGTTCGGATATCCCCTTCTTCTTCAGAAACACCGACAGGGTTCAAAGTGCCAACATCCCTGGAGTCAGCGATGAACTGGAAAAGACCATGTTCGATGCGCTGATCCGCTTCGCTAAAACTGGCAGCCCTGCCGGGGACGCTCTCCCCGATTGGAAGCCGGTGACCAAGGAGGAGGAGCCTACCCAGATTTTTGATAGGCAGTGCCGGGTAGGCAACAATTTCGACGATGAACTGATGGCGCTGATGGAAAGGGTTCTGCCTAAATTCAACCTGATGGCCATGATGAAACAAAACGTGCAGCACTAAGCGAATACATCCGCCGGGGCTTGTAAAAGCCCTGGCCTTTTTGTATAATGGCTTCGTTAAATGGAAAGAAGGCGAGAAGTTTCTTGGTATTTCGTTATTTGAAGCCTTACAAAAAGCAACTTATTTTAGGCCCGGTGGCCAAGTTGGCCGAGGCGGTTTTGGAACTGATGACCCCTATGCTCATGGCTAAATTAATTGATAACGGCGTGGCGATGGGGGATCGGCAGTATGTCGTTAACATGAGCATACTCATTGGCGTTTGCGCCCTGGTGGGCTTTGTTTGCGCTCTATTCTGCCAGTATTCTGCATCCATTGCCTCCCAGGGGTTCGGTACGGAGCTGCGCAACGGCATTATGGAAAAAATCGGCCGGTTATCCCCCCAGGATATGGATTCGATTGGCTCTGTGGCCATTGTGAACCGGGCCACGGGGGATGTGAACCAGCTGCAGTTGGCCGTGGCCATGCTGATCCGGCTGGTGGTCCGAGCCCCGTTTCTTTGTATTGGCGGGATCATCATGGCGATGCGGATGGATAGCAGCCTGGCGGTTATTTTGTGGGTGTTTATTCCGCTGTTCATTGTGTTTTTGTATTTTATTTCTGTGAGAACCATCCCCCTTTACCAGCGGGTTCGATCCCGGCTGGATGGCATTTCCCGCATTTTAAAAGAGAATATGACAGGGGTTCGGGTGGTGCGGGCCTATGCCATGAATCAAAAAGAGGAAGCCCGCTTTGCCGGTGAAAACGACGGCTGGCTTCACGATGCGGTGGCCGCGGGCAAAACCTCAGCCCTGCTTTCCCCTGCAACGCTGCTTATTATGAACATCGCCAGCCTTTTAATCATCTACTTTGGCGGCTTCCATGTGGATGGGGGCCAGCTTAGCCAGGGCCAGCTGATCGCTTTTTTGAACTATGTCACCCAGATCATGCTGGCCATGATCGTGGTTTCCAATCTGGCGGTGCTATTCCATAAAGCCTTTGCTTCCTACAAACGGGTAGAGCAGCTTTTTGAAATGGAGCCCTCCATGGTTTACGGTGAGGGCAGCAAGCCAATAGATGGGAAGACAGTGGAATTCCGCAACGTTTCCTTTGCTTACGGAACCGACGCGGAGCCGGCACTAAGCGGCATTAGCTTTACAGCACCCCAAGGGGCCATGATCGGGGTCATCGGCGGTACAGGGGCGGGGAAAACCAGCCTTCTGAACCTAATCCCCAGACTTTATGATCCAAGCGGTGGCGAGGTGCTTATAGGCGGCGTGAATCTTAAAGAATTAAGCCGGGGGCAGTTGCTGCAAAAGGTGGCCCTGGTGCCGCAAAAGCCTTCCCTTTTCAGAGGCACGATCCGTTCGAACCTTTGCCAAGGAAAGCCGGGTGCAACCCAAAAACAGATTGAGAAAGCGGCGGAGATTGCCCAGGCAAAAGAATTCATCGATAAATTGCCCCAGACCTACGATAGTCCCGTTTCACCTGCAGGGGCGAACTTTTCCGGGGGCCAACGGCAGCGTTTGGCCTTGGCCCGTGGCCTGGTGGGGGAAAAGGATATCCTTATTTTGGACGATTCCGCTTCTGCGTTGGATTACGCTACCGATGCCCGCCTCCGCGCAGCGCTGCGCGAAAACCTTCATTCCACGGTGTTTATCAGTTCCCAGCGGGTTTCTTCTGTGATGCACGCAGACATGATTCTGGTGCTTTCTCACGGTCAGCTGATCGGCCAGGGTACCCATGAGGAGTTGCTTAAAGCCTGCGAAGGTTACCGGGATATTGTGTTATCCCAGGGAATGGAGGTGGAGGCGGTATGAAAATGCTTCGCCGAAGCCTGGCCTATATTGTCCGCTATCCCCGCCAATTGGCTATGATCCTTTGCGCATCCCTGATTGGCGGGCTGGCGGGTATCATCTACCCTTTACTGGTGGGTCAAGCCATCGATCATATTTTAGGCCCTGGTCAGGTGGATTTTGCTGGGCTGATGCCAAAGCTCGTTTTCTTGGCCCTTACGGTGGTTTTTAATTGCTTGGGCGGCTGGTTTGTTAGCCTGTTTGCTATTCGTTTAAGTAATCTTTTAGTACGGGATATGCGCCAGGCAGGCTTTCACAAATTGTCCCGCTTGCCTATCGCCTTTTTCGATAACGCCCATAAGGGGGATTTGATTAGCCGGTTTTCAAACGATTCCGAGCTGATCGGTGAGGGGCTTTTTCAGGCCCTGACCCAGATTATTCCTGGGGTGATCAGTATTATCGGTTCCCTGGCAATGATGCTGTACCTCAACGGTGGCGTAGGCGTGGCGGTGGTGCTGGTAGCGCCTGTGGCCATGTTTGTGGGCAGCTTTATCGCAAAAAACGCTTCCGGCCATTTTCGGGAACAGCAGCGGCGGGTGGGGGAATATAACGATTGTGTAGAGGAATATACCGCCCATTTCTTGGCGGCCAAGGCCTATGGCCTTGAGGCCGAGCGTGAAGAACAGGCCAGGGGCGTGAACCAAAAGCTCTATGTCTGTGGCCAGAAGGCCCAGTTCTTTTCTGCACTGGTGAACCCTTCCACCCGCTTTGTGAACAACGGGGCATACATGCTGGTAGGGCTTATCAGCGGCATGGCCGGGGTGGCAGGGGGCCTGACCGTTGGCCAGATTTCCGGTGTGCTTTCTTATTCCACCCAGTTTGCCAAGCCTTTGAACGATGTGTCCGCGGTGGTTACCAACCTCCAGGGAGCTATGGCGGCGGCGGAACGGTTCTTTTCTTTGATGGATGAACCGGAGGAACCCAGCGATGCCAATAAAGCCCCCCTTAGCAAGGCCCAAGGCCAGGTGGCCTTTGAGGATGTCAGCTTTGCTTATGAAAGCGGCCAGCCTATGATCCGCCACTTTTCCGCCCAGGTGCAGCCTGGCCAGAAGGTAGCCATCGTGGGGCCTACCGGTGCTGGCAAAACCACCATGGTGAACCTGCTAATGAATTTCTATGCCCCCGATCAAGGCGCTATTTTTATCGACGGCACCGATATTCAAGACTGCACCCGGGATAGCCTTCGGGTGAACTTTGGTATGGTTTTGCAGGACGTCTGGCTTTTTGAAGGCACCATCGGAGATAACATCGCCTTTGGCAAAAAGGATGCCACCGATGAAGAGATCATCGCCGCGGCTAAATCGGCCCTGGCGCATCCCTTTATTAAGCGTTTGCCCAAAGGCTACCAGACCTTAATCCGACCAGATGGGGGCAGCCTTTCCCAGGGTGAAAAGCAATTAATAACTATAGCCAGAGCCATGCTTTTAAACCCCGGTATGATGATCCTGGATGAAGCGACTTCCAATGTGGACCCCCTTACTGAAATTCAGCTGCAAAAAGCCCTGCACACCCTTATGAAAGGCCGCACCTGTTTTGTGATCGCCCACCGGCTTTCTACCATCTTGGATGCGGATTCCATTCTGGTGATGGAAGCGGGCCAGATCAAGGAACAGGGTACACATGAGGAATTGCTTGGGAAACGGGGCCTGTACAGGCAGTTGTACGAGGCAGGTTTTAACTAGGCAGGTTGTACTTTCTATGTTTTACCGCTTGACGGCTTTTTTTCTTTTGGTGTAAAGTGAGTGTAGATGGTAGAATGGGAGGGAATACAATCATGGAAAAGAAATACCGCAATTCTTCAGAAGTGACAAAAGATATACAATCACTTACAGCATTATGTGTGGATAATAACCATATTACGCCGGATATGTATTTAAAGTACGATGTGAAGCGGGGTCTGCGCGACTTAAACGGTAAGGGCGTTGTAACCGGGCTTACAGAAATATCCGAAATTCAATCTTCTCAAATGGTGGATGGGCAATCGGTGCCTTGCGAGGGCCGATTGTTTTATCGTGGTTACGATGTGCGTGATTTGGCCAAAGGGTTTATGGGCGATAAGCGGTTTGGCTTTGAAGAAAGCACCTATTTGCTTTTGTTTGGCCAGCTGCCCAACCAACAGCAGCTTCAGGATTTTAACGCCTTGCTGGCGGATTACCGCCTGTTACCGGTGAATTTCGTGCGGGATATTATTATGAAGGCCCCCAGCGCCGATATGATGAATGCCCTGGCCAGAAGTGTGCTGACCCTTTACGCTTACGACGACAACGCGGACGATACCTCTTATGAAAATGTTCTGCGCCAGTGCTTGCAATTGATCGCCCTGTTCCCGTTGATGAGCGTATACGCTTATCAGAGCTACCGGCATTATTATAAGCAAAAGAGCCTGTATATCCATCAGCCCAAGGCAGAGCTTTCCACAGCGGAAAACATTCTGCGGCTTTTGCGTTCCAATAGGAACTATACACAGCTGGAAGCCAAGGTGCTGGATTTGGCGCTGGTGCTCCACGCGGAGCATGGCGGCGGCAATAACTCCACCTTTACCACTCATGTGGTTTCCTCCTCCGGAACGGATACTTATTCGGCCATTGCGGCGGCGTTAGGCTCTTTAAAAGGTCCCCGTCATGGCGGTGCGAACATTAAGGTTGTGGGCATGTTCGACGATCTTAAGAAGAACGTAAAGGATTGGGAAAACGAAGCTGAGATCAGTGCTTATCTGGCCAAGCTTTTAAGCAAGCAGGCCTATGACAAGCAAGGCTTGATTTATGGCATGGGCCACGCAGTGTATTCTATTTCCGACCCTCGGGCGGACATGCTTAAGAGCTTTGTAGGCAAGCTTTCCAAGGAAAAAGGTTTGGATAAGGAATATGCCTTGTACCAGAAGGTAGAACGTCTGGCACCGGAGATCATTGCCAAGGAACGGCGGATTTATAAGGGCGTCAGCGCCAATATCGACTTTTATTCTGGCTTCACCTACAAGATGCTGGGGCTGCCCATGGAGCTCTATACGCCCATTTTCGCTATTGCCCGTATTTCCGGCTGGAGCGCTCATCGACTGGAAGAGCTAATCAACGCGGGCAAGATTATCCGTCCGGCGTATACCTGCGTGCAGGAACGCCGGGAATATATCCCCATGGATGAACGGTCGCCGAAATAGGCCCATCTGCGGGCTTAACGCAAAACCGCCTTGTCAGCGTACGATTTGTACGCTTCTGGCGGACAGTTTTGCGTTGCGCCCACATCTGCACCTATTTGGGCAACCTTAAATGTTGCGCCGTTTCTACGAGATACCATAAGAGATAGCCCTCTGCTTACTGGCGGTAAGCAGAGGGCCTTTTTAACTGGCTTTATTCATGAATCCAAACCCGCATAGCGGTTTTGCCACGGTTGCTCCACGCATAGTAGGGAATGGCATAGAGGGCGGCATCTTTTGAAGTAATAGGCACGATGCCGCCCAGCAGGGTATCATCATAAGCCAGGGCTTGCACAGCGGCGTTTTGGGGTAAGTGAAGATTGGCAAGAGGAACCTGATTATCGATACCCTCAAGACAATAGACAAAAGGCCCGCGGGCAAGGGATACACAGCCCAGATTATCTCTAACACGCTCGTCCGCATAAAGACGGCGGCAGGTTAAGGGGAATTGGAGCTGCACCAGATCGTTTTTCTGCCAGCTGCGGTTGATGTAGAGATAACCATCCCTTGGGGTGAGCGATGTGGGCACGCCATTGATCAGCAGCGTAAAGGATTCCACGTGCGAAGGGACATGGATGGCAAGGGTAAAACCTTCTTTGTGGCAGGCTTCGATCAGATAGTTTACATCCCCCTGCCAGGGATAACCGGTGGTAAGGGTGATATCTGCGGCCTGGCTATGCATTTGATTGCCGATGAAAAGATGGCTGTAGAGGGTATCGCTATTCTCACTCCAAAGGTATTTGCCAAGGGAGGCGATCAAACGGGCCAGGTTGGGGGGGCAGCAGGCGCAGGCATGCCATTGAGGGCGCTGGGGCAAGACATGCTCAAGCCCCTTAGCAGACCCGGACAGGGCAGGATCCACTTCAAGGGGATTCACGTAGAAAAACCGCTTGCCGTCCAACTGCATCCCCGCCAGAGCGGCGTTATATACTTCCTTTTCCATCAAGTCTGCATACTTGCCCTGGGGAGATAAGAGCAGCATTTTTTGCCCGAAGAAGAACATGGCAACAGACGCACAGGTTTCGCCATAGCCCCGGTCATTGGGTAAATCGAAATCCTCGGAAAAGGATTCGTGATGGGCGGAGGAACCAATGGTACCGGTTACATACATACGCCGCCCGGTAATGTTTTCAAACATCCGTTCACAGGCGCGCTGTAAGGCGGCATCGCCCTTGGCGGCGGCTACGTCTGCCATGGCAATGAGCATATACACACAGCGCACCGCGTGCCCCCGGCCCTCGTTTTGCTCCTTAACAGGTGCGTAGCTTTGGTTGTAAACAGTATCTGCAGGGTCCAGATCATAGCCGCCATAATGCGTAGCAGGGTTCTTTTTAGTGTGTTTGATGAAGTAATCGGGGTCTTGCCCGCGCAAGGCGAGAAAGCGTTCCGCCATATGTAGGTAAGCGTCATTGTCTGTTACATGGTATAAACGCATTAACCCGATCTCGACCTCCTGATGGCCAGGTATCCCCTCCAAACCTTCGTCACCAAACTGTTTGATGATATGTTGCGCGAATTTTTCAGCCACGGTTAGAAGGTTTGTTTTGCCAAGAGCTTCATAATAGGCTGTAGCGGCTTCCATTAGATGCCCGGCGCAATAGAGCTCGTGGCATTCCAAAAGGTTCTGCCAGCGGTATTCCGGCTCCACCAATTGAAAATAGGTGTTTAGATAGCCGTCTGGCTGCTGGGCCTTTTCGATGGTGGCAATCATTTTATCCATCCGCACTTCAAGGGCTAGGTCAGGCTTGAGTGCAAGAGCATAGGCAGCAGCTTCAAGCCATTTATACACATCGGAATCTTGAAAAACCATACCGTAGTGCTTGCCGGTTTCTTCGCCTGCGGCAATCTTGAAGTTCATGATGGCATGAGAAGGCTCCGCGCCGTGTACTTCATCCCTTAAAATTTGCTCCATATAAGGAATGGTAACGTCTGTTATTAGGCGTTGCCGTGGTGCCCAGAATGCGTCGGTGATCTGAACGTCCCGCAAAGAAAGCCCTTTGGCAAGATTAGTCATGGCGTTATCCTCCTATGAGATCAACTAGTTTTTCATGCCTGTCATCACAATGCCTTCTACAAAGTAGCGCTGCCCTAATAGATAAAACAATACGCCGGGAACGAAGGCCATGCAGGTGGCACACATGATCTTGGACCAATCGGATTTGAGTGAACCCTTAAACAGCGACAGACCCAGCACAATGGTAAAATTTTCTTGTTTGTCGATATAGATGGTCTGCTGCAGTAGATCGTTCCATAGTTCAATGAATTTAAGCAATGCAATGACAATCATGGCGGATTTGATAGCAGGTATGATAATGGAAACCAGGATGCGATAAAAGCCGCAGCCGTCGATGGTGGCCGCTTCGTCCAGTTCCCGGGGAACGGTTTTTATAAATTGGCGGACTAAAAAGATGTTAAACGCACCGCCGCCGCAAAAATGGGGCAGAATCAAAGGCCAATAGGTGTTGCCCATGCCAAGCAGCCGGGTCCAGCCTACATACAACGGCACCAGGGTGACCATGCTGGGCAAAAGCATAGAGCCTACGCACATACCGAAAAGCAGCTTTTTGCCGCGGAAACGAAGCCTTGCAAAGGCGTAGCCACCCATAGTGGCGGTGATGGTCGCACCGATAACAGAGGGCAGAATGATCGTGAAGGTGTTTTTCAGATATGACCAAAAGGGGAATTCTTTAAGCGTGGCGGCATAGTTTTCAAACCGCCAGTTGGGCGGCAAGAAGGCAGGGGGATAGGCATACAGTTCCGCATTGTTCATAAGAGAAGACCTGAAGATCCAGTAAATGGGGAACATGACGATGATGGTTAATAAAACAAGCAGGAAGAAACTGAAACCGTTGAAAAAGGCTTCTTTTTTTCGCCGGGATTGGAAAGCATTTTTTTGTTTGACTTGCTCTATAATCATTATTTATCGTCTCCTTCATAAAAGATCCAGGATTTGCTGGTGGCAAAGAGAATGCCTGTAAATACGGCAATCACCAGAAAAAACACAACGGCAATGGCGCTTCCGTAGCCAAGCTTATTGTCCTGGAAGGCATAACGGTACAATAAATAGCTGATAAAGGTGGTTGAATTGCCAGGGCCACCGCTGGTCAGCGCCAGTGCGGGGGTAACCACCTGGAAATTGGTCACCAGTGCCATGAGCAGGTTATAAAAAATAATGGGGGTCATGCAGGGGATGGTGATCTGCCAAAAACGTTGCCATGCGTTAGCGCCATCGATCTCGGCCGCTTCGTGGTAAATGCGCGGCACATTCTGCAGGCCTGCCAGAAAAATCACGATCAGGTTGCCGGAAAGCCATACGGCGATCAGGCTTAAAGAGGGAATGACCATGGCTGCGGTATCTAGAAACATGGTTTTGCCCAAGCCCAGGTTCATAAGTATGTTGTTGAAAAACCCATGGTTATAATCGTACAGCCAGCCCCAGCCAAGGTATACGGCCATTGCGGGCAAAACATAAGGCAGGTAAAACATAGCACGGAAAAAGCCCCTTGCAGGGATTTTGCGGTTAAGCAGCATAGCGATCAGCAGCGACCAAACCATACTGCCTCCAACAGCCAGCAGGGCATATCTAATGGTGGCTTCCACAGAATCGTAAAAGTAAAAATCCTTGGTGAAAAGGCGAATATAGTTGCTAAAGCCTACAAAACGTGCGGTATCAAAACCCTTCCAGCTGAAGAAGCTTAAAATAAAAACGCATAATAAGGGAATATAGGTAATGCAGCTCAAACCCACAATGGAGGGAAACAGGAGGACGTACGCCGCCCTGGATTCTGCCCTGTGCATCTTGTTTCGAGCCTTTTTTGCAGCGTTGCTCATCTTAAACCGTAACCTCCTGTTCAAACGAAAGGGGAAGCGTTACCGAACGCTTCCCCTCAGTTTTGTTCGATTTAGAAATCCTCTTCGATGGTCTGGGCCAAGGCGTCGAAGTTAGCGGTGATCACTTCTTCAGCGGTCTTTTCGCCAGTCCATACAGGGCTTAGCACCGAACGCAGCATATCGATGAACACGCTGGTGTTGGGGGTGTAGTACCAGCAGGTAGACTGGGAGTAAGCCTTGGTGTAGTCTACCAGAACGGATTTGGCCATGTCATAATCCTTGATGGGGAAGTTTTCGGACTTGAGCCAACGATCCATGGCTTCGCCCTCTTCATAGTATTTTTCCAGCAAGGGCATCCAGATGCCGCTGTCAATCAAGAACCAGCTGTTTTCTTCCTGGGTGTACCATGCGATGAATTCCTTGGCTTCGGCCAGGTGCTTGCTGCTGGCGAAAACGATCTGGGGGCCAGAGGTGCAAATGGTCACTTTTTCTTCCATGTAGGGCAGAACGCCGATGCCGAAGTTGATGCCGGAGGAAGACATGCAGGTACCCATGTTCCATGCGCCGCCAGTTGCCATGGCAACGTTGCCGGCTGCTACAGAACGGATGATACCTTCATCGGCAAGGCCCAGGTACAGGGGCATCACATGCTCCACCAGAGTAAGGTCTGCCACCTTTTGGATGGAGGCAATGGTTTCAGGGGAGTTAATCAGGCATTCTTTGCCATCCTTGGAGAACCATGCGCCGCCGTTGGATTTTGCCCAAACTTCCAGCTGCCAGGTCCAGTTATCCACTACGCAGCCATACTGCACGATGTTGTCGGCATCGAAGCCTTCTTCGCCGGGATGCTTGCCATCTTTGTCGATGGTCAATTTCTTGGCTACTTCAATGAACTCTTCCCAAGAGTATGCGCCATCAGCAGTGGCGGAAGGATAGGGGAGGCCAGCGGCGTCGAACATATCCTTGTTGTAATACAGCATCAGGATTTCGTTGCTGCCGGAATAGGCAACAGGGGTGACACCGTCCTTTTTGAAGGTGACGCTGTCCAGGGGCTGAGAATCCTTGCCTGCGTACATGTCGGACACGTCGGCCAGCAGACCCGCATTGGCAAAGGCCAGGGTGCCATTCTCGTTCATAATGCCGCAGTCAGGCAGCTGATCGGAAATAGCAAGGGACTGCAGCTTGGTGGTGTACTGTTCGTTGGGGATACACATCAGTTCAACGAAAATTTTGTCCTGAGAAGCATTGTATGCATCCAGCACAGCCTGTGTGGCAACGGATTCATCGGGAGTTCCCCAGAAAGAATAGGTGATATGGACGCGGCCATCCCCCTCCGCTAATGCTGTGATGCCCAGCGATAAGAGCATCGATACGCATAGGAACAATGCGAGCAGTTTTTTCATGGTTGGTTCCACCTTTCTTAACTTGTCTTTTTTGATGGTAATTTTCTTTCCAAATGTTGGTTAATCGAATTACCCTCGTTTAGCTTCAGTATAGGCATCGAAATGGAAAAAGTCAATAGGGATTTTTGAGGATTTTTGCCAAAAGAGGAGGTTAATTTCTTAACCTGATGATGCACTATGCCCTGAAAGTAAATATTGACAATCGAAAAACTTAGATTATAATGAAAACAAAGGAAAAACGATTAACCCATCGGGCAGGTGATCGACTTGGCAACCATGAAGGATATTGCTGAAATTGCAGGTGTTTCCACCGCAACCGTTTCTCATGTGATCAACGGCTCTAAAAAGCTGAGCCCCCAAACCACAGAGCGTGTGCTGATGGCAATCCAAACGGCCAACTACACGCCTAATACCCTTGCCAAATCCCTGCGCTCGGGGCAGACCAAATCCATAGGCGTATTGGTGGAGGATATCAGAGGGCTGCCAGTGGCGGAGATTGTGGGCGGCATTGGAGAAACCATTGGCAAAAGCGGCTACCGAATGCTGCTTTTTGATTTGCATTTGCTTGAAAAACTCTATAACCAATATGAGCAGATAAGTGCATATAGAACCCGCATCAATAACGGTGTCTCCTTGCTGATGCAGGCCCATGTGGATGGGATTATCTATGTTGGGATGCATGATAGGCATTTGGATTTTTTGTTCGATCCCCTGGAGCGGCCTCTGGTTTTTGCCTATTCTCATGGGACAAACCAAGACACCTATGTTACCTACTCTAACCAGGACAGTGCTATCGAGCTGACCCGGTATCTAATTAGCAATGGCCATGAAAGAATTGCCGTTATTGCAGGGCACCCTCATTCATACCCCACCATGCGCCGTTTGAGTGGATTCCAATTGGCCTTGCAGGAGGCAGGCCTCAGCGTTCAAATGGAGCTGATTCGCTATGGAGATTGGGAGTATGGTTCGGGTTTTGCCCTTACCAAGGAGCTGATTCAAATGCCTGTTCCGCCTACTGCCATTTTTGCCATGAACGATCTGATGGCTGCGGGCTGCATCCATGCGCTGAACGAAGCAGGGCTTTCTGTGCCACAAGACATGTCGGTGGTGGGGTTCGATAACCGGGAGATTGCCCAATACTTGCAGCCGCCACTGACCACTGTGGCACTGCCCACAAAGGAAATCGGTGTTCGCGCGGCCCTTCATATCATGGAATTGATTGCCAACCCGGACACGCCGCCCCAGCGGGAAATCATTCACTGTTCGATTGTGGAAAGAAAATCGGTGATGAAAAAATAAAAGGCTTAAGCAGGGGCCAAGCTCCTGCTATTTTTATGCTTGCATTTTACATTTTGCTATGCTACTATGTCAATTGATGATGCGTCGATCATCGACATATCGCCGAGCGATAGGAGGGCAGATAAGTGAAAAAAGCATTACCGCTGACGGAAACCACCTATTATACCTTGCTGGCATTGATGGAGCCCAACCATGGCTATGGAATCATCAAGTTTTTAAAAGAAGCCACAGAGGGGCGAATCTTGATGGGTACCGGCACGCTGTATACCATGCTGGGCAGGCTCACAAAGGATGAGTGGATCGAAGTGGAACAAGAATTAAGCGACAAAAAAGTCTACCGCATTACAGCCCTTGGCATGGAAACGCTCAAGGAAGAAATAGAGCGGCTGGAAAAACAATTGCAGGATGGGCAAAACAGGTTAAGGGGGATAGGGGAATGAAGAAATTTGCTTGGTATTTAAGCTTTCGCAAGGAGCAGCATTGGCTGGAAACCATGGCGCAAAAGGGCTGGAAGCTTTCTAAAATGACGATGGGCGTGTTTTATACTTTTGAACCCATTGAACCCCAGCGGCTTTTATACGAAACAGACCGTTTTCCGATGGTAGCGGACAACACTCCGGTGGAAGAATTGGAGGCAAGGGACGATTTTTTGAGTCTGGCAATGGAAACCGGCTGGGAAACTGTAGCCAAGGATGAAACCATGAATTATTATTTCTGCAAGCCCTATGAAGAGGGAGGCGCCAATGAACTGTACGACGATCCCACAGCTGCCAAGGAACGGGCTATGCGGTTTTCCGGTTTCTTTAGCAAGCAGGCTTCAGAGCTGCTTTTGGCCCAGGTGATTTTAACAGTGGTATATCTTCTTGCCATACTTTTGCTAGGGGATAGGGCAGGCAAGCTGCTTAGTGCCTTTTATATGGTGCTGACACTGATCGAATTAATGTGCATTACCATGCTGCAAAAAGCAGCCATGGATTGCGAAAGGGAGCTTTCCATTTCAAAAGTCGAATGGGAAAAGCGCATCATCGATTTTGAAAGCCAAACCTTTATTGTGCGCAAGTACCCCCATAAGGCCAAAGCCTTGGCTGCCTTTTTAACGCAAAAGGCCCAGGATGGCTGGCAGGTATGCGCCATGGAAAAGGGTAGCTTGGTGTTTGACAAGCATAGGCCGGGAAATTTAGAATATGCCTGTGATCCTATGAAAAGCCTGGCCATGGTTAAATGCCCTGATAGGCACTTGGAAAGCATGAAAATAGCCAGGGAATTAGGTTATACGCCAGCTCTTGTATTGGCACAGGGCATGATCTACAAACGCCAGCCTAATGGCATGGCCCAATTAAATGTGAAGGATGGCAGGCTCACCCAGATCAGCACGCTGAAGGCACTGCTAATCATCATAGCCATTTCGCTTTTGGTGGGCGGTGTGATTGGACTTGTAGTGGGGCTGCTGCTGCCCTAATCGCACTGCCATTTAAACAAGACCACACCACCTATCATCAGTGCCATACCAATATATTTTTGCCAGGTGAAGGCCACCTTCTCGGCACCCAAGAGGCCAAAGGCGTCGATCAGTGCGGCGACCAATAGCTGCGAAATCAAGATAATGGAGATGGCAATGGTAGGGGAAAGCCCTTTAATGGAAAGCATAACCGTTAGGGTGATCACAAGGCCGATGAGGCCCCCCAGCCAGTAAATTTTCGGCGTTTCGCCCAGCTTGTGAAGATCGCCCTTGCCAAGGATGAACATGGCGATCAGCGAAAACAAAAAAGCTGTGCCTTGCACAAACATGTTGGATTCGTAAAGCCCGATTTTCTCACTTAAGCGGGTGTTCATTACACCTTGAATGCTCATGGCTGCCCCGGCGACAATGGAAAAAATAATCCCCATCATAAAAGCCATACCTCCCTCAATTGTGAGGGTAGTATGGCTTTTAAATGATAGAATTATTTGCTTAGCTTTGATACGGTGTTGTAAATGGCCTGCATTTTAAGATCGATAGCGGCGATGTCTTCGGCGGAGCGCTGCAATTCTTCGTTAAGCTCTTTGGGGATCAGCGCCGGTTCTTTATAACGCAATTGGTGTTCCAGGCTGGCCCAGAAATCCATGGCAATGGTGCGGATCTGGATTTCTACCGGCACATAAACCTTGCCATCAGATAGAAATACGGGAATTTCTACGATCAGATGCAGGCTTCGGTAGCCGTTGGCCTTGGGTTCCTTGATATAATCCCTGGTTTCTTTCAGGATAATATCGTCCTGGGAAAGTAAAAGATCATATAGGGTATAGATATCGTCGATGTAAGCACAGATCACGCGGATACCCGCGATATCACTCAGCTCTGTAATGGCGCTTTCAAGGGTAATGGGAAGGCCCTTTCTTTGCAGCTTTTCAATGATGCTGGGAAAGGTTTTCATGCGGGATTGCATGTTGTGAATAGGGTTGCGTTTGTTGCGCATTTGGAATTCCTCATCGAGAATTTCCAGCTTGGTGCGTATCTCTCTTAAAGCCGATTTATAGCGGCATTGCAAGGTAACATATTGCTCCATCATTTCGGTGAACCGCTCGTTGGAGGGTTCTTTTTGAAAGCTTTCCGGGGTGAATGTCATTTTCAGCCTCCTTTATTATTTTATAGGGGTAGGGTTACGGTAAAGATGCTGCCCTCTTTTGGAGCGCTCTTGACATGGATGGTGCCGCCGGATAATTCCACGATCCGTTTTACCAGCGGCAAGCCAAGGCCGTTGCCTTCGTCATTGTGGGAAGAATCGCCTTGGTAGAATTTATCGAAAATCCTTTCCTGCACGTCTTGCGTCATGCCGGAGCCGTGATCCTGTATGCGAACTTTAATCATATCGGTTTGGTAAAGCTTCACCGATATATCGCCGCCATCATAGGAAAATTTAATGGCGTTGGAAAGCAGGTTGACCCAGACCTGGTTGATCAGCTCCATTTCCCCGTGGCAGGTGATTTCATCCAGCTCCAATTCCCATTGAATGTCCTTTTTCGACCACATAGGCTCCAATACTAAGACGGCCATGCGAAGCTGTTCGTCCAATGAAAAAGGTGTAACATTTTTTAGACGGGTCTGGTTTTCCAATTTTGAAAGCCTGAGTATGTTCTGGGAAAGGTTTGAAAGCCTCTGGGATTCTGCAATGATGATGTCGGTATATTCTAACCGTTCCTCGGGCGTAATGTCGTCGCTTTTGAGCAGCTTGGCAAAACCGGATATGGAGGCGATCGGCGTTTTAAACTCGTGGGATACGTTGGACATAAAATCCTTTTGCAAATATTCAATGCTGCCCAATTCCGCCACCATCTGGTTAAAGTTGTTGGACAATTGGCCCAGCTCGTTGTCCTTTTGCACAGGCAGGCGTACAGAAAAATCGCCTTTTTGCACCTGCTGCATGGCATGGGATAAGCTGGTAAGGGGTTGAACGATGCGGCCTCCGGCAAAGAAGGTAAAGACAAACAAAAAGCCCAGGCTGAACATAATGGTAAAGGTAATGCGCCAAGAGGCCATACGAAGCAGGCTTACCGTCTGGCGCACAGTAATTTCTAGGTACTTATCGCCAACTTTGATCAGCGTGGTGGGGTTTTGGTTGAAGGCATAAGGTAGAACCACCGATTTGCCATCGTCCAACTCCTCGATAATGGAAGAATCCAGCTTAAAGCTGCGCAGATCATCCCACAAGCGGGTACGCAGGACATCGTTGGTACACAGGCTGGCGATTTCCTCATAGGAAAGGGAGGTGCGGGTATATAGCTCCCGGGCGTAAATTCCCAGGGCCATTTCGTTTTCCAGCGCTTCCTGCTGCACATCTGAATTGCTGAAAAGCAAAGAACAGACGCTTGTTAAGGCCATGGCAAACAGCATCACTGAAAAAAGCGATGAAATGCTGCGCCATTTAATTCGGTTGCGCATGGAGTAGTTGTTCATTTTAGTTTCTCCGCCTTATACCCAAGACCGCGGACGGTAACGATGCGAAATTCCGGGAAGCATTCACATTTTTCACGTAGACGTTTAATGTGAACATCCACGGTGCGTTCATCGCTTTCCGCGTCCATGCCCCAGATTTCATCCATCAATTGCCGGCGGGTGAAAATCTGGGTAGGATATGATAATAATTTAAACAAGAGGAAAAATTCTTTCTTGGTCAGTTGCAAGGCCATATCATTGCGTGTGACCATCAAAGAATCGTAATCCAATACGGTTTCACCTATGATTATCTTTCGCTCTGAAGCGATGCGGCTCCTTCTTAACAAGGCGGTGACCCGCATGTTCAGTTCGTCCAGATCGATGGGCTTCACCATGTAATCATCTGTTCCGGCCAGATAGCCCTCCCGCTTGTCGTCAATAGCATCTTTTGCCGTTACCATTAATACGGGTAATTCTTTGTAGGCTTCCCGCAGCTCCCTTGTCAGTTCGTAACCATCCATGTTGGGCATCATGATATCACAGATGACCAGGTCCGGCATGGCAGATTCTAAAACGGTAAGCGCATCCTCGCCATCGAAGGCGGCGAGAACGTTATAGCCGTTCATACGTAAGTATACGGACATCATTTTGTTTAGATGCTTATCATCTTCAACTACTAAAATGGTAAACAATAATCTCCCTCCTCAATACAGGTTTTCTTTTTTGGAAGGTGCGGAAACCTTTTTGCTTTTTCAAAAGAAAAAAGGTTTCCGCGAATTTCTACATACTCCTAAGTGCGTCGATCGGGTTTAACCTGGACGCCTTCCTAGCGGGAGCCCAACCGAAGAGGATGCCAATACCGGCGGAGAAGAAGAAGCCGATGGAAATGGCGCTGGTAGAGGCTTTGAAGGTAAAGCCGATAAAGTAGGCCACGACATAGCTGATGCCGTTGCCTAAGAGGATGCCGATGAGCCCTCCTAAGACACTTAGCACAACGGATTCCATTAAGAATTGGGTCTGGATACGGGAGGGCTTGGCACCCAGGGCTTTGCGCAGACCTATTTCAGTGGTGCGTTCGGTGACGGAGACCAGCATCATGTTCATAATGCCGATGCCGCCAACCAAGAGGGCAATGGCCGCAATACCAGCCAGCATGGTGGTCATCATACTTGTCATGGTGTTCATGGTGTCTAAGAGGGAGTCTAGGTTGATAATGGAATAGCTTTTATCTTTGAAATTGAAAGCTTGGTCCAGGACGGTTTCAATGTCGGTAATGGTTTCGGCGGAGCGGGCGGTGTCGTTCATGAAGACGTCTAAAGATGTAATGTTGCCGGTGCCTGTCATGCGAAGGGCCGCCTTGTAGGGGATAATAATGTTCAAATCCCCGCCGGTGCCGGACATGCGGTTCATTTGCGACATCACATCGTCTTCGCTGGAATCGGACAGGATGCCTACCACTGTGTAGTTCAGGCCTGCGATGGCCAAGGTCTGGCCAAGGGCTGCAGATTCGGGGAAAAGGGTATTGGCGGCTTTTTTGTTGATGACGCAAACACGGGAGTGGGGATCCATGTCCAGGGCGGTTAATGGGCGGCCCTGGCCGATCACATCGTTGTGACGGAAATAGGTATCGTTGCGGCCTTCGATGGTTACGTCCTCTTCAAGACCGCGGCCTGCTGTAACGGGGAGAGTAGCGGAAACATTGGGTGAAACGCCCTTAATGTTTTCGATGGCGGAAAGCTTTTGCATGTCCGTATCGGTAATGCCGTGCTTGAGCACGGTACCTGTGGCGCGAATACTGATTTTGCCCGCACCCAGAGCGCTGAATTGGGCGGTGACTTCATCGGTGACACCGGAAACGGTGGTGATGAGCGCGATAATGGCGGTTACGCCGATGATAATGCCCAGCATGGTAAGAAAGGAACGCATTTTGTTGTTCCAGATGTTTTGGAGGGACATTTTGAAGCTTTCTTTAAGCATCGTCCGCCACCCCCTGGGTCAGGTTTCCATCCAGAATTTTCACGATGCGCTGGGCATTTTTCGCGATCGCGATATCGTGGGTGATCATAATGATGGTGTGGCCTTCTTCGTTCAATTCGTGGAAGAGAGCCATAACCTGTTTGCCGGTTTTCTGGTCCAGAGCGCCAGTGGGTTCATCGGCTAAAAGGATGGTGGGATTATTGGCCAGGGCTCTGGCGATGGCCACCCGCTGCTGCTGACCGCCGGAAAGTTGGTTGGGGTAGTGGTAGAGCTTATCGGCCAAGCCCACACGGCAAAGCATGTTCTGGGCGGTTTCCAGGCGTATTTGCACAGGCATGTTGGAATAAATCAGGGGCAGCTCTACGTTGTTGATGGCCTTTAAGCGGGGAAGAAGCTGGAAAGATTGAAAGACGAAGCCGATCTCCTTTGAACGGACGGTGGCCAGGGCGCTTTCGTCCAGGCTGGATACTTCCTTGCCGTGGAGGTGATAGGTGCCGGAGGTGGGGGTGTCTAGGCAGCCGATGATGTTCATTAAAGTGGATTTGCCGGAGCCGGAAGGGCCCAGGATGGCCACAAACTCCCCTTGCTGCACGGTCAGGCAGACGTTTTTCAGAACGTGGCTTTCTTCATCCCCCAGATAATAAATCTTGTTGATGTTTTCCATTTCCAAGATGGGATTGCTCATGGCGTTTTACCTCCCTGACCGGCCCATACCCATAGGCATGGACATGAACATGGAGGATTGGTTCTTAATGGTGAGCACCGTATCGCCGGTGCGTACGCCATCGAGAATTTCTACAATGCTGCCGTTATTGACACCCAGGGTAACATATTCGGCAATGACTTCATCTTGGCGGTCCCTGGTGAGGATATAGGGAAGATTGTCTTCATCGTAGTAAAGGGAGGTAATGGGCAGCGTGGCAACGTTTTTCGCGCTTTGCTTGGGTGCAGCCACTTCGCAGGTCATGCCCATTAAAATGCTGCCATCCTGTTCAATGGCCACTTTGGCGTTGTAGTAGGCTACGTTGCCGGAAACAGTGGCTTCCTTATCCACCTTTTCGATAATGCCGTTTACGGTTTTTTCCATCGCCTGAATGTAAACGGTAACCGCATCGCCCACACTAAGGGCATGAACGTCATATTCGTCTACGGAAATAATGACAACCGGCTTTTCGTAGGTGGCGACGCGGAAGAGGGGATCACCGGCCTTAACGCTGTCGTCCACTTCCGGGTAAATATCTGTGATGGTGCCATCGATGGGGGCTTGGTATTGGGTACCGGATTGGGCGCGGAGAACGTTGTCGTCTTCTTTGGCCAAATCCCCTTCTAAAAAGTAGATCTTACTGATTTTGCTTGTGTTGGTGGCATAAACGGTTTCGGCTTTGTTAGGCTCAATGTTGCCGGTAAAGGTGTAAAAGGTTTCAATATCGCGGGCTTTAACGGTTTCAGAAGTATACTGGGTTTGCTTGGCGTTCATGGCCGAGTAAACAGCAAACGCGCCAACAATCAGAATGACCGCAATAATGACTAACCGTTTTAACCACTTTTTCTTGCTCTTCATAGGAAGCCTCCAACTCTATTATGTTCAGGCGTTATTATATGCGCAATTGATGAACTTTTTGTGAATTATATCAATTTGATCCGCTGCCACTTGCTGCTTATAAAACGCCAGACGAAGGCGATACCCCGGGCTGCCCAGTCAGCCTCCATGGCCAGCCAAACGCCCAGCACCCCAAGACCCAGGGTATTGGCAAACACAAAGGAAAGCAACACCCGGCAAAATGCCATGGAGATGCAAGAGACGCTCATGGTGAATTTCGCATCTCCGGCAGCGCGCAGAGCATTGGGCAAAACGAAGGAGCAGGACCAAGTGAATACCACGTTAATCGAGTGGCTTAGCATGAGCGCATAGGCGATTTTATTGGCTTCCACTGAAAGGCCAAAGGCGCCGATAAGGGGTTTAAGTACGAAAATCATGGGTACGTTGATCAGCCAGATGATAGCGTAGGTTAAAACCATGAGTTTTTTCGTGTATTGCTTAGCCTGGTCGTACTCGCCGGCCCCTACGCAGCGGCCTACTACGGTAACCATGGCCAGGCCAATGGCGCTGCCCGCTACCGTTTGAAAGCCCGCGATGCTGCCACAAATGGCGTTGGCAGCCAGGGAGGCGGTGCCAAAGGAGGAAATAAGGCTGGCCAGAATTAGCTTGCCCAATTGGAAAAAGCTGCCTTCAAAGCCTGTGGGCAGGCCGATTTTAAGTATTTTTTTGAATAAGGCCCCATCCCATTCGAATTTTTTAATGTTGGTGACGGGAATGAGGTTTTCGGCGTGAAGAACCGTCCGGCTGGTTAGGATGGAGCCGGTGATTCGGGAAAGCAGGGTGGAAAAGGCTGCGCCGAACACGCCCCAATGGAAAACGAAAATAAACAGTGCGTTTCCGATAATATTTTGCAGGTTCATAATAAGGGAAACGTTTAGCGATGCTTTGGCATTGCCTTGGGACCGAAGCAGCGCAGCATTGGCGTTGTACAGGGAAAGGAAGGGGTAGGAGAGGGCGGAGAGGATAAGATAGGTCTGGGCGCTTTCCATAACGGATGATTCGATATTGCCAAAGATAAGAGACAGAAGTCCCCGGCTTAATACCAGGCAAACAAGGCCCAAAGCGGCTCCTGCAATCAAACAGGCGTAAATAAGGAGCTTGCCCGCCTTGCCAGCACTTTGCCGATCCCCTCTACCTAAATATTGGGAGGCTACCACCGCGCCGCCGGTAGCCAGGCAGGAAAACACGTTGATCAGCAAGAAATTAATGGAATCTACTAAAGAGACCCCTGAAACCGCGGCTTCCCCGACGGAAGTTACCATGACGGTATCCGCCATGCCGATGGTAATGGCCAGAACCTGCTCAATCAGAAGGGGAATCAGCAGCCGTTTCAGATCATCCTTTGAAAATAACAATGGGGGTGCCTCCTTGATTTATTTGGATTTAAAGTACGCCACTCAAAACAATCTAACGGGCAGCGTTCTGCCCGGCTACAAGGCCAATAAGCTGATGGGCACCGGGGAAATGCTTAAGGCCTTGGAAGAGGCGGCCCAGGAAGCCGGAAAAATGGGCTATGATATACGGGTGTTCGATGGGTACAGGCCGCAAAAAGCGGTGGATTATTTAGCAAAATGGGCGAAAAACAAAGATACCCATACCCAATCATTGTACTACCCCAACATAGCAAAAAGCAAGCTTTTCCCACAGGGATATATCGCTGAAAGATCTGGGCATACCAGAGGCTCTGCGGTGGATATAACGCTTTTAAAAAACGGCCAGCCCTTGGATATGGGAACGGAGTTCGATTTTATGGACGCATTATCCCACCATGGGGCTCAGGGCCTTACAAAAGAACAGACCCAGAACCGGCTGCTCTTAAAAGAGTTGATGCAGCGGCACGGGTTTGTGGATTACAGGTGCGAATGGTGGCATTATCGGCTGGAGAAGGAACCTTACCCCAATACGTATTTCGATTTTGATATTATTTAAACTTCCGCCGCATGGAAGGGCAGGCGGCACAGCCCCCATCCCCGGTTTCACGAAGGGTATTGGGCAGGGCATCGCCAACATCCTTCATGGCAAGGATTACCTCGTCGCAGGGCACGGGACAGGGAATGCCTGCAAGAGCCATGTCCGCGGCCGTAAAGGCATTGCCTACACCTCCTACGTTTCTAAATACACAGGGAACTTCCACCAGCCCCCCTACGGGGTCGCAGACAAGGCCCATGGTGTTCATCAGCGCGTAGGTGCAGGCATCTGCCGCCATTTCAGGGGTGCCGCGGCGCAAATACACCATGGCAGCGGCAGCCATGGCGGCAGCGGAACCGCACTCCGCCTGGCAGCCCCCCTCCGCGCCGGAAATGGAAGCTGTGGTGGCGATCACATGGCCGAATGCGGCAGCCACGAATAAGGCATCGATCAGCTGCTCATCGGTGTAGGCCTCCGTTTCTTGCAAGGCAACCAGGCAGCCAGGCAGGATGCCGCAGGCTCCGGCTGTGGGCGCGGCTACGATCTTGCCCATGCAGGCATTGCATTCGGCCACGGATAAGGCATAGGCGGTGGCCAGGGCGCTGGAACCCTTTAAAAGGGCTGATTGGTTGTAATCGTACAGCTTTTTCGCCTGGCCGCCGGTAAGCCCAGAAAGGGAGCGCAAATGAGGGTTCAGGCCATCCTGGATGGATTGCTTCATAATGTCCAGCTGCTTTTGCATTTTTGCCCGAACCTGGGACTTTGCCGCATTGGCTTGGCGGCATTGCAGCGCCAAAACATATTGGGCCAGATCACCTCTGCAGTTTGAAAGGAGCTCTTGTACAGAGAAATCCATCACAAGGTCCTCCTTTTCAACAGCGTTACGTTTTTAATGCCCTCGGTCTTTTCCATGGCGGCAATCAGCTCTTGCTTGGGACAAGAATCGGTTTCAATAGCCATAAGGGCATCGCCCCCCTGGGTATTGCGAAAATCACGAATTGAGGCTATATTAATATTGGCCTTGGCCAGCGCGCCGGTAATATCGGCGATAACCCCTTTGGTATCGTGGTGCATGATTACAAGGGTGTCGTTTTCCCCGGACAAGCCCAGAAGCAGCCCATCTACCTCATCGATAAGGATGTTCCCACCGCCGATGGAGGAGCAGCGCACGGTGATCTTTTTGCCCGATGCCCCTGTGGCTGTGATTACCACGGAATTGGGGTGAGCGTTTCGCAGCACCGCTTCCCCGAAGTTGAATTGAAGCCCTTGTTGGTGGGCGATTTCAAAGCTTTGGCGGATGCGGCTGTCGTCTACCTCCATGCCTAGCAGGCCGCCTACCAAAGCCCTGTCGGTGCCGTGGCCTTGGCCTGTTTTTAAAAAGGAGCCATAGAGCGAAATCTGGGCTTGTACGCATTTTTCGCCTAAAAGGGCCAGTGTTATGTTTCCGATTCGCGCCGCCCCGGCGGTGTGGGAGCTGGAAGGGCCGATCATCACCGGGCCGATGATATCGAATAAATCCATTTACATTTCCCCCTATTTTTTAGAAAGCTGGTGGCTTATGATTACGACAATTGTATTCGATATGGGTAATGTGCTGGGGGATTATAACCCCTGGTATGTATTGGAGGAATATGCCAAAGATAAACAGGATGGGCAGTTGCTTTACGATACCATTTTTAAAAGCCCAGAATGGCTTATGCGGGATGAAGGGCTATTGGAAAGGGCGGAGGCAGAAACCATTTGGCTTTCCAGGCTGCCGGAACGCTTACATGAAACAGCAACAAAAGTATGCCGTGATTGGCATCTTTATATGCCTAATTTCGACGATATGACAGCCCTTGTCAAGGCGCTTCACGAAAACGGCTACCGAATCTATCTTTTATCCAACACCAGTGATTATTACGAGGAGTTTTCCAAATCCCTTCACGCGCTGAAATACATGGATGGGGCGATTGTTTCCTACCGGGAAAAGGTGATGAAACCCAATGCCGGGATCTATCAGGCGCTGTTTAATACCTATGGCCTTCGTCCGGAGGAATGCTACTTTGTAGATGACGCGCCCTTAAACATTCAGGGGGCGAAAGCGGTGGGCATGGTTGGTTTTTGCTATCGGCAGGATACGGAAGAATTAAAGGCGAATATGCGCCTTGAAGGGATTCGCATTTGATGATACCCTAATTTGATCGATTTGCATAGGGGGATGAGAATGCAAAAGGAAAAGGAACCCCGCAGCTGGTTTAAATTGGATAACGCGGCGAAGATATACCCCAGCGTGCAGACGGAGCAGTGGTCCAGCATGTACCGGATCAGCATCACGCTGGATGCGCCTATTCAGCCGAAGCTATTGGAATTGGCGGTGCAGGATACGTTGCCTAGGTTTCCCAATTTCAGGGCGCGGCTGCGCAAGGGCTTTTTCTGGTTCTATTTTGAAAATAATCCCCGGCCTGTGAAGGTGGAAAAGGAGCAGGGGCATCCTTTGATGCCTATTAAACCGAAGGAAAGCAATTACCATCTGATACGGATTTTGTATTATGATCAGCGCGTTTCTTTGGAGGCTTTTCATTCCCTGGCGGATGGCACAGGTGCCATGGTGTTTTTTAAGACGCTGGTGGCCCGGTATCTTCACTATTGTGGGGTGGACGTGCCTTGTACGGATGGGGTGAAATCCCTTAAAGAGGAAGCGATCCAGGAGGAAATGGAGGATGCTCATAAGCGGTTGCCTGTTCAGGGGCCGCTGGTATCCCGGGCGGAAAAGAAAGCTTATTTGCTGCCGGGAGCACGAGAAATGCCGCATACCCTGCATGTTATTCTAGGGCAAATGGATGTACAGCAGGTGAAGGCTAAGGCCAAAGAGCTGGGTGTGACCATTAACGATTACATGGTAGGTACGTTCCTTTTTTGCCTGCTTGAGATTCAAAAGCGGCATAAAAGGGATTTAAAACGGCCTGTCAAAGTATCTGTGCCAGTTAATATGCGGCATTTTTTAAAAACCCAAAGCCTTCGCAATTTCTCCTTTTATACCAACGTAGGGATTGACCCCCGCCTGGGGGAATACAGCTTTCCCGAAGTGGTAAGCCTGGTTCACCATTACCTGCGCTATGCTATGAATGAAAAGTTTCTTTTCGCGGGCATGGCCACCAACGTGGCATCAGAGCGGAACCCCTTTGTTCGGGCTATCCCGCTGGCGCTTAAAAATTTGGTAATGGCCGGCTACTATCGCCAGTTGGGCGAGGCCCTGTGTACCACCACCTTAACCAATCTTGGGCAAATGGCCTTCCCGGCGGAAATGGCAACCCATGTAAGGGATGTTCAGGTTTTTTTAGGACCGGGTATGAAAGGCCGTTCCCACGCCGCCATGGTTTCCTTTGGGGATACACTGAACATCTGCTTTTCAAGAAATTTGAAAGAAGCGGAATTTGAACGGGAAGTCTTTCGTTTCTTAGTTAGACAGGGCATTAAAGTAACCATAACCAGTAACCAGGAGTGATTAAATGTCTTATTGTGTAAATTGTGGGGTTGAATTGGAAAACAGCCAGGGAAAATGCCCGCTATGTGATACGGTGGTGCAAAACCCCATGGAGCCCTACGATCCCCGGGCGAAAAAGCCCTATCCACCCAGAACCCCGGAGCAGAATTTAACCATCAACCGCAAATATTACGTGCTGCTTCTGAGTATCGCTTTTCTGGTGCCAGCACTGATTTGCTTTGTGCTGGATCTTTTAAGCGGCGCCATTGATTGGAGCCTGTATCCCATGGGGGCTATTTTAATGGTGTTTGTTTTCTTTGCTGTGCCGGGTTTGGTGAGCAAGTATCGTTTATATACCAGTATACTGGCCGATGGAGCAGCCATTTGCGGCTACCTAAAGCTGGTGCAATGGCTGGGTAAAGGCGGCATCTGGTTTGACAGCATTGTATTCCCCCTGCTGATTCTGGCGGTGATGATGACTTTGGCCATGGCGGCCAGCATTCGCCAAAGGCTGGTTGCAGGGCTGCTTGTACCGGCGGTGGCATTGGTGCTGATCGGCATTCTGGCTATTGTAACAGAGCTTCTTATAGGCTCCAGCGTGCAGCATGCATTGCGCTTGACTTGGTCACCTTTTGTATTAATCCCTTGCTTTTTGGTGGGTTTAGCGTTATTCTTAGTGCATATGAATCAGCCTTTACGTTCCCAGCTGCACAGGCGGCTGCACATATAGGATGAGGGAGGAACCGGAATGGATTTATTGCAAACCTTATTAGTTTACATGGCCATCACTTTTTCGGCGTCAGTTCAAGGCGCGCCGGTGGATGTACAACCTACGCCTACGCCTTTGGCAACCCCAACCCCTTATATGGAAATTATTACCCTGCCGCCTCCTGTGGTGGTTCCGCCGACCAATTCGCCTACCCCCAGTCCTACCCCCACCCCAACACCAACACCAAAACCCAGCCCCACCCCGAAGCCGACACAAGTACCTACCCCGAATATCACCCCCTCCAATGCTTATAAGCAATTGGAAGTGGGCGATAAGGGTAAGGACGTTAAAACTATGCAGCTACGTTTGATCGAGCTTGGGTATTTAACAGGCGACGCGGATGGCACCTTCGGCCCGCAAACCAAGCGCGCAGTGGAGCGGTTCCAATATTATAACGGCCTTAGCCGGGATGGCGTGGCAGGCAAACGTACCTTAACAGTGCTTTACGAAAGCACAGAAGTGGTCTTTGCTCCGGTGGACGTAACACCAAGCCCCACCCCTACCCTTGCTCCCAGGCCCACGGCCACACAAAAGCCTACGGATACCCCAACCCCAACCATGACACCTACTCAGGCGCCAACAGATACGCCTAAGCCTATCAATACCCCTACTCCTACCCTGGCACCTACCGATACCCCAACCCCCACATTGGCGCCTACAGATACCCCGGCGCCGCCCCCCACCCAAGCGCCTACCCAGGAGCCCACCCAAGAACCCACCCAAGCGCCTACCCAGGAGCCGACGGTGGAACCTGGGGAGGATGATGAATACATCCTGATGCCGGTGGAGGGTGGTCAGGTCCTGCTGGGCGAAAATACCGCAGCAGTTCCCAGCGCCGAGGATCCCGATATGCCGCTGCCTGTATACGCCAATGCGGAAGGCATCGCTTACCTGGATGTGGATCAGTTTGTGGAAGCCATGGGCTATGAACGGATCATTTCTGACATGGAAGGAGAGCTGTTCAGCTTTACTGGCAATGGACATCAGGTGGAAATCGCTGCCACGCTGGACGATCTTGCCCAGATAACGGCTCTTCAAATTCGGGTAGATGGCCAGGAGTTGGATAGCTTAAGCTATCACTGGGTCTTTGAAATGGAACGGCTGTACTTCTCCGGCGATTCCTTCGGCTTGCTGTTAGGCACCCAGGTGAATTGGAATGCCGAAGCAAAAACATTAACTTTGGCATTTGTGCCTGAACAATAGCAGCTATTTAAAAAGCAGCCGCATCAAACCGATGCGGCTGCTTTCAGACCATCAACAAACCCTAGGAGGTATCGGAGGACCGCGGTCCTCCGATCTTCATTCCGAAATCGGCGACATGTGCGGCGATTTTCGGTGGAATTTCGTAGAAATTCCTACCTTGCCCGAACAAACGACCGTAAAATC
>JAVBTR010000094.1:0-30750 GCA_031556065.1 Eubacteriales bacterium | reverse complement strand
TCACGCTTGCGAACTTCTGCTAAAACGCCTGCGCGGGCGCACTGGCGCTTAAAACGCTTTAATGCACTTTCCAGGGACTCGTTTTCACGGATACGTACTTCAGACACTTGTTATCCCTCCCCTCGCTCATCTCACCTGGGCTACTGCCATAAAAACAGGCAGATGGCGACCATAGGTTTATTATATCCCTAACATGCCGCTTCGTCAACCACCAATTCAACATTGGCAATGATTTTTTCACATATTAAGCCATTTGGCCGGACATGCTTTCGCCGCCCAATACGTGAAAATGCAGATGGAAAACGCTCTGCTGCGCATCCTTGCCGGCATTGGTTACAATGCGGTAGCCGGTTTGATCGATTCCCTTTAGCTTAGCCACCTTTACGCAGGCGGAAAGGCAGGCCGCGAAAAGCTCGGGCTGCTGGGCTGCTTCAGTAGCGTTTTGCACATGGGTTTTGGGCACCACCAGCACATGGACAGGGGCCTGGGGTGTGATGTCTAAAAAGGCGTAGGTGTTTTCATCCTCGTAGACTTTTGTGGAAGGGATATCCCCTTTGATGATCTTGCAGAACAAGCAATCACTCATTGCCATTTCTCCTTTCGCCGTATAAACCCTCCGGAACCAGGCCGGTAATGAAAACGGGTTGGATTTGGCCTGGAATCCCGTTTTTTGCTTCCACCCGAATGTACTCGGGCGTATAGCCTTCAAAATAGCCGTTTTCAAGCTCTGTTTCAAATAAAACCTGGCAGGTTTTCCCAATAAAGCTTTCCCGGTACCTAGTGGCGGTGCCGTCGCCTAAATGGGCGATTTCATGGGCCCGGCGTTCTTTGATTTCCTTGGGGAGCTGGCCTGCCATGGAAGCGGCCTTGGTGCCCTCTCTTATAGAATAAGGGAAAACGTGAATTTTTGCAAACCCAATTGCTTCAAGGCTTTCAAGGGTCTTGCGGTGCTCTTCTTCCGTTTCTGAAGGGAAACCGGCGATCACATCGGTGGTCAGTGCCCCGTGAGGATAGTATTGCCGAATCAGCGCCACGGCATTAAAAAACATATCCATATTATAACGCCTGCCCATGCGGTTTAAAACCGTATCGCAGCCCGATTGCAATGCCGGGTGGAATTGAGGGCAAAGCTTTTCGCAGGCGCTTATTTTTTCCATAAAATCTCGGGTGATCAGATTGGGCTCCAAGGAGCCCAGGCGGATTCGCCTTACATGGGGCAGGGCGTTCAATGCCGTTACCACATCGCCTAGATCAACGTTTTCTTCTAAATCCCGGCCATAGCTTGAAAGGTGGATGCCCGTCAGCACCAGCTCCTGGTAGCCGTTTTCGCTGAGCACCGCGGCTTCATCGACAATGGCCTTAAGCCCCCGGGAACGAACAGGCCCCCGGACGGAAGGGATGATGCAGTAGGTGCAGTGCCTGTCGCAGCCCTCTTGGATTTTGAGGGTGGCCCGGGTGCGTTCCTCCTGGGCGGCGACGGTAAGGGGTTCAAAGAGGGCGTTTTCCAAGGCTGCTACTGCGCAAATGCGAATGTTTTCCCCCATGGCCTTTTCATAAAGGGCCACCACCTGGCTGCGGTTCTGGGTACCGATCACAAGCCGGGCACCCATTTGAAGCAGCTCTGGCCCCATGCGCTGGGCCAAACAGCCTGCCACAATCAATTGGCTTTCAGGGTGAAGCCGCAGTGTGCGGCGGGAAATCTGCAGGCTTTTTTTATCCCCCGTGCTGGTGACGGTGCAGGTGTTCACCACATACACATCGGCCCTTTCGTTAAAAGGAACGGCTGTGTAGCCAGCCTTTAAAAAGGCTTCAAGCATGGCCTCGGAATCGTATTGGTTTACTTTGCACCCTAAGGTGTGAAAGGCGACTGTCAGCAATGGAGCACCTCGATTCTATTCCAAATCGCCGTACAGGGCGTATAGGGCGCTTATGGCGCAAAGCCCTGCGGTTTCCGTGCGCAGAATGCGCGGGCCCAAGGTAACAGGGGCGAAGGGCAGGGCAGCGATTTCCGACCGGGCAATGCCCCCTTCGGGGCCGATGAGGATGCCAATGGAGTGAACATCAGGGTGCTGGCTATGGGCTTTAGCTAGGTTGTACCCTTGGGCTTCTTCCCATGGGACTAATAATAAATCTTCTTTGAATTCAGGGCTTTTTTGAAGCGGAGCGATCTGGGGTACAAGGGCCCGGCCGGATTGCTTGGCCGCTTCTCTTGCGATCTTCTGCCAGCGCTCTTGCTTTTTCGCGCCGTCTTTAGCATCCAGCTTCACCACGCACCTGTCCATGGCCATGGGCACGATGCGGCTTACCCCTAATTCCGTGGCTTTTTGCACAATCCAATCCATTTTATCGGCCTTGGGCAACCCCTGGTAAAGGGTGATTTTTAGCTTCGGCTCCGGCGAGGGCAGGGTTTCCAGCACCCGAGCGGTGACTTCGCTGGCGCTCATGGTTTGTATGGCACAGCGGTAAAGCTGGCCCCCATGGATTAGCGCTGCTTCGTCGCCCGGATTCATGCGAAGGACCTTCAGCGCATGGTGGGCGTCGGTTGCCTCCAAGGAAGCAAGGCCATCCACAATGCCTTTTTCATCGGCAAAAAAGCGGTGCAAGTTATCGCCTCCCGATCATGGCGACCCATTCACCCTTGCGGCGGATTTCAAGAAGCTCATACCCGGCCTCGTTCAGCGCTTTGGCCACGTCGCTTTCCCGCTCTTTAATAATGCCGGAGCAGATAAACAGCCCGTTTGGCACAATGTGTTCCCTTAGGGGCTTAGACAAAAAACAAATCACATCGGCAATGATGTTGGCCACGCACAGATCGCAGGTCTTAGAAACCTTGTCCAGCAGGTTGCCTTCAACGGCTGTTATTATCTGATCCAAATGGTTATGGGCGATATTCTCCTTGGCTACCTTTACAGCCGCCGGATCGATATCGATGGCCAATACCTCCTGGGCGCCTAAAAGCGCCGCGCCAATGGCCAGAATACCGGAGCCCGTACCCACGTCGATAACCCGCATATGGGGCTGCATATAATCTTCCAATAAGGTCATGCACATGGCGGTGGATTCATGGGTGCCGGTACCAAAGGCCATACCCGGATCCATTTCGATGACCTTATCCCCAGCCTCCGGGGTATAGCTTTCCCAGGTGGGCTTGATAACCAGGGTATTGGAGATATGGAAGGGCTTATAGTATTGTTTCCATACCTCAGACCAGTCCTTGTCTTCCACCTGGGTGGACAGCAATGCCAATGTGCCCATGTTAAAGGGCAGTTTTTTGGCGCTTTCAAGCCAGGCCTTTAGCCCCATCAGGGTATCGCTTAAGGTTTCATCCCTTTTAAACCAGCCGGTAACCACCACATCCTGGGGCATTTTTTCGATCATGCCGGGGTCGATCAGTTCCCAAATGCCGTTGGGCTTATCAGGGTCGGGGACATCGTTGCGGTCCTGGATCATGGTCCCCTCGCAGCCTAAGGCCATCATGGCTTCAGATACGGAATCGGCCCCTTCAGTGGTCGTATGAACGGATAACTCAAGCCATTCCATCTTAGCGTCTCCCCTTTGACCTTCAGTTAAAAACATCCTTAAGCTTATCTAACAAGCTCTTGCGGGATTCGTACTCTTTGCCAGTGGTGGTGCTGTCGAACTGGCGAAGAAGCTCCTTTTGCGCTTCGGTGAGCTTGGTGGGGATATCCACATGGACCTTGGCGATAATATCCCCCTTGGCAGTGCCACGAAGCTGGGGCAGGCCCTGGCCCTTAATGCGCAGCTCCTGGCCGTTTTGAGTGCCTTCAGGCACACGGTATTTAACAGAACCCTTCAGCGTGGGCACATCGATATCCGCGCCCAGGGCAGCCTGGGTAAAGGAGATGGGCAGATCAAAGCGCAGGTTCAGCCCATCCCGCTTGAAAAGCTTATGGGGCTTTACCGTTACATTGATATACAAATCCCCGCTGGGGCCGCCCCGAAGGCCTGGCTCGCCCTGGCCGTTCATGATAATCGTCTGGCCGTTATCAATGCCCGCAGGTACCTTCACCTTGGCGGTGCGGCGGTTGCGCACCCGGCCGGAGCCGGAGCAGGCACCGCACTTATCCACAATCTGCTTGCCGGTCCCCTGGCAGGTGGGGCAGGTGCGCACGGTGACCATGAAGCCGCTGCCTGCCTGAATCTGGCCTCTGCCCTGGCAGGTGGGACAGGTCTGGGGCGTGGTGCCAGGCTTGGCGCCGGTGCCCCCGCAGGTGTCGCAGTTTTCATTGCGGTAAAAATCGAAGGATTTTTCGCAGCCCTCCGCTGCTTCCTCGAAGGTAACCTTTAAATCATATCTTAAATCATTGCCTTGCCGGGGGCCGTTGCTTGCCCGGGCGCCGCCGCCCATGCCGCCGCCAAAAAGCTGATCGAAAATGCTGTCGAAGCCGGAGAAATTGCCAAAGTCTTGGAAGCCGCCGGCGCCGCCGAAGGGGTTGCCGCCCATTCCGCCCATATTGGGGCCGTCGAAGCCAAATTGATCGTACCTTGCCCGCTTTTCCGGGTCGGAAAGCACTTCGTTGGCTTCGTTCAGTTCTTTAAAGCGGTCCTCCGCGGTTTTATCGTTAGGGTGCAGGTCGGGGTGGCATTCCTTGGCCAGCTTTCGATAAGCCTTTTTAATTTCATCGTCGCTGGCTTTTTTATCGACCCCTAGCACCTGATAATAATCTTTTTTAGCCAATGTTATAACACCTCTTGTAACGCACCTCTACCCTACTCTTAGAGTAGGGTAGGATGCAATATAAATTAAGTGATCTTATTCTACGCTGCCTTCGGTGTTCACGCTGCCGTCGGCATTCTGGGAACCCATTTCAGGGCCTGCTTCAGGGGCAGCCGCACCTTCCTGCTGCTGGTAGATTTTGCCAAAGATGGCGTACACCTTCTGGGTGAAGGCTTCGGTGGCGTTTTTAATTTCGTCGGCGTTGTTGCCTTCGCGGACCTTCTTGAAGGTATCCAGCTCCGCTTGCACGGTGGCTTTGTCTTCTTCGGAAAGCTTATCGGCGTTGTCCTTCAATTGCTTGTCGATTTCGTAGATCAAGGTATCGGCGTGGTTGAAGGTTTCCACTTCTTCCTTGCGCTTCTTGTCGGCTTCAGCGAACTGCTCGGCTTCCTTCACCCGCTGGTTGATTTCATCCTCGGTGAGGTTGGTGGAAGCGGTGATGGTGATCTGCTGCTCGTTGTTGGTGCCCTTATCCTTGGCGGATACGTTCACGATGCCGTTACGGTCGATGTTGAAGGTCACTTCGATCTGGGGTACGCCACGGGGCGCGGTGGGGATGCCGGTGAGCTGGAATCTTCCCAAGGTCTTGTTGTCGTAGGCCATGGGGCGTTCGCCCTGGAGCACGTGGATTTCAACGGTGGTCTGCCCGTCTGCGGCGGTGGAGAACACCTGGGATTTGGTGGTGGGGATGGTGGTGTTCCGCTCGATGAGCTTTGTGAAGATGTGGCCTTCGGTTTCAAGCCCCAGGGACAGGGGAGTGACGTCCAGCAAAAGAACATCCTTCACTTCGCCGCCCAGAACGCCTGCCTGGATGGCAGCGCCCACAGCCACGCACTCGTCGGGGTTGATGCCCTTGAAGGGGTCCTTGCCGGTAACCTTCTTAACAGCCGTCTGCACCGCGGGAATGCGGGTGGAGCCGCCTACCAAAATGATCTTATCCAGGTTTGCGGCGGTGAGGCCGGCATCGGAAAGGGCCTTGTTCATAGGATCGATGGTCTTTTGCACCAGATCGGCTGTCAGCTCGTCGAACTTGGCGCGGGTAATGGTCATATCCAAGTGCTTGGGGCCATTGGCATCGGCGGTAATGAAGGGCAGGTTCACAGATACCTGCAACGTGCCGCTTAGCTCGATCTTGGCCTTTTCAGCGGCTTCCTTCAAGCGCTGGTAAGCAGCCCGGTCCTTGCGAAGGTCGATGCCGTTATCTTTTTGGAAGGATTCGGCAATGTAGTTAATCAGCCTTTCGTCGAAGTCGTCGCCCCCTAAGCGATTGTTGCCGTGGGTGGCCAATACTTCGAACACGCCGTCGCCGATTTCCAGAATGGAAACGTCGAAGGTACCGCCGCCTAAGTCATACACCAGAATCTTCTGGCTGCCATCCTTATCAAGGCCATAGGCCAAGGAAGCAGCAGTAGGCTCGTTGATGATGCGCAGCACTTCAAGGCCGGCAATGCGACCAGCGTCCTTGGTGGCCTGGCGCTGGGCGTCGGAGAAGTAGGCAGGCACGGTGATAACGGCCTGGGTTACGGTTTCGCCAAGGTAGCTTTCTGCTTCTGATTTCATCTTTTGAAGGATCATCGCAGAGATATCCTGGGGGGTATAGGCTTTGCCATCGATGGTGACTTTGTGGCCGGTGCCCATTTCACGCTTGATGGACATAATGGTGCGGTCGGGGTTGGTAACGGCCTGGCGCTTGGCGATCTGGCCAACCAAACGTTCGCCGTCCTTATTGAACGCTACCACAGAGGGTGTGGTGCGGCTGCCTTCAGCGTTGGGGATAACCACGGGTTCGCCGCCTTCCATAACGGCGACACAGCTGTTGGTGGTTCCTAAATCGATACCGATAATCTTTGACATATTCTTTCTTCCTCCTGCAATCTATCTTTTTAGAGATTTAGTATTTATGTGAAAAGGAGCGATGCTCTCTTTTCTTCTACTCAGCCACCACTTTCACCATGGCGTGGCGCAAAACCATTTTCTCTGTTTGGTAACCCTTTTGGAATACCTCGCATACAGTGCCGGGTTCGCCTTCTTCTTCCGTGCCCTGTAAAACAGCGTTTTCCAGGTTGGGGTCAAAGGGCTCGCCCTGTCTGTCGATGGGGGTCACGCCCCGCTTTTCAAGGGCTTCCATTAGCTGGTTCAAGATCATAGCCACCCCGTCCCGAAGGGGGATATCGGTGGTATCCTTGGCGGATAGCACGGCCCGTTCCATGTTGTCGATCACCGGGAGCAAAGTCTTAATGAAGGCATAAGCGCCTTCGTCGTAGGCATCTGCCCGGGCGGCATTGTTGCGGCGGCGGAAATTATCGAAGTCTGCCTGGACCCTTTGGGCCATGTTCAGGTATTCATCCCGTTTTTCGATGGCCTCGTTCAGCTCCGCTTCCAGCTTTAGAACGTCTTCCGACGCTTCCTCCCCCGCTTGCTGAAAATCGATATCCGGGGTATCCAGCTCCGTTTCTGGCGTCTCGTGTTTCTTGGACATAATGGCATCCTCACTTTGATTTAGTTCTCATCCTGTCCCAGCAGCTCCGATAGCTGCTTACCCATGGTATTTAGGATGGAAAGGACTTTTTGGTACTGCATTCTGGTGGGGCCGATCACCCCGATGGTGCCGTGGCTTTCGTTGCCGGTCATGTAGGTGGCGGTAACAATGGTCAAATCCCGCATTTCTTCCATGCCTGTTTCCGGGCCGATTCGGATGGTAAAGGCCATCTGCCCCGTAGGCTCCATAAGCTGGGCCAGCTTCTCCCGGGTTTCGATCAGGCTTAAAAAGCTTCTGGCCTTTTCCACATCGGAATACTCGGGGTAGCTTAGAATGTTGCTGGAACCGCCTATGGCGATTTTGGGCGCTGCTTGCTGTTCCTGCACCTGCTTGGCCAGGTTTTCAATGCCGGTTAAGAGCTTTTGCCGCTCCTTCATAGCGGGGACCAATTCGCCAATGGCGTCCAAGGCTTCCTTGAAGGTTTTGCCGGTTAATTTGGCTGTCAGCATCTTGGATATGGCGAACAGCGCGTCGTCGTCCAGCCCTTCATCGGTTTGGATCATGGCATCCCGGACAATGCCGGAATCGGTTACGATCACCACCAGGGCGCTTTGCCCTGTGACAGGCACCAATTGAAGGTTTCGAATCCGGGGCTCCGGGCTTGTGGGAGGGGTAACCACAGCGGTATAGTGGGTCAGGCTTGAAAGCACCTGGGCCGCGTGGCTGACCACATCCTCCATTTTACGCAGGCGCCCTTCAAAATAATTCTGGACGCTGGCAGGATCCATTTTATCGATCTGCCCGGAGTGCAAAAGCTGATCCACGTACAGCCGGTAGGCTTTGGCGCTGGGGATTCGCCCGGCGGAAACATGGGGCTGGGCCAGATAACCCAGCTCCTCCAGATCGCTCATCTCGTTGCGGATGGTGGCGGAGGAAAGGCCCATGTCGTATTTTTTGGATATGGTTCTGGAGCCTACGGGCATGGCGGTCAAGATGTAGTCGTCTATGATCGCTTGCAGTATGCGGAACTTCCGTTCATCCATTGCCATGGCCTTCACTCCTTTCGAACTTTTGTTAGCACTCGTGCACGTTGAGTGCTAACAGTGGTAGAATAGCACCCATCCGAACGTTTGTCAATAGTTTTATCAAATTAGAAAATGAAAAGTTTGTGAACGAAAGACAATCATGCTATAATAGCTTAATCAATAGGAAGGGGCTGGCTTTATGGCAGCGAACGTGCCCAATTTGAACCATTATACCAATCGGGAAATATCGTGGATGGCTTTTAATAAGCGCGTATTAATGGAAGCCGCCAACGATGATAACCCGATTTTCGAAAAATTAAAATTCCTCTCCATCGTATCTACCAACCTGGACGAATTTTTCATGATCCGGGTGGCCTCAGTGCGGGATCAAATCCAAGCGGGCTATAAAGGGACGGACCCCTCCGGCTTAAAGCCCCGGGATCAGCTGCAATTATTAACTTCGGAAATCCGCCGCCAGGTGGCCAAGCAATATAAAATATTAAATGAAAAGATTTTGCCGGAGTTAAGCGCGGAACAGATTTTCTTTGTGAATCCGGAGCACATGACAAGGGAACAGGCCATGTGGCTTGAAAACTATTTTGATAAAGAGGTATTTCCGGTTTTAACCCCCATGGCGGTGGATATGAGCCACCATTTCCCGCTGATTCTGAGCCGTACACTGAATATCGGCGCCATGCTTCTTTCTAAAGTCGGCAAGAAGAACGATTTTGCCACGGTTCAGGTGCCAAATGTTCTGCCCCGGGTGGTCACCTTGCCTGCTGCCAACGGGGAGCGGCCTGTGCTTTTAATGGAAACCATCATTATGAAATACATCGACAAGCTCTTTAAGGGCCGGACGGTGTTAGGCGCTTCCCCTTATAGAATTACCAGGAACGCGGATTTGACCTTTGAAGAGGAGGAAGCCAGCGATCTGCTAAAGGAAATTCAAAAGAGCCTTAAAAAGCGCAAGTGGGGCAGTGTGATCCGGCTTGAAATCGCCAAGGATGCCCCCAGCGATTTAACTTCCTATTTAAAGAGCGCCTTGGATATAGGGGAGAGCGAGGTCTACCGTGTGGACGGCCCCATTAACCTAGACTTTCTAATGAAGCAGGTTTATGGCTTTCCGGGGTACGAGCATCTGAAATACACTGCCTTCACCTCCTATAAATACCCGGAGCTGCTGGAAGGCAGCGTGCTTGAAGCCATAAAGCAAAAGGATTGGTTTTTTTACCACCCATACCATAGCTTTGATCCCATTGTGAAGTTTATCAAGGAAGCGGCGGAGGATAAAGACGTTTTAGCCATTAAGCAGACGCTATACCGTGTCAGCGGCCAATCGCCGGTGGTGGCTGCCCTAGCGCTGGCTGCGGAGCGGGGCAAGCAGGTAACGGTGCTGCTGGAAGTGAAGGCCCGGTTCGACGAGGAAAACAACATCCACTGGGGCCGGGAGCTGGAAAAAGCAGGCTGTCATGTGATCTATGGCATAAAGGGCCTCAAAACCCATTCCAAAATCACCCTGGTAATACGCCGGGAGCAGGGGGAAATCGTCCGCTACACCCATTTGGGAACGGGCAATTACAACGATGTAACAGCCAGAATTTATACAGACATGGGTATTTTAACCGCCAACCCCACTATTGGGCAGGATGCGGGGGATTTCTTCAACATGCTTACCGGCTCTGCGGATATGCCCCAGTTCAAGCTTCTAACAGCGGCCCCTACCCAATTGCGGCCAGAGATTCTGCGGCTTATTAAAAGGGAGCGGGATCATGCCCTTCAGGGCCGTTCGGCTAAAATACGCGCGAAAATGAACGCCCTGGTGGACCCGGAGGTGATTCAGGCGCTGTACGAAGCAGGCGCTGCCGGGGTAAAGATTGAATTGATGATCCGGGGAATCTGTTGTCTTCAGGCGGGGATCAATGGCCTTAGCGAAAACATTACCGTGCGCTCTATTGTAGGAAGGTTTTTAGAGCACGCCCGGGTGTTCCATTTTGCCAACGGCGGCACAGAGGAACTGTATTTATCCAGCGCCGATTGGATGCCCAGAAACCTGGACCGCCGGGTGGAATTGATGTTCCCAATACTGGATGGAGGCATCGGAAAAAAAGTCATGGCGGTTATGGACATGCAGTGGAAGGATACGCTCAAGGCATGGACAATGAAACCGGACGGCACCTATGTGCGCCGCTCAAAAAAGGCAGGGGAAGCCCCCCTTAATTCCCAGGAATACGAGCTTAACGCACACAGCGCAAACCAGCAGCATACGGATAGTTAAAAAGGAAAGGATAATGGCTGTGTTTGAACAATTGCGCAAAGACATTAATACCATTTTGGAACGGGACCCGGCAGCAAAATCCCCCATAGAGGTACTGCTGTGCTACCCGGGCCTTAAGGCGATTAACGCTCACCGCCGGGCCCATAAGCACTATTTAAAGGGCCATCATCTTCGGGCGCGCCTTATTTCTCAGCGGGCCAGGCACAAAACCGGCATCGAAATCCATCCCGGCGCAGTGATCGGCCAAGGGTTTTTTATCGATCATGGGGATGGGGTGGTCATCGGTGAAACCACGGTGATCGGCGATAATGTGACCCTTTACCAGGGCGTGACATTGGGCGGTACCGGCAAGGAAACCGGCAAGCGCCATCCGAATATTGGCGAAGGGGTAACGGTCGGTGCTGGGGCCAAGGTGCTGGGGCCTATTACCATCGGGGCTCATAGCAAGGTGGGTGCGGGCAGTATTGTTTTAAAGGATGTGCCCCCTAACTGTACCGTGGTAGGAAATCCCGGCCGGGTTGTGGAAAAGAAAAAACCACCGGTTCACAACGAGGTAGACTTGGACCAGGTGAACCTGCCCGACCCCATGCTGGAAAAGATCAACAGCATTGTGGAGCGGCTTACCGCTTTAGAAATACGAATCAGCAAGAAAAATACGGAGGAATAGCATGCGTATATACAACAGCCAAACAAGAAAAAAGGAAGAACTGGTGCCCCAAACCGGGAATAAGGTGGGCATCTACGCCTGCGGCCCTACGGTTTATAATTATTTTCATATTGGCAATGCCCGGCCTTTTATTACCTTCGATGTGTTTCGCAGGTACCTGGAGCATAAGGGCTATGATGTGACCTTTGTGCAGAATTTTACCGATATCGACGATAAAATGATCAAAAGGGCCAACGAAGAAGCCATTACCGTTAAAGAGCTGGCGGAGCGCTTTATTGAAGCTTACTTTGAAGACGCCAAGGCGCTGGGCATCCGTCCGGCCACGGTACACCCCAAGGCCACGGAGCATATGCCCCAGATCATTGCCCTGATCGAAAAGCTGCTGGAAAAGGGCCGCGCCTATGAAGTGAACGGGGATGTGTACTTCAGGGTGAAGGCGTTTCCCGGCTATGGCAAGCTTTCCGGCCAGGATATGGAGGAATTGGAAGACGGCGCTTCCGAACGGCTGAATGTGGAAACCGAAAAGGAAGACCCACGGGATTTTGCCCTTTGGAAGAAGCAAAAGCCCGGCGAACCTGCCTGGGAAAGCCCCTGGGGCCTTGGCCGCCCCGGCTGGCACATTGAGTGCTCCGCCATGTCCATGACCTATCTGGGCGACACGGTGGATATTCACTGCGGCGGCAAGGATTTGTTGTTCCCTCACCATGAAAACGAAATTGCCCAATCCGAAGGCGCTACGGATAAAACCTACGTGCGCTATTGGATGCACAACGGCTTTATCAATATCGACAATGAAAAAATGTCCAAATCCAAGGGCAATTTCTTTACCGTTAGGGATATTCAAAAGGAATACGATCTGGAAGCGGTGCGCATGTTCATGCTCAGTGCCCATTACCGCAGCCCCATCAACTTCTCCAGGGAACAGATCGCCCAGGCCCAGGCTTCCTTAACCAGGCTTTACACCGCCAGGGATCAGATGCTGTTCCTAATGGAAACGGCAAGGGAGCAGCCCCTGACAGCGCAAGAGGAAGCCTTTATGGCCAGAATCAAGCAGCACATGGGCAGGTTTGACGCAGCCATGGACGACGATCTGAACACCGCCGATGCGCTGGGTGCGCTGTTTGAAATCGTCAAGGATGTGAACGTTACCTTAAACGAAGCCAGCGCCAAGGAAGCCATTGGGTTTGCCCTTGATACAGAGGTGGCTCTTTGCGAGGTTTTAGGGCTTCTAATGAAAAAGCCAGGCGCCCTGCCGGAGGATATCCAGGCCATGGTAGACCAGCGGGCCCAAGCCAGGAAGGATAAAAACTGGAAGCTTTCCGATGAACTGCGGGATGGCATTAAGGCAAAAGGGTATATTCTGGAAGACACCGCCGCCGGACAAAAAGTGCGCAAGCAGGCATAACCGCATATGAAACCAAAAGCAGGCTTGAAATGGTTTTTTGCCCTTTCAAGCCTGCTTTGTTGGGTATATATTCTTTTGGTAGCTGTTTTGGTACTCAATGTAGCGCAAATCAAAAGGCCTCAGCAGGATATGTATGTTAACAAGCCAATGGCCCCCACGGAGGTGGCAGCTATGCTGCCTGCAGGGATCGACTTGAATGCCGCCACGTTACAAGACCTGCAAGCCCTTCCCGGCGTAGGGGAAAAGACAGCCCAGGCCATTATTTCCTTTCGGGAGGAGCATGGCAGCATCCATTATGCGGAGGATTTGCTGTCGGTGCCCGGGATAGGGCAAGCAAGGTTTGAGGCCATTAAAGCTTTCATTTATGTGGGACTTAATTAAGGTAGCTATCATCGGGTATAATGTTAAAGGGCAGGGCGGCAGCTTTGTTTAAGGTGCCGTCCTGGTTTTTCATAACCAATTGGGCCCGCTTCGGCCATTTTTCCGGCGGGGTAATGGAATAATGAACCGTAACGGTGGGGCCTTCAGCGGTTATGGGATGGCCCCAGGCTTCTACACTGGTGATGCCGATGGGGTTAAAATCCATATCGCACAAAACCGCGTTGCCCCACTCATACCCATAATCCCAAATGGGGTGAGGGGTTTCCCAATCGTCAGGGTCGAAGGTGCCGTCGATATCCAGAATCTCAATCCTTAATACGCTTGAAACCGGGGAGAAACGGCCCATATAGACCCGAATTGGGTAATAATCCACCACGATGGGTTGCATTTCCTCTGCCTTAAAATACAAGCCTTCGCCTTTTAGCATGTTAATCTTAAAGGTGGTTTCCGGGGTGGCTTTGCCAATGCCTGCGTGAGGCTCATCCGGGCCTCTGGCGATGACCGGCAGGCCGATAACCAATTCATCCGTAGGTTCAATGTTCCAATCCATCAGGTTTGATTGCAGGTAAAACAGTGCCTGGCCGTTCTTTTCCCCCCGGACGGTATGAATATCCGAAAAGAAAGCATCCTGGCCGTTTACTTCAATCCAATCGCACATTTGCATGATGCCGTCCTGAGAAAAACAGGATACATCTATATATTCACTGCCAGGGGCAATGGGCAGAGGCTCCGTGGCATCCCGCCACCAAAGGCTGTACACCACCCGCAGCTCGTGGCCATCGTACACCGCCTGGAGGATATCCAGATCGGTATGCTCAAATTCCAAGTGCACCAGGTTTTCGTTGTTTAAACGGTAAGCGCTTTTTTGTACGCTTCCACGGGATTTATCCCAGCCCGCGTCAAAGGTGAAGTTGAAAATATCGCGCATAAAGTAGGCCGCCGCAGCGCCGATAAGGCCAAGGGCCAGGATGGCGGCAAGCACAAAGGCGGCAATCCGCTGCTTTGATATACGGCTGGCCTTTGGCATGCTGGTGCGGATGCGGGTCCAGACGGCATCCTGGTTGGGGTAGCCGGCTTTTTCATAGACAGGGTCGATGGTTTTCATGCACTCTTTTAAAAGAGGTACATCCATTTTCTTTGCCGGTGTGTGTAAAAGCTTTTTAAACGTCATAGGCGTACCTCCTTTCACTTCTATATGCCGCGAGCGCGTTAAAACCGAACAAACAACAGGGCCACAATGCCGAAAAATATTTCTTTGTTAGCCAGCACCTTTTTTCTTAGGCGGGAGGCGCGCATGCGCACGCAATCCGGCGATACTGCAAGGAGCTTGGCCAGGTCTTTGGCGGCCATGTTTTGCATGAAATACTTTTGAAACAGCGCCGCATCCTCCGGGCCTAAGAGCATTTCCAGGGCTTCCGCCCGGCTTTGATCCAGCACGAATTCTTCGGGATAAGGAAAGGCTTCGCTGGAGAGTGAAACCAGGTCCGCGTCAAGGGAATCCAGTGAGTAAGCGTGCCGGTTGGCCCTTCTTGATGATTTGCTCATGGCGCTTTGAAGCTTTTTGCGCATGGTTTCCACCAGCCAGCCGGAAAGGTTGGGGTGCTTTTCCAGCTTGCGCCGCTTTTCCCATAATAAAAGGAAGGTGTCCTGTATGGCGTCTTCAACGCTGGCCGCTTGCTTTTCGTCTGCGCCTAAAAACAGCCGGCCAATGCTGTAAAGCAATTGGTAATGCTCGTTGTAAATGACATGCAGCCGTGCTTCATCCAGCAAGCGCCCACCTCCCTTCTGGATCAATTATAGCGAAAAGGGAAAAAATAATCAAATTTCTTTAAATGTTGTTACGTTTTGGCCACCTGGCGAAATAGTATGGCAGGAGGGATCGAAATGAAACAAAGGTTTGAGAGCATTGCAAAGGAATATGAAAAAAGCTTATATGCCCAGGCTGTGAAACGGCTGATGGACCCTATGGATGCCCAGGATGCCGTGCAGGAAACGTTTTTAAAGGCCTGGCTGCATTTTGAAAAGCTTTCAGAATGTGATTATATCGGCCCCTGGCTTATGCGGGTGCTGATCAACGAATGCATTTCCATGCAAAGAAGGCGGCAAAGCAGGCAAAGGCTGTACGACGCGGCAATGCGGGCGGGATGGCATGAAAACGCTTTTGACGATGGGCTGGTTTCACGAATCGATATTGACAGGGCCTTAACCCAGATAGACGAAAGCAAGCAGGCACTTTTAAAATATTATTGGTTCGGCGGCTGCAGCATCGCAAAGATTGCCCAGCTAACAGGCCATTCCCGGCCAGCGGTCTATGCCCAGATTGATCGGGGCCGCCGAAAACTCCGCCAGATGATCGGCTAAGAAGGAGAAAAGCCCTCTTATCTCGAAATATTTGCATGTTATAATACAAAGAGATGAGGACTGGCAAGATGGGAAACATTTGGCATGATATTAGCCCCAAACGCATTACTCCGTCGGATTTTATGTGCGTGATTGAAATCCCCAAGGGTTCCAAAGTAAAATATGAACTGGACAAGGAAACCGGTCACATTATGCTGGACCGTATTTTGTATACATCCACCCATTACCCGGCCAACTATGGGTTTATTCCCCGTACCTATGGCGATGACCTGGACCCGCTGGATGTGCTGCTTATTTGCAGCGAAACCCTGGCGCCTATGACGCTGGTTCGGGCCTACCCCATTGGCATGATCTCCATGCTGGACAATGGCCGCCATGACGAAAAAATTATCGCCATTCCCTTCGATGAACCCAACTACAACCAATACCATTCAATCGATGAATTGCCGCCCCATTTGTTCAACGAAATGAAGCACTTTTTTTCTGTGTATAAATCCTTGGAAAACAAAGAAACCGTGGTGGATGAGGTTTCCGGGCCGGAGGAGGCAGTGGAGACCATCCGGCTGAGCATTGATGCATACGTAGAAAAATTTTGTAAATAAAGCCATTTTTGTTTGGAAGAAAATAACCACCTTATGCGTTTCTATGGTAGAATATGCAAAAGGTGGTTGTTTTTTATGATGAAGCGAATTCTAGCCATGGTTTTAATGCTGGTTTTGTTTTTACAATTTATACCCGGGGCTTTGGCCAGCGATCCGCCCATTGCTTATGGGGCGGTGGATAACCCTAACCCTCAGGACAGGCTTAACCTTCGGGAAACGCCCTCTATCAATGCGAAATCTTTTGGCCGGTATTATAATGGTACACTGGTGTACATCATGCAGTATGCCACCGATGGATGGGCAAAGGTGCTCATCGGCGGTGAAAACGGCGATCTCCAGGGTTATATGCAAACCAAGTACCTTCAGATTGCAGAACGGACGGAGGATATTTATGTGGCTGATGTGCGGCCTTTATACTTCCATCAGGGCACCTTTACTTTATACGATGATACGAAATTGAAAAATGTTCGGGATAGCTTTTCCAACGTAAATGTCATCATCATGGGCTTCACCGATACCTATTGGCATGTCATGCTTGAAAACGGGGCGACGGGCTTTGCAAAGCCCACAGATAAAAGCATTTTGGATTATCTAAGGACCATTACGGCGGTTGTTAACAACCCGGACCCGAAGGAACGGCTCCACCTTCGCTTAACGGCTTCCACCAATGGGGAGACCTTTGGCAAGTTTTATAACGGCATGATGGTGAACGTGCTGGATACCGACATTTCCGGCAAGACCTGGCTAAAGGTAAGCCTTGGCGGCTCCAACGGGGATTTTTACGCCACAGGTTATATGATGAAGCAATACCTGGCCTTCGATTCCGCTGCCGGCAAGGTGAAAAATGCCTGCCCGGAAACCACGTTGTACAATAAATCCGGCAATAATATAAACATTCGCAAATTCTACTTAAAGCCCACCAATGATGTGCTTGCCACCTACCCAAGCGGCACGAAGGTAAAGGTGCTGGGCATTCACGCGGATTATATCTTTGTGGAGGTGGATGGGCTTAGGGGCATTGTAGGACCAAAGGAAATTAAATAGGGGATACACAAGGGATGAAATCCCTTCAGACCATCAACAAACCCCGGGAGGTATCGGAGGGTCAAACCCTCCGATTTTCGGTGGAATTTCGTAGAAATTCCTACCTTGCCCGAAGCCCTTTCAGGGCCTTAATGGGCCGATGGCCCCGACCGTAAAATCGAAGATTTTACAATGCAGTGAGGGAAATCCCTCGTGCGACACCTGTGTCGCACGAAAGCGTCGACTTTGTCGACGCGCTGAGGGGCTTTTCTTTCCCCAGAAAGAAAAGCCCCGCTCGCAAAAAACATACTCACATTAATCCAAATCCATTCCGGGATAAATCGCAATGGTTCTTTGGAGCCTTGGCCTGAACCTTCTTGCCAGGGCTTGCTGAATCACGCTGCGCCTTAGAATGAAAGCGGAAAAGTTCTCCACGCCCTCGGCCTGCATAATTTCCATTACACGGTTAATCATGGCCTTGGCAAGGCCATTGCGGCGGTAGCTGGGCTGCACGTACATGCCGATAATATAGCAATTGGTTCCCTCACCGGAAACAAGTATTTCCCCCACCGGCACCCCGGCCCGATACACGCCCAGAGCCATAAAGCGCTGGCGCTGGATTTCGGCCCCCAGCACGCCCAATGTAAGGGCGCTGATGCGAAAGGCGTTCATGCGCATGAGGAACGCGTTTTGCTCGAACTCGCTGCTAAGGGGAACTGCGGCAAATTCAAAGCTCATAGGGAGCTTAAAGGCCATATCGGGAGGGCTTAAGAGCACCTGGTCCTCCGCGTCGTCCAACTTAAAGGCGTTATGACGGCAAAACTCAATCTCCTGGGGGTTGTCCATGCCCACTTCCATATAGACCCGGGCCTTCTGGCCGGGGAATTGGCGCTTCATACGCATGGCTTGTCCTAACAACGCCCCCAAAAGCATATGCTTTGCCTGGGGCGGCGCATCCAGCTGAAGATAGAGGTTTACAGGCCTTTCGGGGAAAATAAGGGGTTGGTATAAGAGCATCACAAAACCGACGCCGATTTCGTTGCCCATATCGTCCGCGACGCAAAATACATTCTCGCTGGGATTGCCCTGGTAGGGCATAGGGGGATGATATACCCGCATGGATGGCGTCCATCCTTTCTCACATACAAAACACGCCTTCACGACAGGCGCTTTTTTATTGTATCAAAGGATGACAAAATGCGCAAGCGTTCTACAGGTGTTTTTTTACAATAGTGGAAGGTTTAGGCACGGTTCTTAATTTACTTTCATGCCTATTTGTGTTAATATAAACAGGGAATGCAAAAGTATGTACCCATTCAGAAGGAGTTTTCATTTTGTCATATTCAGTTGGCATGATTTCACTGGGCTGCACCAAGAACCGTGTGGATTCAGAACAAGTTTTAGGGCTGTTAAAAGCCCAGGGATTCACCTTTGAACAGGATGCGAAGAAGGCAGATATTCTTATTGTCAATACCTGCGGGTTTATCGAATCCGCCAAGGAAGAATCCATCGATACCATTTTCGAGCTGGCCGAATACAAGCAAACCGGCCATTGCAAGCTGCTGGTGGTTACAGGCTGTTTGGCCCAGCGGTATGAAAAAGATTTATTGAAGCAAATCCCCGAGATTGATCTATTGATGGGCGTCAACCGTTACGATGCCCTGGTGGAAGCCATTAACCAGGCCCTTACCGGCAAACGGCTTTCCTTTTGCGAAAGAAATAAAACGATTTGGGAACAAGAACGGGTGCTTACGACACCGCATTATACCTGCTACCACAAAATTGGCGACGGCTGCGACAACTGCTGCACCTATTGCGCCATTCCCCTTATCCGGGGCGGTTACCGTTCCCGGGATGAAAAGCTGGTTTTGCAAGAGATCGAAGCCATGGCGAAAAACGGGGTGCGGGAACACATTTTAGTGGCCCAGGACACCACCCGTTTCGGCACCGACCATGGCGGCCCCTCTCAATTGCATATGCTGATGAAAAAGGCCGCAGCCATCCAAGGGGTGGACTGGCTCCGGGTTCTTTATTGCTACCCAGACGATACCAATCTGCAATTGCTTGAAACCATGGCTGCCACGCCCAATATTTGCAAATATTTGGATTTGCCCATTCAGCACATCGACGGGGATATATTAAAGCGCATGAATAGACGGGGCACCCCGACCCAAATTATCAACGCCTTTAAAGCCGCCAGGGATATGGGCTTCGCCCTTCGCACCTCTATTATTGTGGGCTTTCCCGGCGAAACAGAGGACGATTTTAAGCGGCTGCTGGGTTTCCTCCAAGAGGCGGAACTCGACCGCGTAGGCGCTTTCGCCTTTTCCCCGGAGGAAGATACCAAGGCGGCCCTTATGCCCGGCCAAATCCCGGAAGAGATCAAGCAGCAGCGGCTGGATGCATTAATGCAGGCCCAAAGTGCCATTTCCTTAAACAACAACCGCCGCCGGGTTGGCTCCACCTGCAAGGTGCTGGTTACCGGCGTTCGGGGCAATGGGGTCTACACCGGACGCAGCGAGTTTGAAGCCCCGGAGATCGATGGGGAAATTCTGTTCACTGCCAAGGACGCCCTGGCCCCCGGAATGTTTGCCAGCGTGCGTATTGAAAAAGCACAGACCTATGACTTAAAGGGAGTGCAAGCATGAAGAAAACGAATTTACCCGATTTAAAGAATGCTTCTTCCATCGGGATCATCGGAGGTATAAACATGAAAAAAATCAACCTGCCTAACCGCCTATCTTTTTTAAGGATACTACTGGTGCCTGTGCTGGTGGCTTGCATGTACATCCAGGGTACCACCGGCTGCGTCATTTCCTTAGTGGTGTTCTGTATCGCCGCCTTCACCGATTTTCTGGATGGCTACATCGCCAGAAAGGACGATATTGTTACCACCCTTGGGAAGTTTATCGATCCTGTGGCGGACAAGCTTTTGGTGATCTCCGCGATGATCATGCTGGTAAACCGGGGCCTCTTAGCCGCCTGGGTGGTAGTGGTGGTGCTGTTCCGCGAACTGGCCATCGACAGCCTGCGCCTGGTGGCCGCCAAGGAAGGCGTTGTCATTGCCGCCAGCCCCTATGGGAAGATTAAGACCACGGCCCAGATGATCACTGTGATTTTGCTGCTGGCCACCTCCTTCCTTCCCTGGCTGAACATCCCGGCCCAAATTTTCGTTTGGCTGGCCGTTGCCGCAACGCTTTTCTCCGGTTACGATTATTTCATTAAAAACGGCTATGTGCTTTTTAAGGATGGGGAAAAATGATCGCAGAAGTTCTTTCCATCGGCACAGAGCTGCTTATGGGCCAGGTGCTCAACACCAACGCCCAGTTTCTCTCCCGCCGTTTAAGCGCCTTGGGCATATCCCAGTACCACCAGACCACCGTGGGAGACAACCCTAAAAGACTGATGGAGGCTTACGAAACAGCCCTGAACCGCTCCGATATCGTTATCACCTCCGGGGGCCTGGGCCCTACCGGGGACGATATTACCAAGAAAGTGCTGGCGGATCTTTTGGGCGAAGAATTGATTCAGCGCCCGGAAGCCGTGGAGCAGATGGAGCGCTATTACAAGCGCCTGAACTATGCCCTTAGGGATAACAACTGGAAGCAGGCCCTTTTCACCAGGGATACCCTTATTTTAAACAACCCCAACGGCACCGCGCCGGGGGCCATTGTGCCCTGCGAAAAGTTCGGCTTGGGGAAAGTGGTTATTCACCTGCCTGGCCCGCCCTACGAGTTTGAACCCATGTTCGATTTAAGCGTGGCGCCTTACCTGCAGGCGCGTTCCGGCCAAACCCTGGTCAGCCGCTACGTCCGTATTTTCGGCATGGGCGAAAGCAAGGTGGATATGGCCTTAAAGGACTTGATGGAAAACCCCTCTCCCAGCCTGTCTCCCTACTGTTCTTTAGGTGAGGTGCAGCTCCGGGCCACGGTGCTGTGCAAGACCCGGGAAGAGGGCGAAACCCAGCTGGAACCCTTGATTCAAGAAATCAAGACCCGCCTTGGAAACGTGGTCTATGCTGTGGAAGAAACCGATAAGGGCTCGCTGGCCAAAACCGTTATGGAAGAACTGAAAAGCAAAAGCATGACAGTCTGCACCTGTGAAAGCCTTACCGGAGGTATGGCAGCCAGCGAAATGGTATCCGTCCCCGGGGCTTCCAAGGTCTTCCAAGGGGGCCTGGTGGTCTACAACGATAAAGAAAAGCAAACCCTGGCCGGGGTCAGCGCCGAAACCCTTGAAGCCCATGGCGCCGTTTCCGCGCAATGCGCCACGGAGATGGCCATGGGTGCCCGGGAAAAATGCAGTGCCAGCATAGCTGTTTCCCTTACTGGCTGTGCCGGGCCCCATAGCGACGACCGCGGCACCCCCGTAGGCCGTACTTATATTGGCATCGCTACCAAAGAAGAAGCCTATGCCATAGAATTTAACTTTGTTGGTTCCCGCCAGCGCATCCGTACTCTGGCAACCCTCAATGCCCTGAATCAAATTCGATTGTACATAGAAAGGCGGCCCTAAAATGGCAAAGAAAGAAACATCGTCCAAGCAAGTGGCAATCAAGATCGATCAACCTGAGGAAAAATTAAAGGCCCTGGAATCTGCTTTATCCGCCATCGATAAAAAGTATGGCAAGGGCACTGTCATGAAAATGGACGAAGCTGCCATTGGCGCGGAGATCCCTGTGATCTCCACCGGCTGCCTGGACCTGGACATGGCGCTGGGAGTGGGGGGCGTTCCCCGTGGCCGCGTGGTGGAAATCTACGGCCCGGAATCCTCGGGTAAAACCACCGTGGCCCTGCACATTGTGGCCGAAGCCCAGAAGGCCGGCGGCATTGCCGCTTTCGTGGACGCGGAGCACGCACTGGACCCTGCCTATGCGAAAAAGCTGGGCGTCAATGTAGACGAATTGTACATCTCCCAGCCCGATACCGGTGAGCAGGCTCTGGAAATCGCTGAAGCCCTGGTCCGCTCCGGCGCTATCGACGTTATCGTTATCGACTCTGTGGCCGCCCTGGTGCCCAAGGCGGAAATCGACGGCGAAATGGGCGACAGCTTTGTGGGCATCCACGCCCGGCTGATGAGCCAGGCCCTGCGCAAGCTTACAGGCGTTCTTTCCCGCACCAACACTGTGGCCATCTTCATTAACCAGCTCCGGGACAAAATCGGCGTTATGTATGGCAACCCGGAAACCACCACCGGCGGCAAGGCCCTTAAGTTCTATTCCTCCGTTCGCCTGGATGTCCGCCGGGGAGAGCAGATCAAAAACGGCACTGAGGTTATTGGCAATCGTACCAAAGTCAAGGTGGTTAAAAACAAGGTGGCTCCGCCCTTCAAAGTCAGCGAGTTCGACATTATCTACGGCGAAGGCATTTCCAAAACCGGCACCCTGCTGGACATGGCCGTGGCCCGGGACCTGATCCACAAGTCCGGCGCCTGGTTTTCCTACCAGGATCAGCGCATCGGCCAGGGCCGTGAAAGCGCCCGCAAATACCTTATCGATAACCCTGAAATCGCCCAGGAGATCGATGCCATTATCCGCAAAGAATTCTTAGCCGGCCTAAAAGACCTGCCCGTGAACAACGATAACGACCAGGACGAAGAACTGGACGAGGACGACCTGCTGTTGGACGAGGAATAAGGGATATGGGATAAGAGATGGGATACATAAGGGATTTTCATCCCTTATGCAGGTGTGGCGACGTAGCTGAGCGGGTGCAGTGCACGCAAAAAGCGAAGCGGAGTCGGAGAATGAAACGAGCGATGCATTAGCAGCGCGACGATTGAATGACCGGATCAGAGCCCATCGTACTCATTGCAATCAAAAAGCAAACCCTAGGTCAGGAAGCGTTAGCGGTCCTTGACATCTGCTTACTTGCAGCCAAGTTGATGTCAAGAATCGTTTCACTCTCTTGACCTGGGTACTGCTTTTACCCTTTAATAGGTTACGTTGGGTTTCACCCAAACCCATTCAAGGGTTACCACCCTTGAAAATCCCCTATTCTTATTGCCACAGCCTCGCTCTCCCAAAAGAAAACCGTACGTGGGGGCCATATCTTGGTTCCCATTTTTAAGTTGGAGGTATTATGAACACACAGGTTATACAACGAGGCGGCACTAAAATCGCTGTTATGACATCGGAAAAGCCTATCATGATTGATGAGGCCTCTGCCCTGGATACCATGATGTCCTGCCATTATGAAACAGACACCCGTCTGGTGGCCATTGAAAAGTCTGTCTTTTCGGAGGATTTTTTTAAGCTCTCCACCGGTGTTGCCGGAGCTATTTTGCAAAAATTTGTTACCTATCAGTTCCGTGTCGCTATTTTCGGGGATTTTTCCCACTATACCTCCAAGCCCTTGAAGGATTTTATTTATGAAAGCAATAAGGGGAAGCTGGTGGGGTTTGTTTCTACCCAGGCGCAAGCCGTTGAACGGTTGTTGCATGCCTGAGCAAAGACGGTTATAATAAAAGCAAAAAGGACGTGAAAAGATGCACAAGGAAAAACGCAGCCACTTGAAAAGCAAAATATTCATGAGCCTGTTTTTTTCCTATGTGATCATCATCGTGGTTTTCTTTTCGGTGTTTGCAGGGTTTATTATCATGCGCAGTCGCGCCACCTATCATGAAAACGCGGAAGCGGAATACACGCAAAAAGCCCAGGCCCTTAAAAACACCATGGAAGTACAATTGATGAGCGCGCAAAACATTGTTTCCAGCATCAATAGCTCGGAAACCATCAAAGCCATGCACGCTCAATTAATCGGCGAAGAAAAAGCAGTGGATACCATGCTTTTGTTCAAGGCCCAGACGGAATTGAAAGCCATTAAATCCTCCGGCGGCAATATCAACATCTATAATATTATGATGAACTTTTCCGGCGACCCCCGGGCCTTTACCGCAAGCGAGGTGCTTCGTTTAAGCGAGGTGCCCGTGGGGCTTGCATCCCTGCCCTATCTGGGTTCTGTTACCGTGGCGGAGCTTTGGGGCATAAAGGATTATACCGATATCCGCATCAATAAAGAATTTCTCATTTACGGGGATCGTTACGCCACCACCTTAAACGGCGCCACCAAGGGCAGCATTCTGGTTCTGTTCGATAAAGCTGTGGTGGAACGTACCATCCAGGCCGCCTTGGGCGATTTTACAGGGGTGTCTTTAACCTATAAGGGCAACGAGATTTTGCGTTTGGGGCAAAAGGAGGGCCAGACTTTTTCCGCCCCGTCCACCACCTATAATGGTCTTGCCTGCCATGTCTACGCTGAAGAAAGCCTGTTTGTGCTGCCCTTTATGTCGGTGGAATTTTTGCCTTTGTTTTTTTCCCTGGTGCTAGGGGTTTTGTTTGTGGTGGCCACCTATTTTATAGCTAAATTCTATTACAAGCCCTTTGGCAACATCGGCAAGATCATGGAAAACGATTATACGGGCGGCACCAACGAAATCGGCAGCATGATCGACGGCATTAAAAACATTATTGGCGAACGCAACGGCTACCGGGAGAAAATGGTCACCATTGCCCCTTATGCCAAGCAGGGCATGCTTCACGGTATTTTATCCGGCGGGGTGGAACCGGAACGGCTCCAGGTGCTGATCGACGAAGAATATATCGATCTGAAATTGCCCTATTTCACCATTGCCATCGCCAATGCCACTGTCAATTTTGAAGCCTCGGCGGAAAAGGTCTGCCGGGAGCTGTCCACCGAAGATCAGCAGATTGCCTGCTACATTAAAGATGGGCAGAATGTGTTTATCATTGTTAACAGCCTTTTCCCCCATGGAATGGAGGATGTTTTCTATCATATCTACGAAAAACTAAAGAGCGACGCTTATGAACTGACCATGGGCGTAGGTTCCTTGGAAAGCGATCTGAACCGCCTAAGCGATGCTTGCAAGGAAGCCCAAGCTGCCCTTGAACAGATGCTGGTAGGCGGCCGCAATGCGGTTTATTTCCACGAGCATACCCCGGAAGGGGAAGAAGCCAGGGCGTATTATTTCCCCAAGGATGCCCTTAAGCGCCTGGTTCGGGCTTTTAAAGAAGGCAATGCGGAGGATTTAAAGACCTTTTTATCGGAGCTTTATCAAAAAAACATCCATGGCGCGGACTTAACCCCAAAGGATATCCGCTTAATGGTAGATGAAATGCACCTGACCATTCGCAATGCCCTCCAGGCCGTTTCCGGCGCCAGCACCATTACCATCCGCATTGAAAAGCCCTCCCAGATGGAAACCGTAGACGAAATCTTTGCCTACTATTCCCGGCTTTTTGAGGCCCTGCTGGAGCAATTGAACCAGATCATGTCCTCGGATTCTAGCAATGCCCAGCTAAAAGAGGATATCATCACCTACATTAACGCCCATTTTACCGATATGGAGCTTTCACTGGTTTCCGTGGCGGATCATTTCGGCGTCAGCACCAAGTATGTGGGCATCGTTTGCAAGGACGCCCTGGATACCACCTTTTTACAGTACGTCCGGGAAAAGCAAATCCGCTACGCGGCGGAGCTTTTAAAAACCACCGAGGAATCCCTGGAGACCATCGCGCTCAAATGCGGGTTTTCCAACCTCCTCACCTTCCGCAGGAACTTTAAGGCTGTCATGGGCATGAACCCCAGCCATTACAGAGAGTAGAACCATCAAAAAAGGAACAGGGAAAAATTGAATCAAAAAGTGCATCGTTCAAAAAATGATGCACTTTTTGGTTGAATATTTTCTGATTCTTACATTTTTTTGCGTGACCGCCTATAATGCAACCATCAACCAATGGCAAAACACTCAGAAAGGCGTGAACATGATGCTCAATCATGCCCCCACCGCTAAAACATCCAGACGGGCGCTTTTAAAGAAGGATTTGAAGCGGGATAAATACCTGATGCTCATGTTCCTGCCGGTGTTCATCTATTACATTATCTTTTCTTACCTACCCATGACAGGGCTGGTCATGGCCTTTGAGAACTTCCAGCTAGGTAAGGGCTTCGCAGGCATCTACACCGGCGAATGGGTGGGCCTTAAGTGGTTTTTACAGTTCTTCCATTCCGCTTTCGCCTGGCGCTTGATCCGCAATACCTTCCTTCTTTCCTTTTATTCATTGATCTTCGGTTTCCCCATTCCTATTATTTTTGCCATCTGTATTACCCAAATGCGGGCTAAAAAGTACCGCAAAATCGCCCAAGTGGCCACCTACCTGCCCTACTTTATCTCCACGGTGGTGGTGGTGGGTATCATGGTTAACTTTCTTTCTCCCTCCTCCGGCATTATTAACCAATTAATCGTGCGAATGGGAGGCAAGGCCCAGAACTTTATGGGGGATCCCAACTGGTTCCGCTTCCTCTATGTGGCTTCCGGCTCCTGGCAAAGCTTTGGTTTTAACTCCATTATCTTCGTGGCCGCTATTCTGGGTATCAGCCCGGAACTCTACGAGGCCATGACAGTGGATGGGGCCAACCGTCGCCAGCAGGTATGGCATCTGGTTTTGCCCATGATCGCCCCTACCATTATTCTGCTTTTGATCATGTCCCTGGGCAACATCCTCTCCGTGGGCTTTGAAAAGGTTTACCTTATGTATAAGCCTGCGGTGTACGAAACCGCCGATGTCATTGCCACCTATGTATACCGCCAGGGTATCGAAAGCAAGAACTTTTCTTACGCAACGGCAGTGGGCTTGTTCAACTCAGTGGTTGGTTTTGTGCTGGTTATGGTCTCTAACCAGGTTGCAAGGCGGCTCACCGGTTCATCACTTTGGTAAGAAAGGGGGAAAAAGCATGACGGCGGTTCATAGTAAAAAGCCTTTCAGGGAATTCCGCGCCGAAAGCTTGGGCGATAAGGTCTTCGATATAATCATCTACGTGTTGGTAACCCTGGCGGTATTCATCACCCTATACCCCTTTATATATGTGTTCAGCGTTTCCTTTTCCGATAGCGCTGCCGTGTCCCGGGGGGAAGTGATGCTCCTGCCCAAGGGCTTCGACCTGGAAGCCTTCAAAATGGTTTTCGAAAACAAGCAAATTTGGGTGTCCTACGAAAACACCTTCATCTACACCCTCTTTGGTACGGTTGCCAATATCATTTTTACCTGCTTAGCCGCCTATCCTCTTTCCCGGCAATCTTTTTTCCTTCGGCGCAAGCTGAACTTCTTTGTGGCTTTTACCATGTATTTTTCCGGTGGGCTAATCCCCACCTATATGGTGGTTACCGGTGTAGGCCTGTATAACAGCCGCCTGGCCATGATCCTTCCCGTGCTGGTCAGCGCTTATAACATTATGATCTGCCGATCGGCCATGGAATCCATCCCGGAAGAGCTGTTCGAAAACGCGTCCCTGGAAGGGGCCAACGATTTTTATATTCTTCTTCGTATCGCGGTGCCTCTGATCAAGCCAACCTTGGCTGTTCTCACTCTCTACTATGCTGTGGCCCGGTATAACGATTTTTTCAATGCCATGCTGTATCTTGGCAAAACGGAGCTCCAGCCGCTGCAAATGTTCCTGCGTAAAACCTTGATTCTGGTTTCCTCGGAAATTCTACAATCTTCCAGCACCACTGCTGCTGCTGCCGCGGCGCAAAACACACTTAAAATCCGTTATGTATGTATCGTGCTTTCTGCCGTCCCCATCTTCCTTATTACCCCCTTCGTCCAGCGTTATCTCGTTCAAGGAACGATGTTAGGGGCAGTGAAAGGCTAAACCCGAATCTCAGTGCCTTAAGGCACTCTCAAGAGATAAACCAAATTAAAAAAGGAGCGACTCTCATGACAAAGCGTATCGTAGCCCTGGCCCTGTCCCTGATGCTGCTGTTGACGTCCGTTTCCGCTTTCGCGGCCGTGACCGATCAGGCAGATGCCCATGTCAGCATGCTGGCAATGAACTCTTGGTATTCCACCGTGGATCTGAAAGATGCCACCCTCTTAAACGAAATCGCTACCCGCGCTAACGTAACCATCGATTGGAACCTGATCGATCCCACCATCTATGCCGATACCGTGAGCCCCATGCTGGCTTCCGGCACCGATCTGCCTGATATCGTGCAGCTGCCCGATACCGACCCCAACATGATTTACCTTAAGTCCGGCATGTTCGTGAAGCTGGACGAATACATGGACAGCATGCCCAACTATTCCAAATTCTTGGAAGAAAACCCCAACATCAAAGCCATGCTTACCGCTGCTGACGGCCACATCTACTATGTGCCCCAGACGGTTGTAACCAACAACTACCAGCCCGTGATGATGTACAACATGACCTGGATTGAAAAGCTGGGCATTGAAGTTCCCACCACCCTGGACGCTTTCGTTGAAATGCTCCGCGCTTTCCGCGATAACGACATGAACGATAACGGCGATGCCACCGATGAAATCCCCATGAGCGTCACCGCTGCCAACCTGCCCTACATGTTCGGACCTGCCTTCGGCCTGGATGCCGCTTTCACCACCAACAGCGCTGCCTCCGGCTTCTATGCCGATGAAGATGGCGTGGTACACTATGCCCAGGCCGAGCCCGAAAAATACCTGGCTTACCTGACCTTCTTAAACGGCCTCTACCAAGAAGGCCTGCTGGAAGTGGAATTTACCTCCCTGACCCGGGATCAGATCACCCAGCGCTTTGCTAACGATCAGACTGGCGTGACCTTCGATTATTCTTGGCAGATGTCCTACCTCTACAGCGCTCACCACCCTGCCTATAACGGCACCGAAGGTGTTGTGGTAGGCGTGGCGCCCCTGTCTGGCGAATACGAAGGCGGCTACATTGGCCGCAACCCCATCTCCGGCATCTTCGGCGTAAACGCCAAAGCCAAGGATGTTGAACTGGCCGTGAAGTTCCTTGACTTTGCCATGAGCGAAGAAGCGCAGGATCTCTACGTTTGGGGCATGGAAGGCCTCACCTATGAAGTGGATGCAGATGGCAACCGTTCCTACCTGCCCCGCTGCACCGAAGACACCATTTGGTATCAGGGCCTGGGCATTAATGCTCCCTGCATGCCTTCCCAGCAGTCCGTTCCCGCTACCGACGTGCTTTTGCCCAAGTGGCACGTAGCCGTGGACAAATCCCAGGAACAGTACATCATCGCTCCCTTCCCCGCGGTGTATTCCACCGATGATGAAGCCTCCGTTCTGAGCATGTACCTGGTAGACCTGGGCACCTACGTAGACGAAGCCGCTGTGTCCTTCATTTCCGGCTACACCTCGTTGGATACCTTCTCTTCCTACTTAAGCACCCTGGATGCCATGCAGATTTCTGAGCTGATCAAGGTAAAGCAAGCCCAGTATGACCGCTACGCCGAAGCGTTTGCCAAGTAAGGGACACACGAATTAAATAATACTTATTTGCGGGGGAAGCTTTCTTTTTCAAAAGAAAGCTTCCCCCGCACCCCCTTTAAAGAAAACTTGTATTGGGTGAGTTTATGATTTCAAACTTTATTTCACGGCTTGAAAAGCAAGGCGTTTGTATCCATGGGTTTATGGTGCTCAAAGACGGGGAAACGGTGGCGGAGGGCTATTGGAAGCCCATTGAAAGGGATGAACCCCACCGGCTGTTTTCCGTTAGCAAGACCATGACGGCTTTGGCTATTGGCATGCTTATGGGGGATGGGAAGATCGCTCTTTCCGATCGCATTGTTACCTATTTTCCAGAATTATTGCCGGATAAGGTGCCGCCGGAATTGGATAAGCTGGTCATTCACGACATGCTTCGCATGGCCACTTGTTTTAATGCCGCTACCTATTGCTTGGAAGATATTAACTGGGCGGCGACTTTTTTTGCCGCTAAGCCTACCCAGGAGCCGGGCACAGCTTTCTTTTACGATACCTCCGCTTCCCAGGTCCTTTGTGCACTGGTGGAAAAGCTGGCAGGCGAAGAGATTCTTTCTTTTTTGCAGCGCCGCCTTTTCGATCACCTGGGCATGACAGGCAAAAAGCATTGGCTGAAGGACCCCTCTGGTATAAGCCAGGGCGGCAGCGGCCTTTGCATGACTTTAACCGATTTTGCCAAAGTGACGAATTTCATGATGACCGATGGCTTAGGGCTTGTACCCTCCTGGTTTATGGAAGCAGCGGTAAAAAAGCAAACGGAAACCCTCATGCAAGCAAGCGATGAAGAAAAATACGGCTATGGCTACCAGCTTTGGCGCACTCGCAACGGGTTTTCTATGTACGGCATGGGTGGGCAAATGGGCATCTGCGTGCCGGAAAAGCGGCTATGCCTTTGCACCTTGGCCGATACCCAGCTGGACCCCCGGGGTGTACAGAAAATCTATGATGGGTTTTTTGAGCAAATCCTTCCAGATGCAGATCGACTGGAACAGCGTTTCTTCGATAAGCTTCAAATCCCAGTGCTTCAAAACAATGCGGACTATGCCGTGGAAACAAAAGGCCCTTACCGAATGAAAGAAAATCCCATGGGCGTAACCGCCATAGAGCTAAAGAAAAACGCCTTCACCTATGAACGTGGCAATCAATGGCACACCCTGCCCTTCGCCTTTTCAGAATATAAAAAAGGCACCTTCCCAGGGGGGAAAGAGCCTTGCATTACCTGTGCCGGGTGGGTGGCCCCCCATACCCTGCAAATCCGCAGCCACGTTATTGGGGATACCCCCTGCGGCATGGAAGCCGTCCTGGTGTTCAAAAACAATTCGGTTACCTTCCATACCAAAGCCGTATGGGACCCTATCACTGGTTTTCTAAACGGCGTTGCCAGCGGTTATCAATCCTGATCAGGCTTTCTTGGATGGGGGAGTGGGACTGTGGCAGTAAGAATAAGGGATTTTCAAGGGTTACTACCCTTGAATGGGTTTGGGTGAAACCCAACGTAACCT
>JAVBTR010000070.1:0-39627 GCA_031556065.1 Eubacteriales bacterium | reverse complement strand
CTTCTGGGCTGGAGCCCGGGGGACGACCGGGAGTTCTTTACCCTTACGGAACTGATCGACGCTTTCGACACCAAGGGCCTTTCAAAGGCCCCCTCCATATTCAATATGGATAAGCTGACCTGGTTTAACGCCGAGTATATCCGCAGGATGGATTTTGAAACCTATCTTCACATGGTGACACCTTGGTTTGACCAGGTTTTAGCCGGAAAGAACATGGATTACCGCCGCCTGGCCCAGCTCATGCAGGGCCGCACGGAGGTGTTTAACCGGGTGCCCGATATGGTGCGTTTCCTGGCCCAGCTTCCGGATTACGATCTGGAAATCCACACCCATAAGAAAATGAAAACGGATCCGGCCGTTGCCAGGCAAGTCATTGCGGACGCCTTGCCCGTGCTGGAAGCCGTGACAGATTGGACGGAGGCCACCCTGCACGATACCCTGATGGCCCGCATCGAAGCCACCGGGCTTAAAACCGGCACAGCCCTTTGGCCTGTGCGCATCGCCATTTCCGGCCAGCAAAACACCCCTGGCGGCTTCTTCGAAATCGCTTACCTGCTAGGCAAAGAGGAAACCATGAAGCGGTTGAAGAACGGGTTGGAACGGTTAGAGAACGTGTAAAAGATTTTGGGGCTGCCGCAGTAGGAATAAGGGATTTTCAAGGGTGGTAACCCTTGAATCCCAACTCTTGCTGCGACAGCTCCGCTCTCCCAAAAGAAAACCGCATTGAGGAGCTATTGTATGCCGATTTTTAATGTTGCAGATCATGTTTATGAGCAAGCTGCTAATGAGTTTGGTACGCCCTTTCATTTGTACGATGAAAAGGGGATTCGGGAAACCGCCCGGGCGCTGAAGGCCGCCTTTTCTTGGAATGCAGGTTATAAAGAATATTTTGCGGTGAAGGCCCTGCCTAACCCCGCTATTTTGGCCATCCTCAAGGAAGAGGGCATTGGCCTGGATTGCTCCAGCATGACGGAGCTGATGCTTTCCAAGGCCGTAGGCACCCTTGGGGAGAATATTATGTTTTCCGCCAACGAAATGCCGCCGGAGGAATTTGTTTACGCAAACCAATTAGGCGCGTATATTAACCTGGACGATATCACCCATGTGGCTATTTTAAAGAACCATGGCATTGCGCCGGAAACGGTTTGCCTTCGCTATAACCCCGGCGGGGATTTCTTGATTGGCACCCATGTGATGGGCAACCCAGGGGACGCCAAGTATGGCATGACCAGGGCGCAATTAACAAAGGCGGCTAAGGAAATCAAGGCCCTGGGCGTTAAAAGCTTTGGCATTCATGCGTTTCTTTCCAGCAACACGCAAAACACCGATTATTATCCCACCTTGGCAAGGCTTTTGTTTCAGGTGGCCAGGGAGGTCGGTGAGGAAAGCGGGCTGGCTGTTGCTTTTGTGAATCTTTCCGGGGGCATTGGTATCCCCTATCGGCCGGAAGAAAAACCTATGGATATCATGGCCATCGGCAATGGCGTGAAGGCTGCCTATGAGCAGGTTTTCCCCCAAGGGGGCGTGAAGGTCTTTACCGAGCTGGGCCGCTATATGACAGGGCCCCACGGGCAGCTGGTTACCAGAGCGGTTCACGAAAAGAACATCTATAAAGATTATATTGGCGTGGATGCCAGCGCCTGCGATCTGATGCGCCCCGCCATGTACGGCGCGTACCACCATATTCATGTAGTGGGCAAGCGGGACGCGGTTCAAGACAGGGTATACGACGTGGTGGGCGCCCTTTGCGAGAACAACGATAAGTTTGCCATCGGCCGCAGGCTCCCCAGGATTGAGATGGGCGATCTGGTGGTCATCCACGATACCGGCGCCCACGGCCTGTCTATGGGCTACAACTACAATGGCCGCATGCGTTCCCAGGAAATTCTTTTAAAGGAAGATGGGTCCTTAAAGCGCATCCGCCGGGGCGAAACCCCCAAGGATTACTTCGCCACCCTGGATGGCACCGATTATTATGAGGCCCTTAAAGGAGACCGCTATTTCAATGGATAATATCATCATTCGCCCGGCTGTCCCAACGGATGTGCCGGGCTTGGCTATGTTAAACGAGATTTTTAACGAAGCGGGCACCACGGAAGAAACCATCCGGGAATCCCTTGCCACCAATGATCGGGAGCAGGTCTTTGTAGCGCAAAGCCAAGGCCAGTTGGTGGGGTTCATTTGCGTACAGGTTTTTAAATCCATGTGCTATACGGTGAATTACGCCGAAATCACCGAGCTTTTCGTTATGGAGGAACACCGGAAAACGGGCATCGGCGCAAAGCTGATGGCCTATGCCCAGGAGGCGGTAAAGACCGAAGGGGTAAAGGGTTACCAGCTTTTTACTGGCGGGGATAATGTAATTGCCCAACGGTTTTATGAAGGCCTGGGGTACAAGGGGACGGACGAAATAATGTACCGGAAACGGCTATAACCAATTCCGGCCTTGTATCCAAGGTTAACGGGCCGTATACTTAAGCCATCTTAAAGAAAAAGGTGGTTGTTTTTATGACAGATAATCAAAAGCTCACTCAGTGGGTTATCAACAAAATCAAAACCGAATACCCCGACGATGTGGCATTGTTGGTTGCCGTTGAAGGCGCATCGGTCAATGGGGATGGCCACGGAGAGCCCTTCGATTACTTCGTTCCCGCCACGGAAAGGGGTAACGAACTGGCCCAGACCTTCATTATTGGCGGCGTGGGCAACGATCTATACCCAAGGTCCTGGGAGCGGTGTGAGCGTACCGCCAATTTGGAGGATTTGGCCACCCTGTGCCTGGGGAATGCCAAGATTCTTTATGCCCGTTCCAAGGAGGATGAACAGCGGTTTGAGGCCATCCGGCAAAAGCTCTTCGAGCATTTGAAGGACCCTGCCTTCGTTTACAAAAAGGCCCTGGAAAACCTGGATGTGGCCATGGATTTGTACCGGACCATGATGTTTGAAGACAGGCTTTGGAAGGTTCGCGGCTTGGCAGGGTATATCCATGAATATTTGAAGATTGCTGTGGCCTGCTTAAACGGCACCTACTGGAAGGCCTGGCACTATGGGGTTCTGCCGGCATTGGCCCAGTGGAAAGAGCTGCCCTGGCATTTCAAAGAGTATTATGAAGGGATTCTGTCCGCTCAAACAGCTGGGGAATTGAAAAGCTTGGCCCATTTGTTGATTGTTTCCGCAAGACAGTTTATTGCCAGGTATAAGCCGGCAGCAAAGGATCAATCAAGGCTGCCGGACTACCAATGGCTGGCGGATTGGTACCAGGAGCTGCGCACCACCTGGAACAGAATCTATTATTTCTGCGGGATCAACGACAGTGACGGGGCCTTTGTGGATGCCTGCAACCTCCAAAATGAGTTAAGCATTATCTGTGAAGAGTTTGGCCTTGAGGAAATGGATTTGCTGGGAGCCTTCCATGCCCTGGATTTGGCGCCCCTTGCCCGTCGTGGGGCAGAGCTGGAGCAGGTTATCACTGAGGTGATTGAAAAGCACGGTGTTAAAATCCGCCGCTATGGCACGCTGGAAGCGTTTTTAGCCGATCAGAAGTGAGGGAAGCCGGATGAAGTACCGAAACGCTTCGGAGATACTGCCGGATGAGCTGCTCAAAGAACTGCAAAAATACGCCCCAGGGGAGATTCTCTACATTCCCTCTGATAAAACCAGAAAGAAATGGGGTGCGGATACCGGGGCAAAGGTTTTCTACGAACAGAGAAACCAAGACATCCGCCACAAGTATTTCCATTTAAAAACAACCATAGAGGCTCTTTGCCAAGAATACAATCTTTCCGATGAAACCATCCGCAAAATTCTATATCGGAAAAAGGGGCTGTCGCAATAAGGAAAAACGCTGGGACGCTGTCCCAGACCCGGTTTAAGGGTCACTCGACCCTTAAAAATCCCATAATGAAATCAAAGGGAGGTATCCCTTTCAGACCATCAACAAACCCCGGGAGGTATCGGAGGGTCAAACCCTCCGATTTTCATTCCGAAATCGGCGGCCCCATTCGGGGCATTAAACGGGGCGAAGCCCCTGTGCGGCGATTTTGGGTGGAATTTCGTAGAAATTCCTACCTTGCCCGAAGGAACGGCTGTAAAATCAAAGATTTTACAGGGACAAAGGGAAAAGTCATCTCGTAAAAGTGGCCGCAGCCACTTTTATGAAAGCGTTAGCGCTGTACTCTGCCGGACCCAGAGCCTTTCATCAGGCCTTCAACCTCGGGCTTGGAAACCAGGTTGAAATCCCCCAGGATAGTATGCTTCAGGCAGGAAGCAGCCACGGCGTATTCCAGCGCCTGCTGGGGATCGTCGTAGTTGTTCAGTCCGAAGATCAGGCCGCCGCCGAAGCTGTCGCCGCCGCCAACACGGTCTACGATATCGGTAATGGCATATTTGCGGGACAGGTAGAAATCCTTTCCATCGTAGAGGCAGGCTGCCCAGTTGTTGATATTGGCGTTCTTGCTTTCGCGCAGGGTAATGGCCACCCGCTTGATATTCGGGAACTTGGCCATGGCGTTTTGGGCAATGGCCTTGTAATCGTCGGGATTCAGTTCGCCGGATTCCACATGGGAAGCGGATTCCAAGCCCAGAGCCATTTGGAAGTCTTCTTCGTTGGCGATAACGGTATCCACATACTTGACCAGCTCCGTCATCACTTCGGAGGCCTTTTTGCCCCACTTCCACAGGTTCTTGCGGTAGTTCAAATCGCAAGAAACGTGCACGCCCTTAGCTTGGCAAGCCTTCAAGGCTTCCAGGCAAAGCTGGGCAGAAGATTCGGAAATGGCGGGGGTGATCCCGGTAAAGTGGAACCAGGTAGCACCTTCCAGGGCTTTATCCCAATCGATGGAGCCGGGCTTGGCAATGGCGATTGCAGATTCTGCGCGATCGTAAATCACTTTGGAGGCACGGGCGTTGGAGCCTGTTTCCAGATAATAAATGCCCATGCGGCCATTGTTCTTCACAATTTTCGTGGCATCCACGCCGAAGCCCCGCAGCTCGCGGATGCAGGCGTTGGCGATGTCGTTATCGGGAAGGGCGGTTACAAATGCCGCATCCATGCCATAGTTGGCCAGAGAGACTGCTACGTTGGCTTCGCCGCCGCCAAAGGTGGCTTCCAGCATGTGGGATTGGAAAAACCGCTCATACCCGGGGGATTTTAAACGCAGCATGATTTCACCGAAAGTAACTACCTTAGCCATAAATCAATTCCTCCTAAAATTACTTTTGCAAAAGATGAATGGCGAAGCCGCCGAACTCGCCTTCTAAGTAGATGGCAATGATTTTGCCGTCTTTTTGGGAAGCGGAAGCTTCTTCGAACTTATAGCCGCGGGATTCCAGATACACCTTGGCCCGGGGCAGGGAGTTGGTGGCAATGGCGATATGGCCCATGGTGCCGCGGCCCTTGGCCTTCATAATTTCGAAGCCAGTGCCAACGAAATTGGAGCTGTTGCCTTCCTTCAAGGCCATGCCCAGCAGGTCTGCATACATTTTGGCCGTCTTTAGCGCTTCTTCGGCGTTGTCTTGGTTGATGCCGATATGGCGCAGTTCAAACCCGTGCATCAGGGTGACCGCGGAGCGGGTCAGATCGCGAATCTTATCCCAATCCTTGGCTTTTACAGCTGCGTCCGGCACCATCCAGCTGCCGCCGCAGGCCAGAATCTTATTGAAGGAAAGATAATCTAAAAGGTTCTTTTCGCCGATCCCGCCGGTGGGAATGAAGGTTACGTCCACATAGGGGGCTGCCATGGCCTTAATCAGCGGCAGGCCGCCAATGGCTTCTGCGGGAAAAAACTTAACGGTCTTCAGGCCCAAGGACAGCGCAGCTTCGATATCGCTGGGGTTGGAACAGCCGGGGAGGATCGGTACGCCAATCTTCTGGCAGTATTTCACGATTTCGGGATTGAAGCCAGGGGAAACGATGTATTTCGCACCGGCAGCCACAGCCCGGTCCACCTGTTCGATGGTCAAAACCGTGCCGGCGCCCAGCAGTACCTGCGGCAGCTCACGGCCAACATTGGCAATGGCTTCTGCTGCAGCGGCAGTCCGGAAGGTGATTTCTGCTACAGGCAGTCCCCCTTCGCAAAGAGCACGGCAAAGAGGCACCGCATCCGCTGCGTCGTCCACTTTGATTACGGGCACGATGCCCGCCAGAGATAATTTTTGAAGCATATCCATCGAGAAAACCTCCTTATAAATCAATACCGAAGTATTCTTTGGCGTTGTTGAAGCTGATACCGCGAACCAATTCCTTGAGCAGTTCCATATCCGCGGGGAACTCGCCCTCTTCCACCCAGGTGCCTAGGAGGTTGCATAAAATACGGCGGAAATACTCATGGCGGGGGTAGGAAATAAAGGAGCGGCTGTCGGTGAGCATGCCTATGAACCGGCCTAAGAGACCTAGGTTGGCAAGGGATTTCATTTGGTCTGTCATCCCATCTCTTTGGTCGCAGAACCACCAGCCGGAACCAAATTGCAGTTTGCCGGGGGTGCCGCCCTGGAAGTTGCCTATCATGGTGCCCAGGGTGTAGTTATCCTTAGGATTCAGGCAGTAGAGGATGGTCTTGGGCAGTTCATCCTTTTCATCCTGCAAGGAAAGCAGCTTTGCTAATTTTTCCGCCACTTCGTAATCGGCAATGGAATCGAATCCGATGTCTGCGCCGTATGTTTTAAACATGCGGCTATTGTTGTTGCGCTGGGCACCGATATGGTACTGCATCACCCAGCCCCGCTGATGGTACATGCGGCCAAGGTTTTGAAGCACAACCGTTTTGTAAGCTTCTACGTCCGCTTGGCACAGGGCTTCGCCCTTGAGGGCTGCCTGGTATACGCTGGCAGCCAGAGCCATATCCGGCTCCGCGTAGGGTACCTTGTCCAGGGCATGGTCGCTGACCCGTGCACCATTGGCGTGGAAGTAATCCACCCGCTTTTCAAGGGCCTTCAGGAGGCCGTCGAGACTACCGGTGTTCACGCCGGAAACGGCTTCCAGCTTCTCAATGTATTCTTGGAAGCCAGGCCGGTCGATGTTGATGGCTTTGTCTGGGCGGAAGGCGGGCAGCACCTTGCACTTAAAGGCAACGTCTTCCTTGATCTGGGCATGGTACGTTAGATCGTCCACAGGATCGTCGGTGGTGCAAACCAGAGCTACGTTGAATTTTTCGATCAGCCGCTTGCAGCGGAATTCATCAGTGGCCAGCATGGCGTTGGCCCTATCCCAAATAGCTTTGGCCGTCTTTTCCGAAAGGATATCGTCAATGCCAAAGACCCTTTGGAGCTCCAGGTGGGTCCAGTGGAAAAGGGGGTTGCCCACGGCGTATTTCAGCATTTTGGCAAAGGACAGAAACTTGTCCCAATCCGACGCATTGCCGCGGATGCATTCATCCGATACGCCATTGGATAGCATGGCACGCCATTTATAATGATCCCCACCCAGAAACAGGTGGCCAATGTTGCGGAACTGGATATTATCGGCGATTTCCTTGGGGTTTAAGTGGCAGTGGTAGTCGAAAATCGGCATGGCCGCAGCTGCATCGTGGTACAGCTCTTTTGCAGTTTCATTTTGCAGCATGAAATCCTTGTCCATAAACGGTTTCAAAATGGGTTCCCTCCTTTTATAATGTAACGCCGTCTTTGAAGATAGCGATCTCCCGATAGCCGTTGCGCTCGTTGCAGGTGGTTTCGCCTTGGGCGATTTGAAGCACCTTTTCCATTAGCCTATCCCGAAGGTTTTCCATGGTTTCTCCGTCTAATAAGGCGCCCGCGTTAAAGTCGATCCAGTTGGCTTTGCGCTTTGCCAGATCGGAGTTGGTGGCCACCTTCACCGTGGGGATGGGCGCGCCTAAGGGGGTACCTCGGCCGGTGGTGAATAAAACCATGTGGCAGCCGGAAGCCATCAGCGCCGTGACGGCACAAATATCGTTGCCAGGGCCGGTTAAAAGATTCAAGCCCTTTTGTTTTACAGGCTCCGCGTACCCAAGTACATCCGTCACCACACCGGTGCCGCCCTTTTGGGTGCAGCCAAGGGATTTTTCTTCCAACGTGGAAATGCCGCCTGCTTTGTTGCCGGGGGAAGGGTTTTCATAGATGGTTTGGTTATAGCGCTGGAAGTAGCGCTTGAAGCCGTTGATTAGGTCCACGGCCATGGAGAAGGTGTTCACATCCTGGCAGCGGTTCATTAGAAGGGTTTCCGCGCCGAACATTTCAGGAACTTCCGTTAAAATGGAGGTGCCCCCGGCGTTTAAAAGGCCATCGGACAAAGCGCCCAAAAGGGGGTTGGCTGTAATGCCGGAGAACCCGTCGCTGCCGCCGCATTTAAGGCCGATAACCAATTCGGATACAGGCAGGCTGACCCGCTCATCGCCTTGGAGGGCGACGGCCAGTTGGCCAAGGAGGGAAAGCCCCGCTTCCATTTCATCTTCCACCGATTGGGTGGAAAGGAACTTTACCCGGCTTTCATCTACATGGCCCAGTACCTTCTTGAAAGCATCGATGTTGTTGTTTTCACAGCCCAGCCCCAGCACCAGTACCCCCCCTGCATTGGGATGGCGCACCATGGCGGCCAGCAGCTTTTGGGTGGTTTCATGGTCGTCCCCCATTTGGGAACAGCCATAGGGATGGGTAAAAGCGTGAATACCATCCGGTGCCAAGTGACCAAACTGCCGGGTGGCCTCCCTTTCCAGGGCCATAGCCGTACCGTTGACGCAGCCTACCGTGGGCACGATCCAAATCTCGTTGCGGATGCCTGCCTGGCCGTTTTTCCGGCGGTAGCCCTTAAAGGTTTTGCCGCTAAAGGGGGAAGGCAGGGCGCTTTGGAAGCTGGGGGCATAGGCGTAATCCAGAATATCCCCCAGGTTGGTTTTCAGGTTCTGGGTGTGGACCCATTCCCCGGCTTTGATTGCCCTGGTGGCGTGGCCGATGGGGAAGGCGTATTTTATGACGTTTTCATTTTGGCTAATATCACGCAGAGCGAACTTGTGGCCAGCCATAATGTCTTCTGAAAGCACCACGCTAAGCACCGTTTCGCCCTTTTTAAGGGGTTCAATGGCTACAGCCACGTTATCGCTTAGGTGGATTTGCAATGCTTTGTTTTCCATTACACAACCTCTTTAATGGCTGCCTTGGCGCCTTTTTCCAAAATGGTTTCAAGGTAGCTGGCAACGGCTGATTCAAAGCCGGGAACCTTTGTTAAATCCTCGCCCCAGAAGCCCTGGTTTAAAAGAACCTTGGCAGTTAGCTCTTTGGCAGTCAGGCTGCTGTTGGCACAGAAGAAAGCCAGCACGTCCTGGTCATCCTGGATGGGGTAGGTTTCAGTGCCCCTGGTGCCCTTGAATTCCCCATCCACCATCTGGCCCCGGTAAAAGGCGATTAGGGCGGCCAGGGAGAAGGTCAGAACCGTGGGCAGCTGTCCCTTCATCTGTTGGTATTCCAAAATGGTAGGCAGCACCCGGGCACGAAACTTGGATACGGAGTTCAGGGCGATGGATAAAAGCAGGTGGCGGTTGAAGGGGTTTTCGAACCGCTCAAAAATGGCTTCTTTAAAGGCCTTAAGTTCATCTTTGGGCAGGTTGATCACAGGCATGATTTCTTCCGTCAGCGCCTTGTCCATGTAAGCGCGGACATCCTTATCGGCCATGCACTGGCCTACTGCGTCCAAGCCGGCTAGGTATGCGCCTAAAACCATAGAGGTGTGGGCACCATTGAGCATGCGGACTTTGCGCAGTTTATAGGGCCTCACATCTTCGGTGAAGATTACAGGCAGGCCCGCTTCGGGCAATTTTAGTTCATTGGCGATGGACAGAGGCCCTTGGATGACCCACAGGCCAAAGGGCTCCGCCACGTCTAATTGCTGGTCTTCGTAGCCCAGCTCTTCAAAAATCGCTTCCGCTTCCCCACGGGGATAGCCGGTTACGATGCGGTCTACCAAGGTGTTGGTGAAGACGTTTTCGGTTTCGATCCAGTTCATGAAGTTTTCGTCCATGTTCCAAAGCTTGGCATTTTTGAGCACCGCGTCCTTTAAATCGTCGCCATTATGGTCGATCAGCTCGCAGGGCAGAAAGATAAGCCCCTTTTTCCCAGCCAGGTACCGTTCGTGGAGAAAGCGGGTCACCTTGCCGGGGAAGGAGGCCTGGGGCTTGTCGTCGTATTGGTCGGCGCCGGTATAGACGATGCCCGCTTCTGTGGTGTTGGAGATGATGAAGCGCAAATCATCGTTATGGGCGGCTTCTAAGAAGGCGGCAAAATCCTCATAGGGGTTGATAGTGCCATTGATGGCGGTGATAACCCGGACATCCTTTTTCACGACCCCGGCTTCCTTGCCCCGGAGCATGAGGGTGTAGAGATTGTCCTGGTCGTTAAGCATTTGGCACATGCCCCGGGCGATGGGCTGCACGATGGTGATGCCAGCGTCCATAGTGCCTTTTTCGTTGGCCATATCGATCATCCAATCGCAGAAGGCGCGAAGGAAGCCGCCCTCACCGAATTGGAGCACACGGGTGGGGTGTTGGGCGCTGCGTTGTACCAGGTTGTTGTTTAGCCTTTGCATAAGTAATTTCCTCCTCGCGAATCAGATAATGCTTAAATAACGTTCGATGGTTTCCTTGGCCCGAAGCAATTGCTCTTTGCACTTTTTCTGGGCGGCCTCGTTCATGCGGAAGATCGGCGCCGATACGCTGATAGCATAGCGCGGAATTCCTTCCCTATCGCAGGCGGCAACGCCCATGCAGCAGACGTTTTCGTTGGATTCTTGGGATTCGATGGCGTAACCCGCTTCCCGCACCTTTTGAAGGCTGCTGATAAGGGTTTCCAGATCGGGCACGGTGTAAGGGGTCAGTTGCTTGAACTCCTGCTCCTTAAGCAATTCCCTTACCTGGCTGTCCGGCAGGCAAGCCAGAATGGCCCGGCCCATGGCAGTGCAGTATAGGGGAATGCGAAAGCCGATGCGCGCTGTCATGCGGATGGAGCGGGTGGATTCGATCCGGTCGATATACACCACATCGGTGCCATCCTGCACCCCGCAGTGGACGGTTTCGTTCATGGCCAGGTAAATTTCCTGCATCTGTTCCCGGATCACCGTGTCGATGTTGGTGCGGCGCACGGCTTTCGCGCCGATTTCGAACATCTTCATGGAAAGCTTATACCGAGATGAGGAAGCCTGGTATTCCACAAACTGCATATCCAACAGCGTGTGCAACAGGTTGAAGGCGCTTGATTTAGGAATATCCAACGCCTTGGCGATCTCGTGCAGTTCCAGGCCGTGCTTGCTTTCGCCAAGCAGGGTCAGCATATCCAGCCCGCGGGCCAGAGAGCGGTTAAGGGGTTCAGCCAAGGGTCTCACTTCCTAAACGTTCATAATTGTGAATGGCGTTCAAAACTAGGGTTATTATAGCAGACTGAGCAGGGGATGTCAACGCTGTTTTCACCTGTCACTTGACGGGAAAAACATTTTATTGTATACTAATCGGCGTTGAACAAAGGCGTTCATCAGATGATACCCCGCAAATGGGTACCATCTGATGAGCGCCTTTTGTGTGTGATTGGAGGCGGATTTATGCAACGGGAAGGGCAGGTACGGATTCCTTCGGGCTGCGCCATATCGGGCATTATCAACAAGGACAAAACCCTTATAACGGGGGAGAAAATTATTCGGTCCATTGAAGTGATGCACGAACGCTCCAATGGTCTGGGGGGCGGCTTTGCAGCCTATGGCATTTACCCCGAATACAAGGATTTTTTTGCCCTGCATTTGTTTTACGATTCCGTTGCCGCGAAAAAAGAATGCGAAGGCTTTTTGGAACGGCATTTTGATATTATCAACCTTTCCAAGATACCCACCAGAAAGATGAAAGAAATAACCGATGAACCTCTGATCTGGCGCTATTTTGTTTTGCCCCTGCCCACGAAACTGGCCGACAGCCAGTTAGATGAACGGGAGTTTGTGGCCAAGTGTGTTTTTCGGGTCAATACCCAGATCAAGGGAGCCCATGTGTTTTCCAGTGGTAAGAACATGGGTGTGTTCAAGGCCGTAGGCTTTCCCGAAAAAGTGGGGCGCTTTTATAAATTAGAAGATTATCAGGGCTGGTGCTTTACCGCCCATGGCCGATACCCCACCAATACCCCCGGCTGGTGGGGCGGAGCCCATCCCTTCGCATTGCTAGATTATTCTGTGGTGCATAATGGGGAAATCTCTTCTTACGATGCCAACCGGCGGGCTATTGAAATGCACGGCTACAAATGCACACTGCAAACGGACACGGAAGTGATCACCTACATGATCGACTACCTTCACCGGCGGGTGGGCTTAAGCTTTACAGAAATCGCCTCAGTGATCGCCGCGCCTTTTTGGCAGACCATTGAACGGATGCCACCGGAGGACAAAGCCAGACATGAATATTTGCGGATGATGTTTTCTTCCCAGTTAATTACCGGGCCCTTCTCCATTTTGGTGGGCCACGAAAACGGATTGATGGCGCTAAATGACAGGCTGAAGCTGCGCAGCATGGTGGTGGGCGAAAAGGGCCAAACCGTCTATATCGCCAGCGAGGAGGCGGCCATCAGGCGGGTGGAGCCGAACCTTGATCGGGTGTGGGCCCCCCGGGGCGGGCAGCCGGTATTGATTCCTTTTAAAGGAGGCCAGGGCTAATGAACCTGTACCCTGAATATGAAGTGATCCGCAATGAAAAAAAGTGCACCCGCTGCGGCATCTGCAAAAAGCAATGCGCCAATGGCGTGCATGAGAGCTGGGTCTGTGATGATGCCAAATGTGTGGCTTGCCAGCGGTGCGTTGAATACTGCCCAACAAAGGCGCTGAAAATCGTCAAAAGCGGGAACATATACCGGGAAAACGCCTATTGGCAAAAGGGGGCCATCAACGAAATTTTTCGTCAGGCGGAAACAGGGGGCATGCTTTTATCCAGCATGGGGAACCCCAAAGAATATCCCGGCTATTTCGACAGAATTCTGATTAACGCCTCCCAGGTGACAAACCCACCCATCGACCCATTGCGGGAACCTATGGAAACCAAGGTGTTCTTGGGCGCCAAGCCGGAAGGCATCCTGCGGGATGAGGAGGGCAAGCTGATCAATAACATGCCTCCCCGCCTGGCCCTTTCCATGCCCATGATGTTTTCGGCTATGAGCTATGGCTCCATTAGCTATAATGCCCACGAAAGCCTGGCCAGGGCAGCCCAGGAGCTGGGTATTCTGTACAACACCGGCGAAGGGGGGCTTCATGAGGATTTTTATCGGTTTGGGAAAAACACCATCGTCCAGGTGGCGTCGGGCCGCTTCGGGGTGCACCCGGATTATCTCAACAGCGGCGCGGCCATTGAAATAAAAATGGGTCAGGGAGCCAAGCCGGGAATCGGCGGACACCTGCCTGGTACCAAGATCGTGGGAGATATTTCCCGCACACGAATGATTCCCATCGGCTCCGATGCCATTTCCCCCGCCCCTCACCACGATATTTATTCTATTGAGGATTTGCGGCAGCTGGTTTTTTCTTTAAAGGAAGCCACCCAGTACAAAAAGCCTGTTATGGTAAAGGTGGCGGCAGTGCACAACATTGCGGCCATTGCTTCCGGCATTGCCAGAAGCGGGGCGGATATTCTGGTGCTGGATGGCTTTCGCGGGGGTACCGGAGCGGCGCCTACCCGAATAAGGGACCATGTGGGCATTCCCATTGAACTGGCTTTGGCGGCGGTGGATAAGCGCCTGCGGGATGAGGGCATCCGGGACAGGGTTTCTCTGGTGGTGGGGGGTGGCATCCGCCAAAGCGCCGATATCGTCAAGGCCATTGCATTGGGAGCCGATTGTGTGAACATTGGCACCGCCGCATTGATGGCCTTGGGGTGTCACTTGTGTGCCAGCTGCCATAGCGGCAAGTGCAATTGGGGCATTGCCACCCAGGTGCCGGAGTTGGTGAAAAGGCTGGACCCGGAAACCGGCTATAAGCGGCTTGTGAATCTGGTCACAGCCTGGCAGCACGAGATCATGGAAATGATGGGCGGCATGGGCATCAACTCCATCGAGGCCTTAAAGGGCAACCGGCTGATGCTCCGGGGCATTGGCCTTAATGAAAAGGAACTGGAAATTTTAGGGATCAATCACGCCGGCGAATAATAAGGAGGCAGCAAAATGCTTAGCGCAATCGTGGGAATCAACTGGGGCGATGAGGGCAAGGGCCGCATGGTGGATTTGCTTTCAAAGGGTTATCATATAATCTGTCGCTACCAGGGAGGCAACAACGCGGGCCATACTGTGGTGAATGAAAAAGGGAAGTTTATTCTGAACCTGCTGCCCTCTGGCATTTTGCGGGAGGATACTGTTAACATCATGGGCGATGGCATGGTGATCGATGTGGAGCACCTCATAGGTGAATTGAACGCACTGAAGGAAAAAGGGGTAAAGGTAACCCCTGAAAACCTCAAAATCAGTTCCAAGGCCTTTATCTGCATGCCTTATCATAAATTGCAGGATATTTTAGAAGAGGAGCGCCTGGGGGATAAGAAATTTGGTTCCACCCGCCGGGGCATTGCTCCCTGCTACGGCGATAAAGTTATGAAAAAGGGCATCCGCATGGGGGATTTGTTGGATATGCCGGCCCTTGAAGCACGGCTTGAAGATTTATTGCAGTGGAAGAATCTTACTATGCAGGTTTATGGTTATCCCCTTATTCAAAAGGAAGAGGTGCTTTTGTGGCTGAACCAATTTGGCCTGCCCCTGATCCCTTTTATTGGGGATACCAGCGGTTATCTGGATGCCAGCCAGGATAAAGACATTCTGTTTGAAGCTCAGTTAGGGGCCCTTCGGGATATCGATTACGGCATCTACCCTTACACCACCTCCTCCCAGTGCCTGGCAGCCTATGCGCCTATTGGGGCGGGCATTCCCGGGAGAAGGCTTGACCATGTGATCGGGGTGATGAAAGCCTATTCCAGCTGCGTTGGGGAAGGGCCCTTTACAGCGGAGCTGTTCGGCAAGGAGGGGGAACTGCTTCGGGAAGCCGGTCAGGAATACGGCGCAGCAACAGGCCGGCCCCGCCGGGTTGGGGGCTTTGATGTGCCTGCCAGCCGCTATGGGGTAAAGATACAGGGAGCCAATGAGCTTGCGCTTACCAAACTGGATGTGCTTTCGTATATGGATCCAATCCCGGTTTGTGTGGCCTACGAGGTGGAGGGGCAAAAGACAGAAAATTTCCCCACCGGGGAAAAGCTTATGAAGGCCAAGCCGGTATACACTTATCTGGAAGGCTTTAAATCCGATATCTCCGCTTGCCGCAAGCAGGAGGATTTGCCCAAGGCTGCCATGGCATATATCCGCTTCATTGAAAGCAAAGTAGGCTGCCCCATTAAATACGTTTCTGTAGGCCCTGGCCGGGACGATTACCTGACACTGGAGGGATAGCATGCAAAAGGAAGTCTTGATCAAGGATTGCTGCGGTCAGCGCTTTCTGGGAACGGCCCTTAAAGAAGGTTTCTTAACCATTACCGGTACTCCCGGCAATGCTCTGGGCGCGTACCTGGACGGGGGGCATATCCAAGTGATGGGCAATGCCCAGGACGCGGTAGGGGATACCATGAACGATGGAGAGATCATCATTCATGGCAACGCCGGGGATGCTTTGGGCTACGCCATGCGGGGCGGCTGCATTTATGTCCAGGGGGACGCAGGCTACCGGGCAGGCATTCATATGAAGGAATACAAAGAAAAAAAGCCCGTGATCGTTATCGGCGGCAAGGCGGGCAGTTTTTTGGGAGAATACTTGGCAGGGGGGATTATCGTGGTGCTGGGCATCGGCACAGAGGATGAGCCCGTGGGAAACTTTACTGGCGCGGGTATGCACGGAGGGCGGATTTTCATCAGAACCGATACCATTCTAAAAGGTCTGCCCAAGCAGGTAACGGCCCAAATGGCCACGGAAAAGGAGCTTGCAGAAATTATTCCGTTCATTCGAAAATTTGCAGGAACCTTTAAATTCGACGGTGAAAAGCTACTAAAGGGGCCCTTTTGCGAGCTTTTGCCAAACGCCTCTAATCCCTATAAACAGCTGTACACAGCAAACTAAGGGGGTCATCATGTTGAACAGCACCGCAAATGAAGTATTGGAATTTATCGGGCAAAACGATGTAAAATTTATTCGCTTGGGGTTTTGCGATCCCCTTGGGCTGCAAAAAAATATATCCATCATGTGTGAGGAACTGGCGGATGCTTTTGAAAACGGCGTTTCCTTCGATGCTCACGCCATCAAGGGCTTTCGGGATGTGACCCAGTCGGATCTGCTTCTGTTCCCCGATCCGGCCACATTAACTGTTTTGCCCTGGCGGCCAGGTCCTGGCCGGGTAGCCCGGTTTTACTGCGACATAAAAACCCCCGATGGGGCATTCTTTGCCCATGACGGGCGGTATATCTTAAAGCAGGTTCTTGAAAAATGGCAGAAAACAGGTCTTGGCTGCAAGGTGGGTACAGAATGCGAGTTTTATTTGTTTAAGACAGACGAGAACGGCGAGCCTACGGAAACCACCCTGGACAGAGGCGGCTACCTGGATATTTCCCCCCTGGATAAGGGCGAGGATATTCGCAGGGAAATCTGCCTTACACTGGAAGAGATGGGCATCAAGCCCGAAACCTCCCACCATGAACAAGGTCCTGGGCAAAACGAGATCGATTTTAAGTTCGGGGACCCATTGGAAATTGCCGATCATCTGATGACGTTCAAGTCCGTTGTAAAATCCGTGGCAGCACGAAACGGCCTCTTTGCCTCCTTTATGCCAAAGCCCATCCAGGATGCGCCGGGCAGTGGCCTCCATGTAAACCTTTCCCTGGATCGAAACGGCTTGAATATTTTTAAGGCCGCCAGCAGCGCCGAAGCCCAGATTATGGTGGAGTATTTTCTGGCTGGGGTGCTGAAATTTGCCCCGGAGATTACTTTGTTTTTAAACCCCTTGGCCAATTCCTACGAGCGGCTGGGCAAATTCGAAGCCCCCAGGTTTGTGTCCTGGTCCCACCAGAATCGTTCACAGTTGGTACGCATACCGGCAGCCATTAAAGAAAAAACAAGGCTGGAGCTGCGCTCCCCGGACCCCAGCATTAACCCCTACCTGGCCTTCGCACTGATTCTCACAGCAGGCCTTGAGGGCATGGAACAAAAATTGGCCCTTCCTCAAATGGTGGATGCAGATTTGTTTACTGCTGAAGACCATATTACCAAGGACTTGCCCCTGTTGCCCGAAAGCCTGCAAAAGGCCATTGATCTGGCGGCTGAAAGCCAGCTGGTTAAAAACGTGGTGGGGGAAGCGTTCCTTCGAAAATACCTGGATTTAAAACAGCAGGAGGCAGATGCCTACGCCCAAACGGGCAATAAGGGGCTATTTAATAAACAAAGATATTGGGGAGTTATATAAGCCAAGGCAATCTTGATAAAAGGTGGCGATCATCGAATGGAAAGCGCTTTAATCGTAACAGCCTCGGAAAAAAGCCTGGCCTTTTTCTCCGATATGTTAAAGCAAGCAGTCATTGACCCATTCGTTACCGTCAGCGCCTGTTCTTTAGCCCGTAGGCTTTTAATGGAAAGGGATTTTGATCTGGTGATCATCAACGCCCCTTTAAAGGATGAATCCGGCGAAGAACTGGCTAGGCACATTGCACAAAAAGGTGTATCCCAAGTGATACTGGTAGTGGCTGTGGAACATTTCGAGCAGGTTTCTGCCTCCCTTGAAACAGAAGGGGTTTTAACCGTGGCAAAGCCCATTAATAAATCCGCCTTCTGGGGGGCCCTGCAGCTGGCCAAATCTGCTCAGCACAGGTTTATGCGCATGCAAACGGAAAACCTCAAGCTCAAGCAAACCATTGAAGACATCCGCATTGTAGACAGGGCCAAGTGTGTCCTGATCTCCTACCTTAACATGGGCGAAAAGGAAGCCCATCGCTACATTGAAAAGCAAGCTATGGACATGCGCACATCCAGAAGGGTGATTGCGGAGAGGATATTGAAAACCTATGAAAATTGAAGGTAAACTCCACGAGGAATGCGCTGTTTTCGGGGCCAGCCTCATAGCGCCGGAGGCGGTGGGCATTACCTACAATGGCCTCCTTGCCCTGCAGCACCGAGGCCAAGAAGGAGCGGGCATTGCCCTGGTGGAGGAAGGGAAAATCTTCTGCCATAAGGATATCGGCCTTGTGAGCGAGGTGTTTTCCGGGGAAAAGCTTACGGCTATACCCCAAAGCAAAACCGCGGCGGGCCATACTCGCTACTCCACTACCGGGGGGAACAAAAAAGAAAATGTAGGCCCTTTTGTAACGGAATATTTAACTGGCCGTATCGCCACCGCCCATAACGGCAATGTAACCAACGCAGCGCAAATCCGCCGGGAGCTGAAAAAGCAAGGGTTATATTTCGATGCCACCAGCGACAGTGAAGTGGTTTCATCCCTTTTGGCTTATTGTATTATGAAACGGGGCGATGTGCTAGATGGCATTATTCATGGGGCAGCGCTTTTAAGGGGCGCCTTTTCTCTGGTGATTTTGTCTGGGGAAAGCAAGTTGATCGCCCTTCGGGATCCCAACGGCTACCGGCCTCTTTGTATTGGCAGAAGCCATTTGGGCTATGCCGTGGCTTCGGAAAGCTGCGCCCTGGATAGCGGCGGCTTTGAATTTTTGCGGGATGTGGCCCCTGGTGAAGTGATCGTTATGGAAAACGGGGAAATCACCTACCAGCATGTTGATTTGGCTAAAAAAGAACAAGACAGAGGTCTTTGCATTTTCGAATATGTGTATTTTGCCAGGTCCGATTCGGTGATCGATGGCTTAAGCGTTTACCAGGCCCGGTATAACATGGGCGTTCAATTGGCCAAGGAATACCCGGTGGACGGGGATGTGGTCTGTGGCGTGCCGGATTCCGGCTTGGACGCGGCCTACGGTTACGCCTTTGAAAGCGGCATCCCTCTGGCCACGGGCTTTATAAAAAACCGCTACATTGGCAGAAGCTTTATCTATCCCACCCAACACCAACGGGACAGCGCTGTGCGGCTTAAGTTAAACCCTTTGTCGGCTAACGTAAAAGGCAAACGGATTGTTTTGGTAGACGATTCTATCGTTCGGGGCACCACCAGCGAAAAGATTGTGAGAAGCCTTAAAAACGCCGGGGCCAAGGAGGTGCATATGCGCATTTCTTCTCCGCCCTTTCGCCACACCTGCCACTACGGAACCGACATCGACAGCGAAGAAAACCTCATCGCCAACCAAATGGATTTGGAGGCCATCTGCCGCCGTATCGGGGCGGACAGCCTGGGCTACATTAGCCTTAAGGGCATGAAGACAGCCTGCGCAAAATGCGCCCAGCCCTTTTGCACCGCCTGCTTTACAGGCAATGGCATGAATGAACAAACCAAGAAAGATATTTTTGAGTGAGGTGCGGCAATTGACAGCCTATTTGATGCTTCAAAATGGCATGGTCTTTGAAGGGGAAGCTTTCGGCGCGAAAAAAGACATCACAGGGGAAATTGTCTTTACCACCGGCATGACCGGGTATTTGGAAACCCTTACAGATCAAAGCTATTACGGGCAGATCGTCTTACAAACCTTCCCCCTTATAGGCAATTACGGCATCATTCCCGAGGATTTTGAATCGGCCGGCATTGGCCCCAAAGGCTATATGGTGAAGCAATTGTGTCAGGACCCCTCTAATTTTCGCAGCGAGGGTGATCTTGACACTTTTTTAAGGCGCAAAGGCATTGTGGGCTTATGTGGGTTCGATACCAGGGCCCTTACGAAGATCATTCGGGAAAACGGGGTGATGAACGGGAAGATCACTCAAAGGTTGCCAACAGAGGCGGATAGGCTGGAGGCCTGCGACTATGAGGTAGGCAGCGCGGTGAAGGCCGTATCCCAGAAAAAGATGACCAAGCAGGGCCGGGGGCGAAAAGTGGCCCTGATGGATTTCGGGGCCAAGCGGGGCATCGCCAAGGCTCTGGTGGAACGGGGCTGCCAGGTGTGGACCTTTCCCCAGGATGCCCAATTTGGGGATATCATGGCCATAAACCCTGCGGGGGTTATGCTTTCCAACGGTCCGGGAGACCCTGCCCACCCTGAGAACGAAGCCATTGTAAAGACCATTAGGCAATTGGAGGCTGCTGGCCTGCCCATTTTTGGCATTTGTCTGGGCCATCAGCTTTTGGCCCTGGCCAAGGGCTATAAAACAGAAAAATTGAAGTTTGGCCACCGGGGGGCTAATCAGCCGGTAAAGGAGATAAGAACAGGCCGGGTATATATTACCAGCCAGAACCATGGCTACCAGGTTATTGCCAAAGATGCGGCCTATGTAAACGTGAACGACGGCACCTGCGAGGGCATGGATTATGGCCGCAGCTTTTCTGTGCAATTCCATCCTGAGGCTCACGGGGGCCCCCTGGATACCCTGTTTCTGTTCCAACGTTTTATCGAAAGGATGGATGAATATGCCGCTTCTAAAGGGGATTAAGAAAGTTATGGTCATCGGCTCCGGACCTATTATTATTGGCCAGGCAGCGGAGTTCGATTACGCGGGCACCCAGGCTTGCCGGGTTTTAAAAGAAGATGGCATCGAAATTGTTCTGGTAAATTCCAACCCTGCTACCATTATGACGGATAAACACATGGCCGATAAAATCTATATTGAGCCCTTAACCCTGGAAACAGTTAAGCGCATTATCGAAAAAGAGCGGCCGGACAGCATCCTTTCAGGTCTTGGAGGTCAAACCGGGCTGACCCTTTGTATGCAGCTGGCCCACGATGGGTTTTTGCAAAGGATGAATGTGCGGCTATTAGGTTCTTCCCCCCAAACCATCGATATGGCCGAGGATCGGCAGCTGTTTAAAGAAACCATGGAGCGAATTGGCCAGCCGGTGATTCCCTCCGCTATCGCCAGGGATGTGCAGGCTGCTGCAGCCTTTGCCAAGCAAGAAGGTTATCCGGTGATTCTTCGCCCTGCCTTTACCCTTGGGGGCACTGGCGGCGGCATGGTGTACGATGAAGAACAGCTGCGTAAAACCGCCTTTACCGGGCTGGCCCTTTCGCCCATTCACCAGATTCTGGTAGAAAAATCCGTGGCGGGGTGGAAGGAGATCGAGTTTGAAGTCATGCGGGACAGAGCAGGCAACAGCATCACCGTGTGCTCTATGGAAAACTTCGACCCGGTAGGCGTTCATACGGGGGATAGCATCGTTATCGCCCCAGCGGTGACCCTGGCGGACAGGGAATACCAGATGCTGCGCCGGGCGGCCCTTGATATGATTGAGGCCCTGGGCGTAGAAGGGGGCTGCAACTGCCAGTTCGCTTTAAACCCCCATAGCTTTGAATATGCGGTGATCGAGGTGAATCCCCGGGTTTCCCGCTCTTCCGCCCTGGCCAGCAAGGCCACGGGCTACCCTATTGCCAAGGTGGCTACCAAGATTGCCATTGGTTATAATCTGGACGAAATTATCAATGCCGTAACAGGCACCACTTACGCCGCTTTTGAGCCTGCGCTGGATTACGTGGCGGTGAAGTTTCCCAAATGGCCCTTTGACAAGTTCGTTTACGCGAAAAAGGATTTGGGGACCCAGATGAAGGCCACCGGGGAAGTGATGGCCATTGCCGATACCTTTGAAGAGGCGCTGCTTAAAGCCGTTCGGGGGGCGGAAATTGGCCAAAGGAATCTGGAGATGAAAAAGCTTCACGGGAAGACGGACGGAGAAATCCACGGCCTGTTATATGCGGTGACGGATGAGCGGCTTTTCGTTCTTTACGAGGCCCTTCGCCGGGGTATGGATATCCACGAAATTCACAGCATCACAAAGGTGGATAGCTGGTTTTTAAACGGCCTTAAAAATATTTTAAATGCCGCCAAAGAGGAAAAGCAATTTGTCTATAAAATGGTGGATACCTGCGGTGGGGAGTTTGAAGCCAAGACCCCTTATTTTTACGCCCTTTCAAAGGGGCTAGAAAACGAAGCCCTGCCCTTTATTGAAAAAAGCGCCAAGCCCCGGGTGGTGGTGCTGGGCAGCGGGCCTATTCGCATTGGCCAGGGCATTGAATTCGATTATGCCTGTGTTCACTGCGTGTGGACTTTAAAAGAAATGGGCTATGAAGTGATCGTAATCAACAATAACCCGGAAACCGTTTCAACGGATTTTGATACTGCCGACAGATTGTACTTTGAACCCTTGTGCCTAGAGGACGTCATGGCTGTTGTGAACATCGAAAGGCCTGTAGGGGTCATGGTGGCTTTTGGGGGCGGCACGGCCATTAAGCTGACAAAAGGGCTGAAAGAAAACGGCGTTCAAATCCTGGGCACCTCGGCGGACAGCATCGATATCTGCGAGGATCGGGAACGGTTTGATGAACTGCTGGAAAGCTTGAACATCAAGCGCCCAAAGGGCCATGGGGTTGCCACGGAGGAAGACGCGCTCCGGGCGGCCAATGATCTGGGCTACCCGGTGCTGATGCGGCCCTCCTATGTTTTAGGCGGCCAGAACATGATTATTGCCTTTTCCCCGGAGGATATCAGGGAATACATGGAGATCATTTTAAGAAGCCCCTTAAATGGCCCTGTCTTGATCGACAAATACCTCAGCGGCAGGGAAATTGAGGTAGATGCTATTTGCGATGGGGAGGATGTGCTGGTTCCCGGCATTATGGAACATATCGAGCGTACGGGCATCCATTCGGGGGATTCCATTGCCGTTTACCCGGCTCTGAATGTATTAAAGCCTCAGGCGGACAGAATCTTCGCCGTAACGGACAAAATCTGCAAAGCCCTTAATGTAAAGGGTTTGGTGAACATTCAATACGTTTGGTATGAAGACGACGTCTATGTGATCGAGGTGAACCCAAGGGCTTCCAGAACCGTGCCTTATATTAGCAAGGTGACAGGGGTGCCCATGTGTCCGTTGGCAACCAAGACCGCCATGGGGGAAAAGCTCCGAGACTTGGGTTATGCTTCCGGCGTGGTGCCTAGCCCCGAATATGTGGCGGTGAAAGTGCCGGTGTTTTCCTTTGAAAAGCTTAAGGGCGTGGATACCCAATTAGGCCCGGAAATGAAATCCACCGGCGAGGTTTTAGGCGTTGGGAAAAACCTGCAGGAAGCCCTGTACAAGGGCCTGGTGGCAGCAGGCTACCGGATGGATAAAACAGGCGGTGTGCTCTTTACCGTCCGGGACAGCGATAAGGAAGAGATTTTCGATGTGGCGAAGAAGTTCAGCCAATGCGGGTTTGATCTGTACGCCACTGAAGGCACCGGTGCGCTGTTAAAAGAAAAGGGGCTGAAGGTAGCTATCGTGGGAAAAATCCACGAAAACAGGGAGCACAATACTGCCACCCTTCTTGAAAGCGGCGTTTTGCATTACATTGTGTCCACCTCCAAGCGTGGCCGTGACCCTGCCCAGGACGATGTGAAGATACGCCGCAAGGCCTGTGCTTTGGGTATTCCCTCCTTAACCTCTATTGATACGGCCAACGCCTTGGCGGACAGCCTGCTTTCCGGGTACAGCCAAATGACCACAGAACTGATCGATATTGCGCACTTATGAGGAGAGAAGAAGATGACTAAGTATATTTTTGTAACCGGCGGGGTGGTTTCTGGTTTGGGCAAGGGTATTACGGCGGCGTCTTTGGGCAGGCTTTTGAAGCAGCGGGGCCTGAAGATAGCGGCCCAAAAGCTGGACCCATACATGAACGTGGACCCGGGCACCATGAGCCCCTTCCAGCACGGAGAAGTCTTTGTTACCGACGACGGCGGGGAAACAGATTTGGACTTGGGTCACTATGAACGGTTTATCGACGAAAACCTGACAAAGCTGAGCAATTTAACCTCCGGTAAGGTTTATTGGAGCGTTTTGGAACGGGAACGGGCTGGCGGGTATCTGGGCGGCACGGTGCAGGTGATCCCCCATGTGACCCAGGAAATTAAGGATTTTATCTATTTAAGCGCGAAAAACAGCCAGGCGGATGTACTGATTACCGAAATCGGCGGCACCACTGGGGATATCGAAAGCCAGCCCTTTTTGGAAGCCATACGCCAGGTTTCCCTTGAAAAGGGCCGGGAAAACTGCCTGTTTATCCATGTGACCCTGGTGCCTTATTTAAAGGGCTCCGGGGAGCATAAATCCAAGCCCACCCAGCATTCTGTAAAGGAGCTGCGCTCCATGGGCATAGCTCCCAATATGATTATCGCCCGGGCCGACGAGCCTTTGGGCGATGGCATACGGGAAAAGATATCCCTGTTTTGCAATGTGGACTTAGATTGCGTGATCGAAAACATCACCCTGCCCTCTTTGTACGAAGCGCCCCTGATGCTTCACGAAAACGGCCTGGACAAGGTGGTGTGCCGGGAGCTGGGGCTGAATGTGCCAAAGCCCGATTTAACCGAATGGCGGCAGATGGTTAAAAACATCGGCCAGCGGGAAAAAGAAGTCACTATCGCCATTGTGGGCAAATACGTCAAGCTTCACGATGCGTATCTTTCCATTATCGAATCTTTGAACCACGCGGGCTTTGCCGCCGGAGCCCATGTGAATATCCTTTGGGTGGACAGCGAGGAAGTGACAGACAATTTGTGCGGTGAATTGTTCCCAAATATCCATGGCATGATTATCCCTGGCGGGTTTGGGGATAGGGGCATTGAGGGCATGATCGCCGCCTGCCGCTATGCCAGGGAAAAGGATATTCCCCTGCTTGGCATCTGCCTTGGGATGCAGATTGCCGTAATTGAATTTGCCCGCCATGTGGCAGGGCTTAAAAAGGCCCATTCCGCGGAGTTCGACGAGATCACCCCCCATCCGGTGATCCACATTATGCCGGGGCAGATTGGCATGCTGGGCAGCGGCGGCACCATGCGTTTGGGTGCCTATCCTTGCAAGGTAAAAAAGGGAAGCCTGTTACATAGGCTTTATCATGCGGATGAAATCAGCGAACGGCACCGCCACCGCTTTGAATTTAACAATGATTACCGCCAGGTCTTATGTGATAAGGGTCTTGAAATTGGCGGCACCGCTCCGGACGACAGCCTGGTGGAGGCGGTGGAATTGCCCGACAAACGCTTCTTTGTGGGGGTACAGTTTCACCCGGAATTCAAATCCCGGCCCAACAAGCCCCATCCCCTGTTCCTGGGACTTATTGAAAAGGCCTTAGAAAAAAACCCTTGACAAGGAAATAACATGGCATTATAATAGCCGCATAAACAGCAAAGACGCTGTGGGCAAAAGCCTGCAGCGTCTTATTTTTGTTTTGGAAAGGGTGTTTCAAATGAGTAAACTGACCATTCCGCAAGCGTACAGGACGATTCTGACCCCCTACGAAACCCAGACCGCCATTGGCATGATTAAACGGGTTTTTGAGGATGACCTTTCAAAGAAGCTGAACCTGAGAAGGGTATCCGCGCCGCTGTTCGTAAATCCGAAAACCGGCCTGAACGATGATCTGAACGGCGTGGAGCGCCCTGTAAGCTTCGATATTTTGGAAACAGGCACCACAGCGCAGATCGTTCATTCTCTGGCCAAATGGAAGCGCATGGCCCTTTGCAAATACCACTTCCCCGTAGGCGAGGGGCTGTACACGGATATGAACGCCATTCGCCGGGATGAGGAAATGGATAACCTCCATTCCATTTATGTAGACCAGTGGGATTGGGAAAAGGTTATCGACCAGTCTACCCGCCATGAGGCTTATTTAAAAGCCACGGTGAGGGCCATTGTGGAGGTCATTTGCCATACGGCGGAAAAGCTCGGCAGCATTTACCCCCAGTTGCAAACCGCTCTTTCAAAGGAGGTGCATTTTGTTTCTACCCAGGAGCTGGAGGACTTGTACCCGGAAATGATGCCTAAGGAACGAGAGAACGCGTATTTGAAGGAACATAAAACCGCTTTTATTATGCAGATCGGGGATACGCTGAAATCCGGCATGAAGCACGATGGTAGGGCCCCGGACTACGATGACTGGGCTTTGAACGGGGATATTGTTTTCTGGAATGATGTGCTGGGCTGCGCCTTTGAAGTTTCCTCCATGGGTATCAGGGTAGACGAAAAATCCATGGACAGCCAGCTTAAAAAAGCGGGCTGCAATGAACGCAGAGCCCTCCCCTTTCACAAAATGCTCTTGGAAGGCCAATTGCCCTTAACCATCGGCGGGGGCATCGGCCAATCCAGGCTATGCATGCTCTTATTAAAAATGGCCCATATCGGCCAGGTGCAGGTTTCCCTTTGGGATGATCAAACCCTGGAGGGCTGCGAAAAAGCCGGAATTGAACTGCTATGAGGTGCTTAAGATGAAAGACATTCCTAATTTGTTCGGGAGCATGGTCTTTAACGATACGGCCATGAAGGCGCGGCTTCCCAAGGATATTTACAAGGCGCTTAAAAAAACCATGCAGCAGGGTATCCATTTGGAATTGGATGTGGCCAATGTGGTGGCCAACGCCATGAAGGATTGGGCTGTGGAAAAGGGAGCCACCCATTATACCCACTGGTTTCAGCCCATGACAGGCATTACCGCCGAAAAGCACGACAGCTTTATTTCTCCTAGCGGAGATGGCACCATTATTATGGAGTTCTCCGGCAAGGAATTGGTTCGGGGGGAGCCGGATGCCTCCAGCTTCCCATCCGGCGGCCTTCGGGCTACCTTTGAGGCAAGGGGCTATACGGTTTGGGATATCACCTCCTATGCCTTCATCAAAGACAGCACCCTTTGTATTCCCACAGCCTTTTGCTCCTATAGTGGCGAGGCGCTGGATAAGAAAACCCCCTTGCTTCGCTCCATGGAGGCCATCGATAAACAGGCTATGCGGATTTTAAGGCTCTTTGGCAATACGCAGGCCCGCCGGGTGATTACCACCGTTGGCCCGGAGCAAGAATATTTCTTGATCGATAAAGAGGTTTTTCTCAAACGGCCCGATTTGATTTATACCGGCCGGACCCTTTTCGGCGCCAGGCCGCCCAAGGGCCAGGAGCTGGACGATCATTACTTTGGCACCTTAAAGCCCCGGGTATCGGCCTTTATGAAGGAGCTGGAGGAGGAGCTTTGGAAGCTGGGGGTTTGTGCCAAAACAAAGCATAATGAAGTGGCTCCGGCCCAGCATGAACTGGCTCCCATTTTTACCACTACCAACATCGCCACCGATCATAACCAATTGACCATGGAAATGATGAAGAGTGTGGCCAACCGCCATAACCTGGCCTGCCTTTTGCACGAAAAGCCCTTTGCCGGGGTCAACGGCAGCGGCAAGCACAACAACTGGTCCCTTTCAACAGATAAGGGCGTCAATCTCTTGGAGCCAGGGGAAACCCCTTACGAAAACGCTCAGTTCCTATTGTTCCTGGTGGCGGTGATCAAGGCGGTGGATCAATACCAGGAGCTGCTTCGGGTTTCCGTGGCCAACGCTGGAAACGATCACCGTTTAGGGGCCAATGAAGCCCCGCCGGCCATTGTATCCATGTTTCTTGGGGAGGAGCTTACCGAAATCTTGGAAGCCTTGGAGGCGGGGACCGATTACCACAACAAGGAAAAGCACCAAATGGAAATCGGCGTCACAGTGCTGCCCCACTTCCCCAAGGATACCACCGACAGAAACCGCACCTCCCCCTTTGCCTTTACGGGCAATAAGTTTGAGTTTCGCATGCTGGGCTCCACCTTTTCCATCGCCGGGCCTAATATCGTTTTGAATACGGCGGTAGCGGAGGAGCTAAAGCAGTTCGCGGATCAATTGGAAAAGGCGGAGGACTTTAAAAAGGAACTGGCTTCTATTATTAAAACCACGGTCCACCACCACAAGCACATTATCTTCAATGGCAATAACTATGCGGATGAATGGGTGCGGGAGGCCGAAAAAAGAGGCCTTAAAAACCTGAAAACCACTGTGGATGCTTTACCGGAATTTATCAGCGAAAAGAGCCTTGCGCTTTTTTGTGGGCACCATGTGTTTGCCAAGAGTGAAATGCATTCCAGATATGAAATTCTGATGGAAAGCTATTGTAAGACGCTGCACATAGAGGGCCTGTGCATGATGGATATGGCCAAACGGGAGATCATTCCCGCCTGTGTTTCTTACCAAAACGAGCTGGCCCTTTTGCTTCAGACGAAAAAGGCCTGCGGTTCATATGATGACACCATGGAAGGTTACCTATTAGAGCGCATATCTAAATTAGGCGCCTGCCTTCTTAAAAAAGTGGATGCCCTGTCAAGGGCGCTGATTGAAGCCAAAGAGGAAACGGACATATTGGCTCAAGGCAGCTTTTATAGGGATAAGGTCTTTCTGGCCATGACGGAGCTTCGGGCTGTGGCGGATGAGCTGGAATTGCTTATGGCGAAAAAGCACTGGCCCCTGCCATCCTATGGGCAAATGCTTTACAGCGTGATGTAATAGATCATTTATGATGCACAAAGACGTGTGTTTGAAGTTTTTCAAATACACGTCTTTGATTTTTATGGAGGTGTTTCTATGTTCTCATCGGTGGATACCATTTGGACGCTGGTGGCGGCGGCGTTGGTGTTTTTTATGCAGGCGGGCTTTGCCATGGTGGAAACGGGGTTTACCAGGGCGAAAAACGCGGGCAACATCATTATGAAAAACCTGATGGATTTTGCCATCGGCACTCCCGTTTTCTGGCTGATTGGCTTTGGACTCATGTTTGCCGGTTCCGGGCCTTTTATTGGAGGGCTGGACATCATGGTTCAGGGGAACTATGACAGTTCAATCCCCACGGCGGTGTTTCTCATCTTCCAAACAGTATTCTGCGCCACGGCGGCCACCATCGTTTCTGGCGCCATGGCGGAGCGGACGAAATTTTCCGCTTATTGTCTGTATAGCCTGATTATTTCAGCAGTGATCTACCCCATTTCCGGCCATTGGATATGGGGCGGCGGCTGGCTTAGCCAGCTAGGCTTCCACGATTTCGCCGGTTCCACAGCGGTGCACATGGTAGGCGGTGTGGCTTCCCTGGTAGGCGCGAAGATGGTAGGTCCCCGGATCGGCAAGTATGCCAAAACAGGCGAAGCCCGGGCCATTCCCGGCCACAGCCTGACTTTGGGTGCTCTGGGCGTGTTTATTCTGTGGTTTTGCTGGTTTGGCTTCAATGGCGGCTCTACCGTTTCCATGACAGGGGATGCAAGCATCGTATCTGCCGGCAACATTTTCGTAACCACCAACATGTCTGCTGCCATGGCGGCTGTTACCACCATGTGCATTACCTGGATTCGCTATAAAAAGCCCGATGTATCTATGACCTTGAACGGCGCCTTGGCGGGCCTGGTGGCCGTTACGGCAAGCTGCGATTTAATATCTCCCTTTGGAGCAGCCTGCATCGGTGTGATTGCCGGTTTCGTGATCGTCTTTGGCGTGGAGTTTGTGGATAAGGTCCTAAAGATTGACGACCCGGTAGGCGCCATCGGCGTTCATGGCCTCTGCGGTGCTACAGGCACGCTTTTAACCGGCCTTTTCGCCTTGGACGGCGGCCTGTTCTATGGCGGCGGCTTCCACTTTCTGGGGGTGCAGGCCTTGGGCATGGTGACGGTCATCGCCTGGGTGGCTGTGACCATGACGATTATCTTTACGGTTATTAAAAAGACCATCGGCCTTCGGGTTTCAAGAGAGGAAGAATTAAAAGGCCTGGATATTACCGAGCACGGCCTTATGAGCAGCTACGCGGATTTTATGGCCGTTCCCGAAGCCATGGAAAGAAGCGTCCCAAAGGTAAACCCGGATGCAGCGGTGCCGGTGGTAGTCAGTTCCAGGCCTGGGGCGAAATTGACCAAGGTGGTTATCGTTACCAAGCAAAGCAAGTTCGAAGATTTGAAGGCCGCCCTGGATCACCTTGGTATTACGGGCATGACCGTGACCCAGGTGCTGGGCTGCGGAATGCAAAAGGGCGCAACGGAATATTACCGCGGCGTACCTCTTGAAACCACGCTGCTGCCCAAGGTAAAGGTGGAAGTGGTCATATGCAAAGTGCCCCTTGAACAGCTTGTGCAGGCTGTTAAAAAGGCACTTTATACCGGCCATATTGGCGATGGCAAGATTTTCACTTACGATGTGGAGAACGTAATCAAGGTCCGTACAGGGGAAGATGGGTACGAGGCTTTGCAGGATGAATAGCCAGAATACTAAAAGGTGAGGCCGCCCTGGATTAAATAATACAGGTACACCCCATCTACCCCAACGGCATTGTGCAGCCCGTCGAAGGGCATAAGGGTAATGGTACGGGCTTCCCCTGTGTGCAGTTCTAGCTTAATGGTTCTCAAAACCTCACCGCTGGGAGCAAAGCTTGAGGGCAGGCGGCCCGAAACCGTTACCTGGGCCAGCTTTTCATACCGGCTTTCAAACAACGCAGCATCGTATTCCTGGCCGTTTTTGGTTACAGTTAAAACGATTTCTGTCTGGCCATCTTCGTTAGCCTGTTCAATGCGATCCAATTCGTACCGGTCTTCATCGATAACAAAGGCTTTTAACAGCGCCATGGGGACATCCAGCGGGTTTTTCTGCAAGGTTTCAAGGGGCTTTAAGTCCTTTACAAAGACCAGCTGGTAGCGGTTAAAAAGATGCAGATTGCCGTTGTAAGCCAGGTAACGCAGGGTATCTGTGTAAGCGCCGCCTAGCTCGAAAACATCGGTTCTTTCCGGGGCCGGGCTGCGGGTAATAACCCCTTGAGAATCTGTGGCGCTTTCAATTCCTTGGGCTTGGTGGACGGTTAAAACATATTCGGGTTCAGTCAAGCCATAAAGCGCCCGGTTTTCCGGGGTGTCCGCAGCCACCTTCGGCCCTAGAACAAAGTTTTCCAGGGCGGTTAAAATGGGGGAAATCCATTCGCTGTCTGCGGGGTAATTCACGGGTGCGGTCAAAAAGAAACTGTTTTGCACGGTTTCATCGCTGGTGTCCGCCTCATAGGAAAACCCTTTTGCCAGGCTGTATTGGAAAAGGGTTTCGCCCTCCGGGCCTGCTACGGTAATCTGGTCGATCCTGGTGGACGCCATAGTGATCTGGTCGGCCTGGTAAAACAACCTGTGGTTGAAATACAGCGCGTCATAAAGGGCGGTGGTGCAAAGATACAGGTGGCTGTCCCCTGAAAGCATCATGTAGCGGTGGCCGTTTTCAGGGGCCTCATCGCCCACTTTAATTTGCAAGGTTTCGCCGTCTGTGTAATGAACTGTCAGCTCAATCAGCGGGTCTTCAAGGCCGAAATCCCCCAGATGCTCTAAATAAGGGGTCATATCGTCTGTTAAGGTTTCTTGGGCGGCAAGGGGCATCAGGCAATCTAAGATATCCGCCGCCATCAGGGAGTTGATGGGTTCCGCGGCTTGCTCCAGGTAAAGAGAGCCCTCCCGGTTAAAAAGGACATAATCTTCTTCGTCCTTCAAATGGACTTCCAAAGAAATGATATCCGCCTGTTCAGCGGTTTTCAGCGTGGCGCTGGTGAGGGGAACATCCGGGGCGATATAAGGCTTTGCCTGCTCCTTTTTTGCATAGGCAAACAAAATCCCCGCGATTACTACCGCAACCCCCAGGGAAATGGTCAAAATCAGCTTGCCCTGCTTAAGGGCCTTTTTTTGTTTGCGCTTCGGTGTCTGCATGTTACCGGTTCCTTCTGGGCACAAGAACGATCAGCGCTGCCGCCAACACCAAAAGGGGCGCCAGAATAATCAAAATCAGGCCCAAGGTCTGGGAGGTGGCAGAAAGGCCGGGACGCACAGCTGCTTTTTGCTCGATGGCCAGGGAAATGCCTTCCTGGCCCAATAGCTGCTGGGTCATACGAAGAATAAAGGTGCCGCAATCGGTAATGGCATACTGCTGATCGTCGGTGAGCATGGTGGAGTTGCTCATAATAAAGGCCTGGGAAATTTCGGTGGTATCCATCATCCGCTCGGCCAGCAGCCCCAGAGCGAAGGGCCCCGTGGGATCCGTATCCAGCTGGTAAATATCCTCCCGGTACACATCACACAAATAAGCGTTGCGGCTGGAAGAAAACACGGTTTCCACCGTAAGGCTGTTATCTGTTTGGGTGGGGGTTTCAAAAGCCCTGGCAAAGGGGAATAGAACCGTGTCCTGGCTGCTGGCGATCAGGGCGCTGGTAGGCGCAGTGCTTTCCATGGTAGGGATTAAAACATAGGTAAGGCCATCAAAATAGGTGGCAGGCTCATCCTTGGAGGCGATAACAGCCCCATCCAGCGGCACAAAGCCATATAGCCTTAACAGGGTTAAGTAATTAGGCATTTTCTCCACCGGGTCCAGAGTATCGCAGGTAATAAAAAGGCTGCCGCCTTTGTTTACAAAGGCCATAATGGTATCGAACTCAGCCTTGGTCAGATCCTTTTGAGGGGATATTAAGTATAAGAGGGTGTGGCCGTCCAGGCTATCCCCGTTGGCCAGGTTAATAAAGGAAACCTCGTAGTTGTTCGAAGTTAAAAAGTCTGTAAAATAGCCGCTGGTATCCGCGTTTAATTCCCCGTGGCCCTGGAGGATGGCCACCTTGGGGATGGCATCCCGGGTCACGTAAACAACCGCCTCCGTTAAGGCCTTTTCGTAATTCAGCCCAGAGGCCACAACGGTTTCATAGGTTACGGAGTAATTGTAACTGACTAGGCTTTCGTACTTGATAATTTTATACCGGCCTGTTTCAGGGCAGGACACCACCAGGCAATAGGTGGTTAAGGTGTTATCCCCCTCGCCTTTAAAGCGGGTTACCAGGGTGGGGTTCAGGGTAATGTCGGTTATTTCGTAGGTGATCAGCGGGTTTAAAGCCTGGTAACGCTTTAATACCTCATTTAAATACAAATCCTCTTCGCCTTTAGGGAAGACAGCGTAAATATGCACCGGGGTATGGATTTCATCTAAAATGTCCTGGGTGGTGGCCGAGGTGGTGGTGAAAGCGTTGAAAGAAAGATCGGTTCGCAAACCAAAGGTCAATTCCAAAGAATCCATGGCCAAGCATAAAAGCACCAGCAGGCAGGCGAATAAAAGCAGCAAGGGGGTGGCGATATGGCGTTTTTTAAACAGTTTTTTCATTGCTTACACCCCCTTGACCCGGCGCATGTCCATGTGATGCACCGATGCGGCCAGAAAGAAAACAATAAAGCAAACATAGAACAGGATCGAGGCGTAGCTTAATTGCCCCAGCAAAAAGGGCTCATACCGCTTAAAAGGGCTTATAAAGGTAACGATATGGGCCACAAAGCCCAGGGAAATGTTATCGGCTACCACGTCCAGCACCCATAAAACCAGGTTGACCCCAAAGGCGAAAACGCTGGCCGTGACCTGGCTTTGGGTCAGACCGGAAATATACAGGTCCAGGGCGATAAAAGCGCAGCCCTGGAGCATAAAGCCCAGCATGGCGATCAGCCATTCGAAAAAATACACTTCCCCATAGATGGCGATAACCAGCATGTACACATTAATGAACATGACAGTGACAACCAGCACCGTGCAGGCGGCAAAATACTTGCCAAAGATAATGCCGGTTTGGGAGACAGGGCTGGTTAAAAGCAATTGATCTGTTTTCTTTTGCCTTTCTTCAGCCAGAAGGCGCATGGTTAAAATGGGGGTCACCAGCATCCATACAAAGGTGATCTGCCCTAAAAACATCAGGATTTCAGAAGAGCGGGAGCTGAGGTTCATCACATAGAACATCAAGCCGGAGATAAGCAGAAACACGCCCATAAACACATACCCGATAGGCGTTAGAAAATAGCTTTGCAGTTCGCGCTTGTAAATGGCCAGCACTATTGGTACCCTCCTTCCGTAACTTTAAGGAAGGTTTCTTCCAAGCTGTCCTTCACGGGAGCCAGATATAACAGCGGCGCGTCCAGCCCACAAAGCAATGTGAACAGCTTCTTTTCCGGTTCCATTTCCCGGTCACAGGTTAAGATAAACTCATTGCTGCCGTCATGGGCGCAGACATATTCCACTTTTTCGATCCCCTCCAGGCTTTTTAAAGCGGGCATCAGCCTTTGCTTTTCCATGGCGACAATCGCCTTCAGACATTGCTTGTTTTGCCCGGCGCCCAGCTCGTCCGTCTGCTTTTCCAGCACCTTTTTACCCTGGTGGAGGATGATGACCCGGGAGCAAAGCTGCTGCACTTCCGAAAGGATATGGGAAGAAAAGATCACCGTATGGTTTTGGCCCAGCTTGCGGATCAGATCCCGGATTTCGGTAACCTGGCGTGGATCCAGCCCTACGGTGGGTTCATCCAATACCAGAACCTGAGGCGCGGCGCAAAGGGCCTGGGCGATGCCTACCCGCTGGCGGTAGCCTTTTGAAAGGGCCAGAATGCGGCGCTTAAGCATTTCCTTAAGCCCGGTTATTTGCGCAATCTCTTCCACATGAGCCGGAATGGCTTTTTTTTCTACTTCTTTTAGTTCACATACGAATTTCAGATAGCTTTCCACTGTCATTTCGTCGTACAAGGGCGGCCGCTCCGGCAGATAACCGATAAGGCGCTTGGCCTGGCGGGGGTTTTTTAGCATGTCAAATTCGCCTACCTGCACAGACCCTTGGGTAGGTGGGGCGTAGCCAGTTAATATATTCAGCGTGGTGGTCTTGCCCGCGCCGTTTTGCCCCAGCAGGCCGATAATCTGCCCTTTGGGTGCGGTAAAGCTTAAATCCTTCACGGCATAAATTTGCCCGTAACGTTTGGAAATACCGTTTAACGAAATCATTCAAAGTTCCTTTCTATACAATGATTCAAGGGTATTATAACAAATATGTCAAATGCAAGTGTGAATAAAGTGTAAATCTCGCCTTGACATAGGTTGGAAGCCTTTGTATCATGGTTTTAATGACGGAGGGATCATATGATTACAGCGTACGAGAGCTTTGAACAGCAGGCCTTTACCATGGAGGATTACGATGAGCAAAACCTAAAATCCCTTGAAATGACGGAATGCACTTTGGACAAGTGCACCTTTCGCAGAAGCGATTTAATGAACAGCTCCTTTAAAGAAGTGGTTTTTAAAGGAGTGGATTTTTCCGGCTGCAACCTTTCCCGCTGCTCCTTTCGGGATGTGCAGTTTATTAAATGCAGGCTTATTGGGGCAAACTTGTCCGAAGGCTTTTTTCAAAATGTGGTTTTTGAGGGCTGTAATGGCGAATACGTGAACTTTGCCAGCGGCAAAGCGCGATGGGCAGAGTTCAAGGATTGTAAGCTGAAAAGCGCCTTTTTCGATACGGTGAAAATGGAGCATACCACTTTTAACCTATGCGATTTAACGGAAACCGAATGGCTTAAAACCCCCATGAAGGGGCTGGATGTGAGCAGCTGCGAGATCACAGGCCTTTCCGCCGGGGAGTACGAACTAAAAGGCCTGGTGATCGATTCAATGCAGGCGGTTTATTTGGTAGGGCTGTTCGGGATTAAAATAAAACAGTGAGGGGAAACCATGCTTAAAATAGGCTGCCATTTATCGTCTTCAAAGGGCTATTTACATATGGGGAAGGAAGCCCTGTCGATAGGAGGAAATACCTTCCAGTTTTTCACAAGAAACCCTCGCGGCGGGGCCGCTAAAGCCATCGACCCAAAGGATGTGGAGGCGTTTAACGCCCTTGGAGGTATCCAGGGTATTTTAGCCCACGCCCCCTACACATTAAATGCCTGTGCCGAAAACCAACGGACCCGGGAATTCGCACTTTTGACCTTGGAGGACGATTTAAAACGCATGGCGTTTACGCCAGACAACCTCTATAACTTTCACCCTGGCAGCCATGTAGGCCAGGGAATGGAAAAGGGCATTGAACTGATTGCCGATGCGCTGAATACAGTGCTTAAAAAGGAACACACCACCACTGTTTTGCTTGAAACCATGGCTGGCAAGGGCAGTGAGGTGGGCAGCAGGTTCGAGGAGCTACGCCAGATTATCGACAAGGTTACCCTAAATGAAAAGCTGGGCGTGTGCCTGGACACCTGCCATGTGTACGACGCAGGCTATGATATTGTCAAGGATCTGGACGGCGTTTTAAAGAGATTCGATGACACCATCGGTCTTGGCCGCCTTAAGGCCATTCATTTAAACGACAGCAAAAACCCCTTTGAAAGCCATAAGGACCGCCATGAAAAGATTGGCCAGGGCGCATTGGGGCTTAAGTGCTTTGAAAAGATTATCAACCATGAAAAATTAAAGGACGTCTCCTTTTATTTGGAAACGCCCAATGAATTGGAAGGCTACGCCCAAGAAATTGCTCTTTTAAAAAGCTTATTTGTTCAGTAGCTTTTGAATATTGATCTTATTCAGTGCTGTAATCAGTGCAATGCCCAGCACATAAACGGCGATGGCCTCGCCAATGGCTACTTCCAGCATGCAAAGCACCAGCGGTACAGCGGGAGCGTAGCAGTAATGCACAATGGCCCCTACCACCAGACCGTTAAGCAGCACCGGGGGCATGGCAGCCGCCCATTTGTTTTGGCCTAAACGCCAGGTTAAGATAGCGGCGGCCAAGGTGGTCAAAGAACCTAAGACGATATCCACCATCATAGCACCGCCGAAAATATTGGAAAGCAGGCAACCGATAAACAGCCCCGGTATGGCTTCGGGAAAAAGAATGGGCAGCAGGGTCATGGCCTCTGAAATGCGGCATTGGATATTGCCATAGGAAATAGGCGCCAATACCAGGGTTAAAGCGGTGTACAAAGCAGCGATCACCGCACTGATGCAAAGGCTGCGGGGCTTAAGCAAATTTTTAATCATTTGAAAACTACCATCCTTTTGCTTGGAAAATCTTTGCAAGTATAGCACTTCTTTTTGTGCATGGCAATGGCCATCTTGGGGAAGATTAACCTTTGCCAATAAACATTTAGAAGGAGGACCCCAATATGGCACATAATTCAGGCAGTCAGTGTATCCATTGCAGCGTAGAAAGCTGCCAGTATCACGCCGTTAACGGCAATTGCTCTCTTTCGGATATCCAGGTAGCGCCCAATCCCAGCATCTCTTCCCAAAAACAAGACGAGAGTCTGTGTTCCAGCTACAAGTGCAAGTGCTGACCGACTGCCGAAAAGGGCGCAGCTGCGGATTCAGCAGCGCAGAGGCACTGCTTCATCCACATCTGAACCCTTTTGGGCGGTCTGGGTTGCGTGCAACCGGGGAGCTGTCGCTATTGCGGCGGCTCTTTTGCTTTTTCTTTAAAGTGTTTACAGGCAGCCGTTTGTGGCAGCCGGGTTTTTAACCTTGGATAAACGCAATTTCTATACGCTTCATTGGCGGGGCGGGATGGTCATTACGACCCGTACGGCGTACATCATTGCAATACATAAGAAAATGAAAAAACCAATTCACCGGGTGCGAGGGTTAAGGGGGTTCGCCAAGGGGGGCTAAGGGAGGTGTGCGGAAAACTCCCTGCCCCCCTTGGCACCTCGTTTCCCCGACGGGGAAATTTTGAAGAATACAGGTGGGTTCACGTAATTGTTTTCTTTTTGTGCTATAATGCCTTTGGGTGATAAAGCATGAAGGATATATCTTCTTTAAAAGGTTTCGATTACGCACATCGAGGCTTGTTCGATGAAGACAACGGCATTGGCGAAAACGCCTTGGCAGCATTCCAAAATGCACTGGCCCACGGCTATGGCATGGAACTGGATGTACAGCTGACCAAAGACAACATCATCATTGTCTCCCACGATGGGGACTTAAAGAGGCTGTTTAATAAGGAAGGGGAAATAAAAAACCTGAATTACAGCGAGGTTTCTTTTTTGCCCACATTAAAGCAGGTGCTGGAGCTGGTTGATGGACAAACACCTATCATTGTGGAATTAAAACACTACGATCGCGCATACTTATTATCGGAAATGGTGCGGGACTTGCTAAAGACCTATAGAGGGCCTTATGCCATTGAATCCTTTGATCCTGCGATTGTTCACTGGTTTAAGAAAAACGCGCCGGAGATCATACGGGGCCAGCTGATCGAAAAAGGTTTTCACGTGTGGCAATGTTTGTATTCCAGGCCGGATTTTATCGCTGCTAAGATCGGTACGGAAAAAACCCTATCTATGAAGCTTGGGAAAAAGCTCTTTACTCCTAACACGGTGGCCTGGACAGCCAGAACAAAAGAACAGATGAAGGTGGCAAAAGATTGTTACACTCTTCAAATATTTGAGCTTCCAGCTATAAAACATTGACAAAATCCAACCGTTTAAGTATAATGTCTGCCGTATCGGAATATGAAAGAGAATGCACCGCCTTAATCGATCATAGGCGCGTGCATATTCTATATATGACGAGTCATACCGTCGAAAGGGGATACTATCATGAGTGAATTAAACGAGCAAAAGAGCAAAACCGTCCTGACAGAGGAAGGCTTAAAAAAACTGGAGGCACAGCTGGAATACTTTGTTTCTGTGCGCCGCAATGAAATTGCGGATCAAATCGCCGTGGCCCGCGGCTTTGGCGATTTGAGCGAAAACGCCGAATACGATGAAGCGAAAAAGGAACAGGGCAAGCTGGAAGAGGACATCGTTCGCCTTGAAAACACCATTCGCAACGCCGTGGTTATTTCCGATGACGAAATTACCACCGATAAGATCAGCGTAGGCACAGTGGTAAAAGTGAAAAACGAAGAAACGGGCGATGTGGATGAATATGCTATCGTAGGGGCCCAGGAAGCGGATCCTTACGAAAACAAAATCTCCCACGAAAGCCCCATTGGCGCAGCCTTGATCGGTGCGAAAAAGGGCCAGGTGGTGGAAATTAATATTCCTGCCGGCATCATTCACTTAAAGGTCCAGTCCATTGCCCGCAAGTAGGGGCGAACTATCCGCTCACAGGTAAGTTTTTAGGAGGCACACCATGGCAGAAAACGAACAAATGACGCAGCTTAATCTATCCGAACAGGAACAGATCCGGCGGGGCAAGCTTAAGGAGTTGATGGATACCGGCCACAATCCTTTTAAGATCACCCGTTTTGATGTGAGCCACCATAGCGGCTATATTCTTAACCATTTTGAAGAACTGGAAAACCAAACCGTATCCATCGCCGGTCGGATGACAGGCCGCCGGGTTATGGGCAAGGCCAGCTTCGCCCATTTATTGGATGGGGAAGGCCCCATTCAAATTTATGTTAAAAGGGACGATGTGGGCGAGGAAGCCTACGCCGCCTTTAAAAACGATGACCTGGGCGATGTTTTGGGTATTACGGGCTTGGTATTTAAAACCAAGACTGGCGAAGTATCTGTTCATGCCCATAGTGTAACGCTGCTTTCCAAATGCTTAAAACCCCTGCCCGAAAAATTCCACGGCCTGCAGGACGCCGATCTGCGTTACCGCCAGCGGTATCTGGACATGATCGTCAACCCGGAAGTGCGCAATACCTTCCTTACCCGTTCCAAGATTATTTCCGCTGTTCGCGCCTTTTTAGATGCCCGTGGCTATGTGGAAGTGGATACGCCGGTTCTTCACACCCTGGAGATTGGCGCTGCGGCACGGCCTTTTAAGACCCATCACAACGCTTTGGACTTGCCTATGTTCCTGCGCATTGAAACGGAATTATACTTAAAGCGTCTGATCGTAGGCGGCATGGAGCGGGTATACGAAGTAGGCCGCATTTTTAGGAACGAGGGCATGGACCCGCGTCATAATCCGGAATTTACCACCGTGGAGTTTTACGAGGCCTATACCGATCTGTACGGCATGATGGAGACCATCGAGAGCCTGTTTGCCTATGTG
>JAVBTR010000100.1:0-20926 GCA_031556065.1 Eubacteriales bacterium | reverse complement strand
TTCGGATATACCCCTGATGACAGAGTGGCTACAAAAAGAATATATCTTAAAATGGTATCACGATGCTGACGATTGGCTTGAAGAAATAAGAGCGCGGAATGATCAATTCGCGTGGATACATCATTTTATCGTGATGGATGGGGAAACGCCTATTGGCTTTTGCCAGTATTACGATTGCTTTGATGCCAATGTTATGGAAGACTGGTATGAAGTCACCGAAAGAGGCACATACAGCATAGACTATTTGATTGGCAATGAGGCCTATTTGGGAAAAGGATACGGTAAAGCTATTATCGCCCTTTTAACCGAAACGGTAAAGCAACTAGGGCGAGCAAACCAGATTATTGTACAACCGGATAAGGACAATCACGCCTCCAATCATGTTCTTTTAGCCAATGGATATGTGTTTGATAAATACAACGATTATTTTTGCAAAACACTTTGAGGCAGATTAGTAGACCCCTTACGACCAGCTTTAACAAATCACATTTTATGGAGGAACAGATGAGAGGAATAGATCCAAGCCAAACAAAAAGAGCAGCGGCATTTGAGCTTTGGATGAATGCCCCAAATCCGATGGTGACGTTTTTTAAGACGCTAGATGTCACGCAGCTCGTGAGGATAAGCAAGAAGAAAAAACTTAAGTTTAATATGTTGCTTGACTATTGCATTGGTAAGGCGGCGGCTGCACAGGATGTTTTTTACTTGCTTCCCGTGGGTGATAAGCTGGTACAGTACGACACCATAGCAGTAAACACTATCGTTAAGAATGGTGAAGGTGAAGTTAGTTCCTGTGATATTCTTTTTGATGAGCGGTTGACCGTGTTTAATCAGGACTATCTAAAATATACAAAACAAGTAGCAGAAACATGTACTAACCATGATTTGGTGGATAGCATGGTAATTGGCACGTCTGCTATCACAAATGTGGAAATTGACGGAGCCGTTGGCATGAACAGCGGTATTTATAACAATCCGTTTATTATTTGGGGTAGATATAAAAAGAAGTTTTTCAAAACCACACTTTCAATATCTTTTCAGTTCCACCACACACAGATGGATGGTGCTCATGCGGGGGAATTTTTGGAGCGATTACAGGATGCGATTTACAAATTGCAAGCTTGACTAAATTTGAATTTGACGATTGATTGTGCATTGAAAAATATATACCACGGGATTTGGAGGTTTCTATGGATATTAAAATTCGCAGTTGGAAAAGTGAAGATGCCAAAGCACTTGCAAGGGCATTAAATAACAAAAAGGTACTAGATAATTTAAGAGATGGTATACCTTTCCCCTATACTGAATCTGACGCTAACGATTTTATATCAAATATGATTGCCGCAGATAAAAATAAAACCTTTGCGTGGGCGATAACGGCAGATGATATTACAATTGGCAGTATCGGTGTTTTTCGTGGAGAAAATGTCCATCGCCTTACCGCAGAAATGGGATACTATATAGCTGAAGGATATTGGGGCAGAGGAATTGCAACTGAAGCTATAAGGCAGGCGAGCGACTATATATTTGAAAACACTGATATCATCAGAATATATGCTGACCCATACGAGTTTAATTCTGCTTCATGTCGAGCGCTTGAAAAAGCAGGTTTTAAGTATGAGGGGACTTTAAGAAAGAATGCTATTAAAAACGGTTGCGTAATCGATATGAAAATGTATGCACTTGTTAAGGATTAGCAATGCAGCACAAACATAATGTGCCGTTGTCAAATTCCTGTAAGTCGGGGAGTTGAACTGCTCGACTGTTCGGAATTGACTGACAAGGGAGAAAACAGGAATAAAAACAGGAGAAGAGATTCATGCAAAAAAGCGCAAGATGTGTTTGACAAATACAACGACTATTTTTACAAAACGCTTTGAGGCGGTAAATTGCTTGCAACAGGAGAGAAGTACCATGGATGAAAGCAGTTTAATCCCTATAGAACAGTCGGAAAAAGTGCTGTTGACGGCGGGCTACTGCGGCCTTGCCTGCAAAGCCTGTTCAGTATACATTGCAAGTAGCATAGGCGGACAGGCGCTAGCGCAAAGAGCCAAAAAGGCAGGAATGACCCCGGACGAGATGTACTGCGAGGGCTGTCGCTCAGAAAAAACCAGCCCCTACTGCACAAAATGCGAAATCAAAAGGTGTATCCGCGAAAAAGAGCTGAGCTGGTGCAGCGAATGTGATGCATATCCCTGTGAAAGGCTGTTAGATTTTAAAAACTCCCTGCCCCATCGGGCAGAAGTACTTGCCTCTTTAGATTTTGCCAAGGGGCATTCCGTTATAGCGTGGGATGAAGCAATGCACAAGGATTTTGCCTGTCAAAAGTGCGGTGCATACAATTCAGTCTATGCAGAGGGTTGTCCGGCCTGCGGCAATGAAATGGCAAACTCATTTGCGAAAAGGCATTGGGATATGATTAAGGATAGTCCGGAACGGGCGCTTCTTTAAAAGAGCAGATCAAGTTTCAATAATAAGGCAAGAAAAACGACAGTAGAAAATATCAAGCCCGGTCATCCGGCTACAGATATACTAAAACTGTACCCAATAATGATTAGGAGCTGATATGGATGAAACAAACAAAAGCGTACTATCGTAATCTAACCGGAACAAATTATGAGATTGGTGTGGCATTGGCCAGTTGGATGCAGACCCGTCCCGGAATGCTGGACAGGCTATTGCTCCCACCCGGAGTTTATCCTGAGCATAAGCTGGACACCCTCTCAAAGCTGCTGGATGAATATGCCCCCGGGATAAATGAGGAAATTCATGGGTTTGCTGATCGGCTTGGTGTAAAACCCTCACAGGTGCTGTACTACGCCATGAGCTATGTAGAGCATGGATGCAGCCTAATGGCATCCTTGGCGGAGAAGAACGTAGAGGATCACAGCTTGCTGGCCTGTACGTATGATTTTTCCGACCAGCTGGAGGATTTGTGCCTCACTTCCACAAAGGTGGACGGGAAGTACACCCACATCAGCACACTTGGTAACACCTTTGGTCGTACAAACGGGATGAACGAGCATGGCCTTGCAATCTGTCAGTCTTGCAACGGAATCCCGGTGGGCAACTTTGAGGGGGCTGCCAAAGCAGGTGTTAGCGGCCTGCTGTTTTGGACGGTGATTCGCAGTCTTTTGGAAAACTGCCGAGATATTGGTGAAGCCTTGAATAGCTTAGCGGCAATGCCCATCGGCTTCAATCTGAACTTGATGATGGCAGATGCGAGTGGAGAGATTGCTTTGTTCCAGTGCCTGAATGGGCAAAAGGCGCACAAGGTGCTTACGCCCGGAGATGCTCAAACGCATTTGAGCGCGACCAATCATACAGTTTTGCCAGAACTGGAAGGGCTTGAAAAAATGAAGATTGAAAGCTCACTGATACGGCGCAGTTTGATTGAGCAGACATTTGATCAAAACGAGAAGACCTCAAAAGAGACCTTCCGAAAGCTGATTTCCACCAAGTACCCCGATGGTCTCTGCTGTCATTATTATGAAGGCTTTTTCGGTTTACTCCATGCTGTCATTTTCGACGTTCAGCATAAAACGTTAGAGATTGTGTTTGGTTCCCCGCAGAACAACCCGTGGAGAACATTTTCCCTGGCTGATACATGCAAGGATAGAGCGTTTGAAGCTGTGCTGCCCTATGAGGATGCCCCTGCCAGCTTCTATACCATGGTAGAATGTAAGTAAGAAAACAGAAAGGAGTGGGTCGTCATGGATAACCTAAAGCATATCGAAAAAGCCATTGATTATATTGAAACTAATTTAGAAAACAACATTACAGTTGCGGCGGTTGCAGGTTCGGCGGCCTACTCCTATTCCCATTTCGGGCGCATGTTCGAGATGGTTGTGGGTGAAAGCATCGGCGGCTATGTTCGCTCACGGAGATTATCCAAAGCGGCGGAATACCTGCTCTACACAGATAAGCGTATCATTGATATTGCAATGATGCTTCGATTTGAATCCCACGAAGCGTTTGGTCGTGCGTTCAAGCGGATGTTCTACGTTACCCCTTCGCAGTACCGTAAAAATGGCATTGATACCTTACTTGGACGCAAGAACCCACTTGATGCACTTGCGCTTAAACGACGGCAGGGCATATCACTGGAACCGGAAATTGTCACGTTGCCTCATATGCTTCTTGTGGGTATGCGATTTCCGATTAGCCCTATCAGCTCTGGAATAAACCTCACGGCGGAGAAATGGCGAAGTTTTGCAGGTCGAATGGGCGAAATACCGAACGCTGCACAGTCCGACCGCCGCTACTGCTTTTATGAAGCACATGATCATTGTACATATGACACCCTGGACACGCAGGTTTTGACAACTGCGTTTATTGGCGTTGAAGTTAAAAGCCTATTGCATCTGCCGCATGGGATGGTCTCAAAAGACTTTGCGGGCGGCAAATACGCGCACTTTATTCACGCTGGCTCAGTCGTTTCCTTGATTGATGCCTATCGGTATATTTGGGGAACGTGGATACCGTACAACAGGGTGGAACTGGCCGACGGCGACGATATTGAGCGGTTTACTGATCGCTTTCAGGGCGAAGATAATGAGAAGTCGGAAACGGATATATTTTTCCCGATTCGCTAACTAAATGCTTATCTGCTTTTCAATCCACGCCCTTGCCAACCGATGGGTCTGCAAGGTTTTCGGGCAGCTTAGACCCCAGCAATCCAATTCGGCGCGGACAAGCGCTTCATGCTTCTTGCTGATGTCCCTGATGGCGTTACCTACGGATTTTCGGACATACGCGCTTTCATCTGCTTTGTTCGCAGCTAAAAGACGGATAGCCACCTGCGGATGCGCTTTAAAGTAGGGGCGGCTCGTCCAAATCCGAAGCCCCTCAGAAGCAGCGCGGCGAACATTGGCAGCATCATCGGAAAGCCATTGCTGGATAAGAGGAAGCGCCTTTTCATAGCCGATGGTTTTGCAGTGCAGATCGAAGGCTATTGCAAGAACCTCCTGCACCTTCCAGCTTTCATGCTGGCTAACAACATCATGCAAAAAGTCGATGGCGTCAGGGTATTCCTTTCCGATGTACCCGCACAGAAACACACCCACCTCCTGTATTTGAAAGTTGTCGGAGGCATAGAGGGGCGTAATCGCTTCGTGACACTGGGCAAAGGTATGGGTCTTATAAAAGGTCGCTGCTTCGTTCCGTACAAGTTTCAGGCTATCCTTGTCTGGAATGATGGCGGATAGGTGCTTTATATATTTTGCAATCATAGCCCACGCTCCAAATTGTTTTATGACCCTATTGTAGCACAAGCCCGCAAGCGCAACAATGCCTATGCTAAGCTTTATAAACCATGACATGGGTTGTCAAGGTTTGTGGATTATGATTAAATGAGATGGGAGGGGATCAGGTGCAGGATAGCCGTTTGTTTAAGATCCTCTATTACGTGCTGGATAAAGGCCGGGCAACAGCCCCGGAGCTGGCGCAAAGGTTTGAAGTATCCGTCAGGACCATCTACCGGGATATGGACGCGCTAAGCGGCGCGGGAATCCCCATCTATGCAGAGACAGGGCGCAATGGCGGCATTCATTTAGTCAACGACTTTGTGCTGAATAAAGCGATGTTTTCACAGCAGGAAAAGCAGGAGATATTGACTGCGCTTAACAATCTGGCCGTGCTCCACGGAGATAAGGAAAATAGCACGCTTCATAAGCTGTCCGCCATCTTCAATGTGCCCAGTGACAGCTGGATCGAGATTGATTTAGCAAGGTGGGGGCAAAAGGAGAATGACAACAAGAAATTTGCCATGCTCAAATCTGCCATCGTCCATAGGCGGGTTTTGAGGTTTTCCTACGCCGGGGCATCCCAGGAGCTTACGCTGCGAACCGTAAAGCCCCTAAAGCTGCTCTTTAAGTCCACCGCTTGGTACTTGAAGGCCTACTGTATAGATAAAAACGACTTCCGCGTTTTTCGGTTGACCCGTATGCTAGATGTTCAGATGCTTGAAGATACTTTTGCGCCCATTGCTTACGCAGAGGGCGAAGATACATCGCCCCAAACCTGCGGCCAGGTGGTATTGCGGTTTAAAAAGGAAATGGCTTATCGCGTATATGACGAGTTTGATACAAGCTTCATTACCGTTTTGGAAAATGGCGACCTGATTGCGAAAGCCGAAATGCCACTGGATGCACGGGTCGTGGGATTCATCCTCTCCTTTGGCATGCAGGTGGAGATTGTATCGCCCAAGGAACTGAAGGAAGCGGTCGCCCAGGCGGCAAAGGAAATATACGAAAGCAATAAACCTTGACATAAGTCGTCGGGGTTATTCAAATATACTAGGGTTTGTTTAAGGGACAGCGAAAGGAGATAAGCATGGAATTCAATGAAACCTGGGAACGGCGGATCAAAGAAAAAGGTGCGGACTTTGTTTGCTTTGTGGCAGCTTCCGTGCTCCCAGCAGAAGCCGCAGCGGGATATACCTGTGCAGTCCTCTTTGGCAAGGCCTTGTCAAAGGAATATATGATCACCATGCGAAACGGTGGCGAACCTAAAAGCAAAGAGGTTTTCAACGCCGAGCGGAAGATGGATACCCTTTCGGTCAAAATAGCGCAGGAGTTAGAGGCGGAAGGCTTCAAGAGCGTTGGAAAGCTGAAAACCGGCCTCTTGCCCCATAAAACTGTGGCGCTTCGGGCTGGACTGGGGTTCATTGGCAAAAACAATTTGCTGATTACCGAAACCTACGGCTGTGCGCTAATGCTGGGTAAGGTTTTGACCCGTGCGCCCTTTATGACCACAAGCAAGCCCATCAAAGCCCCGCAGTGTGGCGATTGCAGCATTTGCGTGGATGTGTGCCCTACGCAAGCCCTGCACGGCACAACGTGGAGCCTCATCACCAGCCGGGAGGAGATCATGACCCGCAAAAATTGCATTTTGTGCCTAAAGTGCATGACGCACTGCCCTTATACCAAGTGCTATACCGATGATTGCTAAAGGAGGGAAAAAGCATGAGCAAATACAATGCCTTGTGGGAATACATCAAGGAAGCTGGCAAGCCGGAGCTGAAATTGACCTATGAGGAAATTGAGCAGATCGCAGGTGTGCCAATTGACCACTCTTTTCTCAGCTACAAAAAGGAGCTGCTTCCGTTTGGCTATCAGGTGGGCAAAATCTCTATGAAAGAGAAAACGGTGATGTTTCATAAGGTGGAGCAGGAGGCCAAATGATGAATATAAGTATGCTGGAACGCACGAAACTTGGCGAGGCATTGGCGCTTGTGTGGAAAGTGTTTTTGGAGTTTGAAGCACCCGATTACAGCGATGAGGGCATCCGGGAGTTTAAACAATTCATTGACCATGATTCTATTAATCAAATGCTTTCGGAGGACCGATATCAAATGTGGACAGCCGCTGATGCTGATCAAATTGTAGGCGTGCTGGCAGTCAGACCTACTTGCCACATCAGCCTTTTGTTCGTGGAAAGGCAATATCAGCGAAAAGGGATAGCGAGGGCTATGCTTGATAAAATGATCAAGTATTATAAGGATAATAGCACCTGCGTTGAAATAACTGTCAATTCATCACCCTATGCCACAGAGGCTTATCACCGCCTTGATTTTACAGATATAGATACGGAGCAATGCGTAAAAGGCATTCGTTTTACCCCAATGAAGCGTCCCCTATAGCCGTAAGCAATAATACGAGGTGATAACCATGCGCAAAACCCTTACGGAATTGGCAAGCTACTTAAAAGAGATTCTTGTGCCAGAAACGGACGAAACCTATGAGATTGCATCTGAGTTTAAAGTGATTGCGCCGGAAGCAGAAATACGAATAAGCGTGAGTGCCTTTCGACGTTTTTTGAGCCGTCTTTTTGATGAGCTCATTATAGCAGGTGCGACCTATGACACCCCCAAGAAGGTTGCCCACGAATACGAAAACCGCACCACGCTATCGGGGTATTACCCCTTCCTGCACAGCCTGAATCTTTTGCTGATACGGATGGGCTACCATGGTGTGCTAGCGCAGGATAGGCGTTCCCTTACTTGTGCAGGAAACATTTTTGACGAAAGACTGTCTACACCTAAAACCCTTGAATGCCTCAGGTTTTTGGAAGGTTTTGGGATGCAAATTGAGGGGATTGACTTAAATGATAAAAAGCAAAACCTGCTTGGGGTAAAAGCGCTTCATATCACATATTCGGATAACCCTGCCATGCTCACGGGCATGAAGGTGATGGCCGCTTATGAGGTGGAGCATGGAACACTGCTTAATCAGGATGTGCTTTTGCGCTGTGATCGTCGGGCACTGACAGGTCACGAGCTGGATGCTGCCTGTGTCTTACATGACACCATCAGCCCATTGCCTAAGGAGATACAAGAATTTGCTCTCCAGCTGCATCAGCGCTATTTGGACAAAGGGCTTACCTGCACGGTGGAAATCAAGGGCTTTTTTATCTACATCCGCTACTGCTACAAGCGCAAGGATGTATGGGGCTTCAATGCCTCGCTTAACAATGGCTATCATTTGAACATGAAGCCCGTAAAGACGGAGGAATATCAAGATACCATTAGGACCTTTGATCCTTTTTTGCAGGAGCTAATCCAAAGAGGCTACGGCTGCGGCAGAAAAAGGGACATCGGCCATTGTGACGGGGGCTGTCGGGGACTCCCCATTCCGCTGGATGCTTCCGCTTTGGCGATGCGAGATGACATCGTAACCTTCATTGATCAGGAAGTGCTGCATCTTAAATAGATGCTTTGGAGGAAAAACGTTATGAAAAAAATTGCCTTGGTGGTAATCGATATCCAAAACGATATAACTAAAAACTATAAAGAGATTATTGGCAATATCAATAGCGCCATTGATTGGGCAGTCCATAACAGCATTCATGTCATTTATATTAGGCATGAAAACCTATCAAGCGGGACCCGCACCTTTAAGCCCAACACACAGGGTGCCGAGCTGGTTTCGGACTTGAAAATAGCATCAGAGAATGTTTTTACAAAGTACAAGGGGAACGCATTAACCAGTGAAGCCTTTGCAGCCTTTGTTCGCGAGAATGAAATTGATGATTTTTATATTACAGGAGCAGATGCTATTGCTTGTGTCAAATCAACCTGCTATAACCTGTGCAAGGCAGGCTACAGTGTCAATGTGCTATCAGATTGCATTACCAGTTATGATAAACGGAAAATTGACGAGATGCTACGGTATTACGAAAGTAAAGGGTGCAAGATTATTGGAATAAGCGACCTGCCCTGCTAAAATGCAAATATACAGATTTTAATCGTAAATGAGGGGGATTAAAAATGAACAAGTATGAAGAAGCCATGAAGCGATTAGACCAAATGGCCGGCAATAAGGATGGCCTGATCTGCCTATCAACCATTTCGCTGGATGCAGGAGCAGACGGCAAATGCCTCCCTGCCGCTCGCCTTGTGGATGCCTACTATGAGGACGGTGCATTTTACACCGTTACCTACGCCACCAGTGATAAAATGCGGCAGATCGCCCAAAACCCCGAAGTAGCCATTTGCATCATTGTTGAGAACTTCACGGCGGATGGGTTTGCTGAAAATTTGGGCTGGGTGAAGGATGAGAAAAACATAGAACTGACGAAAAAGCTTCGCACCATCTTTGCAGCGTGGTATGACGATGCCAATAATGACGATGATCCCAACACTTGCATCTTACGTGTAATCCTGACAAAGGGGCTTTGGAACGATCCCCATAAGGGAATCAAAGATGAAATTGATTTTGTAAGTAAGACAGTTACTTCAACAGGTAAGGCTTAAATCAACATGATGCCACTTAAGGTGCTTTGTCCCTTCATCAGGTTGCCGCTCCAGCGTCCTTTGCGTTCCTCGATTCTTAAGGCGCAGGCGCAAGCATCTATGGTACGATGGCGGTCATTACGAGTTTAGAAATGGGAGCGTATCTATGAAAACCAACTTGCTGGGTGACCGTTCATTCTTTAGCGCGGTAACACGCTTGGGTATTCCTGTTGCACTTCAAAGTCTTCTGGCTTCGTCCGCCAGCATGGTGGATACGATTATGCTCGGTTCACAGGGCGAACTGGCGGTAGCGGCCATTGGCATCTGCGCGCAATACACGATGTTGATGTTCAGTGCATTCTTTGGCTTTTGCCACGGCGGTTCGATCTTTATTGCGCAATACTGGGGCGCGAAAGACGAGCAGGGCATTTGCAAATCATACGGGCTGATGCAAAGCTGCATGGTATTCATTGGCTTGCTGTTCGGCGTGGTAGCCATCTTTACGCCCAGGTTTATCATGGCTGTGTATACAGACAAGCTATCTATCCAGCAAGTGGCCATTCCCTATCTTCGGATTGTCGGATTTAGTCTGCCCCTTCAGGTATTGGCGTTCGCAATCAGCACGCTATTGCGCTCAACAGAGCAGGTTAAGCCGCCTCTATATGCGTCCATTGCATCGCTTTTGACAAACACCGTCATCAATTGGCTGCTGATCTACGGGCAATTTGGTCTACCCAAGCTGGGTGTTACCGGCGCAGCCATCGGTACCCTTGTATCCAGCATTGTAAACATCGGCGTACTGCTGGTTTACTGCCTAAAAGACCGAGGCGGGTTCGCTATAAGGATACGGGAACACTATGGTTGGAGTTTCTCCTTCGTAAAGCAGTTTTTTCAAAAGAGTATCTTTATCGTATGCAACGAGGTCGGCGCAGGCGTTGCCAATATGCTAATCAACATCATCCTCGGGCGTCAGAACGCAGCCGCCATCGCGGCACTGGCGGTATTTAGGGTGCTGGAAAGCTTTATCTTCACATTCTTCAAGGGACTTACCAACGCCAGTGCGGTTATGGTCGGCAAGCAGGTAGGTGCAGGGGCACATGTAGCGGGCTATACCGATGCCAAACGCTTTGCACTGCTGGTGCCACTGTGCACGCTTGCCGTTTGCCTGGTGATCTTGCCCTTTCGCACGCCGCTTCTCGGTTTGTTTGGCCTTGGGGCACAAGCTACGTCCTACTGCGCTGGCATGCTGCTGATCTACACCGTGACAGGCACAGTCCGTTCCTGCAACTGGATCTGCAACGACTGCTTCCGCGCCGGCGGCGATTCGATGTATGGCACGCTGCTGGAGCTGGGGTGCATCTTCTTTTTATCGATTCCCGCACTGGCCGTGGGCGGCCTTGTTTGCCAGCTGCCATTCCTTGCAGTGTTTGCGCTGATTTATGTGGATGACTTCGCGCGTGTAGTCCTCATGTTGCGTCGCGTCAACTCCGGGCGCTGGGTGAAACCTGTGACCGAGGAGGGACAAGCAACATTGCCTGGTTTTCATCGCCTAATGGGGCTATCGCATTAAGCATCAGGGAAGCACAAGGGACTTTGCGCTTTGACCTCACAAAGGGATACATTCCTTTGATGTCATTTAACGTGTAAGGCTTAACATTATGATTATACCAATTAGGGGGTGAGAAAATGAAGGATCTAAAAATTGGAGCAGTCATTTCGTTTGGACGATATGATTGGCGTGTACTTGAAATGCACGATGACAAGGCACTCATTGTTACTGAAGAGATTATAGATCAACGTCCTTATCATGATGTGTATAAGCCCATCACCTGGGCGGAGTGCTCCCTTAGAGAATATCTTAATGGGGCGTTCTATGATGCGTTTACCGAAACAGAAAAGGCTCGCATTGTCCTTGTGATCAATCAAAACGTGGACAATCAATGGTATGGTACCGAGGGTGGTGCGCCTACCGAGGATCACATCTTTTTACTGAGCCTAGATGATGTGTGTACCTATTTTGGCGACAGCCGTTCAAAGCTTTACAACAAGGGCAAAAATCAGCGGTATTGGTTTGAACGAAAAGATGAAAACAACATCCATCGTGAGGCGAGGCTTCAGGGCAAAAATGGTAATTGGTGGTGGTGGCTTCGCTCACCCGGACGTGTAGGGCTAAAGGCTGCGTATGTCTGGGGGGATGGCGTCATTGGTATTCAGGGCAACCATATAAAAATAGGCAATCTAGCAGACGGCAAATGCACCGGAGGCGTTCGTCCTGCGTTGTGGCTGAAAAGGGCTTAATCCATTGCCATTTTAAAGGGGGTACCACCATGCAGTACATTGATTTAGGTAACATGGTCATGTGTCAATACCTACTTAAAATCCCGAACGGATATATGGCAATTGATACGGGTTACTCAGGTGGGTATGCGCAGTATCGCAAGGGTCTCCAAAAGAGAGGGATCGATCCCACGGAAATAAAGGTTCTGCTTTTAACCCATGCCCATGACGACCATGCGGGCTTTTTACATGAACTTCTATCTGCGTCGAAGGCTGTTTTGATCGTGGACAAAGAAGCCCCGGCACGTTTGGCGGAGGGGCATAACCGTTGGGTGGGCGGTTGCTCTGGCCTACTGGCAAAGGCATTTGTGCAATCGATGAAGCTTTTTGGAAAGGGAAAGCATGCGTTTCCCGCTTTTGAGATTTCCAAGGATACAATTGTGTGGGATAGAAAATCGCAACCGCTACAGGATTTGGGTGTTCAGGCCAACATTGTATTTTTGCCGGGACACACAGCTGATTCCATTGGCATTTTAACGGATGACGGACAGCTATTTTGCGGTGATGCTGCTATGAACGGGTTTCCGAGTATTCATAGAAATATTATTTGGATTGAAAGCCTGCAGGATTATAAGCAATCATGGGAGGTTATGATTGCCACTAATGCGCAAGAGATTTTCCCGGCGCATGGCAAGCCCTTTTCTGCTGCCGATTTGGTGAGATATAGGATTTCGCTGGAGAAGTTGAGATTATGGTAATAAACAGTAAAGATTTTCAAGGCGTGTTTTACCCGTCGCCCACAAGAGAAAAGGCAATGATTGTCGTCAGTGGAAGCGATGGTGGCATCAGATGGGCACAAAGCATTGCCGAAGCCTTTTCAAAACAGGGCATTCCCGCCCTTGCGGTAGCCTATTGGAAAACAAAGAACACCTCAAAATCATTGTCCTTAGTTCCAGTAGAGATTATTCAATCAGCTGCCATATGGCTAAAGAATCGCGGTTTTTCAAAGGTCGGGATATATGGGATGTCAAAAGGCGCAGAGCTCGCCTTGATTGCAGCAAGCCTTATACCGCAACTTGAGCTGGTAGTTGCTGTTTCCCCCACCTGCTGCGTGTTTGAGGGCATATCAAAGCCCCATTACAGCGGAGCTTCCAGTTGGACATGGAACGGAGCCCCCTTGCCTTATGTCTCGTTTGCGGATATATCTATCAGCGTATTGAAGAGCATTGTCCATAATCGAGAATACGACTATCGAACACAATATCTCGAAGTGCTTGCGAACAATAAGCGTGAAGAAAACACCATTAAGGTTGAACACATCAACGGTCCAATTCTTCTGCTGTCAGCAAAGAATGATGCACAGTGGCCATCCTCGGAAATGAGTAACATGATTTGCGAGAGGCTAAAAGAAAAGCAGTTTTCATTTCCGTTTCATCATGAAGTTTACGATCCTGCAAGCCACATATTAAGCCCGGTTTCAACGCCTGTGAGATTTGCCTATCGGCAGGAAAGAAAGTATGCGAAAGCGTGTGATAAGGCGAGAAAAAACGCGTGGAACCTATCTGTTGAGTGGGTTGGGCACTTATAGGCTTAGTAGGAATGCTATACAACAATGCTTTGGTTAAAATGATTGAGAGGTTATAAATATGTACGCCCCTAGACCTGATTTGGATGAAACCTTAGACAGCGCTACATTTCAAAATTATTATTACTTGAAAGCGGAGCTGATGCAATTTTGCAGGCAAGAAGGCTTGCAGCCAACAGGCGGGAAAGCCGAATTGACCGCTCGCGTGTCACATTATCTTGATACAGGTGAAAAAATCACAAGTAAAGTGTCATCAAAAACACCTGTTAACATCCAAAGTATTACCGAAGATACATTGATTGAAAGCAATTTCGTGTGTTCTGAAATGCACCGAGCTTTTTTTAAGGAGGAAATTGGAAAAGCGTTTTCATTTAATGTGGCCTTTCAAAATTGGCTAAAAACCAATCAGGGGAAAAGCTACAAAGACGCGATACGGGCATACCATCAGATTATAGCAGCCAAGAAAAATGGTAAAACCTCAATTGATAAGCAGTTTGAATATAATACCTATATACGTGATTTTTTTGCTGACAACGATGGGAAAAGCCTTAATGACGCTATTAAGTGCTGGAGATATAAAAAGAGCATGCGTGGCCACAATAGGTATGAAAAATCAGATTTATCCGCAATAAACGATGTGAGTTAACATGGAAAATAGGGTGCGTGAAAACGAAAACTTTCTTCAATGCAATAACAACTTGTTGATGCGCAGAAGCTATATATAACCGTCATTGGCGAACTTCTAATACAGTAAAGAGCCCATATGGTGAAAGTCTGAAATCAAATTGTTGAGGAGCTTTTCATGATGAAAAATATTGGATTGCAAGCTGGTGTTAAAATTGGCATTGGTACAGTTTTACTTGGAAGCATTATTTGGGGGTATTCCCAAATTCCTCAGAATATGATTGAGTATACTTTCTTAAGCAATCTTGTTGAAAGTATAGTATTAATTTGTTCTGGTATATTATTAGCTAAACGGAAATCCATACCAACAATTATTGACTTGTGCATGGTTATTCTGGCCCTTATCATGTTTGGCATATGTATTTCGAATTATAGTTTGTTCCGATTTGACGGCGCTTTCTTGTTTTTACATATAATTAACCCGATTTTGATTTTTATGCATTGGATAGTTATAACGGAAAAAGGCAAAATAGCAAGCCCAACGCATGTTTTCGCGGTGTCTTTCTTGCCATCCATTTATATTGCGTTTTTGTTTTTTTATGGGCACATAACAGGCGACTATATTTATCATGTGTTTGATATCAATGCGCTTGGTACGCTACGTGTTGCTATTTTTACGCTGACTGTTTTTGTGTTTTTCTTAGGTGTAGCGTTTATCTTGTATTTTATTGATAAGGTAATAGGCAAAAAATATAGCAACTGTTGAAGTGTTTCACAAGAGCGCTTTGATATAAAAGCGAGGAGTAGAGGTAAGAATGAAAAACTGGTTTACAATTGAGCACATTGACGAAAACACCCATATTATCAGCGAATACAGGCATTGGGAAGAAAGCCATGCTTATTTGCTGAACGGTGAAAACTATAGCTTGCTAATTGACACAGGATTGGGCATTGAAAACATAAAGGAGCAGGTTGATAAGCTAACTGACAAGCCCGTAATCGCCGTAGCCACACATATTCATTGGGATCACATCGGAGGACATAAGTATTATCCAAATTTTTATGCACATGCCGAAGAAGTCAAATGGCTCACGGGCGAGTTTCCTTTAACCATGGAGCAAGTCAAAGGCTATGTTGTCGAAGACTGTGATTTGCCTGACAACTTCGATGTTGAGCAATACGAGTTTTTTCAAGGGGAAACTACAAAGGTACTCCATGACCATGATTTAATCGACATTGGAGGACGGCAGATAGAGATATTGCATACGCCGGGACATTCACCGGGGCATATGTGTTTCTACGAACGGGACAGAGGGTATCTGTTTACAGGCGATTTAGTTTACATCGGCACCTTGTTTGCGTATTATCCCTCAACCGATCCCGTGGCCTATTTAGCTTCGATTCGGAAAATTGCTTCGCTACCTGTGAAGAAGGTGTTCCCAGCTCACCACAGTTTGGCTGTGCCGGAAACCATTTTGACCGATATGGAAGAGGCTTTTCTAAATCTAAAAGCCGAAAACAAGTTGCATCACGGAAGCGGCACACATGATTTCGGTTATTTTTCTATTTGGTTATAATCAACCTTAGACGGTGAAGGCGTACATATAAACTAAAGTTTATGGAGGATACATATGAGGCGAGAACTGGGCATAGCCAGATGTGGATTGGCTTGTTGTTTGTGCTCGGGAAACGAGCATTGTACTGGATGCGATTCTGGATGCTGTCCCGGCAAGGACTGGTGTGAAAACAGAAAATGCTCAATAGAAAGAGGCATATCCAATTGCTATGCTTGCCAGGAACCTTGTCGCAAAGGACTACGGGCAAAAATAAAGCCGTATGGGTTCACTGCTTTTGTAAAACGGTATGGGTTAGAGGATTTACTTGATTGCCTTGAGCGGAACGAAAAGAATGGGGTTTTATATCACAAAGATGGAATCAACGGGGATTATGATGATTTTGATGACGTTGAGGATCTGATTGAGTTTATCAGAACTGGTCAACGGTAATGCAATTGACAGGGGAAAGTTAACTCCGTTTGTCGAGCTGTTTTGTATTGTTTTGCAAGATGAGCATAAAGAATATTTACTGACAGAACAATGTTTTGCTTTGCAGAAATGCCCTATATAAAGCACCCCATAAAAAGTGATCAGTAAAGGAGGCTCTACTACCTAGTGGCTACCTTAACCACATCTAATGGAGTTTGTGCTGCGCAAAGGATGGAACTGTACTGCATTACCCGCCTAGCAGACTTTCTCACGGTACATACATTCCGATCAAAAAAAGAATTGGCCGAGCAGACTGGTATCCCGTATAGAACCCTCCTTCGTGTATGCACAGGACAGGCCAGCAAACGAAATGAGCTGCAGGTGATGGAACGGATCATCCGCTACTGTGTGCAACACCAAATACCCATTGACCGTTCTCTCGAATTAAAGCTTTGATGTGGTCGAGATAAAGAAACAGCGGAGTGCTTCAAACAAGGCATTCCGCTGTTTTTATTTTGGTTTAAGGATTTTCTTTAGCACCCCATGGATCATTTGCTCCCGTTCTTGTTGTAGGGTATCCTTGTTTAACGTATTGCCCGCCAGTAGAATGATGCGGGAAACCGCTGCGTTTACAAGGTCGCTATCCAAAGAATTTTCGTCATTGAAAAACTCATTTTGGATAATGGCTTCCAACTCATTTCTGGTAAATTGGCGATTCGTATCTGTCAGTGCATTTAACAAAGCTGCCTTATCCTGAAGGCCCCCAAACGTCATTTCTTTCTGAACTGTGTTCCGCATGCCCATCCTCCTGTCTTTATTGCGCCCATTCTACCCTTGTAAGGCTAGATTTATTTTACCATTTAAGTTCTTATAAGGGAAGATGTTCCTTGTGAAGCTCCTTTATAAAACTTCTTTTCACCGATAAAATAAAGATAGAAATAGTCGGCGAAATGAGGTGTGTTATGTCCATAGAATATAAGGTGATTGGAAGGCATATCCGTGCCGCCCGAAACCAAAAGAATATGACGCAGGAAGCAGTGGCAGATGCCATTGATATGTCTCCTGCACACTTTGGCAAGGTAGAGCGAGGAGATCGCCCTGTGAATCTCCACCGCCTTTCACAACTGAGCCTTCTTCTGGAAACGCCACTGGAGTCGCTTGTTTCCGGCGCAGTGGTTTCTGACGATGGCAAGTCAATTACAGCGATGAACCTCTCCGATGATTCGGATTTTATCGATTCTATGGAGAATCTTTCAAAGGGTTGCTCTGAGAACGCATTGCGCCTTATGCTCCGTCTGTGCGCAACAGTGGCAGATGAGGATAAGACGCAGGTGTCTACTTAATCAGGCTCTCCAATTAACTAATATAGCAGTAATACAGGTATTGCGCCAGTCGTATGTGACTGGTGTTTTTTATGTCATGAAAAACGAAAAATTTGCCGGATTCCAAAGCTGTCAATGCTTATGTACAATAAAATGTGACCAAAAGAAGGAGAGAAAGTAAAATGGATAAAAAGGTTACGGGCCATGTACTGAGATACTTGCTAGAGAACCGTTTTGGAAGTAAAGCGGAAATGTCGCGCCAACTCGGCTTGCAGCCACGCACCATTGAAAAGGTATTTGAAAACCTTGACGTCGCCAAAGCCGGGACAATAGCCTTTGATAAAGCTATTTGCTATTGCGCGCAGAACCATATATCGCTGGATTCTATCTTGGCGGACTTCATAAGAAAAGAAGGCACTGTGGATATGAATAAGCTAGATGGGCAGGCGTACACCCGGCTTATGGTGAGTGAGCCTGACAATATAACGCCTGCGGGCAAAGAAATCTTCTCATCCATGCTGAGTTTTTTGCGCCAAGTATCTGCGCACATCTGTCCTACTTGCCGAACGTGGTGCAATCCATGGGCTTGCAACCACAGTGTGGTTAATATGAACTGCTATGTTGGCCACATAGCCCGCGAGATTGTGAAAGATGTTGGGGAACTCTACACCGAGGTAGGTGTAGCGGAGTGAGCGAAGTCTTATACGCGCTTTGTCGCTCTATCTTTAACGAGGTGGAACGCTTTGAACAACCGCTGTAATGTGTTTCCAGTGTTTTTCTGGACATTATTTTCTGGATGTTTGCCCAAATCGAAATCGAGAACAGTATTAGTAAGTGTTAGGAATAATACTGCGGATTGAGGTATGAGATTTGGACGATCAGATTACAACATCAGTTTTTGATGCCTATTGTAAGCGTGTCATACGCAACGAACTATCAGATTGCGTGAAGCAATGGAAGCGGTGGCGGCGTTTTGAAGCAATGGTAGGCACAGCGGTTGAAGATGTCCCTGTTTTGGATGCCTACCCCAGCGAGGCGTTAATGATTGAGGTAAATGGTTACGGGTGCATCGTGTCATCGGAAAGACTATTCCATGCGCTGCTAAATCTGCCTTTGTTGCAACAGCAGATTATTATCATGAGCGCATGGGAAGGTATGTCAGATTATCAGATCGCTCCTATCGTGGGGCGACCACGGCGTACAATAACGTATCAACGGAATCAAGGCATAAAGGCACTAAAGATGCTACTTAGGAGTGTGGATGGCGGTGTTGGAATACCAGACGATTCATAGTGCAATCAATGGCGACACAGTAGCGCTTGCGGCAGTAGTCGACCATTACAGAGGATACATCCGTGCTTACGTCAGAGGACGCAAGCCTATGCTTGAGCGCGCAGCAGTCTCTATGACGGAGGCGGAGATATGTCTTCAGCTTGAAAGCGCATTGTACATATGCACGATATTGCGCTGGCTATCATGGCGGTGCAAACACAGACCACCGAGGTACTTGGCGAGTTCCCTACGAAAGCAGCGCAGGAGGAAGTGCCTCAAACGACAGCACCCTGACGCTGCATGATTTTATCTATGCCACCTATAACTCCTTGCTCGCAAACGGGTGGCACATGAACGACATTGACGAAATGGACTTTCTTGGTTTCTTGCACTTGAGAGCGTGGGAGGCAAAAAAAGAGAAGAAGCAAAAAGAACCCCGAATGGCTTATATCGATCAGGTATGGCCATCCAAGGGTTGATTACTCATTGCTGGTTGAGAATAGTATATTTCGACCTTTTGCTGAAGACAAGTTAAGGTTTGATTAGAGTTGATTATTTCTTGAGAATCGGCTATAATACAAACGCAACGTAAAATGCCCGAATGTGGAGGTGGAAGCTTGAATTATATCCAACGAGATTTGGAAAAAGTCATTAGTGATGTGACAAAAGAGTATCCGGTTACGATCATTACCGGGCCGAGGCAGGTAGGGAAAACCACCATGCTGCAAAAGCTGATGGAAGGAACGGAACGTAACTATGTGACGTTGGACGATTTAACAGAGCGTGGGTTAGCCAAAAGTGATCCTCAAATGTTTTTTCAACTTCATAAACCGCCCATTCTCATAGATGAGGTGCAATATGCGCCGGAGCTGTTTATCTACATTAAAATAATGGCAGATCGAGATAAACGTCCAGGGGATTTCTGGCTTACAGGTTCACAGGCATTTAGGCTTATGGAGCTGGCAGGAGAATCTCTTGCGGGCCGGGCATGTATCTTGCGTATGTCCACGCTATCGCAAAAAGAGCTGTATAGCAGCGGTGAGAATACTCCTTTTTCGATTGATCTAGTGCGGTTGCAGGAGCGGGTTGCCAAGCGAACCCCAGCGGATACACCGGCGATGTTTGAGCGTATCTTTCGAGGCTCGATGCCAGCGCTTGCAAGCGGTCAGGTCACCAATCGCAACTTGTTTTACTCCAGCTATTTGCAAACGTATATCGAACGTGATATTCGGGAAATAAGCGGAACCATTGAGGCGACTGAATTTCTAAGGTTTATTACCGCTGTGGCATGTCGTGCCGGACAGATGGTGAATTTTGCGGATATCGGCAAGGATATGGACGGGATGCGTTCGGAAAAAGTGCAGGAATGGTTAAGGCTATTGGAAAAGTCAGACATTATTTTTTACCTGCATCCCTATTCAAACAATCTGCTGAAGCGTACTGTCACGAAGCCTAAATTATATTTTTACGATACGGGCTTGGTTGCATATCTCACCAAATGGTTGAGCCCGGAAACCTTGGAGGCGGGTGCGTTTAATGGTGCGATTCTGGAAAATTACGTGGTGGCAGAGGTCATCAAAACATATTTGAATGCAGGGGAAACGCTTAATCTGTTTTATTATCGTGATAATGACGCAAAGGAAATCGACATTGTATTAGAAGCAGATGGAACACTACATCCAATGGAAATTAAGAAGACGGCTAATCCCGGAACCCAACTAACAAGTCCCTTTAAGCTGTTGGATAAAGGGGCTGTGAAACGCGGCCAGGGTGCGATACTCTGTATGAAGGATGCCCTTTCCGCTATAGATAGCCAAAGCCTGATTGTTCCCATTTGGGCAATCTAGCATAAACCAAAAGCCAAATAGCCAATTTGCACGCTGAATAAGGCGTGCTTTTTTATGCGCATTTTTATACCGAATCGTGATGTGAATAGAACTTAGAACGCCTTTTGCAGGCGTGTTTTTTATGGAGGTGAGCAAGTGAGGATAACGTATAATAAGTTTCGCAAAAAGAAAAAGGGGTCAAAAAAAGACATGGCCTCAAATCTCTGGTAGAATGGAGTTGCAACACATCATTCGAAGGGAGAAAAAAAGCCATGTCCGAAAAGATTGTACAACTGAACGAG
>JAVBTR010000013.1:0-22565 GCA_031556065.1 Eubacteriales bacterium | reverse complement strand
ATCAAGGCTTTCCGGCGAAAAAGCACGCCATAAGTGGGATAAGTGGCGTGTTTTTGAGTGAATTAAGTGATAAGTAGGGTCAGATAAAAATAGTTATATATTATAATAAATATTTGTTCTGATTACTGGGTTCCTGCCTGTTTTCACAGGCAAATGCGGTTTTTCGTGTTTTACACGCCACTTATGCCACTTATTCCACTTGCTTGGGGCAATGAAAGGCCTTAAAGCAAGTAGAATCAAGGGGTCTAGGGTTTTTGGGCCTGAAGAAAAAAACCACTTGCTTCCCACTTGCTCCCACTTACAACTTTTTTCTGGTTTGGGAAAAGTTGTCCCAAATGTCCCGGGCAAGTGTGGTATAATAACAGTATCTCTTTACGAAAGGAAACACCATCATGGCTTTCGCACACCTACACCTGCACACGGAATTCAGCCTGCTGGACGGCGCCTGCCGGATCAAGCCACTGGTAAAGCGGCTTAAAGAATTGAACATGACCCACTGCGCCATCACCGATCATGGGGTGATGTACGGCGCGGTGGATTTTTACCAGGCCTGCGTGGACGGGGGCATCAGCCCTGTGATCGGCTGCGAGGTTTATATTTGCCCGGATCGCCACGACAAGCAGGTGGTCTCCCGGGAATACAGCCACATGGTGCTTTTGTGCGAGAACAACAAGGGCTATGAAAACCTGATGAAGCTGGTATCCGAGGGCTTTATTACAGGCTATTACTACAAGCCCCGGATCGATTACCAGCTGCTAAAGGACCATGCAGAGGGGCTGATCTGCCTTTCCGCATGCCTGAGCGGGGATTTGCCCAAGCTGTGCCTGGATAACCGCATGGAGGAAGCCAAGGAATACGTTTTAAAAATGCAGGGGCTTTTCGGCAAGGAAAATTTCTTTATCGAGATTATGGATCACGGCATTTCCGAAGAAAAGATGGTTTTGCCAAGGCTGATTAACCTGGCCAACCAGATGAATGTGCCGCTGGTGGCCACCAACGACTGCCACTATATTCTGGAAAAGGATGCAGACGCCCAGGAGGTGCTTATGTGCATCCAGACTGGGAAAACCCTGGAAGACGAAAACCGCATGCGCATGGACACAAGGGAGCTGTACGTGAAAAGCGAGGAGGAAATGCGCCAGCTGTTTTTCGCCTACCCGGAGGCCATTGAAAACAGCCAGAAAATAGCCCAGCGGTGCCATGTGGCATTCGATTTCAACACCATCCACCTGCCCCGGTTTGAGGTGGATGCAGGGGAAACCTCCCTTTCTATGTTCCAAAACCTTTGCATAAAGGGGCTTCAAGAGCGCTACGAGGACACCTCCCCAGACAGCGCCCCCATGAAGCGGCTTATGTACGAAATGGATACCATTAACCAGATGGGCTATGTGGATTACTTCCTCATCACCTGGGATTTTATCCGCTACGCCAAGGAAAACGGCATTATGGTGGGCCCTGGCCGTGGCAGCGGCGCAGGCTCTATTGTGGCCTACACCCTGGGCATTACCATGCTGGACCCCTTAAAATACAACCTGCTCTTTGAACGGTTTTTAAACCCGGAGCGCATTTCCATGCCGGACCTGGATATCGATTTTTGCTACGAGCGCCGCCAGGAGGTGATCGACTACGTGGCCCGGAAATACGGGGAGGACCATGTAAGCCAGATTATCACCTTTGGCACCATGGCCGCCAGGGGCGTTATACGGGACGTGGGCCGGGTGCTGGGCATGAGCTACCAGGACACCGATGCCATCGCCAAGGCGGTGCCCATGGAGCTGGGCGTGACCTTGGAAAAGGCCTTGAAGGACAGCCCTTCCCTGCGCATAGCCTATGAAAACCGCCCGGAGGTGCAAAAGCTTATCGACATGGCCCTGATCCTTGAGGGCATGCCCCGCCACGCCTCCACCCACGCCGCCGGGGTGCTGATCACCAGGGACCCTGTCACCACCTATGTGCCCCTTCAGCGCAACGATGAAGTGATTACCACTCAGTACCCCATGGGCACCATTGAGCGCCTGGGGCTGCTTAAGATGGATTTTTTAGGCCTTCGGACCCTGACCGTTATTCAAGATACCCTGAACCTTTTAGAGCAGGAGGGCATATTCTTAAAAGCCGAGGCCATTCCAACGGACGATTCCGCCGTGTATGAAATGATCTCCCGGGGGGAAACCGATGGGGTTTTCCAATTGGAAGGCGGCGGCATGCGCGCCTTTTTAACAGGCATGAAGCCGGAAAACTTCGAAGACATTATCGCCGCTATTTCCCTTTACCGCCCAGGGCCCATGGAATCCATTCCCCGGTACATTAAGGGCAAGCACAACCCAGCCTCCGTTACCTACATTACTGAAAAGCTCCGCCCCATACTGGATGTGACCTACGGCTGCATGGTTTACCAGGAGCAGGTCATGCAGATCGTGCGGGATTTGGCCGGGTATTCCCTTGGAAGAAGCGACCTGATGCGCCGGGCCATGGCGAAAAAGAAAAGGGATGTGATGGCCAAGGAGCGGGAGTATTTCATCTACGGCATGAAGGACAAGGATGGCAACCAGGAAATTCCCGGCTGTATCCATAACGGCATCACCGAAGCCCAGGCCGGGCAGATTTTCGATGAAATGAGCGCCTTCGCCTCCTACGCCTTCAATAAATCCCACGCCGCCGCCTATGCCCTGGTGGCCGTACAGACGGGCTACTTAAAGCGCCACCACCCGGTGCCCTTTATGGCCGCCATTATGAACAGCGTTTACGGCAACACTGATAAGATTGCCGGGTACATCGCCTATTGCCGGGCCCAGGGCATTCCCATTCTGCCCCCGGATGTGAATAAATCCCACTACCGCTTTACCGTGGATACGGACGAAAAAGGCGTTCAGGGCATCCGCTTTGGGCTGGGGGCCATTAAAAACGTGGGGCAAAACGCCGTGGAGGCCATTATGCGGGAAAGGCGCAGCGCCCCCTATAAGGACATATTCGATTTTTGCGACCGAATCGATACGGAATCGGTAAACAAGCGGGTGGTGGAATCCCTGATCCATTGCGGGGCCTTCGATGGCCTGGGGGCCAACCGGGCCCAGCTAAACTATGTGTATGATTCCGCCATGGACAGCGCCATCAACAAGCGCAAGCAAAACGTTCAGGGCCAGGTATCCCTTTTCGAGGGGCTTTTTGCCATGCCTGACATAGCCCTTACCCCCAAGCTTTCACCTATGCCCGAGTTTAGCAAAAGGGAGCTGCTTATGGGGGAACGTGAATACACGGGCATCTACATTACCGGCCACCCCCTGGATGAGCACCTGTCTTACCTTAAAAACTTCCCGGAAAATTCCGCCTATATCCGGGATTTGAAGGACGAGCCTGACGGCGGCCTTTCCAAGGATGGCCTGGCTGTGGTGCTTTGCGGCATTCTGACCCAGGTCCGGGGGAAGGTAACAAAAAAGGGCAGCTACATGGGCTTTATTACCCTGGAGGATTTAACCGGCCAGGTGGAGGGCCTTGTGTTCCCCAAGGTTTACGAACGGATCGACGGCGCCTTTCACGCAGACGATATTGTGGTGGTAGAGGGCAAGCTTTCCATTCGGGAGGACGAGGACACAAAAATTCTGGTAGACCGGATGCTGTCCATTGAGGATTACAAGCAGCGCCAGACCCAGGCGGTGCATCAGATTAAAAGGCAGGCGCCCTTGGCCCCTTCGGCCCCAAGCCAAAAGCTTTACCTTCGGGTTACAAGGCTGGAGATGGAGAACTTAAAGCAGATGCTTACCCGGTTCCCCGGCCCGGTGCCTGTGTACTTCCATATTCCCCAGGAGAATATTACCCTTTTGGTCCCCAAGGATTACTTTGTCAATCCTTCCCCGGAGTGCTTAAACATGCTTTGCGACGAGCTGAGTAAAGAGAATGTAAAGCTAGTACTCCGCCAAACCTAAACTGAACGTGCCTTGCTTCGTCTTTTTCCGCACTGCAGTGTCGCTCTCCACTCAACGTAGCTGCCGGCTACGCTTCGTTCCAGCTCCTGGCAGTGCAAAAAAATACTTGCAACTCACCATTCATTTTAGATTTGGCAGAGCACTAGTAGATAAAAAGTGATTTGGAATTGACATTTAATAGGAAAGAAGTTATGATACCATGGGAATAATTGCGAAAGAGTTGATTTTATGGCCATCAGAAAGACGAAAATCGTTTGCACCATGGGCCCCAGGCTCTTTGAATTAGGGCTGATTGAAGACTTGATCCGCGCCGGAATGGACGTGGCACGGTTCAATTTCTCCCATGATACCCATGAGAATCACCTTAAGCGCTTGAAGGAATTGGTCCGCATCCGGGAAGAGATGGATGCGCCTATCGCCACCATGCTGGATACCAAGGGCCCCGAGGTACGCACGGGCCAGTTTAAAGAAGGCAAGGTCACCGTTCAAAAGGGCCAGGAATTTACCCTGACCACCCTGGACTGCGATGGCACCAGCGAAAAGGTAACCATTTCCTATAAAGATTTGCCCAGGGATGTGAAAAGCGGCAGCATTATCTTAATCGACGATGGCCTGATCGGCATGGAGGTGGTATCCGTTACCAAGACGGATATTCACTGCAAGGTGTTAAACGACGGGGTTATTTCCAACAACAAGGGGATCAATATTCCCAATGTGCAATTGAACATGCCCTATATTTCCAAAAAGGACCATGACGATATCCTTTTCGCCATTGAAAACGGGTTCGATTTTATCGCCGCCTCCTTTGCCCGGACCGCCGAGGATATTCTGGCTATCCGGGAAATTTTCAGCCATGAAGGCTGCACCAGCATTAACATCATCGCTAAAATAGAAAACCTCCAGGGTGTGGAAAACATCGACGAGATCATCCGGGTGTCCGACGGGATCATGGTTGCCCGTGGGGACATGGGCGTGGAAATCCCCCTGGAGGATGTGCCGGTGATGCAAAAGATGATTATCCGCAAGGCCTACAACGCAGGCAAGCAGGTGATCACCGCCACCCAGATGCTGGATTCCATGATGAAAAACCCCCGGCCTACCAGGGCCGAGGCCACCGACGTGGCCAATGCCATTTACGACGGCACCAGTGCCACCATGCTCTCCGGCGAAACCGCCGCGGGCCTGTACCCGGTGGAATCCGTTCAGACCATGGCCCGGATCGCCCTTCGGGCCGAAGGGGACATCGATTATGTGGGCCGGTTCAAAAAGCGGGAAAGCTATGCGAACAACGATGTGACCAGCGCTATTTCCCACGCCACCTGCACCTCCGCTCACGATCTAAAGGCTGCGGCCATTATCCCCGTTACCAAGTCCGGCGTTACCGCCAGGATGATTTCCAAATACCGGCCCAATTGCCCCATTATCGCCTGCACCACCACGGAATCCGTCCGCAGGCAGATGAACCTTAGCTGGGGCGTGATTCCCTTTGTGATCGAAGAGGAGCAAAACACCGACGATCTGTTCGAGCATGCCGTGGAAGCGGGCGTTAAAGCCGGCCTCCTTAAAGACGGGGAGCTGGTGGTGATGACAGCCGGGGTGCCCCTTGGCATTTCCGGCACCACCAACCTTATGAAGGTCCACGTGGTGGGCCACATTCTGGTAACCGGCATGGGCATTACCCACAAATCCGCCTGCGCAGAGCTCTGCGTGGCCCAGGATGCCGACGAGGCCGGCAAGAACTTCCGGGATGGCTGCATTCTGGTAATGAAGCAAACCAGCAACGCCCTGCTCCCCTTGGTGCGAAAAGCCTCCGGCCTGATCATCGAGGACCCGGACCCCAACGGCCACGGCGCGGTAGCAGGCATGAGCCTGGATATTCCCGTGATCATCGGCGCACAAAACGCTACAAAAATTCTCCACTCCGGCGCTGTGGTCACCATCGACGCCGACCGGGGCGTGGTCAGCTGCAATTCACAGACCCGAGTGTAAAGAGATGGGATTTTCAAGGGTTACCACCCTTGAATGGAGATGGGGTTTGCCAAGGTATCATGATGTAAGTAGCTTGCCGGATTCGGCAGGCTACTTATTGTATTGCACAAAGATCGGGAAGTTCATCTTTTTGTAGTGACGTTGTATTGACGTTCTCGATTCGTTATGCTATCATCAAGACAGGGAGGTGCTTAATCATGGAAAAAGCGAACGTAACAAGCGCACCAAAGACGGCAACATTTCAAATGCGCATTAATCCAGAAATAAAGCAAAAGGCAGAGCAGGTTTTTGCCAACTGTGGCATGACGTTGACGGATGCTGTCAATGTTTTTATTCAACAGTCTGTAAATGCCGATGGACTGCCTTTTATTGTAACGCAAAATAGCAAAGAAGCATTGCGTAATCAAGCAATTGCACAGCTTATGCAAGAAATTCAAAAAGGGCGCGAGTCAATCAAGAATTCGGGTGATTGGGTATCAGAGCAGGAGATGCTAGATAGGTTTGGATTGAACCGATGAACTTAAGATATACGCCTGCTGCCATTTTTGACGTACAAGAAATAGATGACTATATTCGTGACACCTTGCTCAACCCCATGGCTGCAACAAACACGATTGCTCGTATTGCAAAGGATGTAGCAGCCCTAAAGGGACAGCCCTACTTAGGGCCGGAGCTTAACGAGAAGCTTGGTCGCGAAATCGAGGGTCGTTATATCATTACGGGGAAGTATATAGTCATCTATGAAGTAGATGAAGCTGTTTCTGTTTTGCGTATCTTGGATACACGGACAAACTATATGAAAGTTTTGTTTGGCGAATAGAGCTCATGGAAGAAAGAAGAAGGATAATGAGAATCGAAACAAAGCGACTGGTACTCCGTCCCTTCACCGTTTTAGATGCAGCGGATGCCCACGCATTTTTTACCCTTGAAGAAGTAATGCAACCTGTGGGCATGATGCCTGCCTTTACCTCCATGGCTGAAACTGGAGTTAAGTGAAGAATAAAACGCGCGATTTGAGTAACGAAAGACAAACATGCTCATATCTTTTGTACTGATAGGTACAAAACGCTATCTGCAAGATCGCACCGTACCACATTCATGTGGTACATAAGTGCGCTGTTGATGCTAGCGCACCATAGAAAATCCAACTTTGCAACACCCCTTTTAGCTAATGGTAAAACGAAATAAGGCTACATGCCACAGAAGATTAACGTCATCTTTCCGTGAACAAGTAGCCTTATTTCTTAGTTTTCTGCCTATTCAGTTTTGAGGATTGGGCAAATCAACCATTTCACTTTTGCTGTGGGTAAAGTGGTTGCCCCTGTTATTAGTAGGTTTTGACATCCTACGTTCACAGTATACGACAGGGTTCTAGGGCAAAGCCCTAACGTAACTTCCAAGGGTAAAAGCAAACCCCAGATCAAGGAAGCGTAGCGGCCCTTGACAGCGGCTTGGCTGCAGCCAAGCTTCTGTCAAGAATCGTTTCGGGGGCGCTGCCCCTTCACTCTCTTGACCTGGGTTTGCTTTTCGTTTTCAATAGGTTACGTTGGGTTTCACCCAAACCCATTCAAGGGTTACCACCCTTGAAAATCCCTTATTCTTGCTGCGGCAGCCCGCTCTTCCCCAAAGGAAAGCCATATGGCTTCGCCTGAAATGCCACTTGGGCGGCGTGGGTTGCCATGGCAGTTGCGGTTAACTGTGGTATACTGGGTGTATTAACGCACAAAGGAAAAGCCAATGAACAAGAATGTTGACAGGCGGAATAAATGGTGCTTTGGCCTGGGCACCATTGGCCGGGATATGTTCTACACCATGGTTTCAACCTACATGATGGTGTATATAACAGAGGTCCTCATGGTATCCGATGCCACCCTGGGGCTTATCACCGTGGTCTTTATGGCCTTAAGGATTTTCGATGCCTTTAACGATCCTGTGATGGGCCTGCTGGTGGATAACACCCGTACCCGCTTTGGGAAGTTCAAGCCTGGCATGGCCATTGGAGCGGTAATCGGCGGGGCGTGCATGGTGATGATGTTTGTGGACATGGGCCTTACCGGGGCCGCCTATGCTTGTGTGTTTGGGCTATGCTATCTCATGTGGGATTTGTTTTTCGGCTTGAACGATATTGCCTATTGGTCCATGCTGCCCGCCCTTTCCACCGACCAGAAAAAGCGGGAGGAAATGGGGGCCTTTGCCCGAATCTGCGCCAACCTGGGCATGTTTATGGTGGTTATACTGGTGATCCCCGCCACCAACGCCCTTGGGGCATTCACCGGCAGCCCCAAAAAGGGCTGGTTTGTGTTTGCCCTGCTCATGGCCCTTTTGATGCTGCTATCCCAGGCCATTACCCTCTTTGGGGTGAAAGAAAACAAGGGGTACTTTAAGGAAGAGGAAAAGACCTCCTTAAAAGAAATGTTCCAGGTGCTGTTCAAAAACGACCAGCTCCTGTTTTTAACCATTGCCATGTCCCTGTTTATGACTGGCTCCAGTACCACCGCCTGCTTTGGGGTGCATTACTTTAAATACGTTTACCAAAACGAAGCCGCTTACCCCCTTTTCGCTCTGGTGATGGGCGCTTCCCAGCTAACCGCCTTGGGGCTGTTCCCCCGGTTTGCCAAGCGCTTTAAAAGGCGGCAGCTGTATATGGCTGCCACCCTTATAGTGGTTTTTAGCTATCTGCTTTTCTTTTTCGCTCCCACAGAAATGCTCTATGTGGGCCTTGCTGGGGCGCTATTGTTTGTGGGCCAGGCCTTTATCCAAATGCTGACCCTGGTGCTCCTGGCCGATACCATTGAATACGGCCAATGGAAATTGGGCAAGCGCAACGAAAGCATTACCTTTTCCGTACAGCCTCTGATCAATAAAATCGGCGGCGCGGTGGCCGGGGGCATTCTGGGGCTGACGCTGATTCTCTCCGGCGTCAACGGCGCGGCCACGGCCGCAGAGGTAACCAAGGAGGGCATTGTGATGATGAAAGCCGCCATGATGCTTGTGCCCCTGGTATTGATCAGTGCCGGCACGGTGATTTACCTTAAGAAATTCACCATTGACGAAGCCAGGTACCAGGGGATTTTAGGGGATTTAAAAGCACGGGGCGATATAAAGCCTTAGTTTAGGATTTTTGCCAGGTCTTGCTCCGGGGTGGTGATGGGGGTGAGGCCGAACTTATCCACCAGCACGCTTAACACGGTTTCGGAGAAGAACGCGGGAATGCTGGGTCCAATAAAGATATTTTTAATGCCCAGGGACAAAAGGGTTAAGAGTATGCACACGGCCTTTTGCTCATACCAGGACAGCACCAGGGTCAACGGCAGCTCGTTTACCCCGCAGCCAAAGGCCCCTGCCAGGGCCAACGCCACTTGAATCGCGCCATAGGCATCGTTGCACTGGCCCATGTCCAGAATCCGGGGGAAGGGGCCAATGGTGCCCGCGTCCCAATCGTTAAAGCGGTATTTGCCGCAGGCCAGGGTCAGCACCACCGTGTCCTTGGGGGTGCTTTTCACAAAGTCCGTGTAGTAGTTGCGGCCAGGCTTAGCGCCATCGCAGCCCCCGACCAAAAAGAAATGCTTGATGGCCCCGGCCTTCACCCCATCGATAATCGCCGGGGCGTTGTTAAGCACCGTCTGGCGGCCAAAGCCGGTTGTCACCCTGGTGCCGCCGTTGATCCCCGCCATGGGCCGGTCTTCATTATAGCCGCCTAATTCCAGGGCCTTTTCGATCACCGGGGTAAAATCCTTATAGCCCTTTTCATCGGCCCCGATATGCTGAATGTCGGGGAATGCCACCACCGAGGTGGTATACACCCTGTCGGCATAGGAGGGCTTGGGGGGCATGAGGCAGTTGGTGGTGAACAAAATGGACGCTGGAACCGATTCAAATTCCTTTTGCTGGTTTTGCCAGGCGGTACCGAAATTGCCCTTCAAATGAGGGTATTTTTTTAGCTCCGGGTAGCCGTGGGCGGGCAGCATTTCGCTGTGGGTGTAGACATGAACACCCTTGCCCTCCGTTTGCTTCAGAAGCATTTCCAAATCGTTAAGATCATGGCCTGTCACCACAATAAAGGGGCCCTTTTCAATTTGAAGAGGCACCGTAACAGGCACAGGATCCCCGTAAGCGCCCGTGTTGGCCTTGTCCAGCAGGGCCATGCATTTCAGGTTAGCGCCCCCAAAGGCCATCAATAAACCCAGCCATTCCTCCACGGAATGGGCCTGGCCCAGGGCTGCCATGCCCTTGATAAACCATTGATCCACTTCCGGGTCACGCTGGCCAAGAACCCTTGCGTGGTGGGCATAGGCCGCCATGCCTCTGAGGCCAAACAGCAGTGTGGAACGAAGAGAGGTTATATCCTTATCCCCGTGGAACAATTCCTCCTGGGCTATAACCGCTTCGCCGCCCCATTTTTCCCTTTGGGCCTTGATTTTGCTTGCCAGCTGGGCCACTCTGGCGGTATCGAAACTCACGTTGGTGATGGTGGTAAAAAGCCCGTCCACAATCAGATCAATCTCTGTTTGGGCCTGCTCCCACTGCGCCCCAACAGCAGTGGCCAGGGCGATCATTTCACAGGTTAAAACATCCTGCTCCAGGGCCGTATCCGCCTTTTTCCCGCACACCCCTGCTGCCGTACAGCCGCAGCCCTTGGCTGCCTGCTCACATTGATAACAAAACATGGATTCCATTTTCATTCCTCCCTGTGGTTTTATCAACCCAATTATACGAAAGCCAGCACAAAAAATCCGTGGTTAAAACCACGGAATAAATTTAAAATTCTGAAGTTTTTGGCGGAGAACGCAAAGCTGCCGCAGCAAGAACTTAATTCACCGCTGCAATATGCCAGATATCCTTAGCGTATTCCCCGATAGCCCTGTCGGAAGAGAACTTGCCTGCGGCGGCAATGTTGTTCAGGGCCATTTGAGCGAAGGCGTTACGGTCTTTATAGGCCATGTTCAGGCGGAGCTTGGCTTCCACGTAGGGCATCAGATCGTACAGGACGTAGTAATGATCGGGCTTGTGCCAGCTGGCGCCCAACAGAATGGCATCGTACAGTTCTTTGAACATGCCGGTGCCGCCGTCTGAGAAGGTGCCATCCACCAGAGAATCCAGGGCTTTTTTGATCCGGAGATCGGTTTTATACAGCATCATGGGATCGTAGTTGGCTGCGATACGGCGGATGTCTTCCACCTTGGCGCCGAAGACGAAGTTGTTTTCCACGCCCGCTTCCTGCACAATTTCGATGTTGGCGCCATCATAGGTGCCAAGGGTCACAGCGCCATTGAGCATCAATTTCATGTTGCCGGTGCCAGAGGCCTCGGTGCCTGCGGTGGAAATTTGTTCAGACACATCGGCGGCGGGAATAATCTTTTCAGCGTAGGAGACATTGTAGTTTTGTACGAAAACCACGGAGAGGATTTGGTTCACAGCAGGGTCGTTATTTACCAGCCTGGCGATTTCGTTAATGAACTTGATAATGCCCTTGGCCCTGAAATAGCCGGGGGCGGATTTGGCGCCGAAAATAAAGGCCATGGGGTGCAGGTTTTGAATAGAGCCATCCTTAATGCCGTTATACATAACCATAATGGAAAGGGCCTGAAGGAATTGGCGTTTGTATTCGTGGAGGCGCTTCACCTGCACATCGAAAATGGCCTCTGGGTTCAGGGGAACGTTTTCTCGTTCCCAGATCAGTTCCGCCAGCTGCTTTTTCTTTTCCAGCTTGATGGCGTTGAAGGTATCCTGGGCCACTTTGCTTTGTGCCATATTGGCCAGGGGTTTCAGAGCGGATAAATCCTTTAGGAATTTATCGGAGCCTAAGATATCTTTTAGGTACTTGGTCAGCTCCGGGTTGCAAAGCCCCAGCCAGCGGCGCTGGGTAATGCCGTTGGTTTTGTTTTGAAAGCGGTGGGGGTAGAGGGCATACCACTGGTGAAGCACTTCTTCTTTGAGCAATTCCGTGTGCAGCTGGGCCACGCCATTGATGTAGGAGCCGGTGAAGCAGGCCAGGTTGGCCATGTTCAGGGTGTCCTTATCCATAATGGTGTAGGCGTCGCGGTTCGGTCTTTTGATCTTGGCCATAATCAGCGCGGTATTTAGCTTTTTCTGAATTTTTTGCACAATGGGGTAAAGCTCCGGCAGAACCTTTTTGAAAAGCCCCACGTTCCATTTTTCCAGGGCCTCTTGCATAACGGTGTGGTTGGTGTAGTTGAACATTTTGGAAACGATTAAAAAGGCATCGTCAAAGCTTAACTCGTATTCATTTAGAATGACCCGGAGCATTTCGGGAATGGCCACCACCGGGTGGGTGTCGTTCAATTGCACACAGACGAAATCGGAAAGCTTGCTAATATCGTTGCCATGGGCTTTACGGTATTCCCGCAAAATGTCTGCTACGGAAGCGGCAGAGAAGAAATACTGCTGCATGAGCCGCAGTTCCTTGCCATTTTGGGTGTTATCGTTGGGGTAGAGCACCATGTGGATGGTATCAGCGAAGGTGCGGTCGTGGACGGCGTTATCGTAATCGCCGGAATCGTAAATGGAAAAGTTGAAGGGGCTCAGGGCCTCACACTGCCAAAGGCGCAGGCGGCCAATGCGGGTGGAGCGGTAGCCGAAGGTGGGCATATCGTAGGGGACGGCTAGAACATCCTTGCCGTTCATATGAATAAGCACAGCCTCGTCATCATTGCGCACCGACCAAGGGTCCAGGCAGCGCTGCCAATCGTCCGGGTATTCTTTTTGAAAGCCGTTTTCAAAGCTCTGCTTGAACAAACCATACTTGTAGCGAATACCATAGCCATCCAGAGGCAAATCCAGCGTGGCGGCGGATTCTAAGTAGCAAGCGGCCAAACGGCCTAAACCGCCGTTGCCAAGGGCTGCGTCCTCGATCTGTTCCAGATCGGAAAGAGAATGCCCGCAATCTTGAAACAACGCCTGGGCTGTTTCATACAGGCCGAGGTTGTATAAATTGTTGAATACGCTGCGGCCGATTAAAAATTCTGCGGAAAGGTAGTAAGCCCGGCGCTTATGGGTATCCATGCTTTTTTGAAAGGTATCTTGGGTGAGCCCCATCACTGCCCGGCTTAGGGCCGCGTGGAGCTGCACAGCGTTGGCTTTTTTCGGCGCAACGCCAAAATGGGATTTTAATTCAAACTCGAAGGCTTCTTTCAGCCCTTGAAACTGATTCATTTCAAATTCCTCCCGTAACGTAAAGTGATTTCGTTGATCTTGTCTGCCAGCGCCTGGGTGCATTCATCGCCCTTGAGCCGCCAGACCCAGTTGCCTCCTAAGGTGGAGGGGATATTGATCCGGGCCTCCTTGCCAAGCTCCAGAAAATCCTGCAGGGAAGCGATGGCCGTATCGGCCACGGAGCCCCAGGCCCCGCGAATGAAGCCCCAGCTATAGCCTTCCCGCTTAGAAAGAGCAAGATACTTTTTTGCGAAGGCTAAATCTTTTTTTCCCGTTTCAGCTACCCAGCCCATAACGGTAGGACTGTCGTGGGTGCTGGTATAGACCACACATTTTCTAGGATATGCGTGGGGGATATAGATGCTCTGGCCATAAGGCTCAAAGGCGAACTGCATCACCTTCATGCCAGCGTAGCCTGTTTGCTTTAGCAGAACGAAAACATCGTCGGTTAAAAAACCCAAATCCTCTGCGATAATCTCCTTTTTGCCTAAAGCGCCCTTGAGCGCATCGAAAAGCGCCCTGCGGGGCCCTTCCATCCAGGTGCCGAACTGGGCGGTGGGGTGGCCAAAGGGAACAGAATAATAGGAAGCAAAGCCCCGGAAATGATCAATGCGCAGAATGTCGAAAAGTCCAAAGCAGGCTTTAACCCGCTGAATCCACCAGGCAAAGCCTGTTTCCCGGTGCTTTTCCCAATGGTATAGGGGGTTGCCCCAAAGCTGACCGGTCTTGGCGAAATAATCCGGCGGGCAGCCGGCCACATGGGTGGGGACTAAATTCTTATCCAGCTGGAAAAGCTCTGGGTTCATCCATGTATCGGCGGAATCCAGGGCTACATAAATAGGGATATCACCGATGATCTTAACGCCCTTTTTGTTGGCGTATTTTTTAAGCCTGGCCCATTGGGCGAAGAACAGGTACTGCATGAACATATAAAAGCCAATTTCGTTATGAAGACGTTTTTCCGTTTCTTTAAGCGCTTTGGACTTTCTTAATTTCAATGCCTTGGGCCATTCTTGCCAGGACACATGGCCGTTTTCGGCCTTGATGGCCATAAATAAAGCATAATCAAAGAGCCAGCTCTTTTCCCGCTGGCAAAAGTTCTCAAAATCCTGGGGCTTATGAAAACGGCCATAGGCCATTTTAAGCAAGGTAAAACGGTTTTCAAATAAAAAGGCATAATCGATGGCTTCCCCTGGCGCATCCTTCGTATGCAGGCCGATCTCGTCCTGTGTCAAAAGACCATCGGCTTTTAATAAATCCAGGTCGATGAAGTAAGGGTTCCCTGCGTAGGTTGAAAAGCTCTGGTAGGGCGAATCCCCGTAGCTGGTGGGTCCAACGGGCAGAACCTGCCAATAGCGCTGATTCCCTCGGTGCAAAAAATCCACATAATCATAGGCGGCCTGGCCCAAGGTGCCAATGCCGTAAGGAGAAGGGAGGGAGAAGATGGGAAGAAGGATTCCGCTGGCCCGCATATTAAAAAACCTCCAGAGCCGAATCACTTAAGAGCAGGGTGCCATAGGCATCCAATGTAAGGGATTGGCCATCTAAAATAAATGAAACGGCTTCTTTGGAAAAGTTGTGAACAATGGTAATGGAAGAGCCTGAATAAGTGCTCATATAAGCGCAAAGGGCTTTGTTTTCTAAATCCAAGACCGTTACTTGCCCTCTGGCGATTTCAGGATGCCGTTTTTTGGCAGCCAGAAGGGCTCGATATGTATTCAATAAGGAAGCGGGGTTTTCCTTCTGTTCAAGATAACCCTCTGAAAGGCTCTGGGTTTGATCGCAGTCCTTGGGTGGAATGGGAATGCCCGTGGAATCGGTTATGGACCAAACATATGGCTGGCGTTTGTTTTCATCCCTGCCGGAGCCTGTCATGCCCAATTCTTCCCCGTAGTAAATGAAGGGATTCCCCGGCATGAACAAGTACACCGCTGCGGCCAGCTTTTGCATGGGCAAGGAGCGTACTAGAAAGCCTGCGCTACGGCCATTATCGTGGTTGGAAAGGAAGGGTGCGTCAATCGCGAAGCCGATCTGTTCTTGCCAAGCGGCGATCTTCTTTGCAAAAGCATCGCCTTTGCCGCCCCGAATGGCAGCGGTCAGGCTGCCGTCCTGGGTGGCCATGGGGTAATTGAAAAGGCTATCAATGCTGCTTTCGTAGTAGCGGGCGATGGTAGCGCTATCGGCCCAAACCTCACCTATAAAATAAGCCCGAGGGAACCGCCCTTTCAAGCGCCGGACGAACTCGTTGTTGAAAGGGACATTGCTTTCTTCATAATGCATAACAGCATCCAATCGAAAGCCGGTCACCCCTTTTTGCAGCCAATAATCCGCTATGGCGAAAAGCTCAGTTACTACGTCTTCATTTTGCAGGTTCAAATCCGGCATATGGGAACCGAAAACCCCTTCGTAATAGTAGCCGTTATCCAAGGCGTGAAGGTTGCTGCCGGGAGCCTGGGAAAAGCGGTAATACCCACAATAAGGATTATGTAAAGAACACAGCGTTTCACTTAAGCAGCTTTCGCCGCCGCAATCAGGGATAGAGATGCTTTCACAGGCAGATAAAAACCAGGGATGCAGATTGGAGGTGTGGTTAATGACCAGATCGATAACCAACGCCATATCCGCATCCTTGCAGGCCTGGGCCAAAGCATGGAAATCCGCCAGGGTACCATAATCGGGATCGATCTCGTAATAATCCAGCACGTCGTACTTGTGGTAGGAGGGCGATGGGTGAATGGGCATCAGCCATAGCCCTGATACCCCTAAATCCTGCAGCATAGGCAGCTTTTCCCGAACGCCGTTTAAATCACCCATGCCATCACCATTGCTGTCGTAAAAGGAAGCAACGAAAATCTCGTAATAATCCCGGTACATATCAGCCAAGGCAAAAGAGGGCATCAGGCATAGCACAAGGAGCAATAAAACAAGCCTCTTTGTCATACCAAACACCTCCTTCATATCAGTTATACGGGCTGCTTAGGGGAAATATCCCCTAAGCAGGTCTAGGGCAGAGCCCTGGTCAGACCATCAACAAACCCTAGGAGGTATCGGAGGACCGCGGTCCTCCGATTTTCATTCCGAAATCGGCGGCCCCATTCGGGGCATTGAACGGGGCGAAGCCCCTGTGCGGCGATTTTCGGTGGAATTTCTTAGAAATTCCTACCTTGCCCGAAGCCCTTTCAGGGCCTTAATGGGCCGATGGCCCCGACCGTAAAATCGAAGATTTTACAGTGCAGTGAGGGAAATCCCTAGTGCGACACCTGTGTCGCACGAAAGCGTCGACTTTGTCGACGCGCTGTCCAGGGCAGAGCCCTGGTCAGCCTTTGACGGAGCCGCCGGTGACGCCTTCTACGTAATACTTTTGCATTTTGATAAACAGCAAGGTAATAGGAATGGCGATGATCACCGCACCGGCGCAAAAACGGGTAAAGTAGGTATCCAGGTTTTCACGCTCCAGCATCCGGTAAAGGCCTACAGCGATGGTGAAGTTGGCATAGTTATCCTTCATGATCACGCTGGCGAAGATAAAATCCCCCCAAGGAGCCAGAAAGGAGGTTAGAATGGTGTAAGTAATAATGGGCTTTGAAAGGGGCAGGATGATCTTCCACATAATTTGCCCTTGGGTGGCGCCGTCGATAGAGGCCGCTTCATCCAGGGTGCGGGGAATGGTATCGAAAAAGCCCTTAACGATATAGTATTGCATGCATGAACTGCCGGAATAAACCAGCACAAGGGAGATAAGGGATTGGGTCATGCCGAAGGCCTTTAGAATGTGGTATACGGCGATCATGGACATAAAGCCCGGAAACATGCCCAGCACCAGCATCAGGTTCATGGCCAGGGTACGGGTTTTGAAGCGCAGGCGGGAAAACGCGTGGCTGATCATCAGAATATACAGTGTGGAAACGGCACAGCTGGCAATGGCAACCATCAACGTGTTCATGAACCAGCGGGGGTAGTTGAACTGCTGGGTTTCGGTGAACAAACGGGTATAGTTGTTCAGGGTGTAGGTTTTAGGCAGAAGATAGGTGGTATAAGCGCCGCCTTCGCCCCGAAGGGAAGCCAGAAGAAGCCAAGCCAGAGGGAGAACCCAAATAAAGCACAGCAATGATAATATAATATAGATGGCGATATCTGACCTGGAAGCTCTTTTGCGGTATTTTTTCGTGGCAGTTGTCATGAGAAATCGCCCCCTCTCTTAACGGAAGAAGAACGGTTGTAGAAAACAAGGGAGAAAATGGCGGTGATAAAGAACACCAGGATGCCAATGGTGGAAGCCAGAGAATAGTTTTGGTCGTTAACGGTTAATTTGTATAGCCAGGTTACCAACAAATCGGTTTTCCCTGCCTGGAAGTATTCCAGGGTGTAAGGGCCGCCCGTGGTTAAGAAGTAGATGACGTTAAAGTTATTGATGTTACCTACAAAGGCTGTAATCAGCGAAGGGGCTGTAACGAACAGCATGTGGGGCAGGGTGATTTTAAAGAAGGTTTGCACTGCGTTGGCGCCATCAATCCGGGCGCTTTCGTACATATCCTCGGGAATGTTCATCAAAATACCGGTGGTGGAGAGCATGGTGTAGGGGATGCCCACCCACAGGTTTACAACAAGCACCATAATCCGGGCCAGATCCCCGCTTGTTACAAAGTGGATGGGCTCTTTGGTGAACCCCAACCGTTGTAATAATACGTTCAGCGGCCCCAGGTCCTGAAGAATGCGGCCCATGAGCATAAGGGATACGAACTGGGGCACGGCGATGGATATAACAAACAGCGTGCGCCACATTTTTTTAAGCTTGATGGTCTTTTTATTGATAAGCAGCGCAACGATCACGCCGCCGAAATAGCTGGAGAAGGTGGCGAAAAACGCCCAGGTTAATGTCCAAATAAGAAGAGAAAAGAAGGTGGAGGATTTTTGCGGGTTTTGCCAGAACACATCTTTAAAGTTCTGGAAGCCCACCCAGGTAAAAAGATGCCCCGGAGGCTGATGGTTCTTATCGAAGTTGGTAAAAGCCATCAGGATCATAAAAACAAGGGGCAAAACTGTAAAAAGGAACAAGGCCAAAAGGGGCGGGGTCAAAAGGGTTTTATGCAGGTTTTTGTCCCCCAGAGAGCGGATTTCGCTTACAAAAGAGGGCTGCCCTTCCCCTTTTTCCTTGCGCCGCTGGCTTAGGTACGCTGCCCTGAAGCTTTTGTAGCCGACGACCAGTAAAAAGAGGGTCATGAAAATGGCAGCCAAGCCAAAGAGCAAAATCAGAAGAGAGTTATCCCCTGGCATGTTGCGGTAAATGCCAACGGATTCATCGAACACCTTTTTCATAGATGCTTCCCCCAGGGTAGGCATCATTTTCAAGTAATCCCAACCAGAAACCAACATGTAATAGATATACAGCAATTCTACAGAAAGAAAGCAAAGGCCCTTGACCACCTGCCCCCGTAGGAAGCAGCCTGAGCCGAAAACGAAAAAGCTCAGCTTGGTGAGCCAATCGCTGTTTTTGCACATTTCAATAAAGGAAGCCCAATCTTCCTTAAAAGCTGTAATGGCTTTTCTTCCTTGTTTTTTTGCGGGAGCTGCGGCTAACATCACATTCACCTCATCTAAATGGCATTGTGGGGAAAACACAGGGGTGGGAGCTTCATTTTTCAATAAAGTCCCCGCCCCTGTTAGGACTAGTCCATTTTATTCAGCCGTCACTTGGGCTACAAGGATATCCAGCATTTCCTGGAGGGACATGGAATAGTCTTTGTTTTCAAGAGCCGCGCCGAAAGCTTCAGCAGGAACCCAGAAACCGTTCAGAGCGTCCTGAGCAACAGCGTATTGGCCCTGCAAAGCGATGGCGGAGAGCACCACGTTGGATTTAACAGCATCGGTAGCCGCCACGTTAATGTTGGTGGGGCAGCCTTCGCGGTCGTTGAAGCGCTTGAGCTGGTTTTCTTCGTTGGTGAGCCATTCGGCCAAGGCCATGGCTTCCAAGGGGTACTGGGTCAGGGAGTTTACGCCCACGAGCTTGTAGCCCGCGAAGGAAGCCATCTGTACCTGTTCGCCGTTTAAGGTAAAGGTGGGCAGCTTGGTGGCAGCATAGTTGTCGCCCAGCTTTTCCTGGATGGCTTTTGCGTTCCAGTCGCCGGATACGCCAGCGCAGATCACATCGCCAAAGGAGCCGGTAAGCACGGCGTCGTCGCCGGTTAAGAAAGCGGGGTCCGCGGTGAACACCTTGATGGATTCAGCAGCGGCAAGGCCCTTTTCGTTGTTGAAATCGCAAATCTGCTTGCCATCTTCAACATACAGGTTGCAGCCTGCGGCCATGAAGAAGGAGGCGTTGTACCAGCCGTTGGAAACGTCCATGAAGATTTTCTTGCCGGCTTTGTTGGCAGCGGCCAGGATGCCGTCCAAGGACTGCAGGTCTTCTTCGGTAAGGACGGACTTATCGTAGTAGAGGAAATAGCCATTGCCGGCTGTCATGGGGTAAGCGTAGAGTTCATCGTTCATGGTAGCGGCCTTGATAGCGCCGGCACCGTTTGCGGCGATGATTTCATCCTTGTGAAGGGTTACTTCGTACAAGGCACTGGAGTTAACCAGATCGTAAAGCTGATCGCTGGCGAAAGCGAATACGTCGGCAGCAGCAGCAGGGTCTTCCGCGTAGCGGGCGCGGGCATCAGGTTCGCCTACAACGCCCAGGGAGATGTCGAATTCTTTATCGGGGTTGGCAGCTTTGAAAGCGTCGATCATTTCTTGGAGCATGGTTTGGTCATCCTGGGAACCCCAGACTTTCAGGGTAACGGTTTCCGCCATAGCGGGTGCCATCAGCCCCAGGAGCAGTACAAGACTTAGAACCAGACTTAGAATTTTGCGCATGAGAGTACCTTCTTTCTTTTTAATGTATATATCATCGGAGTCACTCCGACAGATACCGGGAACAGATGGATTGCCCCAGAAGCAATTCGCCCTTTAAAACCAGGTGTTCGGCGGCTTTGCGGCCCTTGATGTTTTCCACCAACAGCTTGACGCTCTTTTCGGCCAGCTGGGTCACAGGCTGGCGCACAGAGGCCAGGCTGGGGGTGTAAAAACGGGAAAGCTCGATACCGTCGAAGCCGATTACCGATATATCCTGGGGGATTTTCAGCCCCCTGTCGTGGATGGCTTTGGCTGCGCCGATAGCCATAATATCCGACATGCAGAAAAGGGCCGTAAAGGGAAGGCCGCTGTCCAGAATGCGGGAGGTGGCTCGGTAAGCGCTTTCCAGGGAGAACATACATTCAAAGTAATACCGTTCATCAAAGGTGAGGCCCTTGGCGAGGAAGCTGTCGATAGCCCCCTGGTGCCGGTTGCCGATAACGTCCGGCGCTAGAAGGCTGCCGCCCAGCACCATGACTTGGCGGTGGCCGCGAAAAAGCAGTTCATCCATTGCTTCTTTAGCGCTTTGCCTGTCGTCCACCGTAACGGAGGATACGTGGCTCAGCTCCGCTTCCCTGGCGCTGGTGGCCACAAACACCGCCGGGGCAAACAGCCGCTTCAATTCTTCCCGGTGGTTGGCTACGCTGCCACCCAGAAACAAAAAGCCCAAAGGCTTTTTTTCCACCATCAGCTGCCGGGCCGCATCCACCTCATCGTCTCTTTCGTCGATGTAATGGATATGGGGCAAATACCCCTGGGCTTCAATGTGCCCCTGCATGGTTTCCAACAAGCTTAACAAAAACGGGTTTCCAATGCCCTTGACGATGATGCAGATCGTGTTGCTGGCAATGGATTTAAGGTTCTTTGCGTTGGCGTTGGGTGTGTAGTGCATCTCTTCGATCACCTTTAGCACCGCGGCCTTGGTTTCCTTGTTTACGTCGGGTCTGTCGTTAAGCACACGGGATACCGTTGCGGGGGATACTCCGGCAAGCTTGGCGATTTCCTTAATGGTGTTCATTGGAAAATCACCCAATTCCCTATTTTGATCACTTCATCACCGGAAACGATAACGGAATCGGTATCGGTAACGATTTCATAAGCTTAATATACCATAAAAAACCCATTTGTCAATACATATTCACTAAATTTTTTCGAGGCGGCCTTTGGTTGACAGTGGGCTTTTTTAGGTGATATAATCCCAGTACATTCAGCAGGAGGAGATAAAAGCATGAAACTTGGAGCGCAGCTGTACACTCTGCGGGCATATACACAAAATGAAAAGGATTTTGCTCGTGCCATGGAAAAGGTACACCAAATGGGTTATGATACTGTGCAGATTTCCGCTGTAGGCAAGATGCCAGCTCAAACCATGCGCCAAATTTGCGGCGATAACGGCCTGGAAATCGCCTTGACCCATACCGATCCGGAGCGCATCCGCACGGACTATGAAAACGTGATGCGGGAACATGAAACGATGGGCTGCAAGTACATCGGCATGGGCTCTATGCCCGAGCGGTACCGCAACGCCCACTGGTTTCCCTATTTTGTGGAGGATTATTTGCCTGTTTGCCAAGCCTTCAAGGAAAATGGCATGAAATTGATGTACCACAACCACAACTTTGAATGGGAACGCTTGCCGGGGTTGGGTACCCTTTATGAAGCGCTACTGAAAAGCTTTTCCCCGGAGCTAATGGGTGTCACCCTGGATACCTATTGGGTCCGCGCCGCAGGGGACGATTTAAGCAGGGTGATCGATCAGTTAAAGGGCCGCTTGCAATGTGTACATTATAAGGATATGCAGGTTCTGGGCTATAAACAGCAGTTTGCCGCCGTTGGCCAGGGCAGTATGGATTTTAGACCCATTACCAAGCAGCTTTTAGCCCTGGGCGAAACGGAATATGTTTTTGTGGAGCAGGACGATTGCTATGGCCAGAGTCCCTTTGACTGCCTAAAGGACAGCTACGATTATATTAGAAAAGAATGCTTTTAATGCCAAAGCTTTAAAACGGTTCAATATCAATACATGTCCCGCTGGAAAACGGCTTATCCACACTGGCGAAACCGTTCGCCGATCCAAGTCCGGTTACGAGCAAAAGCGACCCGCCCTACTGGATAGGTTTTCTCAGTATGGCTTCTTTGTTATAGGATTCTTCTCTCAAATCACTCTTCCCTCCCTTCTTCTGCCCTTCTGCCTTGATTCGCCCTTTCCCTTAAACCCGATAAAGAGGCTGCCGCAACTTTTTCCCTTGTTGCGACAGCCTCTTATAGCTGACACTTCAGCCTATATTAAGGGATTGGCCCCTTAAGCGGGCTTGGACAGAGCCCAACGTTCTTATCCAAAGTTGTAAAAATCTGCAGGTCAACACAGCGAAGCGATTGTTGACACAAACAGGGATCATAAGCCAAACTGAACAAATAGGAGGGCAGCTGCTTTGATAGAAGGCAGCTGCCTTCAGACCATCAACAAACCCTAGGAGGTATCGGAGGACCGCGGTCCTCCGATTTTCATTCCGAAATCGGCGACATGTGCGGCGATTTTCGGTGGAATTTCGTAGAAATTCCTACCTTGCCCGACCAAATGACCGCAAAATC
>JAVBTR010000036.1:0-97272 GCA_031556065.1 Eubacteriales bacterium | reverse complement strand
GCCCGTCGCAAATACGATCCCTCGGCCACCAGTCAGTTCATCCATATAGCGGCACTTGGCAAACATATCAGATGATTTCTGTGCTTCACTGGTGGAAAGACCCGCTACATTGCGCATTTTCGTGTATAGAAAGAGGTTTTTGTAGGCGTGGCTCTCATCGACATACAGCCGATCCACACCCAATTGTTCATAGGTGATCACATCATCCTTTTTATCCTCGGCCTGCAGACTTTTCAAACGGACTTCCAGCTGCTTGCGGGTTTTTTCCAGCTGCTTGATGCTGAAACGCTCGCCATCATTGTGCTTGAGTTCGTTGATACCATCTGTGATTTCATCGATCTGTTCCTGAACAAGCCGTTCCTGACGCTCCTGGGATACAGGGATACGCTCAAACTGGCTATGACCGATGATGACCGCATCATAATCTCCGGTCGCGATCCTGGCACAAAACTTCTTCCGATTGGCCTTTTCAAAGTCTTTCTTTGTAGTCACTAAAATGTTGGCACTGGGATATAAGCGAAGAAATTCCGATGCCCACTGTTCTGTTAAGTGGTTGGGAACCACAAACATAGACTTCTGACACAAACCCAAGCGCTTGGATTCCATGCAGGCCGCGACCATTTCGAAGGTCTTGCCAGCGCCCACTTCGTGTGCAAGCAGCGTATTACCGCCATAGAGAATGTGCGCCACAGCATTGCGCTGGTGTTCCCGAAGGGTCAATTCAGGGGTCATGCCACCAAAGGCGATGTGTTGGCCATCATACTCGCGAGGGCGAAGGGAATTAAACTGCTCATTATACTGGGTGACCAAGGTCTCGCGCCGCACAGGGTCCTTCCAGATCCAATCACTGAACGCATCCTTTATTGCCTGCTGTTTTTGCTGTGCAAGGGTGGTGGCTTTTTGGTTTAAGACTCGCTTCTCTTTACCATCTATGTCCCGCACGGTATCATAAACCCGGACATCCCGAAGGTTCAGCGTATCTTCCAATATCTCATAAGCGTTCATTCGTTCAGTGCCGTAGGTAACATTGGCAGCCACGTTGGTATATGAAATAGCCGTTTTGCGTGATATATTCCATTCAGCTGTATAAGGCGAATAGTTCACGGCGATAGCATTATAAAGATACCGTGGTGTGCCAAAGGATTCATACATGAACTGCTGGATATATTTTTTGTCCACCCAAGTAGCGCCTAGCCGTACCTCAATTTCGGAGGCTTCCAGATCCTTGGGCTGGGCTGCTTCCAGCGCTGCTACATTGCCGGCAAACACAGCATCGTTTTCCAATGCGTGCTTTGCCTCCCGCAGTTTTTGGCGTACATTTCCCGATAAATATTCGTCCGCTGTCGCATAGCGCAGAGGCTGCGAATAGGGCACGGGGAAGATAACGCCAGATAATTCATGTGCCAGATCCGTCTCATCCTTGCCTGTTAGTGATGCCATATAGGCCAGATCAACACCCGCTTTTTCGCTGATAGATACGGCCAAGGCTTCAGCCGCTGTATCAACGTGCTCGATTTTTTTGTGCTGGCGAATGGTGCGTTTTGTGAAGATATCCGCTTTTCGGTCAAACTCATTCTGCTCATTGAGAACCTCTAAGGAACAGAGCAGATAATAGGAGGAATCGTCCGAAAAAGCTAAGGAATTGGCACGGGAGTTGATGAGGCCATACTTGGCTGTGAACTGATCGTACAGCTCGTTAAGCTTTTGCTGATGGGCTTGAATGGCATCATCAGGGGCATTGTTCATTTGCGCATCGATCAGCTCATTCACGCTTTGGCGTAGGGAAACCAGCCCCTTCACGCGCTCCTGCGCCGTCAGGTTCAATTCGGGCTGTACCATGATGGAGTTTTCGCGATAGTATACAGCGCCGTCTACCACGGTGTAGGAATAGTTCTTGACATCCGGGTCGGCAGACAGGGTAGCACGAACGCTTTCGCCTTCACCAAGATCAGGTAAGGCCGCTTCAACATATTCACCTCCAATATGCTGTACGGCAGAAGCCAACTGCTCCGACAAGACCGCTCCTTCAATAGGCAGACATGCGGTTTCTTTTTCATTGCCATACATATTGTCGTGCCAGGCCATGGTACCCAACACCATATCTGGGTGATCGGCAAAGTAGTTGTTGATTGGGATACCATCCTCTGTCTGACCCAGATGCACCCAATCCGCACGAGGCCCGTGTGGCAGCTCAATCTCAATGGGACGATCACGCTTCTGGAGAAAGATGATGTCAGTAGTGACCTCCGTACCCGCATTAGCTTTGAAAGCATTATTAGGTAAGCGGATAGCACCCAGCAGCTCCGCACGTTGAGCGATATATTTGCGTACGTCCGGGTTTTGCTTGTCCATGGTACCCTTGGAGGTGATGAAAGCGATCACCCCACCAGGACGCACCTGCTCTAAGGATTTGGCGAAGAAGTAATCATGAATCATGAAATGATGTTTATCAAAAGTCCGATCCTGCACCTGGTAGGAGCCAAAGGGGACGTTGCCTATAGCCAGGTCGAAGAAGTCCTTCCGATTCGTTTTTTCAAAGCCGGATATGGTGATATTGGCTTTGGGGTAAAGCTGCTGAGCGATACGGCCCGTAATGCTATCCAGCTCTACGCCATACAAGCGGCTATCTGCCATTGTTTCCGGGAGCATCCCAAAGAAGTTGCCAGTGCCACAAGCAGGCTCAAGTATATTGCCGTTCTTAAAGCCCATTTGCTCAACAGCATCATAGATGGCGCGGATAACCGTTGGGCTGGTGTAATGGGCATTAAGTGTGGAGCCACGGGCTTTATTGTATTCATCTGGGGTCAGTAGCTCTTTTAGTTCTGCATATTCGCTTGCCCATTGTATATTCTCGCTGTCAAACGCCTGTGGTATGCCGCCCCACCCCACATACCGAGAGAGTGTTTCCTGTTCTTCGGGAGTTGCGGTTCGGTTCTCCGCTTCGATCTGCTGGAGGGTGCGAATCGCAGCGATATTGTACTCAAACTTGGCCTTTGCACCGCCTACACCCAAGTTGTCATCTGTAATACGGAAATTTTCAAGCTTTGGGGTACGGTCTGGTTCGTCAACGTGCAGCCGTTCAATGACAACATCATAGGGCAGGTCGTTTTTATCGCCCGGATATACCGCAACGGTTTCCGATGTTATCTCCGCAGATGTGGGAATGGCAGGCACAATTTGTTCTACACTGGATTCCTGAGCAGGCAGCAGCGCGGCATTACGTTTATCCATGGATAGCAACCGTTCTAAGTTATCTTTACTTTCAGCTCGGAAAATCGGATAAGCAAGCTTAGGGTCACGAAGCTGAATATCAAAGCGCCCAATATCCGTGATTTTAAAAGCTGTGTTATCCAGATAAACCATATCACCCACTCGGTAAGAAAACTTGGGTTCTTGTGCGGATGACAACTCACCTGATTGTACTGGGTCATGGCCGGCCGGAATCTGCTGCTCCGTAACGGCCATGCCCTGGGTTAGGCCAGGTTCTTCCAGATCAGGATTATCCGTATCTGGTTCCTGCTGCTGTAGCAACATGGGATAGGATTCTTCCAATATTTCATTGTGCAGCCGTTCATGAAATGCAGGGTCGTCATAGTACAGCTTGAGAAAATCCATATCAGAAATATTGGTAACAGTCCGTTGAATGGCGGTTTTTGCTTCCGTTCGTACATTCGCTTCATCTGAATTGAGGCATGCGTTCACATAGGCAGAATCAGCCAGTACCGAACGCATGATGACAGGCTTGAAGCGTTCATAGGCATCAGCAGAAGTTGATGGCGCTTCTACCACACGGGACATTTCATCTTCGCCCATGTCAGCCTGTTCAGAAGGTTGAGCCGCTATGGTCGGCATGGCTGCTTTCTGGCTCGCCATCTGTGCCTTTTCATTATCGGTCAGAAACCGATCTCTTGAAATAAGCTCATCAACCTGATTAGCTGCTTGAATCCAACTCAGAGACACTTTCGGACAGTTTTCCTTTTTTAGGTCAATGCCTTTTGCACTATGGGATTCATCGCTATGATCCGCACCTGAAAGCGCATGGGAGCGCCCGCCTGTACCATATTCATTTTTAAGGAAGTCCGCCTTTTCTTTTCCTGAATGAGGTTCGTTAAAATACCGATAGATACGGCCTTTCCCTCCTGAGATTACGCCGCCGGATGCCATTACAGCATTTATCTCATCCTCTGTGATGAAAGGCTTTACAGACGGGATCTCCGACAGGCTGGAGCTGTAATCACGCCTTGGGTATATTAGCTCCTGGAGCCGCTTTAGCACCAGCTCCGGGCGATGATAATGAAAGCGCATAATCTCAGGGGTTTGCGCGACTTCGGCGATAAAGGTTTCCATTTGGGAGGTAAGCATTTCAACAAAAGCCGGGTCTGCCAGCTTGTTCGCCAGCTGCGCTGTTTCATCAGGGAAACCGGCAAGTTGCTGCGTTTCCAGTGCTGTGAGCAAACCCTGCTCCTTAGCGTGGCTGTCATGATACATATACCATATGGAATCCGCCAGTTGCTTGCGTTCATGGGCAGGGGCCTGCGCGAGCTCCAGCATGGTGGTAAATTTGCCACTATCCATGAGCTCGCCGATCCGCTTGGCAGCATCCTCCCAGGTAATCACCTGCGCCATATTCATGTGCTGCGCTTTTGTCCCCTGTGCCAGGTGAATGCCGGCTTCATCATACCATGCACCATATTTGGTGCCGTTGACCTCTATGCCGTTCCCGCCATGGTAAATCTGTTTGAGCGTATGGGCGATCTCATCCATGGGCTTTTGCTTCATATACTCTGTAGCAACAAGCAGCCGATGATTGGTGGTATTGCTGCCTGTGATCAGCATCATATCAATGGTATATTGGTTCGGCGAAAAAGCGAAGGGCGTTTGGTAAACGCTCTCCGCTTCAAGAATGGTTTGAATCTGCTGGGATTCTGTGAGGAAAAGGCTTAACTGTTCTGCCTGTATATCCGCATCCGTCAGGCGAAGATCAGCTCCGATTGGATCAGTTCCTCCGCTTGGGCTTTCAAGCTGTTCATCTGTGCTGTCCAGCTCATCGGGTCGGACGCTTTCAACTGCTCGGTCAGGTTCAGCGCTTGCTTCTGCGCGGTCATGAACTGCTCCAGCCGCTGGCGTGCTGTCAGGTCGATCTCCTGCAAATGGGGCATCAGCTTGCCACTGAGGAGCAGGGAATTGAACAGTATTGGCCGGTGTTCCTTCAAGTAGGTCTGACGCATCTTGCCGTACTTGCCAAGAGGCATCGTGTCCTCCTTGTTCAAAGCGAGGTTCGGAATCAGGTAATCCCCGTTCGTTTGGTAGGTCAATTCGCTCATTTTCGTAGCTCCTCTCAACATTTTTGATGGTTACTTCGATCTGCCTAAGCACCTGTTGGCTGATTTGGCTGACGGCTGTTCCCAGGGCAGCCAACGCATCGGGGGTATTGAAGTCGAACACATCCATGAAATCCTCATGGCCAAAGTGTTTCTCCGGCTCCAGCCCGCAGCGGGATTGCAGCGCATAGGTGATGCTGACTGTGGCGGCCTTTCGGAAGGAAACCCCGATGTTGAACTCATCATACCCTTCCAAATACGAACCGTCAACGATGCCGATGATGTCCTTTTGATGCTCTTCCCAATATTCTGAAGACAGCTTTGCCGCAATCTGTTCCAAATGATAGCTGAGCTTGAAATAAGGGGGAATATCATAGACACCGCCTAGCATTTCACGAACCACCTGTTCATGGCGTTCTTCAATCGTCCAGATGAAGGGACTTCGTGAATTTGCCCCGCCGCCGGTATCCGCTTGGTCGAAAACATACCTAACTTGCAGTCCATTGCCTGTCGGATCAAGCAACGCAATACCCTTAGAGCCACGGCGAACATAACGGTGCATGGTGTTGTTCCAGGTATCATATTCCGCACAGGCTGTCGCCTCCGGCCGCTGGGCATAGATCATGACCTGATCGCGGTATGGGTACTTATACAGCCTCGCGGCGGTGGTCAAAAAAGCGGTCCACTCCTTATAGCTACCCGTAATCTGCATTGCCGTTTGCTCCGCAAGTGCTGCATAGGATTGTTGCTTTGTTTGCATTACCAAAATGCCTCCTTCCTAATTGAACCCAATTGAGAGAGCAGCTCGAAAGCCGCTCTCTCATAAGCAAAGTAACTAAATATCATCAATTGTCAGTTCGTTTAGTTTTTGTACGACAAACGCCTCATCGCTCATTGCGGTCATTCGCTCAATAAGTGCAATGAAATGACGCTTGTCCGCATTATTCGGAGAAAGCTTATTCATTGCATTAGTAAGTGCCTCGATCAGCCCTAAGCGGGTGCCGGGATTGTAAACATACATGAGAAATATTTCAGCCTTAGTTAATGAGTAGACCATATCAAAGCTCCATTTCTCTGCCCTTATTGGGAGCGGACTTTTTTCGTTTTGGTTTCTTTTCTGCCTCCGCAAGCTTATCGGCTACTGATTGCTTGCACATGGCGGTACCCTGCGCATGGGTCTTTTGCGTAATATCCAGAAAGCTTTCTGTTTTAATGAAGTCCTTCAGCTTCACAAAGCTAAAACGGTCTACATAGTAACAGGAGATTTGGTTGTCCAGCTTAAGGGCGATCACATCGCTGACAGACAGGCTATGGCCTTTATAATCATCGGGATGAAGCAGATTGAACTTCTCCCATAGTCCAACCAAGGTATCATTCGTGCTGGGGGTTGTTCTAAAGCTCCCGGAATAAACCACGTTGTAATTGGCACTATCAACCGTAAGCCCCTTAGAATGGAGCCGTTCAAGAGATTCAAACCGAATGTCTCTTAAAGCGGCATCCTCTTTTAGCTGGTAGATCGCATACCCATCACCGGGGAGGGCAACGCTCCAAAGCTCATCATGGGAAAAACCTGTTTTTGCCGTACCCATTCGTAGCAGCTCCTTATTATTTGTGCTTCCCAAACTCAAGCCGGAAACGGGGATTGCCCTCTTCGTCCTGTTCCATGATCAGGGTGGCATCATATGTTTTCTTTTTTGCCTGGGAGTAAAGGCCTGTTAATTTCACACGGCCATCATTTAGAAGGGAGCGCATCATTTGTGCCGTGGGCGGCTTTCCTTGGGAAATAAGAAACTTATTATCCTTCCAGATGCCAAAGCGGCAGGTGCGCTTCTCGCAAAAGAAGCCCTTGGGTGTTTCGGATACCGCAGCGCCGCAACAGGGGCAGTTCCCAAGCTTCTCCCGGCCGGAAGGGAAAAGCGTATCCGCGTGGGGTACGGGTTTAGCTGTCTGAACCAGGCTTTCAAGCATAGCGGTAATATCCCGAAGAAAATCCTCCGGGTATTCTTGCGCATGCTCGATGCGCTTTAGGCGCTGCTCCCAGTCTGCTGTCATAAGCGGGGATTGTAATTGAGCAGGCAATACCACGGTCATCGCATTACCTTTGGTGGTGGGCATTAGGTGCTTGGTTTTCTTGTCCCCCTTGCGCTCTATCATGCCTAGCGCCACCAGCTTTTCCAAGATTCCAGCACGGGTGGCAGGAGTGCCAAGCCCTTTACGCTCCGCATCCTCAGGCATATCCTCTATCCCGGCGGTTTCCATAGCACCCAGTAAACTATCCTCCGTGTAATGCTTGGGGGGCGTGGTTTTCCCTTCCTTTATGGAAACATCGCTGGGAGATAAGCTTTGCCCCTCAAGCAAATCAGGAAGCGCATTTGCCTGCTCATTTCGCGGTTCCGTACGGCTGCCAAGGCTGCCCCGGAAGGTGTTTTCGAGAACCTGCCAGCCCATTTTGCGAATGGTTTTCCCCTTGGCGGTGAACGTGTGTCCTCCGCATTCCAGGGTCACAGTGGTTTCATCGTAGGAGTAGGCATCGCCCACGGCACACAGCAGGCGCAGGGCGATCAGGTTGAGAATATCCATTTCGCCCATGGGCAGGTTTTTGATATTGGCGTATGGCATGGAGGGAGTTGGGATAATGGCGTGATGGTCAGTCACCTGGGCATCATCCGTTACTTGGCCGGAATACACATTGATGGTAAGGCCGGCTGAGAAAGGAAATACACGTGCAACCTCACGCACCCATTCGTGCATTTTGACCGCCATATCATGGGTCAGAAAGCGGCTGTCCGTCCTGGGATAGGTAATCATCTGCTTTTCATACAGCGATTGAGCATAATCCAGGGTTTGCTGGGCGGTATAGCCATAAATGCGGTTGGCATCCCGCTGTAAGGTGGTCAGGTCATACAGCTTTGGCGGCTGCTCCTTTTGTGTTTTGCGTTGGACGCTGGTAACAGCTGCCGTCTGTCCATGGCAAGCGTCCCTGATCTTTTCTGCTGTTTCTTTTGAGGGAATGCGCTCCGTAAGCGCCAGAAAGCCGCAGTTGAGCTGCACGGTGTAAAAGGCTTCAGGCGTAAACTTCTCAATGGCTTCCTCACGGTTGGTGATGAGCGCCAATGTAGGCGACATAACCCGGCCCACATGGAGCTTTTGCCCATATAACAGCGAAAACAAGCGGCTGGCATTGATACCCACCAACCAGTCGGCTTGGGCACGGCATAGCGCAGCCTCATACAGCAGATCGTAGTCCTTCCCATCCTTAAGGTCACGAAAGCCGTTGCGAATCGCCCGATCTTCCAAAGATGAAATCCATAGCCGCATCACAGGCTTTTTGCAGCTGCATTGGTTATATACTAAGCGGAAAATAAGCTCGCCCTCGCGGCCAGCGTCAGTGGCGCATATCACTGTGTCCACACGTGAATCGTGAAAGAGCTTTTTCAGTACCTCAAATTGCTTCTTTGTACCATCTGAAACGATGTATTCCCAATGGTGGGGGACAATGGGCAAGTCCTCCCGCTTCCACTTGGCGTACCGATCATCATATTGCTGGGGCTGTGCCAGTTGCACGAGATGTCCCACACACCAGCTGACAATGTAATCCGAGCCTAAGTAATAGCCGTCCTTCCGTGTGTCTGCGCCAATCACCGACGCAATGGTTTTTGCTACGCTGGGTTTCTCCGTTACCACTAACCGCATTTTATTTCGTCCTTTCCATATGAAAAGGCAGCCCCGAAGGACTGCCCAAAAGTAATGGTCTATTCAATTTTTGTATAAACCGCTGTTTTAAATTAGCTTTTCATAGTTTTGCAACCCGCTGAAAAAGCGTTCTACATAAACGATTTCTTTGCCTGTATCCACCCGATGGATCATGATATAGCTCCCGATGGCTACCTTACGGTAACCTGCCATTCTTAGGCTTGACGCATGACACTCGCTATACAGAAATGGGTTTTCCATCAGCTTATCATATCGCAGTGCAATGTCATCCATCAGCTTTACAGCAGCAGGAGGGTTCTTCAATTCCTCAATGATATAGGTCAGGATTTTGTCCAAATCCCTATCCGCAGCAGAGGCAACACTTAGATTATAAGCCATGCTTCTCCCTCAGCTTTCGCAAGGATTCGTGCCCGTCTACAACCCGCCCTGCCGCAATGTCTTCTTCGGCCTCGCTCAGTTTATCATGAATATCCTGAAACATCATGCGTTCTTCATACATTTTCATGCTCATAATAACCATTTCGCCATAGCCGTTTTTCGTAACATAGATCGGTTCCTTGGCGGTCTTGCACATTTGCGAAAGCTCGCTGGTTTTCTTTAGATCGCGAATCGGAATAATCTGTGGCATAGGATCGCCTCCTTATCATGGCTTTATTATGGCACAAATGATGGTCAAATACAACCATTATTCAAGAAGCGAGAGGGAGCAGATAATGGAAACTATCTGCTCCCCTGTATACCTTATTCGTCCAATTCAGTGGAATCACCGTCGTCTGACCCTTCATCCTCGTCAGGGTCGTTATCTTCCAGCATGGGCGGTTGTTTTCCGCTACTCTTTTTGGACTGGAAGAACATGTAGGCACCGCCGCCTGCAAGTCCAAGGATTACCACAAGCGTCAGCATCATCATGCTATTGTTGCCCGATTTAGGTGCAGGCTCCGTGGGCGCTATGGTTGCCGCAGGAACAGCGGTGGGCTCAGGCGTGGCAATGATTACAACAGGCGTGGGCGTTGCCGCGGGAAGCTGATCCTGAGATACCAGCGCCAGTAGATCACTCTCGTCCACCAAATTGAGGAAGTAAGTTTCGTACAGGTCTGCTTCTTCGTCAATAGGTTTGTCATAGTCAATGATTAAAAAGAAGGTTTCGCCATTCCGAGTCTGAACCGTAATGAACTGCTTGTTGGTATGAGAGGAATATAGCAAATCCAGCGTGTTCATGTTGCTTTGGGCTTTAAACGGCTTACCCGGCCCCAGGGTAATGTACTCCGTGTTCGTAATGGGGGTAGGAGTGGCAATGACTTCCGGAATATAGCTGCCGGGGTCAATTGTGGGAACAACAGGCACGGGAGTTGCTGTCACCTTTGGCGTGGCCGTAGCCTGACTGCTGCCTGACCCATTATTGCTGGGCTTTTTTGAGGGCTTGGGCGTAGCGGTCGGCTCCACTGTAGGCGTTGGGCTGGGGGTGGCTGTCGGCGCGGCGGTTGCAGTAGGCGTGGGCGTAGGCGTTACTTCAGGGGTGGGTGCCGCATAGTAGGGATTATCCAGGGGCACCGGCTCTGAAAAGTTACCTGCATAATCAAATGCGCGAACGGCTAGCTTGGCGTACTGCATCAGCACTTCCTCAATGCGCACTTTGAGGACACCGTTTTCCAATGTGGTGAACAAAAGGCCATTGACTTGAATGCCCGCCACCCCGGATTGCTTATCTGAGGTTTCTACACGCAGGAGCAGGTCATCAATGCCTGCCGTTACCGTAGGCGGTTGCCTGTCAAAGCAGTTAATATTGGCATCCTCAGTGAACTCATTGCCCTGCATATCCGTGACCCGGACGATGAGCTTGCCGTTATCGCTTACTTCCAACTCAATCTTATCATCCTGCACATCAATAAAGCGTTGGGTCACATCCTGCCAAGCATTCTTGATCTTTACCTCAACCTTTTGCCAACCCACCATTTGCTTATCCGCCACACGGACTTTAATGCTGGCTGAAGCCGCATTCGTCCAGTTTTTCGGAATCGAAAATGTCACCACATATGCACATCTTCGCGGATGAGTATAAGATTTTGGTATCGGTCACCGCCGCCTTTGCTCCGTGGGAGTTTGTGGTGGCAGTGAATATTCTCCAAAATTTCAAACGCATGTCCTGTGACAGCGCACTTCCCATATTGCGCACAGAAGAGAGATAATCGGTTATCCGCATATTCGGCGCTTCTACCATATAGCTGCTGTCGCAGCAATGCTTGCAGCATATAGGTGTCAATGCCTAAATTGGCGTGGATTTCCTTTCTGCCCTCCGTCGTATATTTTTGAACCGATCGCTTTTTACCCATAGGCGCTTTGGTTTGCACATAGCTGATTGGAGCAATGGGGGTATCTCGAATCCACCGCATTTGCACCGACGCGCCATACCGTTCGGTGACGGCATTGACAACCTTGGCAGACGGCGCTTTTTTCAGCTTGTTATCAAGGCGTTTCATTGTCTGGTCCGCGTAATAGCCAATATCGGCAAAATCAAGATTAACGTCCGTCGCCATTTGGTAGTAATTGTGTTCACCCATGACGAAAGCATTGTAATCGAGAATTGCCCTTGTGACGGTTTTACCGCCAGTTGGTCGGGCTATTGCCTTGATTTTTTCTTTAGCGGCGGCCTTGATCCGCTGGACAGCTTTGTCGCAAACGCCTGATTGAAGCACCCATTTATCTTTTTTCTGTTTCAGCCTCATTTTGATACCAAGAAATTCAGAGTAATGCTTTTTCAGATTGACAACCCTTGTTTTCTCGGCTGATACCTCAAGATGTAACCTCTGCTCCAGCCATTGCTTAACCGCCACCATAGTGCGCACGGCTTCGCTCTTGCTTCGGCAAAAAATTCGGAAATCATCGGCATAACGCACGATGCTCATCTCTTTCAGCCGGGTGTCACGCATAGCCCTATACCCGTTGCCCTTGTTTTTCGACCCGTTTGCGTTGATTTGCACATGATATTTTTCCGTTATCGGGTTGTCCTCCCATTGGCTTTCCACCCATCTGTCCAACTCATTCAAGACGATATTCGCCAAAAGCGGCGAAATTATGCCGCCCTGAGGCGTGCCTTTTGTAGGCGTCATCATTGAACCATTTTCCAGCCGGATAGGAGCTTTGAGGATACGCTTGATAACGTATAGCAGTGCTTTATCCCGGATTCCCAGCGCCCACATCTGTTTTATCAGTTTGGAATGGTCTACATTGTCAAAGAAGCCTTTAATATCGACTTCAATGACATATTGCAGATGTGACCGCTGCATGAGCCTGTATGCCTGCGCGACCGCGTTTTCACAACTTCTGTTAGGACGAAAACCATAACTGTTGTCACTAAATTTCGCTTCGCATATCGGCTCTAAGACTTGCAGAATACATTGCTGTACCAGCCTGTCCCATATACAGGGGATACCGAGAGGACGGGTTTTGCTTGGATCATAGGGTTTGGGTATTTCTTTTCTCCGAACAGCCCGAGGGCTGTAATTCTTGGTGATGTTGCAAACTTTTTGGACTATTTCATCAGGTGCGTATTTTTCAACGTCCTTAATGGTCAGCCCGTCGGTGCCGGGTGTCACGCTGCCATCGTTTCTCTTGATGTTGCGATAGGCGAGCAAAATATTATCCCGACTGAGGATGAAACCCATCAGCCCGTCAAACGATTCGCCGCATACCGATTTTTCGTACAGCCCATCAAAAGTGTCTTGCATGTCGTAATACTCGGCATACCTGAGGTTGTTAACTTTTTTCGGTTTCTGGTTTTTTCCTGCTTTGGTTTTGTTCGCGGCAACCATATAGGCATCAACTCCCTTGGGGGTAGATTGACCTTTTGGTCGTACCCGAAATCCTATTGTTCACTTGTGATTAGAAGTTTGCTTGCTATTGACTAGTGGCCGTCACTCCTTTTCCCATTACAGGAACCATCATCGCTATTGCCACCGCTTTACCCACCGCTTCGACTGCTTATATGCTTCGTCAGCCTATATCCCGAATGAGGGATACGCGATAGGCTTTCACCACGTTCCTATACTCTTATCTGTACATATGCCCTTAGGTCTCGCTCTGGGCCTGCCAGCTTTCCGCCGCCTGTAACGGCGCATGGAATTTCATAAACTAGATTCTTACTTTTCCACACTGGCTCCCGTTAAGGGATAGGGGGATTGTCCCCATTCTACCTTTAGACCCATACATTCACGTTTTCGTCAGTCCTCCCGGACATTCTAACCATAGGCATTTTGTAGACCCCCGGCCTAACGCTCACAGCCACCTCTGGCTTGCTTTGATGTAACTTACCTTATGCAGGTTACTACCCGTATAAAGCGTTGCCGATACAACGAGCGCAGTCAGCCGTCTTCACCGAGCTTCTGACCCTGACCGTTTCCAGTCAACGCCAGTCGGAGTATTAGGGGAGCGTTTCAGGGCGTTACCCCATCATTCCACTCATCAGAGTATAAGTTGTTGCTTCCGACATCTGCCGGAAGCCCCCCATTTTTAGCACCACATGGACTAAGCGCCCACAGAGCTTTGCTCCCTGTGGGGTGATGTTTGTATGGGAACGTGTCGCACCTAACTGATAATTGATATCCTCAAACAGGATGGTTTTTGAGTAAGAGGTATCGCCCACCCGGCAGATGCCGTCCTGCCACATGCGCTGGTATGGTATCGTTTCCTGGGCGGAGATATGGCCTTTTTGGTTCCGATGGGCTTTAGCCAGGATCGCATTGATCTGCTTTTTCTCTTTGCGGGTCAGCTTAACGCCGGGGACGGGGTTTTGCTTTTGTTGCTTTTTCTTTCCGAACCAGTTCATTCCGAACAGCTTTATTCCGAACAACCTTCCTCACCTCTTTTCTGATGCGTATGTTTTGGTCAATGGTTTCGTAGAAATTGTCTGTTTGGTACGGGCGCTCCTTGGGCTGAACGAACTTCGCCTGAATCATCTGCTTCAGCAGGACTTCCAAGGGTTGCCCATTGCGCTCATACATGGCAAACAGGAAAAACGGAAGCATCACCACGATCATGAGCATCGTGGATGCGCTGGTGCCGATGAGGTCCTTGGTGACAAAGAAAATGGGCACACCGATCAGCGCGCCCAGGCCAAAGCAGACAAGCTGCCGCTTGGTCAGATTGAATAGTACCTTGGACTTTACTTTTGTCAGGTCTTTGGGAATATCCACATAGGCCATGGTTAACCTCCTTCTAATGGGCGTTGAAAATGCTCTTGCTGACAGAACTGGTTTTGAACAGGGTAAAGCAAAGCAATACTGTGTACCCCACGCATGTCCAGATCGCGTTGATGACATCCGTATCCACTGAAATGGTGCGTAGCAGAACGGCATAGATCGCCACGCAGATGATGATGAGGAACGCCTGGAAGCCCAGGGCGAATAGGGAGCGCAGGTAATTTTGCCCCATTTGTCCCCATTCCCGGTTGGTCATAGTCGCCATGGGGATGGGCGCAACGGATGTGATTAGGTAGATTTCAATCATGCGGCCATAGACAATGACGAAAATGCAGATGGTCAGCGCCCAGGACACCATGCTTAATAGCAAGGATTGAAACATGAGGCCAAACAGAGGGCCAACATCCATTTCCATCAAGCGGGCTTCCATGTCCACCACAATGGTTTCCAGGCTAATGTTGGTATCTGCCACAATAACACCCGCAGCATTACTGACCACGCTCTGCGCTACGTCAAACACGCCCATAACGATGTTCCAGGTGTTGGTGACGATCATAACAGCGCAAAAGGTCTTGAACATCCACTTGAAAAACATGAATGTGTCAAAGTCGTGCATGTTGTTGCGGTCGATGAGCATTTGAATCAGCTCTAGGCACATGACGATGGCCAAAATGATGCCGGCAATGGGGACGATGACGGTTTCAGATAGGTTCCGCACCATGTTAAACACCCCGCTGTTCCAAGCTTGGGGTGTGGTGCCAACAGTGGTTGCCACTTCGGAAACCTTACCGTTAATGCTGTCAAACAGCCCGCCCAAGTTGCCCATGATAGAGCCAACCATGAGGCTTTTGAGCCATTCGGTGATCTTATCCCATATGAAATTCAAGCGTGAATCCCTCCTTTACCACGGCTTCCGCATGGGACGGAAGCCGTGGTGTTGTCATGCGATCAACCGAACAGGCCGGAGAGCAAAGGGACTAGCGTCATGCCGATAATGGCCATGCCGCCGCCAGCCATGATCTGCTTCATGCCCTGGGACTTCGCGCCGGCATTGTCGTTGCCATAACCCTCAAGCAGGTTGACACCGCCCCAGATACCCAGGCCAGCGCCCAGTGCGACAACCAGTGTGCTCAACACTTCAATAGTCGAATTAAAAAAAGCCATATTGTTACCTCCGTTTTGTTGTTAAAGGGAAAAGAAAAGCTGCCTCATCGGGCAGCTAGATGAAACGATCTATATAAAAAGCCCATCTGTGGCGACGTCTTTCCGCAGATGGGCTTGGAATTTTATATGGAGGCAATTATGCTTGTGCTGCCTCGATTTGTTCGGGTTCATCGTTGACTTGAATATCAAACACGGCATATTCATCGTCAGGCTTGAGCTTCAGCCGATGGGAGAGGTACTTTTCAATATTGAAAGCGTTCCGGGGGTTATAGTCGGAGGTGTATTTGTAGTTGGGATGCTGGGTGATATCGTACTTGTCAGATAAAAAGGGGCGTACACCCCGCAGCTGTAAAATGCACTTGCTGCCATCCAGAACGGCTAATTCATCTATGGACATCAGCTCCTTGCCCAGCTTCTGATAGTTCAAGCTATGGGAGGTTTCACGCCCACGGCTTTCACCTTGGTTGTAGGTATCGATGGTCTCCTTCCCCAATGATGCACTTAGTTCTTTAAGTGTTGTTGGCTCCTTACCACCAAGGAAAATGGTGCTGTCCATATTGCCTATAATTGTATCGCAGTTGTCCTTGTATATCGCCTTAATTTGGCTCTGCGCCTGCAAAATCAGGCAGGCGGAAATCTCTCGGCTACGGATGGTGGCCACAAGTTTCTCCAATTTCGGGATCTGGCCTATGTTCGCGCATTCATCTATCAGACAACGCACATGCACAGGCAGCCTGCCGCCATACACATCATCAGCCTTATCACACAAAAGGTTGAACAACTGCGTGTAGCACATGCTCACCAAAAAGTTAAAAGTGTCATCCGTATCCGATATGATGATAAACAGCGCAGTCTTTCGGTCGCCCAAGGTATCCAATTCCATCTCATCATACATCGTAAGCTCTCGCAGCTCCGCAATATCAAAAGGGGCAAGGCGTGCGCCGCAGGAAATAAGGATAGATTTGGCAGTTTTGCCTGCTGCGAGTTTGTATTTCTTATACTGCCGCAGCGCAAAGTGGTCTGGCTTTGTTTCCTGTAACTCATCAAATAACTGGTCAACAGGATTCTTGTATTCCTCATCATCTTCACGGGTTTGCATACTATTGATCATTTCGATCAGAGTGCTGAAATTCCGTTCCTCTTCAGGTGCTTCATAGTGTATATACCCAATTAACGCCATATAAAGCAACGTCTCCGCCTTCTGCCAGAAATCATCACTTGATTTCCCGTCCCCCTTCGTATTGCTTATGAGAGTCGTTACCAGTTTCAAAATGTCCTTTTCCGAGCGGATATACGCAAAGGGGTTATACCGCATTGACTTACGGAAATTGATGGTATTCAAAACCTTAATGCGGTAAGGCTCATAGATGATGTGTCCCTCCTTATCCCGTGCAATTTCCTTGATGGTTTCGCCCTTCTTGTTCTTCATGGGTCTACCGTCTTTATCCTTCTTATCCTGCATCATCGGTGTGCCCTTCGCCAGCATCTTACCACATTCAACTAAGATGCTCCCCTTTGGATCCGTAATGACGTAGGATGAATGCATCTGCATGAGGTTCGGCTTCACAAAATAGCGGGTCTTACCAGAGCCGGAACCGCCAATAACCAGGACGTTTTTATTCCTCGCATACTTGGGGGATGATGGGCGGCTGTTCATGGTGAGTCGTTCTGTTTGCGTGAGAATCACATTTTTCTCGAATACCGGATCAATGTAGGGCCTGATATCCTCTGCATTTCCCCAGCGAGCGGAGCCGTATTCCACATTATGCCGATACTTTTTGGCGTTCTTGCCTTTCAAATACACAGCCAGTCGTAAAAGTGCGCCTAAGAGCAGCCCAAGAAGCAAATCGGATGGGTGAAAACTGGGAAGCGGCGATTGGAACGCAGCGCTAAAGCCCTCTCCCAGGTGGAGAAACTTAGCGGAAAGGTCTGCACCCTCTGTCAATCGCCAGCCTTGTCCTAGCTTGGTGGCAAACAGGCCAACCAGAATGTAAGGCAAGTTCAGTATCAGCAGCTTTTTCGTATTCATCTACTGACCTCCTTTTCCTTATTCTTCACCTGCTCCCGGCCAGGCATTTGCGCCTTGAACTTCATCAACTTTTTTAACACCGATGGGCGTTCCTCCTTTTTTACCCGCTTCCCGGTATACTCTTGCAGGGCGGCGGTTAAGGCATCCGTATCCCTGGCCTTGAAAAACACCAAATGCTTGGGATGCTCGCCCTCCACCTTCTTGATAGCGAAATCCACACCATACTTACGGGCAATGCGTTCAAATGCCTTAATATCATTGTCCATGACCTCAATGTTGCTCACACCTTGATTTTGACCGATCAGCTTTTTCACGGATTGCTTACCATGAGGGATAACATCCTTATGCTGCTTATGCTTGTTCTTTATTGCCATCAGCAGTTTGGCAATGGCCTTTTTGAGCATGCGCCCGGTGAGTTTGCTGCCGTTGATAACCAAGGTTATACTGCGGTGTTCAATATCTTCTTGCACTTTCTATACCTCCTCAATCTATACTAAATCGACAGTGGCTTGGATAAGGGTGTCTCCATAGCGAATATAATAGATGTTTACTTTCGTGCTAATGCGAGCATCAATATTAGCACGAAAGTAATTGCACGATGCCTTATCATGCGCATTTTCCGCCATTTGCCTAATCTGCAAATTTCCGCACACAGCTTTTGAATTTTGTGTGTGAAAATATGCTTCTTTACTTGTTTATCTCTCGCTTCATACACTTTTCCTCAAATATCATTTTGTCAAACATAATTTGAGTTGTTGCATATATCTTCACTTGCAAAGTCAAATAATTTGACTTATAATCAAGTAAGTCAAAAACAGAAACGAAAAAGTGAAATTTTAAATGAGCTGTTTTGACTTTCATTTGAGAAACGAGGTGCAAACATGACGCTGCTTGAATTGGAAGAGATGTTGAATCAGGTGCAACGGTTACGGGCTGAAACACAAACATTGGAACTAAAAGCTGCCGCCGGTGGCTGCCCCAACCGGTTATATGACACACTATCCAGTTTTTCAAACCAAGACGATGGTGGAACGATCCTGTTTGGCATAGACGAACAACAAAGCTTTGCAGAGGTTGGCGTATATGATGCACAGGATCTGATGAAACACGTGACGGAGCAGTGTAACCAAATGACTCCGATCGTGCGCCCGGTTTTCACAACACTGTCTAAAGACGATAAGGTTTTTGTTGCTGCGGAAATTCCAGGGATCGATGTCCCGGATCGCCCCTGCTTTTACACCGGAAAAGGCCGATTGAAAGGCTCTTATGTCCGCGTGGGTGATGCAGACGAACCGATGACGGAGTATGAGATATACAGTTACGAGGCATTTCGTCGTAAATACCAAGATGATGTCCGTCCGGTAGAACGCGCAAGCTTACAGGTGTTGGATAAGGCGCTCTTGGAACAATACCTATGGAAACTGAAATCCGAGCGCCCCAATCTGGCTAAGCTGGATGCAGAACATATCTACGAATTAATGAGCATGACTAAGAATGGAACGCCGACATTGGCCGCTGTCTTACTCTTTAGTCCCTATCCGCAGGCATACTTTCCGCAGCTATGTATCACAGCGATCTCCGTGCCGGGTACTCAGATCGGACAGCTCGGCACAGAAGGCGAGCGGTTTTTAGATAACCAGCGCATTGAGGGAACGCTTATCCAAATGCTCGAGGATGCTCTGACATTTGTCAAAAAGAACACACGCAACAAAACCATCATTGACCCGGACACAGGAAAACGGAGCGACCGAAGCGATTATCCCGTAGCTGCTGTTCGCGAGGCGGTGTTAAATGCACTGGTGCACCGTGACTACAGCATTCACACCGAAGGTATGCCGATCCAGATACTCTTGTTTGAAGATCGCCTTGAGATAAAAAGCCCCGGCGGATTATACGGCAGATTGACGATCGACCAACTAGGCAAGATGCAGCCTGATACGCGTAATCCTGTGCTGGCTGTGGCCATGGAGGTTTTAAACGAAACGGAAAACCGCTATTCAGGTATTCCAACTATGCGCCGCGAGTTGCAACAAGCAAGAATGCCGGCACCTGAGTTCAAAGAAGAAAGAGGCGGTTTTCTGGTTTGCTTCCGCAAGACACTAAAGGCAAAAGCGGAAACACCCAGCATTGGAGCAGAAAAGTTATTGCAATTCTGCAAAACACCTCGTACCCGGCAAGAGATCGCGAATTTTTTGGGGATCAAATCAGTTGCATATGCTGTTACGACCCATGTCGCGCCGCTGGTTGAGCAGGGGCTGATCACCCTTTCTGTGCCGGAAAAGCCAAGAAGTCCTAAGCAACAGTATACAACTACATCGTATGAATAGGGAGAAGCGCCGTAGGAAATCTGCGGCGCTTTTCCATACTCTTTAAGTTCTTACAGTTGGATCATTTCTCGTAACGGTTCTTCTTGTTATTCTTTTTGCTTCCTTTTACGTAATATACCAAGTACAACATGATGCCAGCCAACAACAGGGTAGTTCCTCCCCACATGATTGGTGTCATCTCAAAATCAACGCCTGTTTGAATGTTGGGGTAGTTGACTAGGCGGTACATTTCTGTAGGCACAATGTAGTGTTCGTCAATGACTACCTTAATGGTTTCATCGGTGCGGGTATACCCTTCCAGCGTTTCGATTTCACGGATGATGTAGGTACCGGGAGCAAGGTCTATCACATGAACAATACCATCTTTGCCTGAAACCAGGTTGCGAATGATATTACCTTCTGCATCTTCCAGTGTGAATTTGACCCCTGCCAGCGGATTACCCTTGTTATCCGTTTTGACAAACTCGTAATGATTGGGGATGTTCACGCAGGTGATGGGAGCAGGCTCTGTCCAGTTTCCATCTACATGAAAAGTGATATCCTCCATGGCATTGAACCCTTCGGGAACCGCTGTTTCACGGACGATCCAATCACCATACTCAAATTGGGTAAAGATGAACTCGCCCTTTTCATTGCTGGTCATGACCTCTACCACTTCGTTGGTTTGGGCATCGATCAGGCTAAATTCCACACCGGAAAGGAGCTTGCCTGATGTATCCACCTTAATGAATTGGATACGTTTTAGTTGGTTCGTTATCGTCGCGATGGGTTCTGCCGTGAAAGTGTACGTTTCAAAAAGGGACAGTTCAACAGGCTTTGTGTTCAAAAGATACCCTGCCGGAGCTTCAATCTCTTGAATCGTATAAAGCCCATACGGAATCTTGGTGAACCTTACAATACCAGCTTCATCAGAAACAGCAGTCATTACCTGTTCACCCTCTGTATTGATGAGGGCGAAGGTTGCGCCTGCCAGAGGCAGCCCATCCTGATCTACCTTTTTAATGATGATCTCATTAGGGCAGTTGGTGACGGTTTCTATTGGCTCAGAAGGATTGATGAACGTGCCATCCACAGTGACTTCAATACGGGTATCGCTTTTGAGATAACCGGGAAGCGGCTTCATTTCTTCAATGACATAGGTGCCATAAGGAGTCTTCTCAAAGGTCACCAACCCGTTTTCATCGGATACCGCTGCAAACAGCTTTGAATGGTCGGCCTTTTTGAGGCTAAAGAGAACACCTGCAAGGGGTTGATCATTCTCATCCAGCTTAAGCAGGGAAAAGCGCGTGAAGTCGTCCCGAATGGTGGTATCCCCTATGACATTTCCTTTCTCATCCACGGAAAAAGCCATGATGGCTTCGCTTAGTGAATATCCCTCAGGGGCATAAACTTCACGGAAAGTGTAGTTGCCGGGGGTTAAGGGAATGTTGGGAAGCTGGCCGTTTTCGTCCGTATAGGCACGGAAGATTACCTCACCCGCTTCATTTTTGACCTCAATGCGTGTATCAGGAAGTGTTTCTTCGCCCGTGATTTCCTTCTTAGTCAGGGTGATGGGAGTGTAAACCAGTTCATTTTGGATGGGCTTTTGCAAGCTGACACGGATGATATGGTCATCCTCATCCATTATGTCTGGGGTAAGGCTTACCTCAAAGTGCTCCGAGTTCAGTTTCCATCCTTTGGGGCAAGAGATTTCCTTGACATAGTATTCCCCATGAGGGTAATAGCCGGAAAAAGTGAGCTTGCCATTTTCATCAGTCACACCTGTGGCAACCATGGAATCTGCCATGAGGGTGCCGCCATCGTAACGAATATCCGCATTGTTATATAGACCGAACACAAAGCCCATACCAGGAGCATTGGTGATGATCTGCTTGACTGTGCCATCATTGGTACGGACGGTCTGAGTAATCTCTTTCACCTTACGCAGCTCTACTTCAATGGGCAGGTAATCGTTCCCAACTGCTATCCTGGTTTCTACAACCGCTGTATGGTTGTCCGCAAAGACCAAATTGGCTTCATACCAAGTATCTGCAAAGACGTATCCTTCCGGCGCGCTGGTTTCCAGCAGGAAGTATTTGCCCAACGGCAGCTCCTTGGAAGCATCTGACCCAGATGCGGTCGTGACAATGGTATCCACGTATTCATGCTCCCGATACCAGCAGGTGCCATCCTTGCCGATGATGTCCTCGGAGGCGTAAATATCAAACACAGCGCCTTCCAGATATTTTTCCTCAAAGATCGGCTGCTGATACTCGTTTCCGTAGGTATCGGTCAGCGTTTCAAAGCCAGTAAGCTGCAACCCTTTCTTGTCCAAGACGATTCTGCCTTTTACAGGTTCGTTGGGAATCCTGATCTCCAACAGATAAGCCTCGCCGGGTTCATTCATGGAATCATTGCCCACAAATATACCGAGATCCTCCGTTTGAATCAGATAGCCATCAGGAGAGGTAAATTCTTCGATGAAGTACATGCCATAAGTGACAGTTTCGGGGAGGGTTACTTCGCCTGATTCGTCGGTGTAAAAGGTGTCGATGGTGGTTTGCTTGGGGTAATGAACGGTTTGTGTCACATAGTTACCATCGGCATCTTTGAGCTTAAATGCTGTATTGGCAACGGCGATGGTGTTTCCTGTTTCGGCATCTACCTTGATGAACTTGAGGCGAAAGCGGATGGCCTCATTATTGATAATGAGAATGGGTGGGTTTGCAGGGTCCTCTGTACCCTTAATGAAAATGGTGAAAGGGCTTTTGATGGCATACCCGTCTTTACCCTTAACCTGCTCCAAAACGTACAAGCCATAGGGTAGAGGTTTGGTGACTGTATAGCCGTACTCATTGGTCGTCAGGTAATCACGCTCAAACTTACGGGCATTTTCATAGCTGCCAGCACTTTTGAGGTAAATTTGAAACTCCGCGCCTTTTTCAGGAGTTTCAAGGATACCAGCATCATCATGGATTTCGTTGTCGCCCATGAACTTAATCAGCGCATATACGCCATAGCTGATTTCATTGGTTTTCAGCCCTTCATAGGTGATAACCGCTTCTGTGGACTGGGTTGCCGCACTGCGTGCATCCACAAAGATGGATGAAGTGCTGGGCTGATAGCCAATAGGCGGGTTTAGTTCAACGATTTCATACAACCCCGGCCATAACTCATCCGTGGTGATGGAAGCATCTTCGCCCTCGGTCTTAATGGACTTCACTACGACCGCACCCTTGGCATAGACTACATTACCCTGCCTGTCCTTAATATCCTCGCCTGCCAGTACTTGGAACTCTGCACCTGTCAAGATACCGTCGCCACGCATGGCAGGAGCGCTGATATTGGCGGGTTTGGGGAGGGTCTTATTGGGTTTCGCATTGGCAGCCGCGTTAGGGTTATCGCCTTTGTATTCGTCCACATCACGCTTATACAATTTCAGACGAACCGTCACATGGCGGTTGGTGGCTTGCAGCTCTGTAGTTTCGTCTGACTTCACCGTAGCATCCATAACGATTTCTTCAAAAAGGTAGCCAGCTGTTTCACCGTGCTCCCGAACGATGTACTTGCCCTTGCGGAGCGATTCAGATATGGCGATGCCTTCATTATTAGTAGTCATGGTGCCCGCCAGCCCTTCGCCGTACTGATCGTTATAGAAGATGTCAAATTGTACACCCTCAATTGGATTCCCGTTCTGGCGGTCCATTTTAGTCAACCGCAGCCAGCCTTTGGTGGGTTCATTTGTCACTCCTATTTCATAGGTTTTCAGGTTCTCATCCTGGATAGTGACTTCGACTGAGAAGGAGTTGTCAACGTAATGCTCAGGCACCTTGGTTTCAGTGATGCGGTATACGCCCCAGGTCAAAAGAGGCGATATAGCAACGCCATAGGCATCCGTAGTAATAACAGCCACCACTTCGCCGTTATTACTTCCCTTATGGGAGGGCAAGCCGCTGACACGGGTAATGGTGAACTCCGCCTCGGCTAAGGCTTCCTGCGTCAGCTCGTCCTTCTTAACGATCTGGATTCTGCCTTGGATGGGCTGATTTGTTGCGCTCAAATAGGTGGTTTCATCAGACTTGATCGTAGCGTTCAACTCGACCAATTCTGTAACATACCCGGTTGGGTCAGCATGCTCTTTGACAATGTATTTCCCCTTACGAAGAGCAGGGGAAATGGCTACACCTTCTTTATTTGTGGTCATTGTGCCAGCCAGCCCGGAGCCATATTCATCTGCATAGTAAATGTCGAACTGAACACCCGCAATGGGAGTGCGATCCAGTCGATCTGTTTTGCTTATCTGAATATAGCCCTTGGTCGGTTCATTTTCCACCTCAATGGTGTAGGTCTTGCCATGTTCATAGGCTTCGATTTCCGTGGAGAAATGGCTGTCCACATAATGAGCAGGCACTTTGGATTCCTCAACTTTGTATTTTCCCCACTCAAGCCAGCTTGTCGTTGCCACACCATTTGCGTCCGTAGTAATGGTTGCAACCACTTCCCCTACGCCAGCGCCGTTATGGGAAGCAGGCGCGGAAAGGCGGGTTATGGTAAACTCCACACCAGCCAGGGGAGCTTTGGTCAACTGGTCTTTCTTCACGATGCGGATTTGCCCTGTAATCACAGCGTCCCTGACGTTTGAATCCTTAACCACGCCTTGTGCATACAGAGAAACGGAGAAATAGTTATTATCCAGCTGATATCCCTGGGGGGCTTCGACTTCGTGGATATAATACTCGCCGTACTCCACCACATTGCTCCAGGTAATGATGCCATTGGCATCCGTGGTCAGAACAGGCAGTTCGGAGCCATCTACGACGCTTTTCGCCCTGATGTATCCATTGCCTGATTTTGTGACCAGCTCGTACTTCGCCCCAACAATGGGGATTTCTTTTCCACTGGCCTTCTTAATGATTCGGATGGAACCGAATATAGGCGCATCCTTAAAGGTGGCCGAAACTGCGCTTGCATTGATTTCCACACGCAGCCAGGAGGTATCTGCCTGATAACCCACAGGTGCGGCCACCTCAGCGACGAAGTACACACCATATTCCAGATGCGTCCAAGCAGCTACACCATTGGCATTGGTTGTCACTACAGTGCCAACCTTAACGCCATTGCTGTCATATAGCTGGAACTGGGTATTGGCAAGCGCACGTTCATCGCCCCGGTCGCGGCGCTTGGTGACGGATAAATCGCCGTACAGGATTTCAAAGCTGATGGAAGCATCCTGCAATTTATATGGATACCCTTCAACCGGGATAAGCACATCCTGAATCGCGGCAGTTGGCACACCTACCAGGAAACTGGCTTCTTCTTCATCCGAAGATACAGATTCCGCAACGATGGTGTGGCCGTTAGTGGTGAACGAAACGGTGATGGTATCGCCGCTCTTGAGATAATAATAAGTGTTATCGTTCCCTGCGGTATTGCCTGTGATGGTGCCTGCCGATTTACTGATACGGATCAGGTCTGCATCTGTCGAAAGCGTCACGGTGCCTTTATAGGTGCCATTCGCATAGGTCACAGACTTGTTAGAAACAGTGATTTTGCCAGTGATTTTACCGTGTGCGATACCATTTTCGGCCAGCCAGCGGGCATATGTCAGGTACACAGAGGGGGCTTGTCCGCTGGCAACATAGAAGTTGTCCATATCCCAGTAGTCACGGACGTATTTTGCGCCCTCCATTTGCTTGATGACTTCGCGGATCGCAAACTGCCCCGCCACACGCGACCAGGTTTCATTGTCTGCATCGTTGCGATTAAGTGCCATAAAGGGATAAGTATGGCGCAGCACCCAAGCGATGGCGTGCATGGTGGATGCTTTGTATTTTGTGCTGGAGGTTCCGTTGGCATAGCTGTTCATATCCACAATCATGTAGGGGCCAGTGGGCTGTTTGCCGCCGCCTGAAATGTTTTCTCCAGGCCCCGGCATGGTGTGCTCCAAACAGAAAACCGTAAACCCGTCTAAATAATGAGGCGTGGCGTATACCGTACCATGACCCGGAGCGGTTGCGATCTGCTTATAATCGCTGTCCTTACCGGAGCTGCCATGAATGTTTTTTTGCCCATCTTTAAAAGTGCCAATTGGAGCGTTGATCGCTTTCAAACTGAAACCACTCATGGGCGTAGCCGTCAAGAGCTTTGAAGAGGGGCGTGTGGAAAAAGCAAAGTCTGTCACACCAAACGTTTGATTTTCGGTGCTCTCTGTTTCATAAGCCAGCACATAGATATTGCCATATTCCGTCCATTTGAGCGTACCATCTGCATAGTCGTCGCCATACATATAGCGCACCATGCACCAATAACGGCCAAGGGCATCCTGCTCAATGGCTTCGACCTGTACGGTCGCCGCTTTGACAAACATGCCAAGGTTGAGATTGCCTTCATAGTCAGCTGTAGCGGTTTCATCGATCCCAAGAAAGGCTCTGGTTTGGGTCGTGATAGACACAAAATCTCCCGCTTGTGCAGCAGGCAGTTCCGCTTCCATAGGTTCGACGATTGTGGGTTCATCTTCAAGCGGAACCCATTCAATGAGTTCTTGTCTATTTTCCGTGGGGGCTACCCAAGGTTCTTCACTGATGGACAGATCAGTTGGAGCAGGTTCATCTGGTTGAAGCAACTCATCCTCCAAGGGTTCCGGGGTTGATTCGCTGGAAGTATCTTCTTCTGTCGGGAAATCCGCTTCAGCAACGGGCTTTTCGCCAACAACGTTAAAGATAGGCCAGTCACCTCCTGAAACAGATATCACCGTGGAACTGTTTGAATCAGCTAAGGCTTCTTCATCTGACAGAATCCTGTCAGTAAGCGCCTTTTCAGGAATATAGGCCGATATGGCTTCGCCTTCAAATACGAACCATACCTTAACATAGTTCCCATGCTCTTGCTGGAAATATTCCGTTGCCAGCAGTACAGCACCCGTTTGGGTGATGGTAAGGATATGGTCTTTCTGCGCCATATTGGGCGAAGCGTATGCTTTGACAGCCCGTGCCGTCAGGACGTAGGCATGGCCTTGGTCCTCAATGACGCTTTTAAGGCTAACGCTGCTTTTATCAGGTGTATCGGATGGGTTTTCATCGGCAGGCATAGGCTCAGAATTAGCATCTGCTACCATATCGGCAGGCGTTTCATCTTCCAAAACCTCCGCTACATCATCTTCATTGGGCGATTCTGTTTCTAAAGACTCATTGAGTTCGGCCATATCGGAAACCAAGACATCCAAATCCGTGGGTTGCTCGATCACCGCTTCAGGCACAGGGGTTTCAGCCTCCGCAAAGGTGAATGTGGGCAAGGCCGATACCAGCATAACCAATGCCATCAGCAGTGCCGGGAACCTTCTGTTTTTCATTATCTGTCGCATTCTCATGATCTCCTTTTTGAAATTGTCGTTATTGCTTAACAGCCATTACCACAAGCCGCCCATCGGCCCCGTAATAGCTGCGATCACAGGTAATAAGCGTCAGAATTTCATCCGAAGCTTTGACTTTCACTCCTGTATCAAACAGGGATTGCGATACGGCTCGATCTACAAAACCTACGAAGGCGGCTTTATCGGCGAAATCCACAGTAGATGGGTCCCAATCGCCCTTTTTTATGTTGATAACTGCGAATACCTGATAAGTGCCATTGTGATAGAGCGTGTTGAAACTGATTTGGCTGTGGTTTTCCCAGAAACCCTTTTTCTTGTACGAGATAAGCGGCTGGAACATGTTTTGTCCGCTGCCCCTGATGTTGTGCCCATAGATGGCAATGTTTTGGCTGGGTGTTTTATAATCCGTTTTGCCCAGCGAAAACAAAGTTCCGATCTTGCTCTCTTTGCCGGCAAAGGTGTGGGTGAGGTAGTACTCCACCTTATCCGTCAGTACCACAGGGTAGATAATCTTTGTGCCCGGTATTTTTAGCCATGCTATAAAATCCTTGTTGGTAGCCTGTAACGCCGCGAAGTTTGGCCCTGATGTGCCGCCTCCTGGCGATGGCAGCTGGGGTGCTTCATCGTTCCCATCTGGTACAAGGGTTTCATCTGCCAGCTCATCCGCTTGCTCCGGTTGATACACCTGAACCAAAGCTGCATATTCCTCAGCATCCCGGTTGGCTTGGTAATCTTGCATTAACACCGGCACCATGATTGCTGTGATGCCCACAAGCAACATTACGATCACCCGAATCATGCGCCGCTTCTCCTTTGGCCAGTCCATGGACTTCCCTCCTTGAAATTCTGTAATAAAAAACACCATCGCAATTTGCAAATGGTGTCATGGTACGATTATGCACTTACACATCGCTCCACCTGTTCTTCCGCTCCTCAGCCTCATAGTAGCTGGTCATCGTTACAGGAGCATTAAAAAGCGTGGCCAGCAGATAACGCTTGATATTACGAATCTCATTGCTGCGTTTTTCGATGCAGCTAAAGACATACTCGATATGCAGGCTGTTGATCTGCATGAGCCGCTCCTTCACCAAGGCCGCAGGATAATCGATGCCCGACACTGTGATATAGGGCTTTTCACAGCACAGCGTTTCAACAATCAGTTCAACGATGTCATCTAAGCGCTCACGGTTGGAAGAATCAGCAATGCACTCGTAGCAGATACAGGTCCGCACCTGCTCCCGGATCTGAGCAACGTTCGTATACTCATTTTCACCGCTGTCCTTTTTTGATTGATAAGGATTTGATTGATAAGGATTGTTTCCCTGCGTTATTAATTTTTCAGTAATACCTTGATTAGGGTTTGATCTATTAGTATTTAATTGTGCGGGGTTTTCCGTACCCGGTAATGCCGGATATTGATTATCCATATCCGGGTTTTCCGTATCTGGTGAAGCCGTATGCGATTTTCCCTGATCAGGTAATGCAGGATGCGGCGCACGTTCAGGCGTTTCATAGATCACATATTCGGTATCTGTGATGCGTCCTTTTTCGTCCCTGAGCCGATTACGCACAATATATCCTGCCATCTCAAGCTCCTTAAGCGCACTGCCAATGCTGTCTACCCCCTCCATGGAGATGGCAGCCAAGCCTCGTGTGGTAAAATTCCATTCGTCCGGGAGGGAAAGAATCATGGAAAGCAACCCTTTTGCTTTGAGCGTAAGTTTTTTATTTTTGAGGTGGTGATTGGCCATCACCGTATAATCCTTGGTTTTTTCTATGCGAAAAACGGCCATGTTTAGCGCCTCCTTCGTTATGTTGAAATGATGGATTAATCGCTGCCTAGCCTCAGGGGAATGATCCTTTCGATACGAAATCGGTTGTCCAGTGATTCCACGGACCAGTGTTGCCGAAATTGACCTAACGGGCTTCTTCCGAATTGAGCAATGGCACGCTTGTCCAATTCGAGCAGTCGCTGCCACAAGTCAGGATGATGGATGCGTAGCTTGCGTAATTCATCAATGCGTTGGAAAGGACAACACCAGCAGGACGCACGATGATACACCTTATATAGCCCGCCAAAGTCAAAACCATGGTCATAACATATTTGTAGTGCCGCGGCTTCCGTAATGCCCCAGTCTACCAGGGGATAATACTCTCCCTTACAACGGTGTGCTTCATCTGCTGCGATGCCCACGTAATGGATGGCGTTCCTCGTCCTTTTCAATTTGTTGACGGTTTTATTAATCAGATGGGTTTTTAGCTGGCCTGTACACCAGCGGACACGGATTCCCGGCCAACCATTGCCATATGGCGGAATGCCAAGCTGCAGGCGGTTTTCGATGGCGGATGCCTTCTGCTTTGGTTCCTCAAACATCATCCACTCAAACCCTTTTGGATGACGCAACGTTGTGATATGAAGACCGCGCTCCTGGAAAAGATATTTGTCCAGCTTTCGCAAATGCTCATACATTTCCGGGAACTCCATGCCCGTATCTGCGTACAATACCACATCAATCGGCATACCACGCTCGATCATAAGTAGTAACATGGCAGTAGAATCTTTTCCCCCCGACAGACTAACCGCATGATAATAATCCTGAGAATCAAAATGGACGCGCTCATTTGAGTGCGTCCCAAGCCTTGTCGTATTCACCTTTCTTGTTCCCTTTCGCGTTTTTTGTGCCAGTTTTCAAGTAGTTTGATGATGGTTTGTTGCATCTGCTGGGAGGTATAAGATTTCGGGAAATATTTGCGAAGCTGATCGCCCGATAGCGTTACCTTTTCCAGTTCTCCTTTCTTCTCCTCTGACATGATGGCCAGCATGCTGTCCTCATTGAGCCGCCCTTCCTGACTGAATTTCTTTAGCCGCTGGGCTTGAGATACCGAGGGCATAGCTTGTTCGCTTTCTATCGTGTCTAATAACATGAGCTGCTCGTCTGGCTTTAGGAAAGACAGCTCAACCGCAGGATTGAAGCCAACTTTTCGTTCATCCACCATGTCCAAAAGAGGTGCTACGAGTTCTGTCAGACGGATAAAACGCTGTACTTGATTCCGGCTCGTTCCTGATTGTTCAGCAAGCATTTCATCTGCTCTTATCAACTTCGTCCCAATTTGGGACGAAGTTAAATCTGCCCGATTTCCTTGATGTTTTATGGCTTCCAACTTCATTTTGTAGGCAAAAGCTCTCTCGCTGGGAAGGATATTCTCACGCTGAATATTACTGTCAACCATGATAATTGTGGCGGCATCATCATCCAAATTGCGAACGATAACAGGCATTGTATCCAGCCCTGCCAGTTCACAGCCACGCTTCCGCCTGTGGCCTGCCACCAACTCATAGCCGCCATCTTCCCTTGGCCGCGCAATAGCAGGAACCAACACGCCATATTCCTTAATGCTTTCAGCCGTATCCTGCATCCGTTCATCATCTACAACCTTAAAAGGGTGATCTTTGAAGGGAAATAGCTCCGTCAGCGGAATATCGACGATCTTTTCCCGCATGGCGTCGGCACGGCTTTCTTCTGTGGAAAACAGGTCATCGACCGAGGTCAGCTTTATTTTTTGCGCGCTGCTTGCCAATGCTGAGCACCTCCTTTGTCAGTGCTTCATAAGCTGCCGCCACTTTTCCTTTTGGGTCATGGGCAAAAATGCTTTTTCCCTCTGCACTGATTTCGGCAGCCCGGACAGAATGGGGGATTACTGCATCAAAAACTTTAAGCTTTGTGCCAAATGTGCAGGTCATATAGTTGCCCCTCCTTTTCGAATCGATATCGGGTGTTTGCTTCAAGAGGGTGTCAACCACATATCGGTTGAGGTGGCAACGACACTGGAAAGAAAGCTCATATCTCAGGGGATAGACATATCATGTATGAATCCTCCTGCTCCACTTAGCCCAACTGGGATTATAGGTGATATTAGGATTGAGTACATCCCAAAATAAACGTAAAACAATAACCGGGCACCTAATCTGCATTTTAGATTTGGTGCCCGGTCTATTTATGTACTTTATCATCCTAATTGACTTAACCTTTAACGCCCCCAAGCGTAACCCCTTGCACAAAATACTTTTGGCAGAAGGGGTAGATACACAAGATGGGAAGTGTTGAAACGACTACAGAGCTATACTTCACTAGGTTTCGGAAAAGGTCGGTTTGAAGATTAGCCTCAGAACCAGTCAAGGTTGTAGTAATGTCATTTTGCACCAGTATTTCTCGCATAATAAGCTGTAGCGGCCAAAGATCCCGGCTATTAGTCAAGTAAATAGAAGCCTGGAACCAGGAGTTCCACTGAAGAACAGCTGTGAAAATGATTACAACTGCAAGAAATGATTTTACAAGCGGTACAATGATTGAAAACAAAATGCGCAGTTGTGATGCGCCTTCCAACATGGCTGCTTCTTCATAGCTGGCAGGCAGCTGTTCTATAGTAGATTTCATGATTAGAATAAAGAACGCGTTGATTACTCCAGGAATGATAACCGCAAACGGCGTGTTAATCCAATGAAGTCCCTTTACGACCATGTAAGTTGGAATCATGCCGCCATTGAACATCATGGTAAACAAAATCATGACGGTTAAGAATTTGCTGATCCGAAAATCCTTACGGCTAAGCAGAAAACCGGAAATGAGCGTAAGGATCAAGCCTAGAAACGTCGAGGAAACAACATAAAAGATAGTGTTAATGTACCCATTGATGATGTTTTTGCTATTGAGTACAAGTCCATAACCCCTGAGAGTAGCCTTCCCTAACGGCCATAGGAGCAGTTTATTGTTTTGCATTAATAGACGTGGTTCGCTGATGGATGCCATAATGACATGCAATAGCGGTGCGAAACAGATAAAAGCGAAGCCGATCATGAACAACGTGTTAAAGACGACAAATATTTTTCGGCTTGTTGTAGATTTCTCAACCATTATTCCTCTTCCTCCTTATCTAAATCAAGCTTTGACCTGCATATTTACTGCTCAAAGCATTTGACGTTAATAGTAAGATAGTGCTTACAATCGAATTAAACAAACCCACGGCTGTGGCATATCCATACTGTTGACGAATCAAACCCATACGTTGTACATGGGTAGAGATAACATCAGCTGTATCATATATGCTGGGGTTGTATAACAGAAGCACTTTTTCAAATCCCACGGTCATAATCGTACCGCAACGAAGGATCAGCATTGTAACGACCATGGGTAAAAGAGCAGGAAGAGTAACGTGGATAACGCGTTGCAAACGTGTTGCGCCATCAATAGCAGCAGCCTCGTGTAGTTCAGGGTTCACATTTGTTATCGCTGCCAAATATATGATCGCACCATAACCGGTGCCTTGCCATATATCGGAAGCGACATATATTCCCCAAAAGTATTGAGGTTTGGACAACAAGTTTGCCCTTTGCATTCCGGTTAGATTGACGAGCAAATCGGTAATGATACCATTGCTGGATACAAAGTCGATGATTAGACCACAAATAATAACCATCGACACGAAGTATGGCATGTAACTAATTGTTTGAATTGATCTCTTGAAAGCTTTGTTGGTAACCTCATTTAGTAATAGGGCGAAAATCACGGTGATTGGAAAACCGATGATCAGGCCAAGACCGCTGATTGCCAATGCTGGTAGGACCCATGATCTGCGCCGGTGGCTGCGGTTCCCTGCAAACAGGCTGCTTTAACGGTAAAATGATCGTAGTGGCTGCCCTTATGGATGAAAGTGCTTTCCCATGGCAAGCGGATTGGTATCGCCAAAGGGTAAAGGATAACTTCGGGGATAAAGAAGAAGAACATTTTCGTCTATGGTATATGGATCATGCCCTGCACGACGATCAACCCGCAACCATAGATGAAACGCACCTGATCAGCTACCTTGGCAGCTTGCATCAAGCCTTGCTGGACTTGGCCGATTGGGTAGAGCGTGACATTGCTCCTGCGCCTACCAGCAGCTACACGGTTATGGATGGGCAAGTGTCTATCCCCGAAACAGCTGCGCATCGCAAGGGGATTCAGCCAGTAGCGCATTTAACCGTAAATGGCGGCGAAGCTGCAATAGTCAATACCGGTGAAACTGCACACTTTATTGCCACAGCAGAAACCACGGTGGGGAAACTGGTCAGTATTGAATGGAATTTCGATGAGCAACAGGGCTATTCCATTCAGAGCGGCTTTACCATTTCAAACACGGAAAAGACAAAAGCCACCGTGGAAGCTGATTACACTTACACAAAGCCAGGTACTTATTTCCCCGTTGTGCGTATCAAAGCCCAACGAAACGCAGATGCAAGCGATATTTTTACGCAAACAAAAAACCTTTGTCGGGTACGGGTTGTCGTAAAATAAAGGGTATTGGCGCGGATGCGCTGAAAATAATTTACAAGGAGCGAATACAATGAAAAACCTCACACGGAAAACCTTAGCCCTGGTATTGTGCACAATCCTTTTTTGTGCCATGTTGCCCCTAACCGGTTTAGCGGAAGGTGCCCTCACCGATGGCTACTACTTCTATCAGGGCGACCAAACAGGCGGCCTGCCTTGCTTCTTCCGTTTTAATGAAGATGGCAGCTACTATGGCAAGTTCTTTGGCGGCGGCATGACCGAAGCCGGCAACTATGTTGTTATCGATAAGGAAATGGAGTATGCCCTGACAGCTGACGAGAATAGCGAAAAAGCTATTGCTACGCAAGTTATCGTGCTAACCAACTATGCTACCGGTACAACACAGGAATTGGCATATGCTAACGACACCATTTGCGATGCTACCTTAGGCGGTATGTCCAACCACATCACCCTTGAGCACAAAGCGGATTATGTTTATGTTGCCGAAGTGGAAGAAATGCCCATCGCTGTTCAGACCTTCTACTATGAGAATGACACCGGTTCGTCTTTAACCTTGTACCACGATCGCAGCTTTAACGATTTCACCAATGCATGGGACGAAGGCACTTGGACGCTTAATGACGGCGTGTTCACCTTGACCTGCGAAGACGGCGTGTTTACCTTGACCATTTCCGAAAACGGCCAGACAGCCACCTACGTAAAGGGCGATGAAACCTTAGAGCTCAGTGCTACTACCGGCAGCGAGCTGTATGCTTATCGCGCTACCGTCATGCCCGCAGAGCTGCCCATGGATGTGGATGTCGCCCTCAAATGCAAGGCAGACGGCTCCTGCGAACTGACCGTAAGCCATATAGCCTTCGGCGAGGTGGTAGTGGATCAAGGTACATGGGAAATCGCCAATATGGTATTCATCACCTTTAACATGGACGTATGCACCTATGTTTTACGCCCATCACAAAAGATGGGCGTTTGTCAGCGAAAGAAATCATAGGAAATCGCGTTCAGCTTACTAAGTGGCAAGACGATTTCTTTAAGCACATGGTCAAGCGTTTCCCTAATATTGATCGCGGCGAATCTGCCAGCGAAACAGGACGGCGGCACATCCCCACATGGCTGTTCAAGCAAGGGGTGAACCTTTCCAAGCAAGCAGCACGCATCCAAGCGGAGATCAGCTCTATCAATCCGCTGAACGCAGGCAAAAAGCGAGAAACAATTGCCGCTATGCTTGATAAGTTTGTTCCTAACTACGAAAAGTTTGAAGCATATCTTCGCAAATATCAGCGAGAGATCAACGCGCTGGAAACAGAAAACACGGACTACGAACAACAGCTTGACGCTGCCAAGCCCAGGGTTGCCGCCCAGCTCGAAGCCGGAAAACTTCAGAATGAAGTCACATTCCTCCGGGATTTTTACCAAAGCACCCTAGAGGAATACAAAGCTGCGTATAAAGCATCCAAGCAAAAGCACTTGCCCCAGGAACGTCTTTAGGAGGGACAGCTTATACGATAAAAGCTCACCCGATGTCGGGCATTGAACCTTGAAAACTACATATACACGGAGGCACACCATGGGACGACGAAAGAAACTTATTAACAACACCAATATTCCGCAATACAAGATTGAAGCCATCGCTCGATGCATCATGCCTGATATCCTCGCTCTTTTTGAAAGTGAGGAAGGGCAAAAAGAATTTGCCCAGTGGAAGCGTCAGCAGGAAGAGGAAACAATAAGACCAAAGCAAGGCTAAGCTGATAAGTGCAAAGGGGAGGGGCAGCATTGCTGTTCCTCCTTTTTTATGTCATTATGGCAAGAAGCGAGTTAGAATAACGGTTGAAAATGTCTATAAGAAATGATAAAATCTCATTAGTAAGAATTGGATATTCGGCTACTGTCAGTGCGTTATATGAAAATACATCTAAAACATAGGAGCGTGAAATATGGCTGGAAAGTTCGAACACAAACCCTTTTCTCGAATTGATTTGAGCGATCCTTTTTTTGATTCGCTCAAAAAAGACTATCCCGGATTTGATACGGACTGGTTTCCAAAAGCCATCAAGCAAAACAGGGAAGCATTGGTTTTTAGTGATGAAAATGGGCTAGGAGCATTCATTGCTCTCAAACCAGAGAACGAAGAAATATCGCTAGTGGAAAAGGCATCCCTGCCTGCATTGCCTAGATTAAAAATTAGTACATTCCGTTTGGCTGAACGATTTAGAGGGCAACGGCTTGGTGAAGGGGCAATGGGACTTGTCTTATGGGATTGGCAACGTTCAAGATTGGCGGAAATTTACGTAACAGTATTTCCGAAGCATACCGATCTAATCAGCTTGTTGGAAGGGTTTGGGTTCATCAAGGCTGGATATAACGCGCGTGGCGAATTTGTCTATATACGCAGTCGTGCAAAAATCGACTACTCTGATCCCTATAAAGCATTTCCGTTTATATCCCCCCAATTCAATAAGGGTGGCTATCTTATCGTTGAAGACAATTATCACGATACACTGTTCCCATATTCTGAGCTTAAAAATACAGTACAAGAGCAGCTTGATATGGATGTTGCAAACGGCATTACAAAAGTATACATTGGAAAGCAATGGAAAGCGCACTACCAAGTTGGGGAGCCTATTTTCATTTATCGGAAGTATACTGGCGTTAGTGGCACAAAGCGATATAAATCTTGCGTGACCTCCTTCTGTGTAGCAACCGCCATTGAGGCCGTCAAGCGCAATGGCCGTGCACTTATCAGTTTTGATCAGTTTTGTTCCATGGCAGGTAATAAATCCGTTTTTACAAAAGAGGACCTTATGATCAAATACCGGGATGACAGGAATATTACGATTATTCGTTTGCTTTATTGTGGATATTTCGGATCAGGTAATAATGTAAACATGGATTGGCTTGATACAAATAAACTCTGGAGTAAAGCTAACGAATACCCTGCTGATGTTCAGCTTTCGATGCAACAATGCAATGCCATTTGGCTCAAAGGCGGAATTGATGTTGCAAATATATTTGGTGGTGACTAAATGGGGACAATTTTTCTGGCGGGCATTTACGGTGTTGGTAAAAGCACTCTTGCTCATGCTCTCACAACACGTTTGGGAGTTGAAAGCTTTTCTGCTGGTGATTTAATTAGCAAGGAAAACGGAGAAACGTATGGTACGAACAAGGCGGTTTCAGACAAAAATAAGAATCAAGACATTCTTGAAACCAGCATAGCGGCAATTCTTCAAAAAACAGATAGAATCATTCTTGCGGGGCATTTTTGTATATTAAATCAACTCGGAGAGATAGAGAAGCTGCCCGATAATGTATTTGAAAAGCTGCAGATTGAGAAAATTATTTTGCTTGAAGCGTCGCCGCAAAGTGTCGTGGCTCATTTATTTGGGCGCGATGGTAAATCTTATTCCTTGGAGAGCATCACCGCAATGATGGAAGAAGAACATCGTTTGGCAGCAAAAACGGCAAGACGATTGCATTGTCCGTTAATAATTCATGAGATGAAATACATGGAATCGGATGTTCAAACTTTGCTTAGTGAGCTTTAAATCTTTGCCAACATTCATGCTGTTTGAATGTTGGCATTTTTCTTGCCTTTTTTCTTTTTTTGCATTATACTTAGCTGTATGGCTAATTAGCTAAGTAGCTAAAGGGTGGTGTAAAGATGACCTTTGGGACCTATCTGCGAATATTGCGAGAAAGCAAGTCGCTTCGTCAAGCGGATCTCGCAGAAAAAGTTAATGTCACAACAGTGTATATTTGTGATATAGAAAAGGATCGTCGCTACCCTCCTGATTTAGCCAAGTTGCGCTGTTGGGCAGAGCAAATGGGGCTTTCGCCAAAGGAAGCTGCTGATATGTATGACTTGGCAGGTGCAGCCCGTAAGGGCATAGCGCCAGACATATTAGAGTATCTTGATATGAATCCCGCAGCAAAGGCTGCAATACGACGGGTTATGAAAATGCAAAAAACGTATGATTGGGACAATGTTCCGCTATAAAGAAGGAGGACTACACTATGTGTAAGGTGTTAATGTCAATCAACCCTGAACATGTCGAAAATATTTTAGCTGGAACCAAGCGCTTTGAGTTTCGAAAAATAAAATGCAAAGAAGATGTTGATACAATTGTAATTTACTCAACGGCACCCGTAATGCAGATTGTTGCCGAAGTGGAGGTCACTGATATACTAGAGGATACACCGCAAGTTATATGGAAAAGAACTGCGCCAGCTGCAGGTATTGATAAAAAATTCTTTGACAAGTACTATTTTGGCAGAGATACTGCAGTTGCGTATGCTCTTGGAAAAGTAAAACGTTATAGTGCTCCAAGATTGCTTTCGGAGTTTGGAATAAAAATGGCTCCACAGTCATATATGTACATACGGAGCAATCCTTAAAGTGATAAGCATTACCACTACGAAATTAAAGGGGCGGTACATCGTAACGATGTAACCGCCCCTTGGACATAGTCATTTCTACTTTGCCCGTTTCTTCGCCTTCTGCCTAACCCCATTCCGCCCAAACTCATACTCAAAATAAACAAATAATCCGAACCCATCGCCCACAGCTACTAACTGTTTTGATTGGTTCGGATTATATTGCTTTGGTGAGCCCGGCGGGATTCGAACCCACGACCTTTTGATTCGTAGTCAAACACTCTATCCAGCTGAGCTACGAGCCCACATTGCTGATGGCTTAAAATCAGCCTTTGTAGTATAGCAAAGGTTGAGGGAAAAAGCAAGGGGTAAAATTGAAAAATAAGGATTTAATTTCATAGCTATTCAAGCCAGTGGGCATAGCGCTCTTGGGGATAGATTTCCTTGACGATGGTGGCTAGCATTTGGTGTTCTTCGGGGGTCATCATGGCCTGGTATTTTTGGTAAAGCACGCGAATGCTGGAAAGGCTTTCGTGGGTGAGGGCATAGGCATTGAGCAGTTGGAGGTTGACGGAATAGACGGACAGGGAATCGAACAAAACGCCCATGAGATCGTCTGCCATGGGTTCCATATCCCGAACAAGAACACGGTGAATGCGGCCATCGTCCAGGCGAATGCTCATGGCAGTACCCAGGTATTGGCGCAAGGCGCGGAAAAGAAACTGATCCAGAGTGTCGCGCAGTTCATCCAGAGATTGGCGGTAGGGGGAATAGCTGCGCAGAATGTTGGCGGCATCGAAGGCCAGGGAGGTGTTCTCGATCAGCGCTGTGCCAAGCCAGGGACGTAGTGCGGCTTTTACATTTTGTTCCTCGATGGGCGCGGCCACATTTGCACATCCCTTCTGCGTTGCTTTTGTAAAGGCTGTTGGGTCTTAATTCGACAATTTACGCAAGGAACCCTTGTGGTTTACATATTATGGAACTATTAATTTTAAGTCAAAAAATGGTTGCAAATCCATGATTATGCGTAAAAAATGAATAAACAAACAAATTGATGTTCCTATTGACCTAGTTGTTGTAGGTGCCGGAAAAACGAGACACAACCTGTGGATAAAAAAGTTATCAACAGGTTTCAATCCATGCATGAGGGGAAAACAAGGGATATCTTGAAATATCTCGGCAGATTTGATATGATGTGTAGACACTGCCGAAGAGTTATCCACAGGCTTTTGCTGTGGGTAAAGGGTTACGTGAATGGGCGGTGTTTTTTTATCGGCATTTTAATTGGGTTATTACTTGTATATTGCTTGTATAATGGTACATTCGGAGGATGGGATGAGTTTGACGGAACTGTGGGAAAAGGCCTGTGCATTGCTAAAAGAAGAGACACCTTCGCTGTCTTATAATTCGTGGATCGCCACATTGACCCCTTTAAATCTGGAGGGCAATGTGATGTATTTGCAAGCGATCAACGCGGTTGGGGAGAAGATGTTTGTATCTTTTTACCGTACCATGGTGAATGCTGCCCTGACAGAGGCGGCAGGCCATACCATGACAGCTGAAATTGATGTGCCAGGCGGCGCCGAAAAGGAAACCGCAGTCCGTAACGGGAAAAAGGATCATTCTATGCCTTTAAACCCTAAATATACCTTCGAAACCTTTGTGGTTGGCGGCGCCAACCGCTTTGCCCACGCAGCCTCACTGGCTGTGGCTGAAATGCCTGCCCAGGCCTACAACCCTTTGTTCATTTACGGCGGCGTGGGTTTAGGCAAAACCCATTTGATGCATGCCATTGGGGACTATGCCAAACAGCTTTACCCTACTATGGAGGTCGCCTACATTACCAGCGAAAACTTTACCAATGATTTGATTCAGTCCATCCAGCAGAACAAGAACGCGGAATTTCGTGAACGATTCCGCAACGCGGACATTCTGCTGGTAGACGATATTCAGTTTATTGCCGGGCGGGATTCCACCCAAGAAGAGTTTTTCCATACCTTTAACGCCTTATACACGGCCGGGAAGCAAATCGTTCTGACCAGCGACCGTCCCCCCAAAGACATTGCCCGGTTGGAAGAGCGGCTTCGCAGCCGTTTTGAATGGGGTCTTACCTGCGATATTCAGCGGCCAGACATTGAAACCAGGATCGCCATCCTGCGCAAAAAGGCCGAAACCGAGCATATGGTGGTAGGGGACGATGTGCTGACCATGATCGCCGAACGGGTGGATTCCAACATACGTGAACTGGAAGGCTCCTTAACCCGCCTGAGCGCTTATTCCGCATTGAATGGCGGCGTACCCATCAACCTGGCTTTGGCGGAGGAGGCCCTTAAAGAGGTCTTCGCCATGAAAGAAATCAAACGCGTCACCTGCCAATCTATTCAGGAGGCGGTAGCCAACTATTACTCCATTACCATGGAGGACATTGTAGGCGCACGCCGCAACCGAGAAGTGGTGGTTCCCCGCCAGGTAGCCATGTATTTAACAAGGGAAATGCTGGGAACAAGCCTGCCCAAAATTGGTGAGGCCTTCGGAGGCCGGGACCATTCCACGGTATTGAACGGCTGCCAGAAAGTTCAGGAGACCATGCGAACGTCGCCCAGCTTTACGTCGCTGGTGAATGATATACGCAAATTGATAGAACGATAAGCAGCGTAAGAGCAGGGTTTCTGTGTATTGAACATACCAATAGTACACTCTATTTCATGGAATGAGAAAAGGGGCTGTCGCAATAAGGAAAAACGCCGTGACGCTGTCCCAGACCCAGTTTAAGAGTCAATTGACCCTTAAAAATCCCATAATGGGATCAAAGGGATGTATCCCTTTGCGGGTTCCAAGGGCAGAGCTCTTGGCGTTCCTTGTTTCTTACTGCGACAGCCCCTTGTTGTGTCAGGCTTCAAAGTATTTCAGGTTATCGAAGGAAGGCTTCAGTTCACCCATCTCAATACGGTGAATGATGGAAACCACCGCTTCATTGGTGGGGGTTTTAACCTTTACCCCCTTGCCCTGGGCCACCAGGGCACCGTTGATATCGTCCACCTCGGTGCTCTTGCCATTCTCAATATCTTGCAGCATGCTGGCCTTAAGCTTGGCATGCTTTTTAATCGCGATAGGGATAATCAGCGAGGAAATGGCCTTCCTAAGCGGACCATTGTAATTAAGGAGCTTTACAATATCCTTGCCCTGGACAGGGGGCATGGTCACATCGGAGGCGGCACACACATCAATGCATTCTTTAATAATCCTCTGCACGTACTTCCGGGAGCGCTTATCCCCCGCCGCTTCCCCGAAGGTGCAGCCCAGTACTGCCGACATGCCGGAAAAGGAGGCATTGATCAAGAGCTTGGCATAACGGGTGCCAATGAAGTTTTCTTCAATATTCACAGCGCACATTTTTTCAAGCACGGCTTTGATCTCATTGAGTTTTTGTGGGTCAGCCTTGCCATAGCAGCCAAGGCCAAAGGAAAGGCTGTCCGGCTCGCTTGTCAATTCCGACACCCCTGGGGCGAGAAGTGTTGCTCCCCATTCCACCGTGCAGCCGAAAACCCGGTCTTCTCCCAAAATGGCCATCAGCTTCATTTCGGGAAGGCCATTTTGCACGGTGACCACCACACCCTTTTCCCCTAAAAAAGGCTTTAGGAACGTAGCGGTTTCCTCGTTTTGCTGTTGCTTGGTGGTGAGAAAAATAAGATCATAGGTACCGATCATTTCCGCTGGGAGAACGGCGTGTACAGGCGCGGTAAGCTGGGCCTTGCCCACCACCTTAGCGCCCTTTTCATTCAGCGCAGCCACTTGAGCAGCATTGCGGTTGACTAAATCTGCCTTAATCCCCCCTTTGGATAAGTATGCCCCCATCACAATGCCCAAAGAGCCTGCGCCATATATCGCGATTGCCATCAAAAATCACCTTTCATTAAAAGCATTCGCGTGTAAGAATATCACTTTTTATGCTTTGCGTAAAGCGTCTGCAGATAAACTGTTTATAACGATGTATCAAATCACTTTCCCGGGATTAAGGATTCCCGCGGGATCAAACACTTGCTTAATGCCACGCATCAGCAGCATTGCCATACTGCCGACCGATTCCTCCAAAAAAGCACGTTTTGCATGCCCAATCCCATGTTCGCCGCTCACTTCACCCCCAAGGGTGCGTGCCAGCGCATACATGGCGGCCATCGTTTCATAACGGACTTTTTCCCAAAGGTTTTTCTCTATTGCGTCTTGGCATACATACATATGCAAGTTGCCGTCCCCAGCGTGCCCGAAGGAACATACCCGGACGCCCAGCCCCTTAGCCATTTCAAGGCTCTTTCTAACAAAAACAGCGATTTGATCTCGAGGCACCACCACATCGCACTCATCCATGCTGGGGGTGCCGCTGCTAATGGCCTCCAAAAACGCCCCACGCGCATCCCAGATGCTCTCCTTTCGCTCCTGGGTATCCGCTAAAAAAACATCCTTCGCGCCGCAGGCAATGGCCAAATCCGTTAAGGTGTCCAGCGCAGGCTTTAAAGCTACTTTATCCGTCCCATCCAATCTTAAAAGCAAGTAAGCATCCGCCGTAACATCTGGGAAGCGCTTACCCAGATACGTTTCTGCGCATTGTATGACCGCTCTTTCCATAAACTCCACCGCCGTTAGCTCATAGCCGCAGCCCATTAAGCGCGGTACTGCCTTGATGCACTTATCAAGATCATTAAAAGGAATGAGCAAGCTTACATTTGCTCTAGGTTCGGGAATAAGCTTCACTGTCAGCTTCGTTAATACTGCCAGCGTTCCCTCACTGCCGATGAGCAAATCGATTAAGCTGTATCCGCTGCTGTTTTTTACATTCTTCCCGCCCAGCGCCAGAGCCTTGCCATTTGCAAGCACTACTTCCATACCCAAAATGTAATCCCGGGTCACGCCATAACGCACCGCCCGCATACCACCTGCATTGGTCATAAGGTTTCCGCCAACTGTCGCTGTTTTTTCCCCCGGATCCGGCGGATAGAAAAGGCCGGTATTTTCAAGTGCCTTTGCCAATTCCGATAAAAGCACCCCTGCTTCAATGGTGGCCGTCATGTTGACTGTATCTATTTCAACAATCCGTTTCATTTTCTCCGTTGAGAGTACCACGCCCCCATGCACTGCCACACAACCGCCGCACAGTCCCGTTCCAGCGCCCCTGGGTGTAACCGCAATGTTTTTTTCGTTGCAGTAACGCAGCAAAGTGCAAATCTCGTGCTGCTCCTGGGCTTGCGCAAGCACCTCCGGCATAAAACAGCCGTATTCCAGCATTTCATCATGGCTGTAATCTTCGTTAATGCCGCTTCCCCCATATACCCGCCCTGGCATTAATTCGTAAAAAAAGGCCATATCCATTTCATCGATGGGTTTAAATGCGTTCATTTTTAGTCTCCTTTATAAGGGCCGTTAATTCAGGCAAAACTTGATACAAATCTCCGCAAACCGCCGTATGCGCCACAGAAAAAATAGGCGCGTCTTCACAGGTGTTGATGGCCACAATATGCTCCGAGCTGTTCATGGAAGCGGTAAACTGAATGGCGCCACTAACGCCGCAGGTAATGATCAGCCCTGGCCGCACTGTCCGCCCCGACAAGCCCACCTGCCTTGCATTGCTGGCCCAGCCTTTTTCCACAAGGGGCCTTGTCACCGCCCATTCGCCTCCAAGCAGCTTGGCCAGCTCCTGAATCATAGCTAAATCCGTTTCCTTCTTAATTCCACGCCCTCCTACCACCAACACCTTGGCATCAGATATGTTGGCAGTTTTTGCAGCCGCCTGGGTTTTAACGTGCCTGATAAGTGAACAGGCCGCCTCCTTAGGGGTTTGATGATACAAAACACGCCCACTGGCCACATGGTTCCTTTCCGGCGCGTCCATCACCCGGTAGCGCACTGTGGCAAACTGCGGCCTTGTGTTAGCTGTGACGATCTGCGCCATAATATTGCCCCCAAATGCCGGACGAATCTGGACCAAATCCGTATTCCCACGCATTTCAAGGGCGGTACAGTCTGCCGTCAAGCCTGTATGAAAATGGGTTGCCAGCCGTGGGGCAAGGCTGCGCCCGATCAATGTCGCACCAACTAAAACCACAGATGGCTTTATTTGCTTGATTAGCTCCCCAACGCAGCAGGCAAATGCTTCCGCCCGAAAGAAGGAAAACGCTTCATCCTCGTATACATGCACTGTATCCACGCCATAATGCCTCAATTCTTCAGCCCCATGGTTCACCTCATGGCCCACCACCACCGCATGCACCTTGAAATTCACATTTCTAGCCAATTGGTGCGCTTTACCGATTAATTCAAGGCCAACCGGATGTAGCTGTCCTTTTGAGGTTTCGGCAAAAACGAGGATGTTTTGCCACTTGGCCTTATCCACCTCATAGGTTCTGTTTTCAAGCTGCACAATAGCGCCTCGGGGGCAAGCCTTCACACACAGACCACAAGCTTTGCATGCCTGGTTTATGTGTGCAATTCCTTCCGCCTTCTCCATTGCCCCAAAAGGACATGCGCTCAAGCACATACCACAGCCATCACATTTTCGTTCCAAAATGGCAATCTGTATCATGCCGGCACCTCCTTAAATCAACTTTTCGGTGATGAGAAGCTCATACAGCTGCTGGCCGCATTGTTCACCACGGATGACATTTTGCTGTGTATTCACATCGGGCGGGAATATCCGTTCCACCTGGGTTGGACTGCCCATAAGCCCATAGTGTTCTGGCTGTTGATCCATAAACCGCTCAAGGCCCAGCACGGTTACCGGCTTATGACGCACACTCTTATACAGCATTAATGATGGCAGCCGGGGCACACAGATATCCTTTTCAACCGTTACAAGACAAGGAAACGGCATCCAGACGGTTTCCACCGTGTCCTGGAGCTGTTGCTCGACCTGCACCCCTTCGCCTTGCTTTTCAATGCGGCTGCCCCATGCTACATGGGGTATATGCATATGCTCCGCGATAGACGGCCCCACCTGGGCGGTATCGCCATCCGTGGTTTGCTTGCCGCAAAGGATCAGATCAAAATCTCCGATGGCCTTAATCCCTTGGCTAAGCGCGTAACTGGTTGCCAAAACATCCGCTCCACCTAAGCGCTTATCCGAAAACAGATACCCTTCATCCGCACCCATCATATACGCTTCCAAAATGATCTCCTGCGCCTGAGGCGGTCCCATGGTGCCAACCGTTACCTTTGCACCATATTGTTCACGAAATATCAATGCCGTCTCAAGGGCAAACAAATCATAAGGGTTCATCTTGCTTTCCACCCCATCGCGCTTAAGAACGCCAGTTTTTTCATCCACCGTCATTTTGCTGGTAGCAGGCACCTGCTTTACGCACACAAAAATATCCATTTCCCCTCCTTGAATCCCACACATTATTGTGCAATTTGTGTCAGCAGCGCAACAATATCTTCTTTAGACATCGGATAAAATGTACCTTTTGTTGTTTTCCCGCCATCCGTTAACCGATCTGCCATATCAATAAAATGCTCACTGCCTATATTCACTTGCTTTAGCGCCACAGGAAGCCCTATGTGGACAATGAACGCACGCAGCCGTCTTGCGCCTTCAAGCGCCATTTCCTGCGTGTCCCCCGTTTCCACATCAAACACCCTTTGCCCGAACTGCGCCAGCTTTTTTTGACAGCTGGGCTTGTTTGCCAAATAGACCATCCACCCTGGAAAACTAATGCCCAGCCCTGCCCCATGGGCAATATCATAGTAACCGCTGAGCTGATGCTCCAGCCCATGATTGAACCAATCCTGCTCTCGCCCTGTCCCTGTAATATTACATTGGCCAATGGTACCCGCCCACATGATCTCCCCACGGGCAGCGATGTTTTGAGGTTCTTTCAACGCAATAGGGATTTGGTTAACGATGGTTTTCATTATCCCCTCGCTCATACGGTCTGTCAGCTCCACGTTTTCAGTAGGCGAAAAATACCGTTCCATTACATGGGCCATAATATCCATACCGCCGCAGGCTGTTTGATAAGCCGGCAGGGTATAAGTCAATACAGGATTGAGTATGGAAAACACAGGCCGCATCCTGGTTGTGCCAAACCCCGCTTTTTGATTCAGCAACTCATCGGATATCACGCAGCTGTCGCTTCCCTCACTTCCGGAAGCCGGTAATGTAAGCACCACCCCTACGGGCACGCGTTCCCAACCGGGCAACGCTTTATGGGTTACCAAATCCCATACATCCCCTTTGTAAAACACCCCGAAGGATATGGCTTTACAGGTATCGATCGTGCTTCCGCCTCCGACAGCCAAAATGAAATCGATGCCTTCGCTTCGGCAGATATCAATCCCTTTTCGAACAAGGGATACCCGTGGGTTGGGAACCACGCCTGTTAACTCTACAAAGGTAAGGCCCTCCTCCAAAATGGAGGATACAACCTGGGCATACAAGCCACTTGTTTTAATAAACGTGTTTTCGTGTACAAACAGCACCCTGGTTGCGCCATGCTCCTTCAGCTCTTTTCCCACCAGGGTTTCGGTATTTTCACCAAAGATGAACCGTGTAGGGCATTCAAAAGTAAATGGAATCATGAATATTCCCCTTTCGCTTTATTTGCTCTTCTGCCTTTCATGCTTAATCACTGCCGCTGCCTTTTCCATTACAGCCATCTGCGCCTTTGTTACAGCCATGGTAGACATCGCCGTATACCTTTGGCAAATGCCAATTAAAGAACCCAAATACTTAAGCTTCGCCACACCATTGCCTCCTGGGCAGCGCAAAAGCCCATCAAAGGCCATAATCGCTTCATGAGCACTTAAAACCCCAGCAGCATCGCCATTTTCAGCCGCAGTCAAAATGGCCAGATAGTATTCCGGCATAAAGTTCCCCAAAGCTGTTACAACGCCATCCGACCCCGATAATAGGCTCGGGGCGATAAGCGCTTCGGGCACGCAGGCAATCCCCACATCCGTATCCCTTAATGCACGAATGTTAGCCAAGTGACTTGGCCAGTCCACCCGGGTATCCTTAACACCAATCACATGGGGCATGGCCGATAGGGTTTTAAGTGTATCAGGATGAATATCCACATGGGTTGTAACGCTGATGCTGTAGACAATCAAATTGGCGTTTATATGGCGCGTAATACGGTCAAAATGGTTCAACACCTGCTCCTGCGTTCCATCTGTATAATAAAAGGTGGGCGTTGCAAATACAGTATCGGCTCCCATATCCTCAAGCTGATGAATTCGATCGATGGTTTCAAGGGTGTTTGGGAAAACCGCGCCGCTATAAACCTTTGCCGCCGTATGCCCTGCCACACGAAGTGCCACCCGGTTTGCCGCTTCCCACGTGCGAATGGGCAGTTGTGCCGCCTCCCCGGTTGTGCCTGTAATATACAGCCCATTTACGCCCCGCTGAACCAAATCCTCTAAGTGGGCGGCAAAGTGTTTTTCATCCAAGTTGCCCCATTCATCCACTGGTGTCAGCACCGGTACAATTAACCCGCCAAACTGTTTTTTCAAAGTGCATCCCTTCTTTCCGCCTCTGGTGCTCTATCATGTTTAAGATTAGACGTTACAGCGCACTAGCTTTCAATCTCTCTATAGCCCTCAAGTACCCGGGAAAAAAGCGCCGCTTCATCATATTTATGAGCGTGCATATAATCAAGAATGGTTTTTCTGTTCTCTTCATTGGGCACAATGCCCAGCTCGGACAGCTTTACCGGTACGCCAATGGCCTGCAAAAAAGCGCGGGTCGCTGCTATTTCTTGCTGGGAATAACCGTTTGAACGCATTTGCATCAGCACCCCGCAAGCCACAATTTCCCCATGGAGCAGGGTGGTGCGAACATCATAAAATTGGGACACCACCGCATCGTGAAAGGCATGGGCGATGGCCAACTGCGATAAGCCCGACATCAGCGCTGACGCTAGCGCCGTCAACACAATGGTGCTATGAACCATATTCTGCGCCGCTAAAGTGTCTTTTTGTTTCTCCACATCATCAAGAGCCGCTTTTCCATTAGCGGTGATGTATTGAAAATTGTTCACTGCCACAGCCCGTGCCGTTTCCATCAAGGCCGTTCTTTTTTCAGGCGCGGTCTGCTGATAGGTAAAATCGATCTCAGGGTATTTCGCCAGGGCATCCGCCATACCAGCAGCAAACAAGCGGGGTGGACAATGGCAAATAATGGTCTGCGTATCAATCAGCACCGCTTGGGCCGCCTGCTTTGCAAACATCCCAGGCACACATGCCCCATGATCGTCATACCAAACGCATAACCGCACATCGCTGGCGCAGGTAGCGGCTGATGTAGGTACCAGCACGCAAGGAACCCCTCCGCCATCGGCTGCCGATTTGCTGGCATCCATACACTTTCCGCCACCTACACCGATCAGCACATCTGCTTTAAATGCCTTCAAGTGAACCAGAATAGCCTCTACATTGTTCGCTGAGCAATAGCCCGAAAAAGAGTGTACCTCAAAGGCGATTCCCTCTTTTTTCAGGCTCATGCCAATGTCCTTTCCCGTCTTGCTCCATGCTGTACTGCCTGCTACAACCAATGCGCGCCGCCCCACTTTGCCGGCTTCTTTGCCCGCCGCCAAACGCGCGCCTGGGCCAACGCGCACTGTCCCGCTGCCAAAGTTGATCAGCTGCAGGGCTTCATAATCAGCAAGGTAAAAATTGTCTTTCATAGCCATATCCTTTCTATCGGTAGCGATTAAACTCTTTTAACAAAGAGGCCATTCGTGTTATAATGAAATACAACTATTTCAAAAGGAGCATATGTTGTGGACAGACTCTTTAAACGGCCAGAAATATCGCTGACTGTCATTATTCTCGTTATTTGTCTGGCATGCAATGTTGTGTTCGGTCTCATCATAGGTAACGTAGCCAATCAAAGCTCCACAGAAGCCATGCTGGATTCCGCCATGTTTTACACAGAGCGCATTGTAGCCCAAACCATCACCAATCTGGACGATTATATGCGGGAATATGCTCTGCTGCTATCGGCGCTTTCAAAAAATGGAAACCTTATCTATTCCATACAAAACAAAGGCATATTAAAACTGGAGGACCGCCTGTTTTACGAGAAGCAGTATTTTGTGTATCTTGAACATATTATGAACAGCAAATCTGATACTGCAGGCATCTTGATTGTGGGAAGCAACGGTTACTTGTACAGCAATGATGCTTTGTCTATGGTCAATACAGATTACGATTTTCTCAATGCGCCATGGTATTTGGAAACACTTCAGTACGACGCTGCCAATCCCCTTAACATTACTTCCATTTATGTGGACTTTTACCGCAAGCACAGCCAGCTATATGGCAAAACCATTCCAGCGCTCAACTGCCCTATCTACGGTTATGATGGCCAAAAAATAGGCGTGGTTTACTGTTTTCTCTTTCCTGAGCTCCTTCAAAAGTCCTTATATTTAGATGACTTTGAGGAGTTTGGCGGTGTGTTTCTGATCAACAAGGAAAACCAGGTGGTTTTGCATAGCAATAACGCCATGATCAATTCCATCTTCGAAGGACATGTGTTATCCAATACGGGTGCATTGGGGCAGCTTAGCCGCATCAGCCCAGCCGCGCTGAACGGGTCTGTTTATGTTAAAACCCTTTCAAAATACCTTGCTGCAGAGGCCGTTTGCGAAATATCGTTGGATACAATAAACTTACGGGTCCAAGGCTATCGCGCCCGGGTTCAGCAAGGCATCTATTTAGGCATTGGCATGGCGTTTTTAATAAGCCTGATGTGCTATCTGTTTATCCGCTATGCTACCCAGCGTATGATGGCGGAGTTAAGCAAAATGGATACCCTGCAGGCCACCTATACCCACCAGCATTCTCCTATTCGTGAATACAACCGCATTTCCGAACAGTTCCAGCAACTGTTAACCGATATCACCTCACTTAATCAGAAAAATTACGATATTGCCCTTTCCGCTCAGGTTGCCAAACTCAATATGCTTGTATCTCAAATGAATCCTCATTTTCTTTTTAACACCCTGCAATTGCTGCAAACCGAATTGGTTGTTGGCAAGCCAGAGCAAGCGGATTTCGTCCTGGTATCCCTTAGCCGATTGCTTCGTTACGCCGTCGATCAACGTTCGGTAGCCGTCCCCCTTGACGAAGAACTCAAATTTGTTTCCAGCTATATGAACATTGTAACAGCACGCTTTGGTGATCGACTGCATTTTGACGTGTATTGCCCAGACTCGCTTAAATCCGCCATCGTTCCCAAGTTCCTCATTCAGCCGATTATTGAAAACGCCATCATCCATGGTTTTTCAGACGATCCCCATGATGGCCGTATCACTTTGTCCTTCATGGAGCATCACGATCAGATCATTTTATGGATTATGGATAATGGAGATGGGCTTTCTCCTGCGGGGCTTGAAGCCGTGCGGCAATCCCTCAACGCCCCGCAGGAGCATAAGCAAACCGATTCCATTGGTCTGGGCAACATCCATCACCGCATTCAGCTGCTTTGTGGAACCGCCTATGGTTTAACTGTGGATAGCGTCGAGCACCAGTATACGAAGGTGAACATCGTCATTCCACGCCATTTAAAAAGCGAAGCCCTTTATATGAGCAGCCAGTCCCTCCAACAAGCCGACGAACGTAAAGGAGAAGATCCCATTGTTTAAGCTACTTATCGTTGACGATCAGCCAAGCGTTCATCAATATCTGCAGCGGGCTGTTGATTGGACACATTTGGGAATTGATCCCGTCCTTCACGCCTATGAGGGAAAAGAGTGTCTTCGCCTGATAGAGACCCATAGGCCTGATCTGATGCTGCTTGATATTAAAATGCCTAAATGCGATGGCATGGCCGTGTTGGAGGCCCTTCAGCGCTACCCCCTTCCGCCGCGGATTATTTTGCTGAGCGCTTATGGCGAATTTCACTATGCCCAAAGAGCCATCCGCTATGGCGTGTCCAACTACCTGCTCAAGCCCATTGACCGAAACGAGTTGATCGAGGCGTTGCTTTTATGTATCGCTTCCATCGAGGCCGATCTTCCGCCGGCGCCAGACAGCCCATTGCAAGCATTCCCCGCCCCAAATGATTTAGTGGAAAAAATGGCCGTCTATCTTCGCGAACGTATGGGCAAACCCCTGACCTTAGACGAAATCGCAAGTGATTTTTATTTAAGCAAGTACGAGCTTTGCCGCCGTTTTAAACAGCTCACAGGCGAAAACCTCTGGCCTTATCTGACACGGCTTCGAATGGAGAGGGCCAAGGAATTGCTTTTAGACAGCCACCGCAAGATTGGTGATGTAGCCACTTTGGTAGGTTATAATTCGGCCACTTATTTCAGCAATACTTTCAAACAGCACACAGGGGTAAGCCCTGCCTCTTATCAGCAGGCGCATTGGGATACAACTACTCCTTAAGCCCTGAAAGGGCAATGCCTTTAACAATGTTTTTTTGGAAGAAAAGAAAAACAATCAGCGTCGGTACCATAGCGATTACATTGGCTGCCATCTGGTTGGCATAGCCCTCTTGATATTGCCCCCGGAAATAAGTAATACCGATGGGAATGGTCATAAAATCGGGATTGCTGATGGCGATATAGGGCCAAAGGTAATCGTTCCACATTTGCCGGAAGGTGAAGATGGTAAGGGTGGATATGGCCGCTTTGGTCATAGGAATAGCAATGCTGATTAATGTGCGAAAGGAACTGCACCCGTCGATCTTTGCCGCATCAAACAGCGATTCCGGCACCCCATCCATGAACTGCTTTAATATCAACACCCCCATTGATGTGCCAATACCGGGCAAAATCAGGCTTGCGTAAGTATTGAGCATTTTTAAATCCCGAAACAAAAGGTACCTGGGGATTAGCAGGCTCTCGCCGGGAATCATCATGCCTGCCATTACAAGCCAAAAGAGTATCTTTTTCCCAGGATAGTTAAACCTGGAAAAGGAATAGGCTGCCAGCATCGATAACCCTACCACCGCTATGGTGCCGCTGATGGAAGTAACAAAACTGTTAAACAGCCATCTGATCATATCCGCCTGGGGATTATTCAGCACAAATTCAAAATTCACCAACGTAAAGGGCGGATCGAACCAATGCTTAATATCATAAACGGGCGACATGTTTTGCTTAATCGATACGAGAACCGTCCAAAATATGGGCAACCACCAAATCACAGCGCAAATGGCAGCAGCCAAATGAACCAACACTTTAGGAAGCTTTTTGCTTTTCATGGCAATCACCCTGCTTTCATCCATCAAGTTTAGACATGCGCGAGGACACATAGTATTGCGTACCTGAAACAATAAAAATAATCGCAAACAGCACCAGAGATGCTGCTGAGGCCCGCCCAATGCTGAATGTGCGGAAACCGCTTTCCCACAGGTATTGAATATAGGTCCGGGAAGCGCCATCCGGTCCGCCCGCTGTCATGATAAAAGCCTGGCCGTATATCTTAAATGACGCAACCAACTGCAAAAATAAAATGGATAAGTGTACACGGCTCAATAACGGAATGGTGATATGCCTGACTTGCTGCCAAAAGGATGCCCCATCCAGTTGGGCACTCTCATAGTAGGATTCCGAAATGTCCTGCATTCCCGCTAAATAAAGTACCACATTAAAGCCGTTGGCCCACCATAGGGTAAGGAGGGTAATGGTTACCCAAACCAGCTTCGAATCCCCTAACCAGAAAATTTCCTGCTTCGCGCCAAGGACATGAAATGTTTTCAAAATGCCATTTATCAAGCCAACATAGGGCTGGAACATGTATAAACCAATGGTTGCTATAACAGATACCGGCAGCATCATGGGCATCACAAACGTTGTGCGAAAAAATGTCCTGTTATGCAACAACTTATAATCCAGCAGCAGCGCTGCCATAAACGCCCATACCACGAACACCGGGGTAGACAGGGCCACATACATAAGGGTATTTTTGATAGAAGCCCAGAAAATGGGATCATTGAACATAATCCGATAATTTCTCAAGCCTGTGTAGGTGGATGTCCCCAGTATCTTAAAATCGATAAAGCTTAGCCCTACCGCTTGTAAAAGCATGACGAATGTAAAAAGAATATATGGAAGCAAAAAAGGAAGCAGAAAGAAAAGTCCTTCCCAAGTTTTCAGCCAGTTCCTTTGCGCCCGCATTGATCCTCACCTCTTTTATTAAGGAGGCTACCGTTTTTTCGATAGCCTCCTCTCTCATTTTAATGTTGATCGACGCTTATTGGAGCGCTGTTTTCATCCGGTTGCTCATCTCTTCATAGCACTGTTCCGGTGTGGATTCCCCGCGTCCCAATTTACCCAAAGGTTCAATACACTCAGGGGCACCTGAAATGCTAAAGGGCGCGTTGTACGTCAGAGGCAAGCCATATGAACCTGCCCATGAATAATAGGATAGCAGCCTATAGCTTTTAAACAACTCAGTTTCAGTGGCGGGGAGATACGCCGGCACTGACCCTGCACTGGACCATGTAGCGTTGTTGGCCGCAAACCACTTCATAAATGTCAAAGCGCCTTTCACCTCTTCATCTGTACGCTTGTCATTGATGGGCAAAATAAAGCTATGACCCAGTACATGAGTGAAAAATTCAGGGCCAAGCTGCGGGGTTGCCACAACGCCTACATTGTCACCCATAGCCGCCTGAATAGGCTTTGATTGCCAATTGCCGTCAATTAAGAACGGCACTTCACCCTGGATAAATATTTCACTGGCATTCTCCACATTTTTCATGTTGTATGTATAGATACGCTGGAAAATTCCCATGGCTTCAACGGCAATATCGTGATCCATGACCCATTCACCCTCATCGTTCACAAACTGCCCTTCACCGCCGATTTGGTAGTAAATGGAAGCAAACAGCTTAAAGGGCGGCGAATTCTTTTCCCGGGCAGCCAATGGCTGTGAACCATCCATAGCAGCCTTGGCCTTATCCAGCATTTCGCAAAATGCGTCAGGCGTAGGCTCTACAGGGAGCAATAAATCGTTTTCATCAAGCAAACCCGCTTTACGGCAAAGGTCTTTATTGTAATAGAGCACCACAATGTTTTGTTCTAGCGGCAAGGCATAGTAATGATCCCCATATTTCATATCCTCGATCATACTTGCGTACTTGTCATACTCAATATCGATCCCCAATTTCGCCGCGTAATCGTCCAGGGGGACAATAATGCCATCCTTTGCCAGCGAAGGGACATAGGGATAATGAGAGATGGCGAATGTGGGTGACTCACCGCCCAAAACAGATGTCTTAAGCTTGGTATAATAACTGTTCCACTCCAAAGACACGCCCGTTACAACATAGTCACTTTGCGATTGGTTAAACTGTTCAATCATTTCTGTCATGGTTTCACCATCGCCACCTGTAAGCAAGTTCCAAAACGTCAATTTCAACGGTTCTGCCATTGCCGATTGGATACCCAGCACCATGCATACCACCAAGAGTATTGCCAAGAATCTAGCCCTGGTTTTGCGTCCCATAAAAGAAACCTCCTGTCATTCGATTTTTAGAGGGATTCGCCTTCCTCTCAATTGTCTAAATCATACATTTTAAAACCTTTTTTTTATATAAAATATATTGTTCCCGCCTATAACATATTGCGCAAATTCATTTCATCATGGATAGATGACAACCTTAGAAACAAACATGCCCTTTCACAAAAACATCCAAAAAGCGTTGAAATATAAGCCCTTTTCTAAGGTAACCGGTTTCGCGATTCACTATTGAAACCCATTTGTGGGTTTGCTATGATTAAAGCACAGATGGGGCCGACAACCGAACAACAAGGAGGTATTCAACATGAAAAAATGGTTTGCTCTCTTTTTAGTCCTTTGTATGCTGCCGCTTATGGGCATGGCCATGGCCGAAGAAACAACAGAACGCTTCGTAATTTACACCCAGGTACCGGAGGATTGGCAGTTTCCCTGCCTTTGGGCCTGGTCGGACGATGGCCAGAACGCCTTTGCCGCCTGGCCGGGGGATGATATGATCGCCGATGCCAGCAATCCCGGCTGGTATTACGCCTACGTCCCTGCCTTTGTGGATGCGGTGATCTTAAGTGCCAACGGCGCTACCGTGCAGACCTCCGATTACCGGGTAGAGAAAAAGGCCGCATGGCTGACCATCACCGACAAGGATACGGTGGATGTTTCCTTTGAAGCCAAAACCCAGGGCGAGGCCCCTGCCTTTGTGGAACGCTACACTGTCTACGCCCAGGTGGACAGCACTTGGGAAAACCCCGGCATCTGGGCCTGGGAAAACGAAACAGGCAAAAACGCCTTTGCCGCCTGGCCGGGCCTTACCATGAAGGCCAACGAAAATGGCTGGTACAGTGCCAAGGTGCCCGAAAACTGCGATGCCATCATCGTCAACGCCAATGGGGGCAAGGTGCAGACTGCTGATATTAAAGAGCTGGATCCTGCGGATATGTGGTTAACACTGGCCCCAGACGGCACCTTTGAACTAACCTATGACGACCCGTTAAAGCCCGTGGCGGAGGACATTACCGTATCCGTGAAAGTGCCGGAGGATTGGGCGGAGCCTTGCCTGTGGGCCTGGAGCCACCCGGATGGCACCAATGTGTTTACCGCATGGCCTGGTGAAAAGCTGGTACAGGGTGAAGATGGCGTTTATACCCTAACCATTCCCGGCTGGGCTAACTCAATCATCATCAACGGAAACGGCGGCACCGTGCAAACCAAGGATATGGCCATTGAAACCGGAAAAGATATCTTTGGTGCAGTTGCCGGTCCGGAGGATTATACTCTAAGCTACGACGGCTTTCAGTAACACAGCGCATAAGGGCAGGCCGTGAAAAGCCTGCCCCTTTTTCAAAGGTGGGAATGTACGTGAAAAAATCATTAGCCATCCTGTTGGCTTTGCTCTTGCTGCTTTTAACAGGCTGCCAGAAAGCCGAAGCACCTATAACCGCCGGTCCTGTAACCGTTACCATCTGGCACGACAAGGAAGCCGAGGTAGTGGCGGTGTTAGAGGAAGCTTTTAAGGCGCTGGAGCCGGATATCCATGTGGTGCTGGAAAAAAAGCCTTCCCTTACAGAAACGCTGAAGCTGGTGGGCAACGATCAAAAATCCGCACCTGATATGTATTTATTCGCTCATGATAAGCTGAGCGTCTATGCGGAAATGGGTATTCTTACGCCCGTTACGGATTATATCGCCGTCGACGCATTAAGCAGCTACGTCCCATTAACAGTGAAAGCCGCCACCTACAAGGATACCTTGTACCAGCTGCCCATCTATTTTGAAACCCTGCTTTTCATGTACAACGAAAAGTACATGAAGGAATCGGATGTGCCTAAGACCACCGAAGAACTGTACGCCTACATGGAGCGCAAAACCCAGCATGGGCACTTCGGCTTTGTGGAGCAGCATTCCACTCCCTATTATGCCTCCGGCTGGGTTCACGGTTTTGGCGGAGAGTGGTTAAGCAAAGACGGCACCCCTCAGCTGTATTCGGAAGAAGTGCAAAAAGCCCTTGCATACCATTTGAAATTCGTTCAATTAATGCCAGGCGAAACAGAATATGCCACTGTAAACACCCTGTTTAAAGAAGGCAAAGCCCATGCCACCATCGCAGGGCCCTGGTTTGTGCCCACTGTCCGGGCCGCCGGAATCCGGGTGAAGATCGCCCCTATGCCTGTGGTAGATGAAACAGGGCTCCCCATTGCCCCCTACGCAGGGGTGCAGGGCTTGCATGTACTGAAAACCGCCGCCGATAAAAAGGAGGCCATCCAAAAAGTATTGGCTGTTGCCATGGAGGAGGATGTGATGATCGCCCTGGCCAAGGCCAGCGCTTGCGCTCCCGCCAAGGAAGGCTGCTATGAAAACGAAACAATTAAAGAAGATGAATTGGTTCAAGCCATGCGGGCTGCCGCGCAAAGCGCCGTGCCCATGCCCTGTCTGCCGGAAATGGATGTGATGTGGACGGTAGCCGGGAACCTTTTAACCGATATCAACATGGGCGGTAAGGATGTACAGCAAAGCTGTGAGGCTGCCCAGCAAAAAGCCCTAAGCCTGATCCAGGCCATGAGGTAGCGCCATGAATAAAAAACGCTCCACTTTAATGGCCTACCTGGTCAGCCTGCCCTCCCTGGCTTTGATCGCACTGATGGTGGTTTTCCCCATTATCTACACGGCCATTATTTCCTTCACCAACATGAACACCTACCACTGGTTCAATTACACCTTTATTGGTTTAAAGAACTACCAAAACGCGCTGTTCGTGTTCGATTCCGGTTTTCTATCCGCCTTGATAGCCACCGTTCTATGGACGATTGTCAACATGACTTTACAGCTATTGCTGGCCTTTTTGCTGGCAAACCTGCTGAACATCAAGGGCCTTCGGTTTCGGGGGTTTTATAAGACCATCCTCATGTTTCCCTGGGCCATGCCGGGATATGTATCCATCCTTTTATGGAAAACAGGCATCTTTAATTCCCAGTTCGGGCTCTTAAACCAATGGATGGCGAAGATGAACCTGGCCCCTGTGCGCTGGCTGGCAACAGATTTAGGCGCATTCATCTGCTGCACGGTGGTGAATCTGTGGCTGGCTTTGCCTTTTATGATTATGATCATGGACGGGGGCCTTAAAGCCATCGATGCCAGTCTTTATGAAAGCGCTACCCTGGATGGAGCAGGGGCCTTGCAAAAGGCCGTCTATGTAACGGTGCCTTCCCTCAAACCCATTATCGGCCCAGCAGTGATGATCACCCTGTTCACCACCTTCAAGCAGTTCGATGTGGTGTATCTGTTAACCAGGCAGATCGGCAGCCAAACGGGCTCCAATTTCCATACCATTATCACCTATGCTTACGAAAACGCCTTTATCACCAACAATTACGGCTATTCCTCGGCCATTTCTGTGATGATTTTTTTAATGCTTATCGCTTTTTCGGAACTGACCCGCAAAAGGGGGGCAAAGGCATGAGAAAAGCAAAGCGATTTTTTGGGTTAGGTGCGCTGCATATCTTTCTGCTGGCTATATGCTTTTTCACCATGATCCCCATACTTTACGCCCTTTCCGTTTCATTAAGCGCCAACAACTCCCTATTGGCATCGGATTTTTCCCTGATTCCTAAGGCCATTACGCTTAAAAACTATGCAGACGTTTTTCTCAAGCAGCCCATCCTCAAGTGGGCGGGAAACTCGGCGGCCTTAGCAGGGTTCACGGTGCTTTTATCACTGGCCTTTGCGGTACCGGCAGCATACATGTTTTCCCGCCGGAAGTTTAAGGGGCGAAAAGCTATCCTGCGTATGCTGATCCTCCTTTATTCCTTCCCGCAAATTCTATCCATGTTCGCCATCTATAAGCTGATGAGCACCCTGGGGCTGATCAACACCCAGATCGGGCTGATCTTCATTTACACTGGCACCATGTCGGTTTTCTCCCTTTGGAACTTAAAAGGCTATTTCGATACCATCCCCGTGGATTTGGAGGAAGCGGCAAAAATCGATGGCTGCAACGAAGGGAAGATCATTCGCCACATCGTGCTGCCCTTAGCCCAGCCTTCCATTATTGTTACTGCAGTGATGGTGCTGATCTTTGTTTGGAACGAGTATATTTTCTCCATTCAATTTATGACAGGGGAAAGCAGCTACACCCTGGCGGCAGGCCTTTACTCCCTCCAAGCCACGGAGATGAGCGGCTCTTGGCCGGTGTTCGCGGCGGCGTCTCTGGTGGTATCCCTTCCCGTGCTTATTATTTTCTTCCTTTCCCAGCGCCATATGGTATCGGGCCTTACTGCCGGCGGTGTGAAAGGCTAAGGAGACCATTTATGAACAAAAGCGCTATCCTTCACATTCCCATGTCCGAATACGCCCATGGTATCAGCGATGATCTGATCGTCTTTCGTCTGCGTGCCCAGAAGAGGGATGTGCAATCCGTCACCCTTTATTATGGGGATCGGGCCTGCCGCAATAACCCCGTGGATTTCTTTCCCGCCGAAATGGCACTTATTTTAACCGACGAATTATTCGATTGGTTCGAAGTGACGCTCCATTGCCCCTTCAAGCGGGTCTGCTATTATTTTCACCTTCACGACGGCCTTGAAACAGCCTTGTATTATGGAGATATGTTTGGTGATAAATTGATGCCTGATCGTTCGGAATATTTTCAATTGCCTTATAACCACCCTATGGATCGGGTGGATGTCCCCTTTTGGGCCAAGGATGCGGTGGTTTATAACATTTTTCCAGATAGCTTTGCCACCTCCATGGGGCGCATTTCCCTTGAACCCACCCACCACACCTGGAACGGCGAATGCTGCCATGGGCGTTTGGGCGGCACCATTAAGGGCGTGATGGAAAACCTGAACTACCTTGAAAATCTGGGCGTCAATTGCATTTACCTGAACCCTATTTTCGTCGCCGGAGAATACCACAAATACGATCTGCTGGATTATTACCACATCGACCCTTGCCTGGGCACTGATGAGGATTTCAAACAGTTGGTTTCCCATTGCCACGAGAAAGGCATTCGCGTGATTATTGACGGGGTGTTCAACCATGTAGGCTGGCGCTTCTTCGCTTTTAACGATGTGTGCGAAAAGGGGCGCGAATCCCGCTACTGGGATTGGTTTTTCCGCTTGGAAGAGCCTGTTGTACGGCCAGAGGACATGAACCTTTACCCCAGCTACGAGTGCTTCGCCTATGAGCGGATGATGCCTAAAACCAACACCGCCAACCCGGAGGTAGCGGCCTATTTTTGCGATGTGGGCGCCTATTGGGTGCGGGAATACCATATTGACGGTTGGCGGCTGGACGTGGCCAGCGAGGTGAACGATGGGTTCTGGCGGGATTTTAGAAAAGCCGTTAAAACCGTAAACCCCCACTGCCTGATTATCGGCGAGGTATGGGAAACCGCCGCCCACTGGTTGGATGGCAGCATGTTCGATTCCACCATGAATTACGATTTTAGGCGTTATTCCAAGGGGTTTTTCGCCTACCGGGATATGGATGCCCTGGCCTTTGCCACACGGGTCAACCAAATGCTCATGCGCTACCGAAAGCCTGTAACCTATGCTCAACTGAATCTGCTGGACAGCCACGACGTAAGCCGTTTTCTTTCCCTTTGCAGCGAAGACAGCGCTTTGATGAAGCTGGCGGTGCTGTTTCAAATGACGTTTGTGGGTATCCCTTCCGTTTTCTATGGGGATGAAATGGGGCTTCACGGCCTGTTGGAGGATGAATACCGCCGCCCCATGGTATTTAAGCCTGAAAACCAAGGGTTTTTCGCCTTCTACAAAAAAGCCATTGCTTTAAGAAGAAGCCATGAGGCGCTGCGCCGGGGCGATTTCCGCATTTTATCCGCCCAAAAAGGCAGTAGATTATTCGTATACAGCCGGGATCATATTACCATTGCCATCAATGCAGGCGATACACCGCTTCCTTATACAAATCCAATAAGCGATTCACTCTTTCAAGAAGGCTTTGCAGATGGTATACTTTCTAAAAAGGGGTTTATTGTTCATATCTGATGGGAGGTGAGGTGCCTTGTCTGTAACCATCCGTGATGTAGCGAAAGAAGCAGGGGTATCCACCGCCACGGTATCCAAGGTGCTAAGCGGCTCCCACACCATTTCAGAAGCCACTGCACAGAACGTACTAAAAGCAGTCAAGAAGCTTAATTATCTGCCCAATGAGCGGGCCCGAAGCTTTGCAAAACGGCAGACCCACAGCATCCTGTTTCTGGCTGCCTTCCCCGAAAAAGCCGCCTACCATAACCCCCATCTGTTCGAAATCATGGCCGGAGCCCAACAGGCTTTAGATAAGCGGGGCTACCGCCTTTCTATTCGCCATACCGCACCCATAGACGCGATCGCTTTAACCGAAGCCCTGTCTGCCCAAAAGGCTTACGATGGTATTATTTTCCATGCTTCGGTGGTCACAAAAAAGCTTGCCGCTTTGATCGGCAAGCAAGAAATTCCCCATATCGTAATTGGGCAGCCCCACTTTGAAACCCGCCTTTGCTGGATCGATACCAACCATTGCCTTTCCGGCGAAGTAGCCGCCCAGCACCTGATCGAAAAGGGCCATACCAAAATCGCCTTCATCGGCGGCAAGCCAGATGATATGATCTCTTGGAACCGCCTGCGCGGGGTTCGCCTGATGCTGGATGAGCACAGCATTTCGCTGCCCAAAGCCTACGCCATTCAAAGCGATTCGGATATTAAAGACGGCCATCGCATGGCCAAAGCCCTCTTAAAGCTGCCCGATCCGCCCACAGCGGTGATCTGCGCCAACAACCCCATCGCCATGGGCTGCATGCAGTATTTAAACGAAAAGCACATCGCCATTCCCAACGCCATGGCGGTGATGACCTTTGATTCCTACCCCTTCTCCCAAATCACCGAACCCAAGCTCACCGTGGTGGATGTAAACATGTATGACATGGGCGCCCAGGCCGCCAGGCTGCTAATCGAAAAAATCCGCAAGCCCTCCTTGCAGACCCAATCCTTTGCCACCCTGCCGGAATTGATTATAAGGGAATCAACTTAATGGCAATGATCATAGCATTACAGCAGCGCGTCCGCTTTTGCCACAGCTGTAAGAATCAACTGGCTGGCTTTATCTATTACCTGTGCATCATCTGCATGGATGTTGGGCAGCGGTGAACGAACACCTCCCAGTGCAATTCCAGCATGGCGGTACAGAATCTCTTTTTCAACCGCATAGATGCTTCCTTTTCCTCTTCCTAAAATGCTTACAATATAGGCTGCATCGTTTTGAATCTGAAGAGCCTCCTCCATACGGTTTTGCGAATAAAGCCGGTAAATTTTCAGATATAGCTCAGGCATCACCCCATAGGTGCCTCCAATTCCGCCGTCGGCGCCATTTGCCAAGCCTGCCAGAAGCTGGCGGTCCGGACCGTTAAAAACAGCAAAAGGCCTTTCCCCAGCAACGTTTTTCCATTGCCATATATCCTGTACAGGGGACGATGAATTTTTGACGCCGATTACCTTGGGGTTCTTTAGCATCTGCCGGAAAAGCGGCATGGTTAACGCCACCCCCGCAAGCTGGGGAATATTGTATATAATGAAATCTGTGTCGGGGGCGGCGGATGATATATCGTTCCAGTATTGTACCACCGCGTGTTCGGGAAGATGGAAGTAGATAGGCGGAATGGCCGCGATGGCATCCACCCCCAATGCCTGAGCATGGGCCGCCAGATCCTGACTATCCCGCGTATTGTTACAAGCCACATGGGCAATCACCTTTAGTTTTCCCCCGGCTACTTCCATCACGGCTTCCAAGGTTTGCTTGCGTTCTTTCGTATTAAGATAGATGCATTCGCCAGAAGAACCGCCTACATACAGGCCCTGCACCCCTTTTTCAATAAGATGCTGCGCTAGTTGTCGGGTTCTTTTTGCGCTGATAGCACCATTATCCTCATAGCATGCATATAAAGCTGGAAAAATGCCGGCATATTTCGAAGCGTTCATGGCTTTCCCTCCCATTTATCGGTTAATGTAATCATAGGCTTTCAGCATAAGTTCCCAATAAGGGCGGTATTTTTTTGCATCCATAAAATGAAGAATAATCTCTTTGGTTTCTTCCGTTGGCGGAATATCCATATCGCTTAAGCACACAGGACCTCCAACGCTCTTTATAAAGGCTTGGGTTTCCTCAATCAGCTTAGAATCATAGCCGTTAACATACATTTGCATCAGCACTCCTACCGCTACCATTTCACCATGCAAAAGGGCGGTTCGCTGCTCATAAAAATGTGTTACAATCGCGTCATGAAATTGATGAGCAATGGCTAACTGATTCCACCCCGTCATAAGTGAAGAGCAAAGGCCGGTTTCAATGATATTGAGCTCCATGATATTTTGCGTAAAAGCATTGGTGCTATTGGCTTGCATCCCTTCAAACGCAGATGCTCCATGTTCCAAAATATAGAAGAAGTTGCTTTTCGCGATGGCGCGGGCTGTATGCATGGAAATGAGTTGCTGCTGTGTGGCAGTGGTACTAAAGGTAAAATCGATCTCTGGGTATTTGGCCAGGGCATCCATCATACCAGCTGCAAACAACCGTGGCGGACAGTGCCCAATAAGTAAATCCGAATCCAAAATAAGGCCATTGGGAAAATGCTTGGCCATGATTCCTGATTGGGTTCTGCCCCGCTGATCATAGCAAACGCATGAACGAACGCTGGCCGCGCATGTGGCGGCTGATGTGGGAACCAAAATGCAGGACAGCCCCGCTTCGTCGGCCACCGCCTTCACAGCATCCATACATTTACCGCCTCCTGCACCCAAAAGAATTTGTGCTTGAAAAGCGTCTGCCTCTTGCAGCATTTTTTGACGGTTTTCAAAAGAACAGTACCCATCGTAGACAACCCGCTTCCACTGCACATCGGCAGAATCCAAAGTGCTTTGAAGACCACAGGCCCAGGCAGCTTCCCAAGAGCGAACCCCGGAAAACACAAGTACCCGTTTACCAGGCAGGTATTTAAAAGCAGTCAGAGCAGTCATTGCCCCTGCTCCAATATATATTTTTTCGCTACCAAAAGCGTATGGTGCAAAATCATTCATACTATTCCTTCTCCTTTAGCCTTTTAAAACGTAATCTCCATCCCATCATAAGCCGCAATAAACCCGTGCTGGGCGAACAATGGAAAAATACGCTGGTGCAAGGGGTTATACGTATGTGCGAAATGGTTAGCGATAAAAACCGTGCTTTCATCAGCCGCCCCGGAAGCAATCAACCGTTGGCGTATCTCCAGATCATCTTCAAAGCTCATATGATTTGCAAACACATTGGGCGTGGTCACACTGGTGCAATCCAACACACAGCAATCATAGCGCTCCCGCAAAATGGCCTGCCATGTTTTCGGAGGAAACCGATGGGAGTCATGAGCATACAGCAAAGTCTTGCCATGGTTTTTTATAATATAAATATAGCAATCTTCATGGGGGTCATGACATGTGAGCAGGGGCTTCACGGTGTAGCTCTCAATCTTCACATTTTCAAAGGGCGGAAGCGCATAAAGAGGGAGTCGCTTCTTTGCCTCATCTGTATAGCCATGGCAAAGGCTCATTTTTTTCATGCAATCCTTGGGGCCATATAACTGAAGGGGATCCGCACTTTTTCTCCATGCCATGGGTTCCAAAATTGTAAGCAGATCCACCGGATAAAAATGATCGGAGTGGGAATGGGTCAAAAGAATATGGCGTATCTTCCGCATGTCCAGACCGCCATAAATGGTATGCATATACGAGTCCGCGGAAAAATCGATTAATACATGTTCGTCCAACCCCACAGACGTACGCGTGCGAATGTTTTCTTTCCCCAAGCTCCGGGCTTTCACACAATATTCACAATCACAAAACATAGCCGGAAAGCCCTCTGACGCACCTGTACCATAAAAATGCAGTTTCACAGCATAACCTCCACACTCATTGGCATTTTACAACCCAGGACGTGCCCCTTTCCAAGCGCCAAAGCCAGTTCACCGGAGGTGTGCGGCAAAAAATCAAGGTAAACGCCTCCTGTGCCTAAGTGCTCCCTCTCATGAAAATCAGATGCGGCAATGCCAATCAGATGAGGGTATTGTTTCATTATTTCACTTATCTCCACAGGGTTTTGCGCCCATTGGTTATTACCGTTGTACATTTCAATACCGTCCAGCAGCCCCGGTTCCCGTAGGCTGCAAACCCTTTGATAGGCAAGCTGCTGCGGCAGCTCAAACAGGCTCATACGTTCCGCCCAAGGAATCTCCAGGGTTTTCCTATCGTTTTTCATTTGCGCAAGCATCACTTCCTGGCCAAACTCTTGAAAAATGGCATTACCGATGCGGATTCCCATGCGAACCCGGGCCGGATGCGCTTGAATAACCACAGCGCCCGCCTCATGGAAGCATTCAATGCATGTTTTTAGCGGTAAAGCGAATATATCCGGGTTGAGACAAAAAAAAGCCTCTTCTATGCCATAAACGAGAAAATCGTCTAAGGTTTCGTTGTTCCGAAACTCAATACCGTACAGCACTTTAAGGCCGGTATCTTTCGCAGCGTCACGGGCTGCATAAAAGCCGGCCAAATACCGCTGTACCTTCTTCCTCCATGGTATGTCCCCCAACGCACTAAAATAGGATTGATGATAATGATCGGTTATCACAATACCATCATAGCCTGCTTTTAAATACAGTGATACGATTTCCTTCGCGTCAACACGGCCACAAATGCTTGTTTGCGCCGTATGCACATGCAAATCGAATAAGTAGCTATCCATATGGTTAACCATTCCTCCATTTTTCCACAGAATCACCCTTTGACCCCAGAAACCACAACGCCTTGAATAAAATACTTCTGCATAAAAACAAACAAAATTAAAATTGGCATAGCAACCATCACAGCAGCTGCATATACAAGATGCCACTGGGTTTGATACATGCCACTGAAATAGCTTAGAGCCACAGAAATAGTCTGCTTGTCAAGGGAGTTGATGTAAATCAACGGTTCAAGATAGTTGTTCCACTGGTCTTGCATTGCCATAATCGCTACGGCAATAATAGCCAGCTTGGCTTGAGGCATGATAATCTTTAAAAAGGTTTGCAAAGCCGAGCACCCATCCAGCTTGGCCGATTCGTCCATCTCAAGAGGAATACCCATCATGGTTTGCCGGATCATAAAGACATAAAAGGCTTTGCCGAAAAAGAAAGGCAGAACCATGGGCAAGTAAGTATCAATCCATCCCATTTGGTTATAGATCAAATACAAAGGTGTAATCACAACCTCTGTAGGAATGATCATGGTTAATACAACAATGGCAAACAGCGCGTTTCTTCCGCGCCAGCGGAGCCTGGAAAAGGAGTAAGCAACAATAGAAGAAGACATCACCGCGCCCAGCACAGAAATCACCGTTACCATGGCGCTGTTACCTATAAACCGCGCAAAGGGCAGAGATTTGTAAGTTAGAGCATCATAATAATTTTGAAATTGCGCCGGAAACGGAGGAAACTGCGGTGGATAGAGAAAGATCCCTTCATAGGTTTTTAACGAGCAAGAAACCAACCAAAACAGTGGAAAGAAAAACATAACCGCCAGCACAATCAAAATGGCATAAGCCATCCCATGACTAATGTGTTTGCGTCTACGGACACTTTTGAATTTGCTGGAATGACTTTGTGCTATCATTTTTCTGTACCTCCAGCATAATAAACCCAGGACCGGGAGCTTCTAAAAACAACCAGCGTCAGTCCCGCCACAATGGCGAACAAAAGCCAAGACATAGCAGACGCGTAACCCATACGGTAATTTGCGAAAGCGTTTTCGTAAAGATAAAGCATATAGAATTTGCTTGCGTTGTTGGGCCCTCCCCCAGTAAGTACATTGACCATGGAGAAGGATTTAAAAGCGCCGATCATGCCGGTAAGCAAATTAAGAAAAATAGTAGGGGTGAGCATGGGCAGCGTAATGGTAAACACCTGTCGTATCTTACCGCAGCCATCTATATCTGCGGCTTCATAAAGCTGAGTGGGGATACTCTGAAGCCCAGAAAGGTTAATGATCATTGAACGGCCCACACTCCATAGATGGATGATGACCAGGCTTCCAAGAATGGTGGATGTATTGGCTAACCAAGATATTTTTCTCAACCCCAAAAGGGAAAGAAGGTAATTCAAAACGCCAAAATCCGTATTGAGCATTTGTTTCCACAAAAGAGAAGATGCCACTACCACGATCAATGATGGCAAGTAGAAAATGGTCCTAAAAAAAGGAACGCCTTTCAAAGGCATATTAAGCAGCAGGGCAAGTAAAAAGCCAAAAACAAGCTGCAGGGGCACCGCGATTACCGCATAGGAAAGGGTAATCTTCAAGGATTGCCAAATCATTGGATCCTCAAATAGCATCTTTTGATAGTTCCTTAATCCGATAAACTTAGAGGTACTTAAAAAACTGTAATTTGTCAGGCTGATAGCAAAAGAAAATATAAGGGGTACAACCATGAATACCACGAAACCGATCAGCCAAGGGGAAGCAAAGAGCAGGCCTTCTCTAAGCTCACGCTTTTCTCGACGGGTCATGGGCATATGTCTTGTTAACACAGCGCTATGCCTCCTATATAAGAAATAAGGGGGATGCCCGGTTATGAGTCAGGCAATCCCCATGAGCACCACCGCAGCAGCCATCATTCAAAGTTTTCTTTGTTTTCTCGCATAATCTGATTGATCACGGCGCAATGCTCCGTCATGGCTTCCTGCAAAGTTTTTTGCCCGGTATAGGCATCCCTGAACGCATTGTTAAACTCGGACAGGAACTGCTGGTAAGGAATATATTGGGTCAAGGTATTGGGATGCACATAATCCAACGCCCGTTGATAGGCCAGCAAATTAGCCGGTTTATTTCCTTGAAAGAAGGAATCACGCACGGTAACGTTTGCGGGAATATAGGTATGCGTGTCCGCTAAAATCCCCTGGCCATATGTACTGCTGGCAAACCCCAAGAATTGAATGGTCGCTTCCACAGCCTTGGATTTGGGATTGACCACAAACCCTAATACATTGGAAGACGCGCGGCGCACACCTGTAGCCGCATCAAAAGGAAGTTCGGCAACATCCCATTCAAAAGTGGTAATATTGTTGTATGTGGGTACCTTCCAACTGCCTGCCGTAACCATAGCGATTTTGCCGCTCATGAACATATCATCGGCAGACATGGTGGCAGTAGCTTCCGTAGAAGGAGACACGCCATCCAAGTACATATCTACCAGAATCTGTGCCGCTTCTACAATGCCTGGATCATCAATAACACAAGCATCCTTTGTTTCGTTAAACATCTCAAGACCATGGGACCAGATCAATTCCCATTGGGGCATGCGATCTGCCGGCACCAAAAAACCATACTGGCTGGTTTCCCCATTAGCGCTCTTCACTGTCAACTTTTTAGCCAATTCCCTCAGGTCTTCCCAAGTCCATGTATCCTCAATGGTTTTTAAGTCCGGTAGCCCTGCCGCTTCAAACAAGGTTTTGTTGTAGGCAATGGCAGCGGATTCCACCGAGAAAGGAATCGCCATCTGCTTGTCATCAAACTGATAACTTTCCACAAGCGTAGGATCCATCTCAGCTACGTTTGCCTGCAGTGCCTTGGAATCCGCGATGTAGCTTGACAAATCCATGGTTTGTCCAGATGCCGCATACAATTCAAAAGAGGGGCGGGTCATCTGATACAAATCCGGTCCGCTTCCAGAAGCAATGGCTACAGGCAGCTTCGTCCAATAATCTTTGTTGGCAATAAACTGCAGATCGATTTTGATATCTGGGTTTTGCTTTTCAAATTCATCCGCAATTTTTTGGAATGCTTCCGTGGCTTCCGTGGACCAAGTCCACCAAGTCACTGTGGTTTGAGCGTTTGCCGGTGCAACCGCGCCCATGAGCAAGAGCATCACGCACAAGCACCTTGCCAACATCTTCCGTCGTTTTTCCATGATGAGACCTCCTTATTATTTTCATCACAGCCTTGGCTGTGTATGATTTGTAAAGAGCAACAAAAGTATCACAAAACTGAAACAATTCGTTCCAAATCGTTACCATGAATCTTTTTTTAACTGTTTGCTACATGCTCTATTCTATACAAGATAGCTGGGTTTGAAAAGTGGTGTATGTTTCCAAAAGTTTATATTATGTTGCAAATGTTTCCTTGGATGGTATAATGGTTAAAGGAGGCGAAGGCCATGCCAAAAAGCATTATTAAGCTAACCGACATAAAAAACCGCCGAAGCGATGAAACCATCCACTTCAACGACTACAACAATACCAATGCCTCATTTGAGCCTTTATGCATTTACCAAAGCGGTGTAAAGTACAAAAGCCCGCCCAATTTCATGACAGGCCCCAGCGTATATGATCATTACATCATTCATTACCTCTACGGCGGAAAGGGTACCTACAGGTGCGATGGCCGCTCCTTTCCCATTGAAAAGGGCGACGCTTTTTTGATTCGTCCCTATCAGCGTGTGTTTTATCAAGCGGACGGCAAAGAACCCTATCAGTATTACTGGGTAGGCTTTAACGGCACTGAAGTGGAAAAGCTGTTGGATCTTTGCGGATATAATAAATATAATTTAATCGTTCATCCCGATAATGGCGACCCCTTGCTTGATACCCTAAAGCAGATCACCAGCATCCATATTATCACATCTACCCAGGAAATGCGGCTTATCAGTCTTTTGTATAACCTGTTTTCCTTGTTAACCCAAAGCAACGAAAAGCAATTAAATGTAAGCTACAGCAGCTACTTTCATACAGCCGCAAGCTATATACGCCGCTATCTGGCTTCGGAAGATTTATCGGTACAAAAGATTGCTGGCTATATAGGCATTGACCGTTCTCACTTATATCGTGTCTTTTACGCAGCCTGCGGCCAATCCGTCCAAAGTTTTATCCTTGCCATGAGGGTAGAAAAAGCTAAAAAGCTCCTTATGCTGACAAGCTATAGCATATCGGATATTGCCTGCAACTGCGGCATCCCTGATCCATCCTATTTTTCGCAACTGTTCAAGCGTATTGAAGGAATCTCTCCAAGGGCCTTTCGCAAGGAACGGAAAGAAACCGATGTGTGAGATATTAGTTTAATGGGGTAACAGGCTTCCATGGCATGATATCTGCGCCGCGGAGCTTGCATATGGCTTCAACAAAGAAATAATCCCCATAAACGATATTAATATGCCGCCCGGCGCCATCGTCATGATAGGCCGCTGTGCACTTTTGCAGTATGCCGCAACGGTCTTCAGACCAGTCCGCGCAAAGGGTATCCATAGCCTGAAGCATTTTGATCGCGGCACCCTGATACCGGGCAGCGCTGGCTTCGTCTACCAAAGGGGCAAGCTCCATTAAGCCGCAGGCGGCGCAGGCGCCAGCGATATTATCGATGCGTTCTTCATGGGGCGGCTGACGGAAATCGCAATCGGTTAAGCCATCCTCCCGAATACAGGCTATGAAATAATCAGCCACACGTATGGCCGTTTCTTTATAACGTTCTTCCCCGGTATTGAGATAACTGAGAACAAAACCATACAGCGCCCATGCCTGGCCCCGGGACCAGCTGGAACCGGGCTCGTATCCCTGCCCGCCCGGCGCGTCTAACATGTCCCCAGTGAGGGCATCAAATATAACAATATGGTTAGCGGAACCATCCTCGCGAATGAAATACTTCATAGCCGTATCCGCATGGTGCTTGGCGATCAGTTCAAAGCGAGGGTCGCCGAGCATACGGGAGGCTGTGTACAATAGCGGCAGGTTCATCAGGCAATCCACAATGGCCCAGCCTTCTTTCCCTTCCCCGTTCCAGGCCCGAATAAACCCGTTAGGGTTATACCGCCCTGCCAGCAAGTTGGCCGCATGCAACACATCCCGCTTCGCCTCTTGGTTCCCTGTGAGCAAATGCTCCGCTCCAAAGGAAAGCAAATACATAAAGCCCACATCGTGATGCAAACCCAGGAAACGGTCGAACTCCCCCCGGATCAACGCCTGCACACGCCGCGCTTCTTGTGCATAGGCCTCATCCTTCGTGCTGTGATACATCTGCCACATCAGCGCAGGCCAGAAGCCATTGGTCCACCAAGAAGGGCCCTCATGGGGCGGTCCCATCCAGGTATCCCCCTGACCCTGATAGGGAATGACATTTTCTTTAGCGGCCATTGCCGCGCAATAGGGCATTTTGGCCTCAATCCTTTTCCATACACTGTCTACCCAAGCCTGCATGGTCTTTCCTCCCCCGTTTATTCCCGCATTTACCCTATGGCTGCAATCAGGCGCAGCAGGGAATTACTTTTAATATGACTTCGCTCCAGAAAGGCGGATTCCTTCTATCCATATTGCCCTGTGCATAAAACCCCTTGAAAACATGAACACTATTACCAGTAAATGAAAAGGCAGGTGGAAGCTTGGAAGTGGGGAAAAGCCTTGTGCGCAAGGAGGCGTGGCGGAAGGTGACCGGGGAAGCCAGGTATACCGATGATTTCCCTTTGGCCGGGTTTTACAGCGCGCGAATGCTTGTTTCGCCCCATGCCCATGCCCGCATTGCGTACATCGACTCCCGTGAAGCCCTTGCCATGGCTGGGGTAAAGCTGGTGCTCACAGGAGCGGATTGTCCGCCCTTAAGCGGGCCGCTTCTCCGGGACCGCCCGCTCTTGGCAACAGATTGTGTGCGCTACGCAGGAGAACCTGTTGCCCTGGTGGTGGCTTTAGACGAAGCCACTGCTTCTTTAGCCGCAGAAAAAATCCGTGTTGCTTATGAACCTTTGCCCGCGGTAATGGATGCACAAAGCGCCCTTGACGGCCATGGGCCTTTATTGCACCCCGATCTTGCTGCCTATGTGAATAACGCGGCCGATGTTTACCCCCAAACTGGCACAAATGTATCCAGCCACTTTCCCATACGCAAAGGGAATGTGGAACAGGGGTTCGGGCAATGTGAAGCCATTGTTTCACGGACCTTCTCCCTGGCCCCGTCAGGGCATATTGCCATGGAAACCAGAACCTGCCGGACGCAAATATTAAAGGATGGCACGGTGGAAATCCTCACCGCGTCCCAATCCCCTTATGAGGTGGCAAAGCAAATCGCTGAATGCTTTGCCATTCCAGCAGGGAATGTGCGTGTGAAGGTACCCTTTGTAGGCGGCGCCTTCGGGGGCAAGGCCCCGGTGGTTTTGGAATTATTGGCTTACATGGCTTCGAAAAAACTGAATGGCCACCCTGTACGCATAACAGCCACGCGCAAGGAGGATATGGAAACGCTGCCCTCCCGCAGCGGCTTCCACGCCCATATCAAGCTGGGAGCGGATCAAGAGGGCATTCTTCGGGCAGCGGAAATCTTGTTTATAATGGATAGCGGCGCTTATGCGGATATCAGCCCCTATATGGCCAAGGCCGCGGCGGTGGATTGCACCGGCCCTTACAACATTGAAAACCTTGCCTGTGATGTGTATTCTGTATACACCAACCACACCTACGCCACCTCCTACCGTGGGTTCGCCCATGAGTCCCTTACCTTTTGCATCGAACGGGCCATGGACGCCCTTAGCTTTGAACTGAAAATGGATCCCTTGGCCTTCCGGCGGCTTAACGCCATCCGTCCAGGGCAATTAACCCCTACCCAGGTGAAAACCACTTTGAGCAACATAGGCAATTTGGAAAGCTGCATCGACAAGCTGATTTCCCTGTGCGGTTTTAAAAGCATGCCGGAGCCATTAGGGGCGCACATTGTCCGTGCCAAGGGCTGCGCCTGCTTTTGGAAAGCCCCCACCCCGCCTACGGATGCTATTTCTGGTGCCATTGCCACCGTTAACGCCGACGGCAGCTTTAACCTTTCAACCGGGGTGGTGGAAATGGGCAATGGCGGTCAAACCCTGCTGGCCCAAATGTTTGCAGACAGGCTAAAAATCCCCACAGATCAGGTTCATGTGAATTTTTCGGTGGATACCCGTTTGAACCCGGAGCACTATAAAACCGTGGCCAGCTTTAGCTCTTATATTGCGGGGCGGGCTGTGATGCGGGCCGCTGATGATGTGATCGCCCAAATAAAGCGCAACGGGGCCCTGGCCTTTGCCTGCGCCATAGAGGATGTTGAATTGGACGGGGGTCGGGTCTACCTTAAGCAGGACCCTGAATGCTATCTTCTGTATAAGGATGTTTTATCCGGCGGCGGCCCGTTGGGGGAACCTGTGATTGGCCGGGGCGGCTTTATGCTCAAGGGCCTTTCCCTTTTGAACCCGCAAACAGGCGCGGGCCGCTCCGCCCCCAGCTGGACAGTGGGTGCCCAGGCAGTGGAAATAGAAGTAGATACCCGGGATTGCAGTTATAAAATTCTCAATGCCTACACGGTGATGGACGTGGGCAAGGCCTTAAACCCCTTGGAGCAGGAGGGCATGATCAAAGGCGGCATGGCCATGGGCCTAAGCATGGCTAGCCGGGAAGCCTTTGAATATGAAAATGGCCGCCTCACCACCCCATCCCTTCGTACCTATAAGCTGATGCACTTCAGCGAGCGGCCTAAATACCACGTCGCCTTTGTAGAAACCCCTCAGGCCGATTCCCCCTACGGTTCCCGCTCCATATCCGAGCATGGGATTATCGGCATGGCCGGGGCTTTGGCTAACGCCCTTTCCTCGGCCCTCAATATATCCGCGGACAGCCTGCCGCTGACCCCGGAAAAATGCTGGCAGCTTCGCAATGGAGGGAACCCATGATCGGAACCAATTTTGCTTATTGCCGCCCTCAAACCCTTAAGGAGGCCGCAGCCTTATACAGCCAATTTAAAAATCCCATTTATTACGCCGGAGGCAGCGAGATCATTACCCTTTGCACAGCCGGGAGCATTTCCCCACAAGCGGTGATCGATCTAAAGGCAATTCCCCAGCTGAACATAATGGAAGAAGCCGGCGGCTACATGATCTTTGGCGCATGCAAAACCTTAGAGGATATCCGTTTAAGCAAGCTGTATCCCTTGCTGGGGCAAACAGCAGGCCGGATTGCGGATCATACCAACCAATGCCGGATCACCCTTGGGGGAAACCTTTGCGGCACCATCAGATACCGGGAAATGGTTCTGCCCCTTCTTTTAGGGGACGCAAGGGTTGAATTGTTCGGGCCTTTGGGTAAACGGTGGGTGTCCGTTCACGATGTGTTCAGGGGGCGAATGCAGCTTTTACCGGGGGAAATGGTGGTTTCAGTCCAGGTGAAAAAAGAAATGACCCAAGCCCCCTACGCCCATATTAAAAAAACCTTCAATGAAAAAATCGGCTACCCTGCGGTAACGGCCGAGGCCATTAAAACACAGGGCAAAATTTCTATGGCTTTTTCCGGCATCTGCTCCAATCCCTTTTGGACCCTGGATGGGGATAAGCCTACCTTGCCGGAAGACCCCCTTGATGATTGTGAAGGCTCCGGCCCATACCGGCTGCATCTGTTCAATATATTGGTGGAGGAAATAGCCCACCTGCTTTCAAAGGAGGGAAGCCATGATCTATGAAGGCAAATGTATAATCACATTAAACGTAAACAGGGACGAACACAGCCTATGTGTCCGTCCCAGCGATTTATTGATCGATGTGCTCCGGGCCCAGCTGGGCTTAACCGGCGCCAAGCCCGGCTGCCTGAATGGGGATTGCGGGGCTTGCACTGTTCTGATGGATGAAAGGCCCGTCAAAGCCTGCCTGGTATTGGCTGTTGAGGCCATGGGCCACAGCATTTTAACGGTAGAAGGGCTTGGAGGCAGTACGCCCATTCAACAAGCCTTTGTTAACCAGCGGGCTTTTCAATGCGGCTATTGCACCTCTGGTTTTTTGCTGGTATGCCATGGGCTTTGCCTTCAAAACCCACAAGCAGATGAATATGAAATAGAACGCTGGCTGGAATCCAACCTATGCAGGTGTACAAGCTATGAAGAAATCGGCAATGGGGTTAAGCAAGCCCTAGCCCACTACTCCACCTTTTCAAAAGCGCCCTTAGGGCAAAATTGAATGCACTTGCCGCATACAATGCACAAAGCTTCATCAATTTGGGGTAAGGTGTTCTTATCTGCTTGGGTGATGGCCTTCTTGGGACAAACCTTAATGGATGGGCAAGTGTGGTTTTGGGGGCATTTATCAGGGTTTACAATCAGTTTCATGCTATTGCTCCTTTTGCGCTGAAATGGTTTCATAAGGCCAATCAATAATACCGCCGAAATCGTATACATGGGTGTACCCCAAAGCAATGAGATCCTTGGCAGCCAGGGCGCTTCTACGGCCAGAGCGGCAGTAGATCAAGATGAGGGAATCCTTTTGAGGAAGCAGCAGCGCGGCTTTATCCCCTATTTCGTAATCGGGAATAAGCATGGCTCCCTCAATATGGTTTTCTAAAAACTCCTCCTCTGTGCGTACATCTAAAAGAATATAGGGTTCCTCTTGTTCCATGATGGCCCTGGCTTCTTCCGCCGTTATCCTGCGGTAGTCTCCCTCTTGTGCGCAGGCGCTGAGCACAAACGCCAGCAAAACAAGGCTAACCGTTACAATAATGCGTTTTAAGAACACTGATAATCTCCTCCACCCGATGGTCCCGAATTTCGTATGTGACGTTCTGGCCGTTTTTAACACAATCCAATATGCCGTGGGCTTTTAAAAGCGTCAAATGCTGAGATAGGGCTGATTGGGTAATATTGGGCACCTGCTTGCCGATCTCGGTTACAGTTTTAGGGCCCTGGATCAACGCGCATAGAATAAGCAGCCTGTTTTCATTGGCCAATACCTTAAGCAGCTCCGCGATCTTTTTCGCTTTCTCTTCCATGGGATTCACCCTTTCTGTGCTTTAATTGGCAGATGCCCTGGGTCATGGTGCCCATGGGGCAATAAACACACCAGGAACGGGGCTTGAACAGCAGCATGGTTATAAGCCCCAGCACTGTGGACGTCAGCATAACGCCATAAAACCCAAAGGCGAATTGCGCTACCCAGGGGGCTGCAAAAGCGGTGTTGGTCCATTGCCAGGGCAGCTTAAACACCCACAAAAGGGTAACCGCTTCCTTCAGGGTAGCGCCTGCAAAAACCAGATAGGTATTATAGATCATCAGTAAAAACATGGTCATAAAAAAGGCTAGAAAACCATAGCGAAACCCATTGGAGCGAAGGAACCTCGGGGGCGCCTTCTTTCTGGAAAGCCCCAGCGTGCCGCCCAGCAATGCAAACAGCTGCCCCCGGCCACAAAGCTTATTGCAGTAGGCCTTGTTGCCGCCGATGATGGCGATCATCAGCGGGGTAATAAAGCAAATAAGTCCCAGCCAGGCAAAGAGAATATTGAAAAAGCCCAAAGCCAGGTAAAGGGTTGAAAAAATCCACAAATAGTCGTACCATTTCTTTTTCATGCCCCGGCACCTTCCCTTTGCACCATTTCGATCACCCCGGCAGGGCAGACCTTCTGGCATTTACCGCAGCCCTTGCATTTTCCTTCATCCACCAAAGCGGCTACCCCATTGTTCACCCCAATGGCTTCAAAGGCACATTCCTTCACACAGCACCCGCAAGCCACACATTGCTTTAACACCCTGGCCAGTTTCTTGGCAGCCATCATTATTCCCCTTAAATAATTAAGATATTTCTAATATACTTAATTAAAGTATCATTGTCAAGACCCAAATCCTGGCTTTCTTTTGAGGCGAGCACGGGAACCCTTTTACTTTGGGGAAAGGGTTCCCGCAAAATTCACCCCTGCAAAACCTCTTCGTCCAACGCCACCCGCACCTGTTCAAAGTTGCCCTCTTCCGGGCATTGAACGCCTACCACTATGCCCTTTTCGGGCAAAACCATGGTGATCTGGCCGAAAGCGCCGTCCGCGCGGTAGGCGTCCTTGTAGGGCGACATCCAGAATTGATAGCCATAGCCGCAGACCCAGTTATTGGTGCCATCGCTGGGCGTTTCGATTTTTTTCGAGGTAGCAGAGGCAATCCACTGAGGGTCTGCCAGCTGCTTTCCCTGCCAAAGGCCATTGTTCAGATACAGCTGGCCCAGCTTCATCATATTAGCAAGATCCAAAAAGAGCCCGCCGCCGCCATTGGGGTGCCCTTGCGGGCAGCATTCCCAAATGGGAACGCCGATTCCAAGGGGCGCAAAAAGCTTTTCGTACAGGTATTGGTGCAGGTTCATGTGAACCTTGTGCTCGATCATCCGCCCGGCTAGCATACTATCGGCGGTGGAATAGCAAAAGCTTCCTCCCGGAACATCAAAAAGAGGCTGAGTCAGCATATATTTTAGATAATCCGGCGCACCTATGCCCTGGCGGCGCTGATCCATCATCAAATGAGGCTGACCAAAGCCCGAGGACATGGTAAGCAAATGCTGAAGGGTGATTTGGCACAGCGCCGGGGGCGGGCTTTGAGGCATGGCCTCCGGAAAGCATTCCGCCAGCTTGTCGCTAAGGGACAGCTTGCCTTCGGAAATAGCCACACCCGCCGCCGTGGCCATAAAGCTTTTTGTGTTGGAATAAATGTTTCTGGGGCGGTCCGGTGCCCAGTGGCGTTCAAAAATCATTCTTCCATCCTGCATCAAGCCAATGGCTTCGATTTTCAGGCTTTCACTTTCCACCCTTTTCAAAAAGGCTTGCAGCTTGCGGTTCATTTGATGTCTCCTTTGGCAAATTAGTAAGAGACCATAGGAATGCTTTGGGGCTTTTTCTCTGTGGGTGCAGTGATGCCCGCTTTGACTGCATAAACGCTTTCGCTGGTGCGCCTTACTGCGTTCATCATAATGGGCGACGGCAGGGAGCACACATCGAACAGGCCAATATTATAATTTTCCCCGTCGAACCTGCCCAGCTCGAACTGATCGTAGCATTGGAACCAATGGCACCCCACCCCCGCCGGATGCGCGGCCACCTGCTCCACATAGTGGCGGTAGGCTATGCCCCGCTGGGTTTGATCGGTTACCCCTTCAAGGCCGGTAGCGGTCTGGCCCCCATCCAGGGCACCAAAGTGAAATTCGCCGATCATCACAGGGAGATCGACCCCCAGCTCCGCCACACGGTCTATAGCCGGGGTTGGGTCTACCGCGTAGCAGTTAATGGAAAACACATCGAAATGCTCCCAGCCTGTTACCAAATCGGGATCGCTGATCCATGCCCAGCGCATACCCAGATTCATATGGTTGGGGTCCACCTTGCGGCAGGCCTCCGAGGGAATGCCCACATAGGCTTCCAGCATAACCCGTGAAAAAGCGCGAAGGTCTTTATTGGCCTTTTCAGATAGCATGGAGGCGTTTTTAATAGGTCGGTTTAAATCTTCAAAAGCGGCAAAAGCGGTGCCCCAGGCGCTGTTCAGCTTAGAAATTTCGCCGTATTGGGCTTGCAGGGTACGGATCAGTTCCCTCTTGCAGGCGCTTGGCTCCTGGTTATAAAGCACTTCATCGGCAATGACCAGGTTATTCACAAAGGCCCAGGCGGGCTCGTTGCGCAGGAAGTAGCCGATCATCAGTGGATCATGAGCCTGGTCTTTAAGAAGCTGGGCGCATTGGTGGGCGTTTTCAAGGTACTCCCCGCTCAACACATCGGGGAAATCCCTGAATATGCACTGCTTGGTGCCGGGGAACTGCTTTAAGGTGGTAACATAGGGGATAGACATCTTGCCCTTGATGTTTTCATCGGACCAGTTGCCTAAGGTGTTCAGTCCGTTTTGCTTAAGCTGCCCGCACATAAGCCTTTGCCACTGCTGGTACCAATCCTCCCCAAAGGCCTTATACAGGTTGGCTTGTTCAAAGGAAAACAGGGTGCAATCCCGCCGCCTGTCTCCTGAATGGGGCCAGGGCATGTGGGCAAACATAGGGCCATAAATCGAATCGTTTTCCGCTGGCAGCCAATCGCACAAGGCTTCCAGTCCATCGATCCGGCAATCGGAGCGGGCCACAACGCAATCGGGGCCAATGCTGAAAAAAGCATTGCCCAAAGGATCGGCCAAGAACCACTTGCCTTCCACCTTGGCTTTTTTGAAAAAACCTGTGGCTTCACAAACCGGCAGGGTCTTTAATCCTCCGAAGGCATCCCAATCCGCCATGCCGAATGCATCCGGCAGTTGAAGGGCCTCTTGTAGCTTTAAACGCATATCCCCAATGCTGTGGGATTTACCGGCCCAATCCTTTAATTTATACTGGCCCATTTCGTCGATCAGCTTCATCCTTGGAAGGGGAAATTCCTCCGGCCGCTGATCGGTTAAAAGTATGTCACTGATAATGGCCTCCACAGGTTGAAAGCTGGGGGCGTTTTCAAGGGTAATGGATGCCACGTTTTCAAAATCCACCCGGCCGCCATGGCAGGTGATCTTGCGCTGGCCTGGGGTGGTCTCGGGGAACAGCACACTGGCGTCCATCAACCGAAGGTCCAGGCAAATAAGCGTTTTAACCCCGGGCATCACCCCAAAACACAGATCGAAATGGGGCGCTTGCTGCTGGGCGTTTTGAAGCCGCACGTTTAAATACATGTTCATGCTGTGGTCTTCCCTGCATTCAAGGGTAAACACCCCATAGCGCTCCTTGCAATGGATCAGTTGGGGCAAGTTCAGCCCGCCGCCTAAAGCAGGCCAAAGAAGCTTTGTTTCTTCGCCTTCCCGGCTTATGATCTTCGCTCCGCCTGTTAAAATGGCTTGCTCAATGGAAATGGTTTGCATAAGCCCTCCTCTTCGTTATTAAGCGATGGTGACCTTGACGGTAACTGGCATCACAGTATCGATTCCCGGGGCATCGATATGCAGGCCCTTATCGTCTCTATGCCAATGACGTATTTCATGGCCCAGTATTTCCACGTGACTGATCGCATCTTGAAAAACGCCCGGGGCTGAAAAGGCTTTAACTGTTGCCTTCCCATCCTCCGGCCACTTAAGGAACGTGGCATAAAGATGCTCTCCCTTGGCGGTAAAGCGAATGTCCTCATGGGTAAAGACCGTATCCTCCCCATCGGTAAACTGGCCTTCCTTGGTTTGTGTAGGGCCTTCGGAAGAACGACGCCAGACGGTGGTGCCATAAATGGCCTCGCCATTTGTTTTAAGCCATTTGCCAATGGCCTTTAGAATGGCTGTGTCTTCATCGCTAAAGCTGCCATCGGGCTTGGGGCCTACGTTTAACAGCATAACCCCGTTTTTGCTGACCACATCCACCAGTTCCCTTACAAGGGAATCCGCTGGCTTAAACGCGTTGTTTTCTGTCCAGCACCAGGAGTTTCTGGCGATAGCGGTATCCGTCTGCCAGTAAAAGGGCTGGGCGTCTTTGAACTTACCCCGTTCCAAATCCAGCGTGGCGGTGCCAAAGGCGCAAGCGTCGTGCTTATAGCAGACAGTTACTTCCTTTCCCCATTCAAGGGCTCTGTTATAATAATAAGCGATAAACTTTTTAAGGTAAGGCTTGACGCTGGAGTGGAGGATCCACCAATCAAAATAGAATTCCAAAGGCTTAAACTGGTCCACGAGCTCGCAGCAGCGGATGAGCCAATCGTCCAAAAATTCCTTTGTGGGCACAGGCTCCGAGAACATATCCAGGTGATCCTTTTCTTCCATGGCAGGCCAATAAAAATCGCCCACCGCCATGGGCTCCTTAATATCGCTTTCAAACTCCTTCCCATGGCTCATAAAAAACCAATGCTCCACCCGGTGGGAGGAAGCGCCGTTTACCATGCCTTTTTCCCGCACAGCCGCGCTTAATTCTCCCAGCACATCCCGTTTGGGGCCCATTTCATAAGCGTTCCAATGGGAGACCTCGCTTTTATACATTTGGAATCCATCGTGGTGCTCCGCCACAGGCACCACATACTTGGCCCCGGCTTCGCTAAACAATTCCGCCCAGGCCTCGGGATCGAACTTGTCCGCTTTGAACAGCGGGATAAAATCCTTATAGCCAAACTCCGCATGCTTGCCATAGGTTTTAATATGATGCTCATATTCAGGGCTGCCTTGAATGTACATATTTCGAGAATACCATTCGTTGCCAAACCCCGGCACCGAATAGACACCCCAGTGAATAAATATGCCAAATTTCCCTTCGCGAAGCCATTTGGGCATCTGATGGCCTGATAGTGAATCCCAGTTATCTTTGTAGCGGCCTTCCCCGATAACTTTTTCAATGGTTTGCAAATAATCTTTTCGGTCCATAATCAAGCTCCTTTATTTTAGATAAATGTGAAACGTTTTCGTGATTTTCCCAAACCCCTTAATTTTTAATACTTGTTTCTTTTGGGCGATTTTTTGTCTTGATTTTACAAGCAATCTATGGTTAAATTAAGTTAATCAAAAAATAACTAAAACGTTTTCAGTTGATCCTAATTTAAGTATAGCACAAAGCAAGGCGAATGGGAACACTCATGCATACGGCTTTAAAGACAGAACGCTTTTAAAATACCTGGCTTCGTCTTTACAAAGTAAACCCTCAACATTATTAAAGGAGGCAACCATAATGACCAAATTACAAACCAAGCTCCTGGCGCTGATGGTAGCGCTGATCATGGTACTGGGCCTTGCTCCTGCCATGGCTGAAGAACCCCTGGATGTGGCGTTTCTCATGTATGCCGATTCCAGCTGGGCCAACCAGTACTGGGGTGGCGACGCGCCCGAGGGCGTTAAAGTAACCAATGCCGATATCAATGGCATTGGCGACTACACTGTTGGCTTGGAATTCCCCGAAGAAGCCGCCGGCTTGGCTTTCGCGGCTCTGGGCATCCAAAACGGTGAAAAGACCTTCCCCCACCACTACATTCAAATCAACGAAATCCGCGTTAATGGCGAGGCCATCCAAGTGGATAAGGGCTACACCTCTTCAGACGATGGGATCACCACCCGCATGAACATCTTCAACGAATGGGTATCCGACTTGCCCGAAGATGCCCGCAGCTTCGACGGCTACGTGGAAGACAGCAACTGGATTATCGTAGACACCGAAGCCTTTGCGGCTGTTAAAACCTTAGAAGTGGATTTTTCCCTTATTAAAAACGCCACAGACGTGGCCTATCTCATGTTTGCCGATTCCACCTGGGAGCGCCAATGGTGGCACGACGGCAACGATTATACCGGCGTGAAAGCCACTGAAGCCATGATCACCGGCGCTGGGGATTATTCCGTAGGCTTGGATTTCACCAGCACAGAATATGGCTTTGCCAACGGCATCGCCTTTGCGGCCCTTGGCATGCTCCATGGGGAAAACACCTACCCCGGCTATTATTTAAAGATTAACGAAATCCGCGTTAACGGCGAAAAAGTGGATTTCCTAAAGGGCTATACTTCTTCCGATGATGGAATCACCACCCGTATGAACATCTTCAACGAATGGGTTGCCGGTATTCCCGAAGATGCCCGCAGCTTTGACGGCATCACCGAGGATGCTGGTTGGATCATCGTGGACAAAGCACTTTTCACCGACAAGACAGAATCCTTTGAGGTGGACTTCAGCCTGATTCCCGTAACCGATACCGCCTTCCTTATGTACGCCGATTCTAACTGGACATACCAGTATTGGGGGGGCGACGCGCCTGAAGGCGTCATTGCCACCAACGCTACCGTGGACGGCCCCGGTACATACACCATCGGCCTTGAATTCGCGGAAGAAGCCCAGGGCGTAGCCTTCTCTGCCGTAGGCATCCAAAACGGCGAAAACACCTTTGGCGGCTACTTTATCGATATTACCTCCATTAAAATCAATGGCGAAGAAATCGATGGAACCCTCGGTTACACCTCCTCCGACGACGGCATTACCACCCGCAAGAACATTTTCAACGAATGGGTTGCGGAACTGCCTGTGGACGCCCGCCGCAGCGATGGCAACCTGGAAGGCGCTTCCGCTATCATGGTCAACAAAGACGATTTCGCTTCTGTAAAGACCATGGAAGTAACCTTCGATTACATCTATGGCGTGCCTGCTGCCAAGGAAGAAGCGACCCTCACTGAAGACGAAGTGAAGGAGCTAATTGCCAAGGATTACAACGCTTACATTGGCGTACAATCCAAAACCTACATTTTCCGCAACGCCTGGTCCGACACCTATGGCCGTGACGACGAAACCAATGCTGGCTTCTTTAACCGTTTAACCGGTTGGGACAGCGACAACAACGCTGTGGATTACGGCGGGGCCTTCGCAGACGCCGCTATCACCGGCAATGGTGAATACACCGTTGCGCTGACCACCGGCGATATGGGCTTCGGTTCCGACGAAAGCTTTAATCTGCTCTTCGTTTCCACCGATATCCCCGCCAAGCTGGTCAAAGAAGGCTACGTTACCCTTTCCGATGTGAAGGTGAAGTTCGGCGAAGGCAAGACAAACGAATACACCGAAATCGTTACTGACGGCAGCGATTACGCAAAGATCGTCCTTGTCGATACCTACAACCAATCCGCCGAACCCTTTGGCTATACCGTACCCGGTGCCAACACCGCCATTACCGTAACCTTTACGGTTGCGGGCCTTTCCAAGTAAATTGCAAACCAGAACTGCGTCAGGGACTCTGCCCCTGGACCCCGCTTAAGGAGTGCACTCCTTAGAATCCTATCAAGGGATACATAAAGATGTTAACCCTTATGCGGGTCCAGGGCAGAGCCCTGGCGTAGCTCGTGCATTATTCTTTTGAGAATTGAGGGGGATCAAATGGACGTAAAGGCTGCCGCGCCCAAAGCGTTGGCCCTGCCAAAGGAAAAGGCCTCGCTGCTTCAGATTTTCAGTCGGGTGCTGATTTTTGTTGCCTGCATGCTGATTTTCTTCCCGCAAGCCAATCCTGGGCGTATTTCCCTTAAAATTAACCAATATGCTTCCCTTTTCACCACTGCTTTTTCCTACTCCACCATTACCAACGCACTGGCTCTGGCGCTGCGCCGGGAATGGGTGGAGTCCTTCCAATTCCACCTGCTGATGGCGGGCTCCGCCGTCATTATTCTTTCGCTCGTGGCCTGCGCCATTGGCGGCTGCATGAGCCTTGGCAACAACCGCATGAAGCGCGGCGGCAGCCTGTTCCCCATGTTTGGCTCTCTTGGCGTCTTTGGGGGCCTGGGCATTATTTATTGGGCCTATGCACTGATGCGCTCTTCCCTGCTGTTAGCCGATAAGGTAGACCGGGTAGAGCCTGTCATTCCCACAGCTATTTATGTTTTCGCGACACTGGCTGCGCTGATTTTTGTGACTTCTTTGCTTATTCGCGTGCAATCAACCCGGCTGCCTATAGAAGAAAAGATGTTTATGGATGAAAAATACCGTCTTTTCCTCATGTTCCTGCCGGTTTTATTATTGGCCTTCGTTTTTTGTTACCTGCCCATATACGGCTGGCGCTTCGCGTTTTTCGATTATAAAATAGGCGACGCGCTGACAGCAAGCAACTTCGTAGGCTTTAAATGGTTCAGCTATCTTTTCCAAAACTCGGCCACCCGCAGCGACCTGGTTCGGGTGCTGCGCAATACCCTTGTTATGAGCGGCCTGGGCATCGCCACCTCCTGGCTGCCTATCGCCTTCGCCATATTATTGGCGGAAGTCCGTTCAAGCAAATTCCAGCGCTTTGTGCAGACCTTTACCACCATTCCCAACTTTATCAGCTGGGTATTGGTGTATTCCTTTGCCCTGGCCATTTTCTCCTCTGATGGGTTCATTAACAGCTTCCTGCGCAATTTTATGAATATGATAGGTGCCAACACCGATTACCTGGCTTCGGCGGATTTTATCTGGATCAAGATGCTGCTATGGGGTGTATGGAAGGGCGTGGGCTGGAGCGCAATTATCTATATCGCTGGAATCGCAGGCATTGATCAGCAGTTATACGAAGCCGCCCGGGTAGATGGAGCGGGCCGCTTCCGCTGCATCTGGCATATTACCCTGCCAGGGCTGATGCCCACCTACTGCGTTATGCTTTTGATGAGCATCGCAGGCATTCTTTCAAACGGCATGGAGCAATACCTGGTGTTTGAAAATGCGCTGAACAAAGACGTGATTGAGGTACTGGATTTATACGTATACAACATCGGTATCAAGCAAGGGCTTGTCTCCATTTCCACAGTGGTGGGCGTTTCCAAATCCCTTATTGGCATAACGCTTTTGTTTGTGGCCAACCGTGTATCCAAAACCATACGCGGCGAAAGCATTATATAAGGAGGTGGAGATTATGAAAAAGAATATTCAAAAAATCCACCGCAAGCCAGGTGATGTCGCTTTTGATATCCTGGTGATCCTGTTCTTTTCCGTGTTCACCCTTTTATGCATCTTCCCCTTTTACTACCTGTTTATTAACACCATTTCCGATAATGAGCTGGTTTCCTCAGGACTGATCAATTTTATACCAAGGGGCATTCACTTTCAAAACTATATCGCCCTTCAAAATGTGGCGGATTTGGGCAGCTCCGTTATAGTAACGGTGGCCCGTACTATCCTGGGCACAGCGCTGATGGTCGCCGTCTCTGCCTGGGCCGGTTATCTTGTCACCAAGCAAAAGATGTGGAAGCGTTCTTTCTGGTACCGGGCGCTGATTATTACCATGTACTTTAACGCCGGGCTGATTCCTTGGTATATGAACATGCTCATGCTGGGGCTCACCGATACGTTTCTGGCCTACATCCTGCCGGGCATTGTGGCCCCCTATAACATTATTCTGGTAAAGACGTATATCGAATCCATCCCCGCCTCCCTGGAGGAATCCGCCGTTATCGACGGGGCCTCCACCCCCAAGGTTTTTACAAGCATTATCTGGCCCTTAAGCATACCCATCCTGGCCACCATTGCCATCTTTGGGGCTGTGGGCAACTGGAACTCCTTTCAGGATTCCCTTTTACTCATGTCCAACAGGCCCGAGCTGTACACCCTCCAGCACCGTTTATATGTGTACCTGAACACCTTTTCCAACCTGGGCGCCATTATGAATTCCAGTGGCGTATCCAGCCAGACGGTGCAAAGCGTGCTCAACACCAAGGTGGTTAAATACACCATTTCCATGGTGACGATTATCCCCATTTTGCTGGTGTACCCCTTTATGCAGCGTTTTTTCGTCAAGGGCATTATGCTGGGTGCCGTTAAGGGCTGACCTGGCTTGAAAATGAAAGGAGACCATCACATGAAAAAACCAAACCGCTTACTGGCTCTGGTCCTAACCCTGGTCATGCTTTTAAGCGCCGCCCCCGGCCTTGCCGAAACCATCTTCGATCTGTTTCCCCGGGAGGATGGCCCCATTACCCTGACGGTGTACAGCCAACTGGCCAATTATTCCGGTCTGCAATCCGGCTGGAGCGCTCCCTTTTTGGAAGACAAATTCAATATTAAACTCAATATCGTGCCCGATCTGGATGGCACCTATGAAACCCGTATGGCCTCGGGCAACCTTGGGGATATTGTCGTCTTTGGCAACAACGGCGACGATTATAAAAACGCCATCGACAAGAAAATGCTACTTAACTGGGAAGAAGACGATATGCTTTCCGACTGGGCTCCCTACATCGCACAAAACTATACCACTGCCCTGGAAGCCAACCGGGAGATCAGCGGCAAGGATATTGTCTACGGTTTTGGCGAAAACGTGGCCTTTACTACCGGCTCCCACGCCGCCTTCTTCTATACTTGGGATCTTCGCTGGGATCTTTATAAAGAACTAGGGTACCCGGACATTAAAGATTTGGATGGGCTGATCGAGGTCTTTAAGCAAATGAAGGAAATCTGCCCCACCGATGAAAACGGCAACGAAACCTATGCTGTTTCTGTGTGGCCCGAATGGGATGGGGATATGGTGATGTACGCCAAAGCCCTGGCCACCGCCTATTATGGCTACGACGAACTGGGTATCGGCCATTACAACCCCACCACCGGCGAATGGTACGCTTGCCTTTCCGACGATAGCCCCTACATGCAATGCTTGAAATTCTTTAACAAACTTTACCGTGAAGGCCTGCTGGACCCTAACTCCATGACCCAGACCTACGAAAAAATGAGCGAAAAGCTAAAGGCTGGCGGCACTTTCTGGTCCATCTTCAATTATGCAGGCAGCATGGCCTACAATTCCGACGTTCATATGAGCCAGGGCAAAATGATGTACGCCCGGGTGCCCGATGAGGCATCCCCCATCGTGTACGGCTTGGGCGCTGCTGGCGGCAACCGCATCTGGACCATTGGCGCCGACACAGAATACCCGGAGCTTTGCCTGGCCTTTATCGATTATCTGGCCACCCCCGAAGGCTCGATGATCATTCTGTATGGCCCCCGTGGCCTTATGTGGGACTACAACGAAGAAGGCGGCATGTACTTTACGGAATTGGGCAAGCTTTGCAGCAACGATTCCAAGTACGATCTCACCGGCATAGAGTGGACTTCTCCCGACACCGGCAAGACCTACACCCTTTCCGGCAATTTTAACGACGGCCTGATCCAGATTAACAATGTGACCCTGAACAGGGACATGGTCAACCCCGAAGGCAAGCTGGGCGAAACCTTCAACAAGGATACTTGGCAATCCAATCTTAATGCTGCCGCCTACCCCATCCAAGAGGATTGGCGCGCCTGGGCCAACGCCGTAACTGCCAATCAGTACATGGAAACGCTGCCCTACACCATTATGCCCGCCCTGTCCTATTCCGAAATTCCTAAGGATGATACCTTTATCGTGGTTTATAACCAGATCATCAAGGCCATTAAGACCTACTCTTGGAGAGCCATTTACGCCAAGGCGGACGCGGAATTCGATTTCCATATCAGCCAGCTGCGCAAGCAGTGCGACGACTATGGTTACGATAAGTGCGTAGAATACTACACCAACGAGGCCGCACGCAAATGGGCTCTTTCGCAATAGGACGGATACGCCAAGGGCTCTGCCCTTGGAGCCCGCAAAGGGATATATCCCTTTGATCCCATTATGGGGGATGGCAAAGCAATGCCGTCCCCCTTTATATGGAGGAACAATTTTATGAAAAAACATTTGCCATTGCTGGTGTTGGTTTTGCTTGTGGGCTTGGTTTCTTCCGCATTAGCCATAGAAATGCCCTTTCGGGAGCTAAGCCCGGAGCAGATCGTTAAAGAAATGGGGCTAGGTTGGAACCTGGGCAACACCATGGATGGCCATACGGGCTTTACACCCTCTGAAACCTGCTGGCAGCCTACGATTACCACGCAAAAATTGATCACCGCTGTCCATGACGGGGGCTTTAACACCCTGCGCCTGCCTGTGACCTGGGGCACCATGATCGATGATGAAAGCGGCTATCAAATCAACGAAGAATGGTTAAGCCGGGTCCAGGATATTGCCGATTATGCCGTGAAGCAGAACATGTATGTGATTATCAATATCCACCACGACGGGGCCGAGCAAATGGGCTGGCTGCGCATTGGCTACACCGGCCAAGAGCTGGAAACCGTGAAAAACAAGTTTGCCGCTGTGTGGGGGCAGATCGCTCTTTGTTTTCAGGATTATGACGAGCATGTGATCTTTGAAAGCATGAATGAGGTCGTGGGGGACGATAACACCAAAGCAGGCTGGGATCACGACTACCGCACCATTGAAGCCTTGAATCAGCTCTTTGTAGACACGGTGCGGGCTACTGGCGGCAATAATGAAAGCCGCTGGCTCCTTTGCGCACCCAGGTACACCAATATTGCAAATACCTTGAACAAGGATAACGGCTTTAAGCTGCCCACCGACAAGCACATCATGCTGTCTGTCCACGACTATGATTACAGCTTTGGCATTCTTGCCAACATGGGGGCTACCTTCTGGGGCCAAGAAAAGGCCCTGGCCCTTTCAAAACAAATGGAAAGCTTGAAGGCTGAATACACCGACAGGGGAATTCCCGTTGTGCTGGGGGAATACGGTGCTGTAAACAAGAACAACGACGGCAACCGGGCCTACTATTATGAAGCCATGTGCCGCATGGCAAGTCTTTGCGGCATTGTGCCTGTGGCCTGGGATATAGGCTGGTATGATCAAGCCCAGAACCCGGATTATACCTTTTCCCTCTTCGACCGTTCAACAGGCCAGCAGCTTTATCCCGGCATCATCAGCGCCATGCTGCGGGGGTATTACCACCCTGTTTCGGGAAACCTCCGCCGCAATATTTTAGCTGTGACTAAAATAGAAAACGCTGGGGTGGCTCCCCTTTTACCGGGCTATGAAACCATTGCCTTTGTGCAAAAGCAGCTATTTATGGTTTCCGGCGAAAGTGTGCAGCTGGAAGTAACTGCTGAGCCGCAAAAGTGCCAGGATACCATTGTTTATTCTTCTACCAACCCGGAGGTGGCCACGGTGTCCAACGGTTTTGTCCAGGCCAAGATGCCCGGCTCAACCAAGATTACCGCTTCCTCCCAAGGGGGAGGTGCCAGTGGGGAATTGATTCTCGTTGTACAGCCCGCCAAGGTAGAAACCCCTGTTACCGAAATTGAAGCCGAAGAAGCAATCACTCTCTTTGTAGGTGAGGGATATCAGTTGAAACCAAACCTATCCCCCATGAATCATAGGGATACGGTGTATTACGCCTCCGGCGATGAACGGGTTGTTACCGTGAATCCCCTTGGCAAGCTGGTGGCCATAGGTGCCGGTAATGGAAAAATTATCATCAAAACCGCTTCCGGCTTTACAAAAGCCATCAATGTCACCGTAGAAGGCACCAAAGCCCCTTCTGCGGAGGCAGGGCTTCCCCTGGCCATTGGCGTATATTATAACGACAGTGTCCACGGACATTATGCCAATGAAACCGGCGGCTCCTTAAGCATTAACGGCAATGGCACCTACACCCTGACCTTCGGCGCAGCACAGGACCTAAGCGGCCAAGCCAGGGAAAAAGGCGTTACAGATTTAACTGGCGTAGGGGCCATCTATATTTTCGATGTAAGCGGCACTGCCAAAGCCCTTTCCTCCTGCGATATCCACTATGATGAAATTCTGCTGGACGGGCAAGCCGTGGTGATCGAGGCCCACGAACCCAAACCAGCGCTGAAGTCCAATGGCAAATTGGATACCAACGATCCTTTTAACGCCTGGGACGGCTCTGTTTCAAAAGAGGTTACGGCCGCGGAATACGTGCTCTCCTTTGCAAACCAACCCGCGCCCAAAACCGTTTCCATCACGTTTACTTTAACCAACTGGGAATAGAAAGGAACTGAAGCGAAATGAAATTCAATGAAGGCGAATGGGTTTTAAAGCCCGGCGTTGCTTCCTATAACTGCGAACAGATTAGGCAGGTAACCATTTCCCCCGACAAAACCCAGGTGCACCTATACGCTGTTAGCTACCGGGCGGATTACCGCGGGCTGGATGGCCCTTCGCTAGAGCTTACAATCACTTCCCCCTTAAAGGGTATCCTTCGCACCAAGGTGGTGCATTTTAAGGGCAGTAGGCAGAAGATGCCCGCTTTCCCTTTGGCGGATGACCATTGCCCCCTGGACGTGGAAGAAACCCAGGACGCTATCGCTATTGCTTCCGGGGATTTAACACTGAAAATCACCCGCCGCCCCTGCACGCTCAGCTATTTCTGGCAAGGGAAAAAAATCACCGCTGTGGGCGACCGTTTCGGTTCCCCTATGATAAGCGCCCTTACCACCCCGGAGGGGCCCTTTATGCGGGGCCAATTGGATGTGGGGGTAGGGGAAAAGGTCTATGGCCTAGGCGAACATTTCACCGCCTTTATTAAAAACGGCCAAACCGTGGATATTTGGAACGAGGATGGGGGCACCTCATCTGAAATTGCCTATAAGAACGTGCCCTTCTATCTGACCAACCGGGGCTATGGGGTGCTGGTAAACGACCCAGGCCCGGTCTCCTTTGAAGTCTGCACAGAAGCCGTAACCCGGGTGCAATTCAGCGTGCCTGGCCAAAAGCTGGATTACATGGTCATCGGCGGCGGGGATATGAAGGCAGTCTTAAGCAGCTATACCGCGCTTTCAGGCCGCCCTGCCCTGCCTCCGGCATGGACCTTCGGCCTGTGGCTTAGCTCCTCCTTCACCACCTCCTACGATGAAAAAACCGTTATGTCCTTCGTGGACGGCATGGCGCAGCACGGCATTCCCCTGTCTGTTTTCCACTTCGATTGCTTCTGGATGAAGGAAAACGAATGGTGTAGCTTTGAATGGGATAAGGATATGTTCCCAGATGTGGAAGGGCTTTTGAAGCGGCTCCATGAAAAGGACCTTAAAATCTGTGTATGGATTAACCCCTACCTGGGCCAGAAGCACCCCGTGTTCGACGAGGCCATGGAAAAGGGCTATCTCCTTTTAAGGGAAAACGGCGATGTCTGGCAGTGGGACCGCTGGCAGGCAGGCTGCGCGGTGTTCGATTTTACCAACCCCCAGGCTATTGCCTGGTATAAGGAGAAGCTGAAAACCCTGATGCGCCAAGGGGTGGATTGCTTTAAGACCGACTTTGGCGAAAGAATCCCCACCGATGTTAAGTATTTCGACGGCAGCGATCCCCTGCGTATGCATAACTATTACACCTTGATTTATAACCGCATTGTGTTTGAAGCTATCCAGGAAGAGCGAGGGCTTGAGGCAGCTTGCTTGTTCGCCCGTTCCGCCACGGTAGGCGGCCAGCAATACCCCGTGCACTGGGGGGGCGATTGCAACAGCACCTACCCCTCCATGGCCGAATCCCTTCGGGGGGGCCTAAGCCTGGGGCTTTCCGGCTTTGGGTTCTGGAGCCACGACATGGGCGGCTTCGAGGGCACGGCCCCCGACCATGTATACAAGCGCTGGCTGGCCTTTGGGCTTCTTTCCACCCACTCCCGGCTCCACGGTTCCGATTCTTACCGGGTGCCGTGGCTTTTTGGCGATGAAGCGGTTTCTGTGTGCCAAGCCTTTACCAAGCTTAAGCTGCGCTTGATGCCCTACCTTTATGGCACAGCGGTGAATGCCCATGAAACGGGTATCCCCTCCATGCGGGCCATGGGCCTTGAATTTCCGGAGGATTTGGGCAGCGAGGACTGCGACCGCCAGTACATGCTGGGAGATTCCCTTCTGGTGGCCCCGGTGATGCGGGAAGACGGCATTGGAGAATATTATTTGCCCCGGGGCACCTGGACCCATCTGTTAACAGGGGAGGAAACCAACGAATACGGCTGGCATCAGGAAAACTACGATTTCTATTCACTGCCCTTGTTCGTTCGCGAAAACACCCTTCTGCCCTTGGGTTCCCGGGAAGACCGGGCCGACTACGAACACGAAAAGGATGTTACGGTGCGCCTGTACGCCCTTAAGGGCAGCGCAAAACGCACCATATACGACAGCCAGGGCCATGCGGCCTTTACCGTTACAGCGGAAAAAGCTGGTGGCCAGATCGTTATCACAGTTGAAGGCAAGGCCCAGGGCCTAACCATTCAATTAATGAATGTGCATGCCATTCAATCGATTCAAGGGGCAACAAAAGAAGAGAATGCCAGGGGCATTCTCCTGAGAAATTGTGAAAAAAAGATCATTATTGGGTAAAACCACAGGCTTTCTTTCGCTAGAGCGCGAGCCCCCATTTTCGCTTGGAAAATGGGGGCTCGCAACATATTATCACTCTTCCCAATACCCCTTGATATGCATGCCGATCATCAGATCGTCGCTGTTTTCAAAGGTTATCTTGACCATGAACTTGGTGGTATCCAGCACGGTGACCCCCAGGGGGGTAATCTCCTTCACCATGGCGGTACGCACCTTATCCGGATAGGAATCCACCGTCACGCGAATAATCTGCCCTTCTTTAACGCCTGCAATATCCAGTTCATCCACCTCCAGGGTGGCTTCCAAAGCGGTTTTAGGGTACACCGCCAGCACCGCCTGGCCTTGAATCACGTACTGGCCAGGGGTAACCAGCACCTGGGCTACCAGGGCATCTGCGGTAAAGACCACTTCCGCCATAGCAGCGTTATCCTTGTACACCGCAGTATCGCTATCCAAAAGGAAAAGTGCCTGGCCCCGAGTCACTGCCTGGCCGTCTTCCACCAGCACCTTGGCGACCACACCCGTGCCCTGAACCGGAATCTGGGCAGCCCTGCTTACCTTGCCGGAACCTACATAATCCTTGGAGGCGTATTCTTTGCCGGTACCCAGATAGAACTTCACCGTGTCTTCCAGTTCGAAATCGCCCTTTTCCAATTCGACCGTAAAGGCTTTGCCCTCTGCAGCAATCACTTTGCCGGTACCATTATACTTTTCGCTGCTGATAATGGCCTGGCCGCGGAGGGTGGCCCCAATGCGGATATCCCTGTTTTTCTTATCGCTGTAGCCCCCTTCAGTGGTAGCGTTCACCTGCCACAGATTGTCCCGCTCAATGTAGCAAAGGGCACCGTACTGGCCGATAACAGCCTGGGCGCTGTCTCCCGGACGGGCGTTGAGGCCGGTGATGGTACCATCGTTAGCCGCATAAACAGTGGTGGGTGCCAAGGTAAACGCCACTTGGCCTGCCGTTACTTGATCCCCCCCGTTCAGGGTGAAATTCGCCACCTGGCCGCCCATGGGCGCGAGAATATACTGAACCTGTGGGGCAGCTACACTGCCCTTGGCATAAAAGGCCGTCTCCTTGGCCATGGCCGTGGCGCCAAAGAGCATCAGCGCGGCCAATAATAGACATACGATCTTTTTCATAAACAAAACCTCTTTCTTACCATTAATAACGAAGGGGAGCGGCTGTTGCCTGCATTACGTATAATGCCTATTATAGGATTCTTAAGGGGCTTTGTCCCTTAAGCGGGATCCAAGGGCAGAGCCCTTGGCTATTCAACACTCTTTAGTGCTTCCACCATGTTCACTTCTTTAAACTTGGCCCCCAGCATCCAGTTAACCATCATAGCGAAAAGGATGGTCATACAAATGGTAATGGCCCAGCTCAAAGGGGCGATGTAGGGCACAAACTGGATGGTGTTCGGCAGGCCGTACATCAATACTGCGTAGTGGAGCAGCGGGCCGAAGATCATCCCAAAGGGCAGGCCCATAATGGTGATGATAATGTTTTCCCGAAGCACCAGCTTTTTAATCTCCTTGGGGGTAAAGCCCAGCACTTTCAGGGTAGCCAGCTCCCGAATCCGTTCAGAAAAGTTCAGCTGCCCCAGGTTATAGAACACCACAAAGGCCAGCACCCCGGAGAACAGCACCAGAATGATCACGATCAGGTTCATAATTTCCAGGGTCTTTTCATTGTTGGCCCGTTCCTCTGAAAGGGTGCGTACTTTTTCCACCCCGTCCAGCTTGGCGGCGGCTTCCAAATCCAGCTGGCTGCCTTGAAGCAAAATATTGTTGGCGGAAAAGGGCGTCAGCTTCAATTGCTCCCAAGCCGCTTTGGATACATAAATGCCCTGATCCAACTGCAAATCCACAAAGCCCGCAATAGGCACCTCCTGAGCCCGGCCGCCGGGGCTTCGAAGCAGGAGGCTGGCTGCATTCGTCAGGCCCATATCCTCCGCCGCTTTTACAGAAAGTACCACGCCCACATCCGGTAGGGTAACCCGTTCACCAGCGCTATTATACAGCCAGATTTTTTCATGGTTGTTTTCCAGCACGTAAAAGACCTTGTTCCGCCAATCCCCCTGAACCTGGACTTCAAGGGCCGTAATCATTTGCGCTTCATAGCTTTGGGCATTGGCCCGAAGGGCGATGGCCTTGCCATAATCGTTGGGGGCATCACCTTTTAAGGTGACCCGGGCTTCGTAATGCATGGTGCGGGTATAGTGGTTAACCATAACATAATCCACCGAATCCCGTAAACCAAAGCCTGTAAGCATCATGGCGGTGCAGCCCGCAGCACCGATAAGGCCCATGATCAGCCTGGCCTTGTTGCGCAAAAGGTTGCGCAGAATCATCTTGCTTGAGAATTGGAGCCTGCCCCAGATAAAGTTCATGTTTTCAAGGAACACCCTTTTACCCTTGCCTGGTGGCTTGGGGCGCAAAAGCCCCGCCGGAGTCTGTTTAAGGGCTGTCCGGGCGCTTAAAACGCTTGCGCCGCCAGTGATCACTGCAATCACCGCTACCACTACCAGGGAGGACACCCAATCCAAATGGGGAATGGCTCCTGGCAAAATATAAGCCGAACGCAGAAAATACATAATGATGGGCGAGATCACATACCGTGCTCCCAGAAGCCCTAATACGGAGCCTCCCGCGGCCAAAATCAAGCCATAGCTGGCGTAATGCCAAAGCAGTTCCTTTTTACCATAGCCAAGGGCGAACAGGGAGCCTATTTGCAGCCGCTGGTTTTCCACCAGCCGTCCCATGGTGGTCCAAGTAATCAGCGCGGCGATAATGAAAAACACAATAGGGAAAATGGCGTTCATGGCCCTGATCTGCTGGGCCTCTTCCATGGCCATTTTAATGCCTGCCACGTCGTCACGCTGGGAAATAACCACGGTTTTTTCTTTGAACAGTTCCTGAATCTGCCCTTTAACAGCCCCTTCATCGGCCCAATCATACAGTTGCACAGCAATTTGGGTATAAGGGGCAAAATCCAGCGTGCCCGCTGTTACATAACCATAGCCGAAGCGATAGGGGGAAATAGCCATCTCGTTGCCGCTGGTGGTTACCACGTATTCCGGCATGGTGCCGGTGCCTACAACCGTCAGCTCCAACGCACGGTCCCCATAAGTCACAACAAGCGCATCACCCAATTGGATTCCATGGGTCTTAGCGAACTTATCCTGCAGAAAGACCTCGTTCTTCTTTGTGGGAATCCGGCCGCTGCCGCCCCACAGGAGAGGCTTATTAATGGTCGCCTCTCCCTCGTTGGTAATCAGGCCAAAGGTGGGTTCCCCTTCCAGCCCTTCGGCCTTAAAATCCACTAAAGCCCTTCGCTGGGCTCCCTTGACCCCTTCTATGGTCTCGATATCCCGCACATGGCGGTCGCTTACAGCCCCTTGGACCCAGATATGGGCCATATCGCTGGCCGCGAACTGATCGTCCACCGATTGGCCGATGCAGCGCCAGGTGGCATCTATGCCCATATACAGCGTTACCGCCAGCACGCAGATGATCAAAATCGCCAGAAAGGATTTCCAGCCCTCTTTTAAATCCCGTATCAGCTTTTTCGTGAGGGAGCTTGAGGTTTTTTGCTTTCCTACCACACAATCTCCTCCATTTTAACGGGCGCGTCGTTTAACACTACTTCACGTATACCGCCGTTTTTCATGCGGATCACCCGCTTGGCCGCAGGCACAATAGCGGCGTTGTGGGTAATAATTATCACCGTTTTTCCCATATCCCGGCCCACGTCCTGTAAAAGCGTTAACACCATGCGCCCGGTTTCCGAATCCAGGGCGCCGGTGGGTTCGTCGCACAAGAGCAATGTAGGGTTTTTGCACAGGGCCCTGGCGATAGCCACCCGCTGCTGTTCGCCGCCGGATAATTGGGCGGGGAAGTTGCCCATGCGATCCCCCAGGCCCACCCGGTCCAGCATTTCCTTGGGGCTGAGCGGGTTTTTGCACACCTGCTGAGCCAGTTCCACGTTTTCAAGGGCGGTAAGGTTTGGCATCAGGTTATAGAATTGGAAAACAAACCCCACATCGTACCGCCGGTAAAGGTTCAATTCCTTTTCATTCATAGGCACAATGTTGTTTTCGCCCACAAAGATTTCCCCGCTGGTGGCCCTGTCCATGCCGCCTAGCAGGTTTAATACCGTGGTTTTCCCCGCGCCGCTGGGGCCCAGAACCACCGCAAATTCACCCGTGGGCACGGTGAAGCTTACGTCTTTCACCGCCTGGATGGCCATTTCCCCTATTTGGTATGATTTGCATACGTTTTTTAAAACAATGTCCGCCATTTGGTCAGTTCCTCTCTAATATGAAGGATTCTTTGGGGATATTAAGAAGCCGTTCCACCGTGTACAGGATCAGCTCCAGCATTTCCTCCGCGCCAGGCCGGTTAGGCATGCCCTGGACACCTAAAAAGCCGGATATGAAAAACCTTGCCACGCGCTTTGGATAGGGCGTTTCCATCACCCCTTGGGCCACCCCTTCGGTAATGATTTTGATCACCAGCGGCTCCATCACTTGCAGTACATGGTTTTGCACAATCACGAACATTTCGTTGATATTGCTCTCGCCCATCTGGGGGTACATGCTTTCCGTTTCCACCAGAAAAGCAGACAGCTTAGGCACCATTTTCCCAAACCGTTCCAGGGGCGCAATGCTTTCATCCTGCAATTGAAGCGCCAATTCCCCTAAACGCGCTTCAATGAACTGATCGATCACCGCCAGAAAAACATCCTTTTTAGAACCGAAGTAGTAATAGAATAACCCCTGAGCCACACCCACCTGCTTCACAATATCGCTTACAGAGGTCTGCTCATACCCTTTTTCCATAAATAGCCGCTGAGCGGCTTCTACCAGTTCCTGCCTGCGCTCCTCAGGCTGCTTGCTAATTCTTGCCACTGCTATTCCTCCATACAAAAGCCGCAATTGACTGACATTAGTCAATGACTGACTTGTATCAATCAGTATATCCTAAATTTATCCAAAGTCAAGGCTTGTAACAGAAAATTGACAATCATAGCCTTTTTCGTTATACTTGATGCTATGAATAAGCTGCTCTGGAGGCGAAGATTTACCGATGAAACGTGTTCTGGTCGTTGATGACGGTGTGTTCATGCGCACTCTTATCAAGGGCATGCTAACCAAACATGGTTATGAAATCGTCGGCGAAGCAGGCGACGGTTTAGAAGCCATCGAGCAATACAATACCCTTAAACCGGATTTGGTAACCCTGGACATCACCATGCCCAATATGGATGGCCTAGAAGCCCTTCGCAGTATTGTTACCAGGGATTCCACTGCCCAGGTGGTGATGGTTTCCGCCATGGGCGAAGATGTCTATGTGAAAGAAGCGATTCGCATTGGTGCCAAAAGCTTTGTTGTAAAACCGTTTGATGAAACGACCCTGCTTTCGGTTATTGAAGGTTTCTAAAGATGTATCATGTAACACAATCGGAGATTAACGAACTGATCACCTTTGTTAGGGTCAACTATGGTATTGATCTGACCAACAAACGGGTGTTTCTTGAATTGCGCGCACAAAAAAGCATGATGCAGTACGGTTTTTCATGCTTTGGGGATTGCTTTAATTTTATCTGCTCCGATTTA
>JAVBTR010000099.1:0-15508 GCA_031556065.1 Eubacteriales bacterium | reverse complement strand
TCGGTGGAATTTCGTAGAAATTCCTACCTTGCCCGACCAAATGACCGCAAAATCGAAGATTTTGCAATGCAGGGAGGGAAATCCCTCGTGCGACACCTGTGTCGACGCGCTGAGCCTGCACACCGTTTGATGTGCAGGCTCTTTCATTAGTTCATCGCGTTTCTATCAACCTTCACGGGGTTCTCCGTCAGCCATTTTTCAAGCTGTTCGCTGTAAGCGTTGTTTTTCTTTTCGCTAAGCTTGGTAATGGCTTCCAGGTCCTTCACGTTTTCAAAGCCAACTTCGCCTTCCGAAATATCAGCAGCGTAGGACAGAATGCTAATCCCATTGGAAGCCTTCACATCCTCCGAAGTGGTATCCCCAATGGCCTTTAAAGCCATGGCCGCTTCAACAAAGGCGCTGTCCTTGCCAGTGAAGCCTTCGCAAATAGCGTAGCCAGTGGTTTGGTTAATACTAATGGAGTCGGAACCATACTGGGCCATCAGGTCTTCGAATTTTTCTCCAGCGGCCAGCTTTTCGCGAATCTCCACAATGGTTTGCGCGATATTGGCGTAAGCGGTATCCATAGCGGTGGCCAAAGCCCGTTCCGCAGCGGCCTTTTCGCTTTGGGCCACATTCAGATCGGTGTTCAACGAATCCAAAGCAGCCTGCTGCTCCTCATCCAGCTCGCCGGTGTACTGGTCGATGGCTTCCTGGGTGCTGGTAATAGCCGTTTCTTTGGCTGTCACCTGGCTCTGGGCATCGCTGATAGCAGTGCTGTCTTCAGCCTTAAAAGCCACCAACAGGTTTTTAATGTTGCGGTAACCGGCGGGGGTATAGTAAATCTGGCTGCCTGCATTGTAGGAGGAACCAAAGGCATTCAGATTGGTTTCATAATTGGTTTTGGCAGCAGCCACGGTTTCATCGTAGTTGGCTTTGGCTTCTTCTTCGCTTACAGTCACTTCATCGGTAACGTAGTGATTCAGCTTTTCTTGAAGCAGCGTACTCTTCGCCTGGGCAAGTATCGCTTCATCCGTAGCGCCAAGCTCCACCATTTTGTCGTCGATGGCTTTTTCGAGCTCATCCCCCGCTAGTTCGGTTTCGGCAAAATATTGGCCTTTTACATATTCCCGCTCTTGCGCAATGGAGGCTTTCGCATTTTCATCCAGAGTGGCTTGCTCTTCAGCCGTTAGCTGATCCAGACCAAGCTTTTGAATCATGTATTCCTTCAGCACTTCCTGCTTAAGGGTTTCCACCGCGCTGTCGATCAGAAGGCTGCGGTCAATGCCGGTATAACCGTAATAGACGGCATACATATATTCCTCGTAGTCCGCTTCGGCTAACACCTGGCTCTTGTTGTAAGAAAAATCTCCAAGGGATACGATGGGGGTGAGCATATCCACCGCTTCATCCTTTTCCACCAATGCGCAGCCGGATAACAGCATGGCCGCCATCACCATGCACAAAAGCAAAGCCCACTTTTTCATAATGCCTGTCCACTCCATTTCATTGTGTTTACGTTCACCACGGTATTATACTAGAAAGCCGTGGAATAAACAAGCGAGAGTTCTTTAATTATGTAAATTTTCCGTGAACAGATGGGCATAATGGCAATAAAGGAAGCCATTTAAATTACCATTTTCCGAAACAGTCATTGCATCGATCCCCCACATGTCCATACAGGCCAGCAAAATGCACATGCCATGAACCACAATATCCGCCCGCTGGGGTCGCATACCAATCACCAGCACCCGCTCGTCCCTTGTCATGGGTGCCAGGCGGACTGCGGCATCATAGACCTGTTTCCGGGTGATTTGGCGGCCATGAACCGTGGCTGTGTCCGTCCATTCGATGCTATGGACAATGGCTGCCAATGTGGTAAAGGTACCACCCACGCCGATCCAGTTATCCGGCATTTCAGCCTGGCAATTAGGGCCCTGTTTCAGCACCTCTGTTACCAGCGCCATCACCGGGGCGATGTCCTCTACGCAGTCGATTGGATGCATGTTATAAAGACGAACCGCGCCCATCTGGTGGCTAAAGGCATAGGTCAGGTCTTCCCCCTTGCCGATAACCACCTCTGTGGAACCGCCGCCAATGTCAATAACACCAGCATAGCCCGCGTTTTCCACCGCGCCTAAAAAAGAAAGCACTGCTTCACTATGCCCCGAAAGCACTTGAACATTGATTCCGGTTCTTTGAAGAACCTGGCTGCAAAATTCGTGCTTATTGGTGGCATCGCGAACAGCGCTTGTTGCGAAAACCGTAATCTCGTCTGCGTTGAATTCCCTGGCCTTTTGGCATTGCTCCTCCACGGCCTTAAGGGTTGCCTCCATGGCGCTACGATTCATATTCCCTGTCTCGTCCAGGCTGGCAAAAAGCCGCGTTCCCGCACGATCCCGAACAAGTGGCTTGATCTGGCCCTGCTCAATGGCCGCGATCAGCATACGAACAGAATTGGAACCTACGCCAATGGTTGCTGCTTTCATGGTCCATTCATCCTCTCTCGTATCTATTGCTCCACAATTTCGATATTCACTGCCTCTTCCCCGGAAAACAACGCTTCCGGGTTGGTAATTTCAAAACGAATTTCCCCAGGCTTTAAAAAGCCATACTGGGTTCTGGCCAGGTTTTCGATGTAGGGATCGGTGCCTGCCAGGGTGATTTCTTTTTCAAGGGCCGCTTTTTCACTCTCCAAGCGGCTTAAGGCAAGCATGTCCGTGCTTTCCCGTCGCTTAAGGTTTTCCGTTTCATCCTTAATGCGACCGGAAGCCAAAGTAAAGCTGGCGATAACAATCATCATCGCCAGAAAAAGCCAACCAATATTCACCCGCTTTTCCTGTTTATTTGCCATCTTCGCACCTCGCATCCTTTGTTATTATTTACTTCGCTATGAAGAGCCGTTTTCCTTCACTTGTTTTGCTTGTTGTTTCTTTGTCAATCTTGAAAAAAGAGCCACAAAAAGCTTCCTTGGTACAAAGATGTAAACCACCGCACCCAGAAGCAGCCCCAGAATATCGTAATACCGTACCCTGGCCTGGGATAGATACACCAAAACAGCCGAAGCAATTAGGCCGGTCACGGCAAAAATAAAAATATCCACTAAAGCAGTAATGGTTTTCCCCTTACCCACCTTTAACACAGATAAAAAATCGTATATCAGCCCTGTGGCAAAGCCAGTGATCATCATATAAAGCGCCACCAAGGCTTGATCTTTGGTTTCGAAAAACACGCCCACTCTAGCGGAATATCCTTTTCATCACCCTGGCGGATTTTTTTTGCGGCTTAGCATCCTGGTATTCAATGGCATCGATATTTCCATCGATCACCAACTGGCCTTCCTCCAACATCAGTCTTGCCACATGCAGGTTCTGGCCGTTAATGGTCACTTCCCCGCCCTCGGTTTTCAAAACCACCGTCATTTCATCAAAACTCATTACATCGTTGACTCCGGTTAAGCTAATATGATCCCGCCGGTCCATAATCAGGCCATAGTTGCGGGCGCTGCCATCCTTTTTAAGGTTGTCCTTGCCCGGCTGCGTTTCCTTCATCATCAAAAGCACCCTCCACCGTATTCCTTGTTATACAAGTGTATGCGGCAAAGGGTGTAAATAGAAGTGGAACGTCGGGACGCTGTTCCGAGCCCTTGGTTAATTTAACATGGCAGGGGTGAAGTGGCCCAGCAGCGTGACAATACCTGTCACAAAAGCCCCGATTCCCTCTTCTGCCGTCACCGCCTTAGCCGTCTCCCAATCCCGTGGGTCTAATTGCCAGGGCGAGCTGGTTTTCCCCGCTATGCTCAGCTTCGCGCTGGCGGTTTCTTGTTTTTCTGTTAAACCTACGGTCAACGTAGTCGCACTGGTTTTAGCGGTGCCCGAACGGTAGTGAATATCCAGCGTGAAGGTCACGGGGGCAAAATCCAGATATTCATCCGCCTTTGCCCCGGTTTCCCCCGCTTCAAGATGGCTTAAGTCCGGTGCCAGGGAAAGGGTATGGGTATCATACGTATTGTTCTTTTTCTCTTCATCCATTTCTTCTTTATGGTTAGCCGCATATTCAAACCCAATGGACATGGGCACCCCATCGAACCTGGATTCCGCTTCATCCACCACAAACTCGGTTTTTTCCTTAGGCATAAAGTGGAACAGACCCTTCACCGTACCGGTTGCCGTTTCTTCAAAGCTGATGGAAGCGCTGCCAAATTTCCCTGTGAGTCCATAAGTGCTGCCACCCTGGGTTTTGATTATTTGCGCCCATTCAAAACCATAAGCGTTTTTCGCCAAAGGGATTAGCACCTTGGTTTCCGACTGGTTGTCCCGTGTGCTCAATTTCTGTGAAATGGTCAGATCGCCTTCCACCTTCACATTATCCAGTATGATCTTATAAAGCTCCATAGACTCCAAATTAAAGTACGTATCCATTTCTTCCTTGGTAAGCTTCTTTTCAAGGAGCGTACGCAGGGTCGCGTCTTGCAGCATAATGCTCATCAGGCTTGTCATTTCATCTGCCACAGACCGAAAATCGATTACATATTCAATATCGATAACGCCGCTGCCCTGGGCATTGGAAATCTTCGCGTGGTTGCTCAGCCACAGCTCCAGCTGCACCCCATAGGATGAAAGCGCGGCGTTCATATCACTTTGCCATTTTTCATCGTTTGCAAAAAACAGTTTGTACAGAATCACTTCCCAGGATGTTTTGCCCTGGGTCCCCCCATCGGGAAACAGATTGGCGGAATAGTTAGCCACATCCACCTTAAGAGGGGTTCCTCCAAAGAAGCTGCCCGTGAGCAGCAGTGCATCGGCCTTTGTATCCACCCCGGCGGTGAAGGCCACGGTTTCCCCATCTTTAACGGTTATATTGGTTTGGGCGTCCCCCGTAAGCTTATCGGTTAAAATATGGGTAAACTCAATGGCCGCTTCATGAAGCCCATCACCCAAAAGGCTGCCCAGAAAAGTATCTCCGGCGATTTCGAAGGAAATCGTACCCTTTAAGCCGCTGCCGTCAGCAATTTGCTTTTGCAATTTTTGCGGCAAAGTCAGCGTTTTTTCGTTCAGCCCCAGCTCTGAAGCCATTGCCAATGGAACCATGGCCACCAGCAGCACCGCCATGAGAACCGCCAAAAGCTTTTTCATAATCTGCCTCCTTAGTTTACGGGAGTGGAAATAGGTGTTGTCATGCCCTGAATAATCTGTGTCAAGTCTTCCTCGGTGATCAGTTGGGTCAGCAAGGTCAAATCCTGGTTGGGAAGTGAAAGCACGCTTATGACAGTGTTTTTCACCACTCTTTGGTTTACTGCCTTTTGAAGAGCGCTTAAATCCGCGGTGGCCATATCTACCCTGGCAGTACCCTTTTGAATATGAAGCGGCTCTCCCGGCTTTAATTCAAAGGCCACATCTCCGTCAAAAATGGTGGTGCCATTATGAAGAACAGCCGCGCCAAGCTTGCCGCTCAGGGCCATTTCACTGTCATAAGCAATGGTCACAATATCAGGGTTTAACTGGAAGCTGTCTGTATCCTCACCCAGAATTTCCGTATAGGTGATGGTACCATAAAGCCGCTCAGTATTATCCCTGGTGGCGCAGGTCAGCTCCACCTGATAACCGGTCTGCGCTTTTTCCTTATCTTGAGTGAAAGCGTTCTCCATTTGAATGGACAACCGGTTTTCATTATCAGTTATGCTCGTTTCTATGTTCGCCGTAACAGTCTTTTTATCCTTCCCGCTCAAATCCGTATGCAAAAATTGGATGCTGTCCTTACGATCGGAATCCGTTTCCACATAGGCCCAGGTCAGGGTACATTTACGCTCGCTGCCTGAAAGCAAGGCGTTAAAAGTCCATATCTGGGCAATATCCTGGTCCTGCTTATCCTTATACAAGCTCATTTTCGCGTTTTCGCCAGTTAACACCAGCCCCTGAACCCATTCATATAAAAAGGGCGCTGCCACATCACTCATGGCCGCCATCTGGAGCTGGTTGGCCTCATCTAAAGGCAGGGTATAAACCACTTTCTGGGTGGCCTTGCCAATGTCTTTAAAGTTTTTCGTCTCTTTGGCTTTCTTGCCCTCTGTTTCCGGCCGCGCAAGGGCTGCCGCTGCGCGTCTTAACGAAGAAGCCAGTTCAAAGGCATCCTTTTCATTCAACATGGCTTGGCCTAAAGCGTCGTATTCTTCCATGCCAAAAAGCACTGCCAAAGGGTTTTTCCCGTTGCTTCCAACCAAAACGGTATCCCCCAAAGCATCCCCCGCCAAGGCCATTTCCTTGCCATTGTCGGTGAGACTCAGCGCTGCTATGGTTTTCTCTCCTATCATCAGGGCGAAATCCGTCTGCTTATCATCTAAATACAACTGGATGGCTGTTTTTTTCAGTATCCGGTTCATAGGCTCGATTCTATCTGCCAAAAAGGGCAAAAAGGCTTTCAGGGTTGGGGTCATCGTCAGGCTTATTCCCGCCCCCTCATCGATCTGCGCCATGTATGCTTCATATAGGGGCGCAAAATCCGCCTTGGCCAAGGGCATCAGAAAAACCATACAGCACAGCATACTTAAAACTGCAATCCACTTTTTCATTTTCAGATTCCTTTCAACTTGCCCGGATTTCCATCAGCGCCTTTTGTAAATCTTCAAAGGTACCGGCCTGGTTTACCCTGGCCCGCATCTGCGCCGCACCCCTGACTCCTTGGATATACCAAGCTACATGCTTGCGCATTTCCTTCACGGCAATGTCTTCGCCCTTCCACTGCACCATCATCACCGTTTGGCGAAGGGCCATGTCCACCCGCTGCTCCAAGGTAGGAAGCGCTGCTGCTTCCACGCCATTGAACCTAGCCTTAATGGGCGCAAACAGCCAGGGGTTTCCCAAGGCGCCTCTTCCAACCATCAGACCATCGCATCCGGTTACTTCCAGTATACTTAACGCATCCGAAGCATGAAAAATATCACCATTAGCCAAAACAGGGATCGAAACCGCTTCCTTCACCTGTTTAATGGCCTGCCAATCGGCCTTGCCAGAATAAAACTGTGTCCGCGTACGCCCATGAACAGCGATTTCCCTCACACCGGCTTGCTGGGCCCTCTTCGCTAATTCAACGCAGTTAATATGGTTTTCGTCCCATCCCAAGCGCATTTTTACAGATATGGGAAGGGTTGCCGCCTTGGTAACCGCTTCCATAATAGCGCTGGCCAGGCCTAAATCCTTCATCAGAGCGCTGCCCTCGTTAGAGCCCACTACCTTGTGGGCAGGGCATCCCATATTGATATCAATGCCTATAAATTTCCCTGTTTCTTCTAACTTAATGGCTGCTTTGGCCATGATCTCTGGCTCCCTGCCAAACAGCTGAGCAATGATTGGCCCTTCATCAGGGCCGATCTCCAGCAGCTGCTTCATGGCCACCGATTTTTTCGGCGCAGATAAATACCCCATGGCGCTGATCATTTCCGTATAACATAGCTGCGCCCCCTGTTCAAAGCAAAGGGTGCGAAAAGGCCAATCGGTGATCCCGGCCATGGGTGCCAGGCGAATGGGTAAGTCAATCATGCTTCCCCGCTTAGCACATAGGGGCCGTATTCGAAGTATTCCGTTTCCCGGTATCCCTTATGGGCTGTCTTTTCACAGTAGAGCTTAATGTCGATATCCGTAGGGGCCTTGCCAAACTCCCGCTGGATGGTGATCACACCCTTGGAATTCTTTTCAATGCCTGGCTCTTCCCCGATCTGGGCAAAGGCATCCCCCGCCCAAGCAGGCACTCGCACCTTGATCACTTGCTTCTTTTCCTCGGAGGCGGTTACTTTAAGGGTAAAGGCTTCATCGGTTACCTTGGTCCGTACCTTCACCTTGCCGTTTTCGGTTTTAAACTTAAATTCTCCTTGGATGAGCAGATCAATTTTCAACGTATCATCCGCGTAAACAGAGGCGGCAGCCCTGGCATAGGCCACCAGTCCTTTTAAAACATAAGCGGCGCAAGGGCCGTTTTCTTCGTATTTCATTAAACAGTTAAGGGCCACCTTTTCAAGGGCATCAAAGGCAGTTTCGTCTACCCTGGCAACGGTGGCCAGGCTGTAAGCCATTTCCCCCGCCGCTTGATAGGATACCCCTTTTTCAGGGTTGCTGCCGCTTAAGTAAGGTGCCGCAGTAAATACGCCCCCGGGGATGCCGTGGTAGCGCATCATCTTTTTATACCCGGCCATAGGCGCTTCCATCTCTTTGCCGTTACCGGAATAAAGGGCGAACAGCGCTGGGGTTTTCAGGTTTCTTGCCAGGGTTTCCCCATGGCCTATAGCATAGCGGCGAGTATAGAACCCGGCTACATCCCCGTTTTCTTTTTTTATTCCCTCTTCAAGCTCGCTTAAAGGAATCATTTTATCCAAGGGCTTCACCACTTCAAAGGTGCTTAAAACGCTTGTCCAGTCCAGCGCCTTTTGCCGCAGGGTGGCCACCAGATTCAATAAGCCCTTTTTCCCCGTTACGTTATAAAGCCACAATACCAGCTCCACTGCCTCGCCGGGGTTCATTAAAAGGCCGCTTTCCAAGGTGTTGTCCAAACGCTTGGCCAAATGCATCAGCGGTTCCAAAAGAGCCTTGTCTGTGTTTTTTTCATAGCGTGGGATCACCGCCATGGCCAGGTTCAGCCCATCCATCACAGACATTTCCCGGCCTGAAAAAAGCGCGCTTTCATCCATGGCCTTACCGCAGGCCGCCATCAGTTCTTCGTCTTCAAGCAAATAGGCCGCTCCGCTTAGGGCCCGAAGGCCATAAGCATCCAAGCCCTGTGCCAGGGTTTCCTTTGAAAGGGCGCGAAGCTTGTCTTCCACCTTACCCTTGATAAGGGTCTGCTTAAGGGGCAAGGGTGCTTTTTTTGTATCCATTAAGGGTTTGCGTTGAAATAAAGGTTTAAGGGCCATAATATCCTCCCACGATTATCCTATCTTATTTATTATAAAGCATCTGAACGGGCAGTCAAGTTTTATTTGTAAAAAAGCCCAGCCGCGATCCCCCCAAAAAGCCAGGCCAGCATGGCCGCTGCCACTGCGTACCTGCCCTTTTTCACCTTGGCCGCCGCCAAGTAAATGCTCAGGGTATAAAAAATGGTTTCGGTGGAGCCCATCAGGGCCGAGGCCGTCAGCCCAGCCCGGCTGTCCGCCCCGTGGGTTAAAAAGATGCTGTTTAAAATGGCTAGGGAAGCGGAGCCGCTAAAGGGCCGCATGAGCATCAGCGGCGCGGCGTTTTCATCGATTCCTACCAGAGCAAACACCGGCGCCAGCACATTCACTAAAGCCGCCATCAATCCCGACTCCTTTAAAAGCGCCACCGCCACCATCATCGCACCCATACTGGGCAGTATGGCAATTGCGGTGTTCAGGCCGTTTTTCGCGCCCTTGATAAACGCGTCATACACATTCACTCTTTTTAAAAGTCCAAAGCCGATAATGAAAAACACCACGCAGGGCATCACGATTTCCATAGCCGCTTATCCCCCTTTTCAAAGAGCTTGCAAAAGAAAATACCCGCCAGGGTGGATACTGCCGTGGCACAGAGGGTAGGCCAGATAACAGCCTCCGGCATAAAAGACCCTGCCGCCCGGCGCAGTGTTAAAACCGTTGTAGGCAGCAGCTGTATGCTGGAAGCGTTAATCACCAGAAACATGCACATGGCCGGACTGGTGCTGTCCCCATAATCCGATTCCCGTTGAAGGCTTTCCATTGCCCGAAGGCCCATGGGCGTGGCTGCGTTGCCCAGGCCCAGCATGTTCATGGTCAGGTTCATGGTCATGGCCGTCATGGATTCCTCGGTTTTCACGCCCCTGAAAAGCTTTCCCAAAATAGGCTTCATGGCCCCTGCAATGGCCTTTGCCGCCCCGGACTGCTCCAGTATTTCAAACAGCCCGTTCCATAGCATAAACCCCCCGGCCATTTTAATAATCAGCGTTACTGCATCCCCGGCGCTGTCCATCATCCCGGCGCTCAATACCCCGGCGTTGCCGCAGATTAGCCCGTATAGGATTCCCATCAGCACCATGATCCCCCAAATCCAATTCAGCATGGCTCTTCCTCCAAATAATAAAAAAAGCATGTAGGTTTTCACCTACACGCTTTTATATGCTTTTTACTTGCAGAAAATGTTCAGGGCATCCCGCAAAAACACTGCTGCACCGGGCTGAATCTTGTCATAGTAGGCGGCGAACCGTTCATCGTCCACATACATTTGCCCCAGGCCCATATGGGCTTCCTTGGAATACATCCCCTGGGGCCAGAAGATGCACAGCCACCGCTTGTGCGCCTGACAGGCTTCCTGGGCCGTTTGCCCGGCGGGGTTCCCCTCTGCCATGGCCTCCTTCAGCTTTTCTGCGATTTCCTTTGAGAGAGCCTCCGCTTTTTCAAATTGCTCCTTGCTCATGTTTTTAAACTGCTTATTGGAATCTTGAACCCTTTCCTCCCCGTACTTTTCCCGGATTTCTTGGCCGTATTTTTCCTCGTTTTCCGCAAGCATTTTTTCCTTTAAGCCTTCAAACTTTTCCATGTCATTCATCCTTTCCCCGCCCTCTAAACAGGCGATGGTCTTTTTCACATTGTCGATGAGCCTCTGCTGGTTAATCAGTTCCCCCTCAAGGGCTTTTAAATGGTTTTTAAGCGCACTTCTGGCATCGAACCCCTTGGCACCCATTAATTGCTTAATGGTTTCCACCGGCATGTCCGCCCTGCGAAATAGAAGGATCAGCTGCAGTCTGTCCACTTCATGTTCGCCATACTCCCGGTAACCGTTCTCCCGGCGTTTGGGCGCAAGGAGGCCCTTTTGCTCATAAAACCGGAGGGTTCGTGTGCTTACCCCGGAAAGGGTGGCCATTTCGTTTACGGAATACCCCATTTTGCTCACCTCCCGCTTATCATAAACCATGACGTAAGGTTAATGTCAATACCTAAATGGTTCACAGGATTGGTTCTCCAAAATGTACCCGGCGTTCCCCCATCAGCGTGGTTAAATGGGCCCGCAGGCCAGGCATCCACTTAGGCTCGTTGGGCACAGTATCGAAAATAGCGTGAAGGCAGCGGGCATAGCCATAAAGCCCCACAAAGCGCCGGAACAGCGCCAGGTTATCAGAATCAAACGGCATTTGTGTTTCATACCCTTCCAAAAAGCTTTTCACAGCCGCTTCTCGTTCCGCCTGGGGCAGCTCAGCCCGAAGACAGTCTATGACCTGCACCACATCCAGCCCATACCAGTGATACATGCTGTCGTCAAAGTCGATGGGCATGAAAACTTGAGTAACTTCATCATAGAAAACATTATCCAGTTCAAAATCGTAATGAACAAGACCATAGTTTTCTTTTGTTTTGGGCAATGTGCTAAAGGCGTCTTGAAGCAACTGAATTTCTTGAAGCATAAGGGTGTCCCCTCCACAGCGGTTAGCCACGTCGCCGCAAAAATCCAGCCTGGCCTGCCAATTAGGGCGGATAGGGTCTTGGGGTTCATAGCGCTGGCTTAACCGGTGCAAATGCCCCAGCGCCTGGCCATACCCATTGTAAACAGAAGCCTCATAGGGTATCTGTTCCATAGGCTTGCCCGCAGCTTTTTCAAATACAACCATGCTGTAGGTGCCAAAGGGGGTGTCCGCCGTGATGAAAGGCGCGCCATTTTTTGCTGGAACGCTGTGTACTGCCGGGTAACCTTGCTTACGCAAATAATCAAGGTAATCCAGTTCGGCGGCAATGTTGCAGGGCGCGTTTTCTTCCAAGGGTGTTATACGCAAAAAATAAACCGCGTTGTTCACAGTAAGGATATAGACCGCGTTAGCGGAGCTTCTGAAAAACTTAGGTGCCTCTCCCTTGGCGACCTCCCAGCTTTCAATAAGCAGCTGGGCCAGGGCTTCATTTTCGATCAGGTGTTTTAATTTCATCATAGAAAGGATTCTCCTTTTTTTGTTCATGAAAAAAGCCGCAGGAAGTAAGCCTGCGGCTAAATGTGAGCAGGCAAGCTAAATCGTGAATCCTCCCTTATGTATCAATCGACGTTTCATGCCGCTCACTCCTTCTCTATAATGATATTGACAGTATAACACAGCAAAAAAGGGACTGCAAGCTCTTATCCGCAAAGCTGCTGGCAGTAACCTGCTTCTCCCGCACTGCATACCATGTCAAGGGATTGGAGGGATTTGCCATGATATTTGAAGCAATGGCTCTTGCCTGGGCACTTTCGTTGGATGCATTTGTAGCCAGCTTTGCCTATGGCAGTAAGAAAATCAAAATACCTTTTAGGTCAGTACAAACCATTAATTTGATTTGCACCGGTATTACCGCTGTGGCGTTGGTCTCAGGCGGGTTTATTAAGCGCTTTATTCCCGGGGAATGGACGCTTCTGATCAGCTTTGGTGCGCTGCTTATTCTAGGTATGGTAAAACTGATGGACAGTGTAACCAAGGCCATCATCCGAAAGCACAGCCATTTACATAAGCAGCTGAAGTTTTCCATGTTTAATTTTAAGTTTATATTGAGTCTGTACGCAGACCCTGAAAAAGCGGACGTGGATGGCTCCAAAACCCTTTCGCCCACGGAAGCCATCTCTTTGGCCATCGCCCTTTCCCTGGATGGGATCACGGTGGGCCTGGGGGCAGCCATTGGAAATGTGAATGGGCTGGCGGTGATTCTTTCCTCCCTTTTTACCAATACGCTGGCAGTGGTGCTGGGCAGCTTTATCGGAAACAAGGCGGCGGATACGGTAAACTTCGACCTAAGCTGGCTAAGCGGTGTCATTCTGATTGTATTGGCGTTTTCAAAGCTGGCATAATAGATTCATGCCGCCCTTTGCGAGGATATAGCGGATCAGCTTGAAATCCTGCTGGTGCTGGACTTGGACGCCCATCCTTTAGACTATTTATCTAAGCCAATGTTTTTTAAGCGGTTGCGCAGCATGGGAATGACAATCTGCATCAGCACCGCCACCAACAGAATAGAACCCTTGATGGTATCGTTTATCAATGCGTCAAAGCCCAAAGAGGCGATGATCTTATCGATAATGGTGTAGCTCATGGCGCCGAACATCACACCCAACAGCTTTCCCCGTCCGCCGCTCATGCTGATGCCGCCGATGACCACTGCCGCAATAGCATACATTTCATTGCTTTTGCCAAGGGTCGCCGGATCTACAGAGCCGTTCATGGCCAGCCACAAAACGGCGGCCAAGCCGCAGAGCAGACCGGTAATCATATGCACCGCCACCCTTGTCCAATCTGCATTGATGCCGGCCAAGCGGGCAGCCTTTTCGTTACTGCCAACGGCGTAGACCGTTTTACCGAACTTGGTGGAGGTGCTTATAAATACCATCAGCACCGTAACAGCTATGAAGATCAGGCCAACGGAGGGAATGGTCGCTACCTTGGATTGGCCAAAGCCGTAGAATCCCTCGTAGGCACTGAGGGTGCCGTTCATGTTGTAGATGGATTGGCGCACGGTGGCCCGCAGGTAATACTGGGCGATGGAGCGGTAGATCATCATTGTGGCCAGGGTCACAATGAAGGCGGGCATTTTCGCTTTGCCCACAAGAAAGCCGTTGATAAATCCCAGCAGCATACCGGCTGCCAATGCGAAAAGCACGGTAAGTAACGGGCTGTTGGTGGCATTGAATACCACCACGGAAAGGCCGCCCACTAGCGCTACCATGCTGCCAACGGATAGATCGATGCCGCCTGTGATGATCACAAGGCCCATACCAAAGGCGATAATGCCCACCACTGTGGCATGGCGAAGAATGTTCATAACGCCGTTCCAGGTAATGGCGTTTCGGTTAATAATAAGGTAAGCCATAAAGATGCACAGAAAAATAAAAATAAAGTTATAATTGCCCAACACCTTGGAAAAAGGTTTCTTGGCTGGTTTCCAAGGCGAAATGGCGGTTTCTTTTAGGTTATCCATGTTGGGCAAGCACCTCCGTCGGGTTAATGGCATTGGTTGCGTACAGCATGACGGTTTCCTCGCTGATCTCGTTTCTTTCAAGCACCGCCTGTATGCAGCCGTGGTAGAACACGATGCAGCGATCGGCCACCTTTTGCACTTCGGGAATTTCCATTGTGTTAATAAGCACAGTTTTCCCGGCCTTGGCCAGATTAAGAATCAGCTTATATATTTCCGCCTTGGCACCGATATCGATCCCAAGGGTCGGGTTATCCAGCAAAAAAATATCGGCATCGGTGTTCAGCCAACGGGCCAATATCACCTTCTGCTGATTGCCGCCAGACAAAGAGGTGATCATATCATGGCAGCTGTTGGCCTTAATATCCAATGCTTTTTGCTGCTGCCCAAACCTAAGGATTTCCTTTTGCTTGTAAATGATTTGCTGCCGGGCAGACAGGGTGTGCTGGGAAACATACATGTTTTCCAGCAGAGAAAAATCCGGCAGAACAGAATCCTCTTTGCGGTTAGGGGCGATCATAGCAACTTTTAATCCCATGGCGTTTTGAATGCTGTGGCGGCGTATGGGTTGTCCGCCGATAACCAGTGTACCGCCAGATAAAGGCAGTATGCCGAAGATGGTTTGGAACAAAGCGCTGATGCCCGAACCCATTAGCCCTGTCAGGCCGACTATTTCGCCTTTAAGTACTTTTAAGTTCACATTGGTAAAGCTGCGGCCGGAAAGCTCGTGCAGCTCTAAAACAGGCTCACCTAGTTGGCGGCCCGTGTAGTAGCCTTGCTCGGAATACCCGTTACCCACCATGAGCTTTGTTACCTCCAAGGAGGTAGTCTGGGCCATAAGCCCAGTTTTGACCACTTCGCCGCCCCGCAGCACTGTGTAGCAGTCGGCGATTAAAAAAACCTCGTTCATTTTATGGGAAATAAAAATAAAGGATTTGCCCTGAGCCTTTAGCCTATTGATAATGTTAAAAAGATGTTGGATCTCGCTGTTATTCAAGGCGGTGGTAGGCTCGTCCAGTATGAACAGGCGGGCGTTGGCAAACAGCGCCTTGGCGATTTCCAAAAGCTGCTTTTTGCCGGGCTCCAGCTGGCTTACCATGGCGCTAGGGTCAATTTCCACGCCAAGGCTTCCAAGCAGCTCCCGGGCTTTCAGAATCATTGCCTTCTTTTTAAGCATGCCAAACCGGGTTTGCAATTCTTTTCGCAGAAAAATATTCTCATACACCTTCAGATCGTTAAAAAGGTTAAGCTCCTGGTGCACAAAAGCGATGCCCACACTTTCAGAGGCCGTAACAGTGGTATGGTCAAGGCTGCGGCCATCAAATAAGACACTTCCTCCATCCCGTGTGTACACACCGGCCAGGATGTTCATCAGTGTGGATTTCCCCGCGCCGTTTTCCCCCAGCAGGGCATGTACCTCACCGGCTTCAACGGTGAAATTGACATGGTTCAGCACCGTTATTCCGAAAAAGGCTTTGGATATGTTGGTCATTTCCAGCAAGGCCATGGGCATCCCTCCTTGGATAAGAAAGATGAGGGGGCTGTCGCAATAAGGAAAAACGCTGGGACGCTGTCCCAGACCCAGTTTAAGGGATTTTATCCCTTAAAAATCCCATAATGGGATCAAAGGGA
>JAVBTR010000059.1:0-39841 GCA_031556065.1 Eubacteriales bacterium | reverse complement strand
GGATGGGAGCGTTGAGGGGCTGTCGCAATAAGGAAAAACGCTGGGACGCTGTCCCAGACCCAGTTTAAGGGTCACTTGACCCTTAAAAATCCCATAATGGGATCAAAGGGAGTATCCCTTTGCGGGTTCCAAGGGCAGAGCCCTTGGCGTTCCTTGATTCTTATTGCGACAGCCCCTCAAAATAAAACCATCTTACTTTGCCAGACCTACGCCTGTTACGGGATTGAAGTCTTTTTGGAGCACATCCCATTCGGTTTGCATTTCCATCAAGCCCTGTTCAATGGTCTTGGCACCGGTGGCCCATTCCTGCGCGACTTTGTAAGCAAAATTGCGGAAGGCGGAGGGGATTTCGTTTTCACCCCATTTAGCGTTCCAGCCTTGCTCGGTGGTGTTGGCATTGGCCAAGGTTTCTACCATCTTGTTGGAGATTTCGTTGGTAAATACCACTTCAAGCTCGGTCACAGGAGCCACTGTCATGGTGGTAAGGAAGTATTCGTAGTTATCGTCCTGGAGCCAGAACTTGATCCAGAGCTTGGCCGCCAGCGCCTTATCTTCATCGGCGGCACAATCTACAGAATACATCCAGCCGTTCAGGGCAGGACCGCCCATCATGTTCAGTTGACCATCTTCATTGTACAGGGGGAACCAGCCAAACCCAAAATCAGGATCGGCGTCGATGATATTGGCTACCATGTGGGAACCGGAAATAAACATAGCCGCCTTGCCGCCTACCAAGAAGGAAGCGATCTGGCTGTCGGAGGTGGACATGAAACCCTCGTCAACGTAGCCGTTTAAATAGATATCGGTATACTTGGTGAAGGTATCCAGTACGTAAGAATCGGTCCACTTGGCGGTGCCTTCGTAAACATGCTTAATAAAATCGGGGTCGATTTTAGTAACACCATTGATATACCATTGAATCCAGCTAAAGCCCATATGCCAAATATCCGCTGCGCCAACAACCAGAGGGCTCATTTTGCCATCTGCCTTAATGGCTTCGCACAGGTCGATGAATTCTGCGTAGTTTGTAGGTTCTTCAAAGCCCTTTTCGGTGAAATAAGCTTTGTTATAGAAAACGCCGTTGGGCAAGGTAGCGCTGGTGGGCACATTGTAGAACTTGCCCAAATAATCGGGGGCATCGTTCACAAGGGCCAACAGTTCCGGATCCACTTCGGCGATTTTGCCAGCCCGGGCCCACAGGGGCACTTCACGGGCTTCGATCAGGTCCGGGAATTCGCCCACAGCATCCAAGGATTTTAAGCCTTCGGAAAAGGAAGAGGAAGTGGGTGTCACATTGGTGATCTTGATCATAGGGTAAGCTTCTTCAAACTTTGCGATCATGATTTCGATCACTTCGTTGAACTTCATGTCGCCATTACCGCAAAAGAAGGTCAATTCCACCTCTTCGGAGGGGACTTCCTCAGCCAGCGCCACCATGCCCATGGAAAGGATCATCGTGAGAGTTAATAACATTGCCAGAAACTTTTTCATACCTGATTGCCTCCTTTAATTGTTTGTCAACTGTTGATGGTGATATCTTATCACAGCGGATTGCCAAAGAGTGAGTGGTAAATTTAAGGACTTGGTGGGGTAAATTAAAGAACATAAGGTAATTCGATTGCAATCCCACCAAGGACAATTTATAATGAAACCATCCTGAAAAAATGGTGGTAAACGCATATGAAAAAGCTGTTTCCCAAGTCGATTTTTATGAAGTTTACCCTGGCCTTTGTTGTAGCCGGGCTATTGCCTCTGGCTTTTTTTACAGGGATTACCCTTTCCCGGTTTACGGAGGCCTCCAGCAGGGAAGCGCTGAACAGCGCCCATCAGGTCTTAAGCGCGGTATATGATAGCCTGAATACCCAGGTATACGATTTAAACCGGCAAACCACCAATATGTACCGGTATTCCACACAGAGCAGCGGCAGCCTTTATGAGATACTAAAGCAAAATACGGCCATCAAAGCAAATGCCTTGAAGGATTTTACCAATACGGTGCTGGATTCCAACGCCTCTATACGCAATGTATTATTTCTGGATTTAAACAACGGGGTTTATTCCAGCCAATATCCTTATACCAAGAATATCGACCCCTCTTTTGATTTTTTAGCTGAACCTTATATTGTGGAAGCCCTGGCCGCACCCAGGAATCTGCACGTTTCCACACCCCATAAAGAAAGCTATTACCAACGTTCCCAGGCAGAGGTGATCACCTTTTGCCGGGTGCTGCTGGATATGAATGAGCTGCCCGCCAAGGAAGTGCCTGCAGGCATTCTTCTGATCGACGTGCCCTATTCTTTTCTGGAAAACGCCTTTTCCCAATTTGACTGGAGCCTGTACGGCACACTGTATGTGAAAGCCACGGATGGCAGCGTGATCTATTCCACAGGGGATATTGAAAACAAGAATAGTGACATGGTGTTGCGCAGCACCCTCCAGCGCACCGGCTGGGAGATCGTTTTCAAGCTTGATCCCCGTGCACTTTTAAAAGGTGTTTATACCCTGCAAGGCTTCGCCTTTGTGATGATTGCCATTAGCGCCTTAGGAGCCATTGGGCTGGCCATTTTCTGCTCTCAACGGCTGGCGCTGCCAATCAAGCAATTGCTCAACCAAATGAAGAAAGTCAAAAAGGGGGATTTAACAGCCCATATCGAAACCCATCGAACCGACGAGCTGGGCGAGCTAGAGCAAGGCTTTAACCAGATGGTGGTGGATTTAAACGCCTATATCGACCGCAGCTTCCTGGCAAGGCTTAAGCAGCAGGAAGCGGAAATGAACGAGCTGAAAATGCAGATTCACCCCCACTTTTTATACAACACCCTGGAAGTGATCCGCATGTCGGCCCTTGAAAAGAACGATGAGGACACCGCCGATATGATCAAGGCCCTGGCAAAACTTCTTAAATACATTATCAGCGAATTAAAGGATCAGGTGCCGTTGAAGTACGAAATTGAAATGGTGCGGGATTATATTAACCTGGTATCCCTTCGCTACGGCCAAATTCATTTCAACACCAAGGTGTCCCCGGATTTATTGAATTGTCCTGTGCCCAAGTTGGTCTTGCAGCCCCTCATTGAAAACGCTGTGCAGCACGGCTTGCGGCCCAAGGGCGGCGGCAGCATTCAGCTGACAGTGGAGACCAGCCATGGTAATTTGGTTTTTACCATTATGGATGATGGCGTAGGTATGGATGGCCCACAAAAGACCCGGCTGGAGGAGCTGATGGCTTCTCAAAGCATTGGCGAAAAGACAGAAACCGGCTGGGACAGCATCGGCCTTAAGAACGTGAACGACCGGGTGCTTTTGGCCTATGGCAAGGGCTTTGGGCTAAGCTTCGATAGCATTCCCGGCGTGGGCACGGCAGTAATCCTTACGATACCCTACAAGGAGGCGACAGAATGAAGCTGCTTATTGTAGACGATGAACCGATGATCGTAAGAGGCCTTTGTAAGCTATTGGACTATAGCGGCCTAGGGTTTTCCGCCGTGTTGACAGCCAGCACAGGTGAAGATGCCCTGGCACTGCTTCAAACGCAGGCTCCGGAAATTATGCTCAGCGATGTGGCCATGCCGGGTCTTACCGGACTGGACCTGCTTAAAACGGTTAAGGAATTGAAGCTAAATACCTTTGTGGTGTTTTTAAGCGGCTATCCCAACTTTACCTATGCTCAGGAAGCGCTAAAATTAGGCGCAGTGGATTATCTTTTAAAGCCTGTGGAGCAAGATAAATTAACAGCCGCCCTTCAAAGGGCAGTGGAGCGCTGGCAGCAAACCAATGAAAGCGCCGTATTGGAAAAGCGCCTGCAAAGCTTCGACGGCGATCATCTGGCCTCTTCCAAGTGGCTCAAAACCCAAAGTGAAGATGACCAAGCGCAAACCAACTATCTGCTTATGTGCATGCAGGCCGCCAGCCAGCCCGAGGAAAGCGCTATGGCGGCCTCTATCCGCCGGTTTGCGGCCTTCAACAAAGCCGATAGCCTTGCCACTCAAAAAGGCTGCGTATGCTTTGTAAAAGACGAGCATCTGGTCATCATCGTACAGGGTGAAAAGCTGGAAGAGCAAGGCCTGCAAATCCAGTCGTCCATCCAAGAAACCTTAAACGTTCCTGTCAGGTTTGCTTCTAGTGGCGTGCTGGCTGGCACCCAGGATATTCCGCAAGCCCACCGACGGTGTGCAGCCTATTTGGAAGCCGCCGCACCCACGGTTGAAACGGAAGAGCCGATGATCGAAAAAGTGAAAAAAGTCATCGCTCTGCATTATGCCCAGCCCTTATCCCTTGAAACCATGGCTCAGGTGGCTTGTGTAACCACCGCCTATTTCTCCTCCTACTTTCGGAAACAAACAGGCGTAGGCTTTAAAGATTACCTGACCCACACCCGAATCGAGGCCGCCAAAAAGCTATTGGCCACCACTGATTTAAAAGTATACGAAGTAGCAGCCAGGGTAGGCTTCTCCGATGCCCGGTATTTTTCCGAAACCTTCAAAGCCCAAACCAAGCTTTTGCCCCAGCAATACCGTGAAAAGCACTAATGGCCCTTGACAGCGCCCCCGGTCCCATGTTATAACAGCAAAAAGCCAAGGACGGTGGGAATTGATGAAATTGGTATGGCTGATCGGCCCTCATGCGGTGGGCAAGATGACAGTTGGGCAAGAGCTGATGAAAATAACTGACCTGCGCCTGTTCCATAACCACATGTCCATCGAACTGGCCATTGCCGTTATGGGCCAGCAGAAAAATACCTTTGACCTGGTCCGCCGCATTCGCGAGGCGGTGTTTGATGAAGTGCTCAACTCCCACATGCCAGGCCTGATCTTCACCTACATGTGCGCCTTTGACGATCCTTCCGATGTGGAATACGTCCGCCATATTTCCAGCCTGTTCCACGAAAACCATTACGTAGAGCTTTGCGCGGATAAAGCGATCCGCCTTGAACGGAACAAAACCGAGAACCGTCTTTTGCACAAACCAACCAAGCGTGATCTGGCCTTTTCCGAAGGCCTTTTCCACACCACAGAAGAAAAATACCGCTTGAACACCCTAAAAGGCGAAACCGTCTTCCCCAATATGCTCCGTATTGACAACACCTTTTTAAGCCCTGAGGAAACGGCCAGGATTATTAAAGAGCGGTTTGATTTGTAGAATTATGCGAGAAACCTTTTCCTTTTCGAAAAAAGGGAAAAGGTTTCTCGCATAATTCCAAAAGGAAAACCTATTTGTCGTTCGGTTCCCAAAGAATGAACTCCTCCAGCTTTTTCCGTGCCGAAGGGTGAAACATGCGCTTTATCGTCCCCCATCGGCGCAACTGAGTTATTTTCTCTCCCGCCAGTTCGTTCCATAAATACCAGCCACAAATAATGATCTCAACCTCTTTATTGTTTGCGTTGCCTTGGTTTGCCAGAATGCCAATCTGTTGATAAATGCAATTCCAATATTTGTCTACATAGGCCGCCACATGTGCCCCGCAATTGCCTGCTCCGCCACGCTTGTTAAGGTTGACATAGGCAACATCATTCCAAGGATATTTGGCGTTTTCTCTGTTCAGTGCTTTCTTCAGGCATGCCCCGTAACGGCCATACCTTCCCGTATCACGAAAATAAAATTCGTCTTCATTCAAATCAAGCCTGCCATATCTTTTTATCTGTCCGCTCTTTTTCAATTCGAACTTGCAGGGCTCGCTGGCTTTAAGGGGTGTCTCCCCCTTTTCTTTACAATAATCTGCCATCTTATTCCCTTCCGGCAGTAGAAAAATATAACGTTTAGGATTGCTGTAAAAGGCTTCGGGCACAATGGCGCCATCATAAGAAAAGCTTTCCTTTGCAATCCAAAGTTCGCCTCCATCCTTATCGCACCGATAGCGGGTGTTATCATCCTCTTCTTTTGCTTGGCATACTTGCCACTGGCTAAACAGCTCCTTCATTTCCTCCTGTTCCCCAGCGCGTTCCCACATATTACGCGTCCCCTTTCAAGCTGTTTAACAGCTTTTCACAGCCGCACAGAACATCTTCATAGGTTTGTTCGAAATCCCCTGTATACCACGGGTCGGCCACATCTGTATCCAAAAGCTTGCGCAGCTTATGTTCCGGGTCACGGCCAAAGATGCGCAGCATATTTTGCATGTTGCGGCCATCCATGCCTATAAAGTAATCATATTCGCCATAATCCTCCGGCCGCAGTTGGGCAGCCCTTTTCCCCTGTGTAGACATGCCTAGGCGGTTCAAAATCCGCTTTGTGCCAGGATGCACCGGATTGCCTATTTCTTCGGTGGACGTGGCCCTGGATTCGATTGCGAAACTTTCCCCAATGCCCGTCTTTTTTACCATGTCTTTGAACACAAACTCCGCCATGGGCGAGCGGCAAATATTGCCGTGGCAAACGAATACAATTTTAGTCATAGCTTTTCTCCATAAGGGCGGACAGGGCGTTATAAAATGCCTGATCCTGTTCTTTTTTCCGCTTAGGTTTGCCCTTTAAATGGCCGCCTGCCATGCGGACTTTGCGGGCCTCGTGGCGGTAAAATAAAAGGCCATCGATGTTGTTTTCATTGTACACGTTGCCGTCCTGGTTAATAGCCTTGGCCTGTTTTGCCAAAACCATGGCGGCCAGACCATAATCCTGGGTAACAACCACATCGGTTTTGTTGGCCATATTGGTAATACGGTAATCGGCGCTGTCCGCACCCCGGGTAACGGTGATCGTTTCTGCGCCCTCCCGCTCAAACACATGCGCTTCATCGCAGACAATGACGCAGGCAAGCCCGTATTTTTTCGCGGCCTCAATGGCCAGGTTCACCACCGGGCAGCCGTCGGCGTCGATCAGTACGCGTTCAACGGGCATAGGTTAAGCTGCTTTCATCCCAGTTGGCAAGAACCCTTTGCATATCCCTGGCAACTTCTTTTGCGCCCTGAAGATCATGCTCCAAATAGTTCCCGCATTCTTCCTTTTTCGTGCCGGGGATCTCCCCTTCAAATACCGCCACAAAATCCAGACTATCCTTTACCAGCTCAACGGCCTCGCCGTGAGCAATGCTATCCCTTACCAGCAAATAAAACCCGGTACGGCAGCCCATCGGCCCCACATAAACAATGCTTTCCCCCTTGCCGGTGTTCCTTGCGTAAGTAGCAAACAAATGCTCAAAGGTATGCATGGCACCGTTAGGCAAATAATCCCCGCCATTGGGCAGCTTCATGCGAATATCGTAAGTGACCACATCCCCGTCCACACGGGAAATATACATGCCTTTTGTTAACGTGTCATGGTTCACCTGAAAGCTGGCAATCTTTTTCATAAGTAGCGCCTCCATTTCAAAGGCATTATAACCCATGTATCTGCCCCAATACAAGTTTTCTTTTTCCCTTTCACCCGTTTCCCCGCAAAGTGGCTTCCCCGTTATTTAAATACAATGTGGTAACATATTTGGAAAGCATGTAGCCGGTTTTACCATCCACCCGCACATAAACCCATTCCCCCTGATATTCAAGGATCTCCACCTGGGTACCGTTAAAGTATCGGCCAAGGGATTTGCCGCTGGTGGAAGGCTTATCCCTCAGGTGAAGCCTGTCGTGGAAATCCGGGTTGGCCACAACGGATATCATGCAGATATATTCGTCCTCATCGGCATTATAGGCCACGTCCAGTTCATAGGTGGAAACATAGCCCACTTTGTTATTGATGTATACTTGGTACCAAGTGCCTACTGTATCCAAAATGAGCACATCCGGGTCGCTGGTGATTTTCAGCTTGGATGCGCCTTCATAGGGCTGTTCGTATACATAGAAGCCTTTGCCCCGGACGAAGTTGGATTCCCGGCCCAAGACGGGACTTTTTAAGTGAGTCAGCTCATTTGTGAAGACCAAGTTATCATTGGCAATATACCCTTGCTTTCCGCCGATTTCCACCAGTGTAAAAACGCTGCCACTTTCTTTGATAATAGCCGTGGTGCCATTGAGATAGCTGCCCAGCTTTTTGCCTTTGGAGGAAGCTTTATCGTACATGGTCGCCTTTTCATCCTTTGAAGGCATGGCCACCACACAGGCTTCCAACTTTTGAGCAAAATCGCTGGCGGAGTAAGGGGCTTGTGTGCCTGTTGTAAAAGGAATGTTGTTTAAAAGGGCATACCGGTATGCAAAAGAATCCTTTTCACCCTGGATTACAACCTGATCACTTCTTGAAAATGGCAGCGAACCCATTTCTGTCACGCTTGAAGGAATAATAACCCGTTTAAGCTCTTTGCAGCTGGAAAAAGCATAATCCCCAATTTTCGTAACCGTAGGCGGGATGGTAATGCTCTCCAAATACTCGCAATAGCTAAATGCCCAAGGTTCAATGGTTTTAAGCCCCAAGGGCAGAGATATTTGCTTTAAAGAAACGCAGTTGGAGAAAGCATCATAGGGTATTACTTCATAGCCCCTCTGGATCGATATGCTTTCAATGTATCCATTCCCCGAAAAAACAGAGGGCACGGTGGTCTCACCGTAAAAAGGCAGATCAAAAGCCAACCGACCAATGAAAGGGAGGAACCACAGCTGGTTTTCTCTGTACAAAACACCCTCCCGGCTTTCAAAATAAGGATTCCCCTCCACCACCTCAATAGCCCGAAGCTTGGTTGCGTTAAAGGCGGAAAACCGGTTCATTTTCACCAGGCTTTGAGGCAAGGTCACCTTTTCCAAAGCATTCAGGCCATAAAATCCACTCATTGTTAAATCGGTAAGCCCTTCACTGATAAGCAGCTCCGTTACCGTTTCATTACCACAAAAGGCATATGGGGAAACAGTGGCCGTATTTTCGTTGGTTATAAGCTTTGTCCGGCCATCATTGGGCATGAGCAAAAGCTGCTGCCCTTTGGTGTACAAAACCCCATCAATCACTTGATAGTTAGGATGGCCGTCCGCTACAATGATCTTTTCAATGCCATTGCAATTGCAAAAAGCGGAGGGGGAAAGGCCCACAAGGGTTATGGGAATGCTAATCTCCTTTAGATTCACACAGCCTTCAAAAGCATAATCCCCAACGGTTTCAAGGGTAGCCGGAAAAGAAAGCTTTGGCAGAACACGCAGGCCCGAAAACGCCTGGCTCTTAATATGCCTGACGCCCTCCTCAAATACCAGGCTTTCAACATTGGGGAAAAGCCAGCCGTAATATCCTTCCACCGTTTCATAATCACTGGCTACCACCATCGTTTTCACGTTCTCACCAAAGGCATAGTCACGGTTTTTAATCACCGTATGGTACTCGTATACCACTTTGTAGCCGTCGATTTCCCCATGCAGAACAACCGTATCCGCGCTGTTATCCACATTAACCACATGGTAGGTGCCTTCCCTTAGCTCATAAATCAGGCCATCCACCATTATACTTTGGGCACAGGCCAATGAGCAAAGGCACAGTAAAAGAACCGTTAACCCCAATAAGACCGCCTTTTTCATAACCTATCCCTCACTTTAGTGTTATGTAGCCTGCCTGGGCGATGCATCCCTGCCCCTGGTCGGAAAGCATCCAATCAAGAAATAAGCCGCCGGCTTTTTCCTCATCCCCGGCACGAATCACGCCGTAATATTTCGTACTGAACGGGTATTTGCCCTGCTGGATATTCTCTCTGGTAGGCGCAATGCCATCTACAGAAAGAACCTTCACGTTTTCATCCAAATAAAGATTGGAAAGGTAGTACAGGTAAGTATAGCCTAAGCTCTCCGGGCCATTTTCAAAATCGCCCACCCGGCGCACAAGGGTTTCCATTTCAGTAGACACATAAACCAACTCTTCATAGGGCGGCATGGTTTCGCCCTTCATCACAATCTGCTCCATAGCGGTTTCACTTCCGGAGTTCTTTTCCCGACGGTAAGCCCGTATTGCTTTATCTTCGCCGCCAACGTCCTTCCAATTGGTGATTTCGTTTTTATAAATGGCGCGTATCTGTTCTTGGGTCAAATCATTCACCGGGTTATCCTTGTGGGTAATAAAAACAAAGGCATCCAGGCACACAGGCTCAATTTTAAGCGCCACACCCCGTTCCTTAGCCAAGGCCAGTTCTTCATCGGAGGGTTCTGTGCCAATGAACAAATCCACCCCGTGGGCTTCATCCATCACAGCCATTTCTCCAGCTACCATGGCGGAACCGTTTGGCTTGTTATTAATTAAATGCTCGTAGCCTTTATGAGTGGTGGACAAAAACACAAAACCCCGTACATCCTCTTGGCTTACCACCTGGTGCTGCCAAGCAAACTCCATCACCATGGCCATAGAAACAGTGGAACCGTCGATGCAGGGATAGGTGCCATAATCCATTGAATATAAGCCACCCTCTATGGCTGTTTTTCCGCCCAGTTTAAAAGAGGTGTCCGTCACCATCTGCTGCCAATTTTTGCCTTTGGATAAATCGGTATTGATCTGTCCCCAGGAGCCTTCCTTTGCGTAGGCTGCGCTAAAAAGGCAAGCCAAAACCATTGCCACCATTAAAATGCGTTTCATGTTTTCACTCCTCCCATCCTCTACCATATATAACGAGAGGAGAAGCCAATTTATTCACTTATGAGCTTCGTGCCATTTGCGGATTTGTGCCATCCGTTCTTTTACCTTTGCTTCGCTGCCCTGCTCGGTGGGTTTATAGTATTCCCGGTCCTTTAAAGAATCTGGCAGACATTGCATGCTGGCGATTTTGTCCTTGGTATCGTGGGCGTATACATAGCCCTTGCCATAATTCATGTTTTTCATAAGAGAAGTAGGCGCGTTGCGAATCACTAGTGGCACCGGCTCCGAAAGCTGCTTTAAGGCATCCTCCCTGGCGGCGTAGTAGGCCACTTCCAAGGCGTTGGATTTAGGTGCCAGAGCCATATAAGTCACCGCATGAGTCAAGTGCACGGAACATTCCGGCATGCCAATAAAGTGGCAGGCCTGGTAGGCCGCGATGGCTACCTCCAAAGCACGGCTGTCCGCCATACCCACATCCTCGCTGGCAAAGCGGGTTACCCGGCGTGCCACATACAGGGGGTCTTCCCCCGCTTCCAGCATCCGCGCCAGCCAGTAAACCGCGGCCTGTACATCGGAATTGCGCATGGATTTATGTAGGGCAGAGATCAGGTTATAGTGCTCCTCCCCTGCCTTATCGTATAAAAGAGACTTTTTGCTGGTAATCTGCTCCACAATGGATTCGGTTACGGTTATTTTCCCATCGGCAAAGGGGGAGTTGAGCACCGCCATCTCCAGTGTGCCCAGAGCCATCCGGGCATCGCCGTTTGAAAACCCGGCGATAATCCGAAGGAGCCTGTGCTCTATTTCCACATTCTGGCCCCCAAAGCCACGCGGATCTTCCAAGGCATGGCGCAATAGGCCCACCACATCGTCTACTGTCAGGGCGTTTAAAACAAACACCTTACAGCGGGATAAAAGCGCGGCATTGATTTCAAAGGATGGGTTTTCCGTGGTGGCACCGATCAATGCAATACTGCCCTTTTCCACGTAAGGCAAAAAAGCGTCCTGCTGGGCGCGGTTAAAGCGGTGGATTTCATCCACAAATAAAATGGTCTTAATGCCCATGCGCCTGGTCTGATCGGCCCGGGCCATAACCTCTTTAATTTCTTTAATGCCGCTGGTGACCGCCGAAAAATCTTCAAAGGAAGACTGGGTCTTTTCCGCGATAATCCGGGCCAGGGTGGTTTTGCCTACCCCCGGCGGGCCCCAGAAAATCATAGAGGAAACCCTGTCTTCATCGATAAGCCTCCTGAGCACCTTGTCCTTTGCCAAAAGATGCTCCTGGCCCATAAATTGATCCAGCTCCCTTGGGCGCACCCGGCTAGCTAAGGGCTGGCTGTAATCGGTGGATTCAAACATACTCTGCTGGTTCATCAATATCCCCGCTTAAAAGTGATAAGCATATTATACCACATTTTTTACTTACATTAGAATCTTTTCATCATTTTCTCATCTTTCTCCCCTTTAACCAAATATTCACAAATGGTATCCTTTACCCGTAACAAGGAAAAGGAGGACAAAAGAAATGCTGTGGATTGTAGCGCCCTTTATATTTTTTATCGGTTTGCTTTCGGGGGTATTTAACCTGATCTGGTCTTTGGCCGGCGGAATCTTCTTTGTGCTTGGAAAGCTGTTAAGCGGCATCATCGGCCTGGTAGCCGGGATCATTGGTATTTCCCTGTGCGCCAGCATCATCGGCGCGGTGATCGGCGTTCCCTTATTGGCCATCGGCGGCAGCATGCTGGCCCTGTGTTGGAAAAGGTGATTTAACCGCCTCCATTGTAGTAAAAAACTTGTTTTCCCGTCTAAATAAGCAACAAAACTATAATGGAGGTTTTTTATTATGAAAAGGAAGTCTTTTCTGCTGGCTCTGATCCTGATTTTCGCGCTTTGCGCTTGCGCATTGGGTGAATCTCCCGATTCAGTGCTGCTTTCTCTTTCCTCTTTGGAAAACGGCGTTTCCGTTAGGCTCTCCGGCCCTACAGAAATGGAAAACATGGCTGCGTTAATGGAATCCGCCGGTATCAGCAGTGAAATGATCGAAAACGTGAATGCCATCTCCATCAAAACCATCACCGTTCCCAGCTTATCCGAGCTGATTGCCGCGGTAACTGGTGGCCGGGCGGATGTTGGCACACTGACAGCTTCCACTGCCAAGTTTGTACAGCAGCAAAACCCCGATATGAAGGTGCAGTATTACCCCACCAAAGCATTGAACTATTCCATGCTGCTTCGCGCAGAGGATAAGGAGCTATTGTCCGATCTAAACCTTGCTATTTCTTACCTGGTTGGCATTGGCATAGTGGATCAGCTATTCGATGCAGACGTACGCCACTTCAGCGGCGAAGGCAATGTAAAGATCGAAGGCATTGAACCCATTGAAGGCGCCGATACCATTTATGTGGGCATCTGCGGCGATCTGCCGCCTATGGACTACACCACTGCAGATGGTATTCCCGCAGGCTTTAATGTTCATATGATGCAGCTTGTATCCAAGTTTTTGCAAAAGAACGTAGAATTCGTGGTTGTACCCAATGAAGCCAAGTATCAGGCTTTGATTTCGGAAAAGATCGATGTATTCTTCTGGCACGTAGGCCTTGCAGAGCTCCCTGATGCCATCGCTGCCACCGTTCCCTACGCGTATGATACAATTGCTGCGATTTACATAAAATAGTACTGTAAGAGCCGCCCCTATTGAACCGCTTTCTCTCAAGAAAATGCGCCCCCTAAGTTTTACAGCTTTTTTCTTTCGCTGTATTTCTTAGAGGGCGCATATTATAGCTGCTGATAGCAAGGCGTCTCCTTTGTTTACTTTTCTATGGGACGCACAGCGCCTACGAAGCTGGCTGCGCTATCGGCATTGATAAGAGCCGGCGCATCAATGCTGATCTCGAAGCTGGCTGCATAGTATACCACAAGGCTGCTGCCCGCCATATAGTAAGCCTCGCCTTCCGCTGCGGCGATCTTCTCGGCGCCTTCTTCGCTGAACTCGAATTCAGCTTGTCCGCTCTTTGGAACGCAAACATGAACGCGGAACATATCGTCGCCTTTAACATAAACAATACGTACAGCCTCGTAGGTATCCGCGAACAATTCGTTCAGATACGCACATTGTACATCGCCATACCCTTCAGGCACATCAATTTCAAGTGCTGCACCCAGCTTGGCGGCAGCTTCATCCATGGTGCATTCTGTCCAGGGATTGATCATGCCCGCGATCTGAGAATCCTGGCCACCTGCATTGCTGTTGGCCAGAATGGTCACATCAAGGCTGTTAAGCATTTCAATAGCGATGGTCACATCCTCCAGCTTTAATTCGCTGTAATCCTCACGAGCAACATACATAGAGAAGAAATAGCCGTTACAGAGTGTCACATAGTAGGCGAAGTCATTATCCGCAGTGGTTTCTTCCGCAATGAGCATCAGTTTGCCATTGGGCATCTCGGTATAGCTGAAAGCCGGCTGCGCCATGTTGTCGGTGAGCATAGAGGCTAGGATGTCTTTTTCATCCTCTGTCAGATCGGCCAGATTGCGCCCCGCGCAATCTTCGCCAGGTGCCACAACAAAATGGTAATGCACGCTTGGATCATGGGCCGATTGAATATCAATCGCCGTCACATCGCCCTCGTTTTTTTGGCTGACAACAGCGCCCTGGGGCACAGTAAATGACGCGTCAAAATAATCGGACTGTTCATCGATCGTGATCTGTTCAGCCATGGCAGTTAATGCCAAGCACACCATTACCAAGGCCAATAAAAGCGATAACCATTTTTTCATAAAATGACCTCCAATCAAATTGCGTTAACGGTAACCTGTTTATGGTTGCAGCCCATCTATTTCCCCAATGACCTGTGTAAGAAATTGGCGCATCATAAAGCCCGTTTCGCCGGTTTCCCTGTCACGTACCTGGCACCATGTTTTGTTCTGGGCAATGACCTCCAGATAGGAGCCATCAGAATAATCCAGCATGATAGGCATCTGCTTGGAAGGCGCCCAGCGCATATGCACAAATGAACCAGGGGTGCTGGAACGCACGATGGCGGTATATCCGTCGTTTTCAAAGCCCTTGAATATCCGTGTCAGATCCTCCACCGGCTCCGTAGGCTTGGGGGTAGGCTTAGCGGTGGGTTTGGGCTGGGGCTTGTTCTGGTCGATGTACCGCGCCATAACATAGCCCTGGACGTTCTTATATTCTACGCAAAGCCAGTCAGGGTCTCCAGAAAAGCTAAGATAAATAGTCACTTCTTTCCCGTAGGGGATACTGCCGATCTTTTTAGCGTTTGCCGAAGGTTCTTTGCGAATATTCAAAGCGCCATAATTCGACGTCTTGACATAACCTGTGTAAGTACCCACCATAATATCCATATTCTCGGCTACCGCCAGTACGGAAATGCCTAGTGCCGTCAAGATAAGCATCAAAACTAAGAGAATTGAAATAATCCTTTTCATTGGATCCACTCCTTTTTTGGTTTTGTTAATGATTAGTAAAACCACATCCATTGCCTATTGTTCGTGCCAATGGTATTTTAAGCGCACCCCCTCTACTTTCTATATGCACTGCTATTAAATTGCTATTAATCAAAAGACGGGCCATTATGCTTTGCAATCAACTTAATTGGCCTCTTTGGTTTTTATTATACACGCCCGATCACATACGGAGCACAAACGCAACAAATGCATTTTTTTGCATTACTATTTATCAGTCTTGTCAGAAAATGAAAAATATTGTATAGTCTGTTCAGGTATTATTTTCCAATAAAAATAATAGGGCGTGGGATAATGGGTGTGATCGAACAAATAAATGCTTTTGCGTATTTATGCGCTACGATCATCACTATTTTGCTTCTCGTTGCTGCCTTGCTCAGCAAATTTTTAAATCAACCCGTATATAAATGGTACTTTTCTTTTCTGGTGTTAAATCTGCTTTCGCTGTTTGCGGAATATATGACCGTAGCACTGGGCCGCAGCCCTTCACTCCACAGCTATATGCTGGTTCATGTTTTCGATTTTTTGACGTTTGCCTTCGGCGCATTGCAATTCGTTTGCTTGGCATTTTACTTGCTAACCTATTTGCAGACAAAAAAGGCCACCTCCTTAAAGCCCATCTGGTTTTTTATTGTTTTTGCCGTATGCGAAATAGCATTGGCTTTGGTGGCACAATTCAATGACTTGTTTTCATGGTATGATTCGGACAATGTATATCATCAGTCCGCCGGCTACCCCCTATCGATGATTTTTTCCTTTTTATCTCTTTTGGGTTACGTGGTTATAGTGCTGCGCAATATGAAGGTACTTGCACCCAAGGAATGGATCACCCTGCTATGTCTTCCCGCAGCAATAGCCGTTTGCTTTGTCCTTGAAGTATGCTATCCCGGCCTGCTTGTGATTTATTTCGGCGCCACTGTCGCACTGTTTATAATGTATATTGTTTTACAAACCCAACTGGAGCTGCAATTTAAAATCAAAGAAGCGGAATTGGCACAGAGCCAGGCGGCTATTATGCTCAGCCAAATCCAGCCCCACTTTCTAAATAACACCCTTACTGCCATTAGCGAATTATGTGTGGATAATCCGGCGGCACATAAAGCACTTTTGACCTTTGCGGCATACCTGCGGGGTAATATGGCTTCCCTGCAGCAAAAAGCACCCATTGCCTTTCAACAGGAGCTGGCCCATGTCCGTCATTATCTATGGCTTGAGCAGCTTCGCTACGAAGCTCGAATCCAAGTTACATACGATATCCAAGCGGAGCATTTTATGATTCCCGTCCTAACCCTTCAGCCCATCGCGGAAAATGCGGTGCGGCATGGCTTGGCGAAAAAGGACAAAGGCGGGACCATTGTTATTTCTACAAGAGAAACCGAAGAGGATTACCTGGTCATCATCCAAGACGATGGGGTTGGCTGCGATTTGAACGAAGCACTAAGCGATGGCCGAACCCATTTAGGCATTTCCAATGTACAGCAGAGACTGGCTGCCCTGAGCTTTGGCTCCCTAACCATCCAAAGCGCACCTCATATAGGAACCACCGCCACACTCAAAATTCCAAAGGGAGGGGAGAAAAATGCGCATGATCGCGGTTGACGATGAAAGACCTGCTCTGCAGGCTCTGGAACGTGTTCTCCACTCAGTGGTGGAAGATGAAAACGTGGTTTGCTTTGAATCCGCCCAGGCTGCCATTGCTTATGCCCGAGCCCACCGTGTGGATATTGCCTTTTTAGATATTGAAATGGGGCCAATCAGCGGATTAACCCTGGCCAAGGCCCTTAAAGATATCTACCCGGATACCAACATTATATTTGTAACAGGCCATAACAGCTATTACGCTGATGCCTTTGGTATGCACGCGTCCGGTTATTTGATAAAGCCCATCGACTCGCAAAAGGTTCAATTTGAATTAAACAGTCTGCGCAACCCCATCAAGCTCCTTGAACACAACGTTTACATACAGTGCTTTGGCAATTTTGAAATATTCGTTCAGGGCATACCCATCCATTTTCACCGTGCAAAAGCGAAGGAGGCTCTGGCCTATTTGGTAGACAGGCAAGGTGCAAGCGTAAGCAAAAAGGAGCTTGCCTCCATCCTTTGGGAGGATACCCCCTACACCCACAGCATCCAATCCCATATGTATGTACTGCTAATGGAAATGACCCGCGCCCTAAAAGAAAGCGGAGCGGCAGAGCTTCTCATTCGGCGGCGAGGGCAATATGCGGTGGATACCACCAAAGTATTTTGCGATTACTATGAATTTGAACGGGGCAATGCAGCAATGGTTAACCGTTATCATGGGGAGTACATGAATGATTACAGTTGGGCAGAATTCACAGCCGGTGCGCTGCTCAAAGCATGAAAATGTTTGCCGTTTTGGCTTGAAATTTGTCGTAGGTTGTTATATATTCTATTTATGGCATTTTTTACTAATGGAAAGGCGGAAAACAGCCGTGTCGAAATGCAAAGCGCTGCTCCCGATCATATTGATCTTAGGTCTGCTTTTTTCTTTTGCCTTGGCAAATGGCGAAGAAATTCAAATAGGCGTGGCCTACCCTACGGCTATCGATAGTGATACCAACTTTATAAAAGGCGTCCTGCTGGCGAAGGAAAAGATCAACGCCACCGGCGGTGTTTCGGGAAAAAGCATTGACTTTGTTATAAGGGACGATGAAAACGACGCCACCACCGCACGGCAGATTGCCCAAGCCTTTGTGGATTCTGGCATCCAGGCGGTGATCGGCCACTGGGGCTCCAACGTGTGCACCGTGGTAGAAGAAACCTATGAAACCAACCATGTTGTTATGCTAAGCCCTGCGGCTACCAGCGTTTCCTTATTAAAGCCTTCGCAAAATTACATTTTCCGCATGATCGCCACCAATGCGGGTACCGCCGAGGCCCTGGCCCAGGCGTTCAAAAAACTGGGCTATGAAAACATCGCCATTTATTTTTCCGATGATGTGTACGGCGTTACTTTTTCCCAAACCGTGGAGCGGGCCCTGCATGACGTGGGCATCCATGTGATCGACCGGGTGAATACCCTTTCCACCGCCGCCATGGAAACCATCGGGGATCGCTGGCAGGCCTTCGGCTGCGACGGGGTGGTTATTGCCGCCGTTATGCCACAAGCCGCCCAAGCTATCGATTATATTCGTTCGCTGCCCGTTGCCTATCCTATCTATGGGGCGGAAAACCTGGCACGTTCAGGGGTCAGCGCTTCCCTTGGCGGCAACCTTGAAAACATTTTCTGTGTCACCTATGATCAAATCGATCCGGCTTTCACCAGCTCCTTTTTTGAAGCCTACGGTGAAAACCCAGATGTGTTCGCCGTAACGGGCTATCAATCGGTTATACTTATTTGCAATGCCATGAAGGCCACCGGAAAAACCGATGCCGCTTCCATCGCGGGCTACATTTCCAGCTTGAACGATTATTCAAGCATTGCCGGTATTCTCAATTTCGACCCGGATACCCACGAAATTCAGGGGCAAAGCCTGGCTTTGCGCCCAGCCCAGTAAGGAGGTTGCCCATGGAAACGAAGCCAGAAGCCCTTCAAGCCCCGGATACCATGGAAAGCGCCATGGCCGTCATCGATATCAAGGCCTGGATCGCCGCCGCAACAGTGGTGCTAGCCCTTGCTGCCATTATCATCTGGGCCTTTTTCGGTACCATGCGCATGACAGTTAATGTAAATGGCGCGCTGGTGAAAAGCGGTAAGGTCATTGAAGTATATACCACCGAAAGCGCCCGCATTTTGGATATTGCCGTTTCAAGAAACCAGGACGTGGACTGTGACCAGGTGATCGCCCGGCTGGATCAGCCGGAGCTGGTCAATCAAATAAACCAAATGATCGCTGCCGGGGAACCGGAGGAAGCCATCCAGGCACAGCGGAAAAACCTTTTAAAGCACAGCCGGGTCTTAACCAACGGTGAAGGCCGGGTTCAGGACATTTATGTCCGTGCCGGGGATTACGTAGATAAGGGCACCCGCATCGCAACCGTTTTGCAAAACCCCGAAAAGGACCAGGCCCTCCAGTGCCTGGTCTATGTGCCTATGGACAGCATTGGCAAGATCAGCCCCGGTATGGAAGTCAATGTTTTCCCCGCCTTCGGGGATAAAAACGAATATGGCAGCATGATCGGCACCGTGGAATCCATCAGCGATTACCCGGTAACCGCCATGCACATGTATGAACGCTATGGCAGCGAGGAGCTGGCAGGTTCCTTTATGGCCTCCACCGTATACGAAGTGACCATCAGCCTGATCAGCGATGAAAACAACCCCACCGGCTACCGCTGGACCATCTCCAAGGGTCCCGATGCCAAGATCGGGGATTTGAGCCTGTGCACAGCCACGATTATCCAAAAAGAAGTGCGGCCCATCGATGTATTCTTCTTCAATAATTATTGATGAGGTGACCTTCAGTGACAATTAAGCGATTAAAAGCGCTCATCAAAAAAAACGCGGGAACCATTCTGTATATTTTCTTTCTGAGTCTTCTAATGATGATCCCCGCCGCTGTGGCGCCGATCTTCAAGCAAGTATTTGCCGACCGTATTTTGCCGGGCGCACAGAAAGAATGGCTGCCTATTCTGGTGGCACTGATGCTCTTTATGGCTGTGGTTTCCGCCGTGGTAACCATGCTACAAAAAACCTGCCTGATGAAGCTGGCCGCGAAGATCGAAACCGATGCCCAGCGGAATTACTATTATCATCTGCTTCACTCACCTCTGAAGTTTTTCGATAAGCAAAACCGTGCTGCCCTGCTTTCAAAGGCCGATTCTGCCGCGGGGGTCTCCCAGATTCTGACAGTGGCCATTGTGGCGCTGATTTTTTCCGCCATTAACTTCGTTGTTTACCTTGTATTGATGCTCAAAGCCGATATTGCCATGACACTGATCGTGATTGCTTTAATCATTTTAAGCTTCTTTTTTCAAAAGCTCCAGGGCAAGCTCACCGCTAAAGTCACCGCCAAGGGGGCGGAAAAGGGTGTTTCCAAGACCTTGGCGGAGCTGACCGCCCAGGACGGAGCCGTCACGGCCGCAGGCATCCAAAACATCGCCCTGCTCAAATCCACTTCTTCAGAAGACCGTTTCTTCACCCGGCTAATGTCCATTAAGGTGGATAAGCTTTTAGCTGCCCGGCCTGGGGATTATACTGCCGCCGCCGCCCCGCTGAACGGGCTTAATTCCATTGTGTTTTTAAACCTGCTGTTGTTTATTTCTTCTTTAAGAATTATGGATCAATCCTTTACCATTGGCGCCTACCTGGCCTTCCAGGCCTACGCCACCGCCTTCTTCGGGCCCCTGAACCAGATGCTGAATCTTAAAAAACAGCTGACAGGCTATGAGGGCCAGTTGAAAACCTACGAAGAGGACCTGATCGGCCTGCCTCTGCCCACACCCCAGACGGCCCTGCACACCCAGCGGCTCCAGGGGCAGATCACCCTCACGAATATTTTCTTCGAATACGCGCAAGGCTGTCCTGTTTTAAAAAATATCGATCTGGATATCGCCCCCGGCGAACGGGTTGCCATTGTAGGCAAATCCGGCGCTGGTAAAAGTACGCTTATTAAGCTATTGCAGGGGCTGTATGAACCCACCCAAGGAACCCTTTTGTTCGATGGCCTTCCTATTTCTAAAATCGACGAGCATATCCGCGCCCTGTCCATTGGCAGTGCCAACCAGCACATTGCCGTGTATTCCGCCTCCATCCGCGATAATATAACCCTGTTCGATTCCGGCATCCCACAAAAGCAGGTAGAAAAAGCAGCCATGGACGCCCAGTTCCATGAATATGTAACCAAGCTGAAGGGCGCGTACCAAGCCCCGTTGTTGCAGGACGGCCATAATCTTTCCGGCGGGCAGCAGCAACGGCTGGAAATTGCTCGGGCATTTTTGAACGATCCTACCATTATATTCTTGGATGAAGCCATGGGCGCACTAGATCCTGCCACCTCTAAAGCCATTTTGGATAAAATGCTTCTGCGGGGCGCCACCACTGTTATGGTGACCCACACCGTAACCCACATTCGGGATTTCGACCGCATACTGGTGCTTGAAAACGGCCAGATCACCGCCCAAGGCACTCATAAGGCCCTTTTAAACAAGAGCGATTACTACCGCTCACTGTGCCGCAAAGAAGGGTGGTCGCTGAAATGAACATGATCGTGTTAAGCAATGAAAAAACCGCCTATCAGGTAGAAAAAGGCCGGGCCATATTATACGCCCGCCTGATTAAGGATGAACACGCCCGCCTTCATGCATTAAAAGCCCTTGAATCGGGCGATATCATCGGGCCCCTTAAGTCCTTTAGCGGTTACGAGGCCGTTTTAAGCGGCGGAGTCGTCAAGCCTTGTGAAAAAAGAGAAACTGTTTACACCCAGGACGATTTTAACGCCGCCATCCAGGGCATTGCCGGCGGGCTTGCAAAAGAACAAGCGCTTGTACTGGAGCGTCAAACCCGCCATGATCAGTATGTTCAAAGCACCTTCACCCAATATAAGGGCGCCGTTTCCCGGGCCGGGGAGTTGGATGAAACCACCATTGATAACGAAGATTACCTGGTAGGGGCCGTAAAAGCCATCGCCAAGTACCTGGGTACCCAGGTGGTGGTACCCACCCTGGATGTGCTTGAAACCACCGCCGCCTATTTAGAAACCATGCTTCGGCTATCCCGCATTCAAAGCCGCCCGGTTACTTTAAAAGATAACTGGCACCGCCGCCACAGCGGCGCCATGCTGGGGTATTTAAAGGATGGAAGTCCGGTGGCTTTGCTGCCCATGGGATTAAACGGCTATCGGCTGTACGACCCTAAAACCTGTACCTCCCGCAGGATCACTGCGGAAGTGGCCCAATCCCTTTCGCCGGGCGCCATCTCCCTTCTTCGCACCTTCCCTGATGAACCCATCGGCTTTAAGCAGATGCTTCAATTCATTCTCGGGGAAAACATCTACTTTGAAATAGCCATCATTCTTTTGTTTTCCTTCCTTGCTTCCCTGGTGGCCATCCTGCCTCCCATTATCTCCAAACAGATTTTCGATGAGATCGTTCCCGGCCATCATATAGGGCTGCTGGCAGAGGTCTCCGCTGTGCTTCTAACCTTCCAAATCGCAGCCATCGGCTTTACCATCCTAATTAACCTGGCTTTTTCCCGAATCAAAATGAAGGTGGATATGTCCCTGCAAAGTGCCGTATGGCACCGGCTTCTCAAGCAAAACATCACCTTCTTCTACCGCAACACCACTGGGGAAATGCTTTCCCGGATCAGGGGACTTTCAGCTCTTAACCAAACCATTACCCTGCCTTTGCTGCAATCCATCCCAGCCATGCTCTTTTCTTTTGTGAATATCGCCGTGCTGTACCGTTACTGCGCGGCTATCACCCCTACGGTGCTGTGGATGTTCGCCGGTTTGTTCCTTATTACGTATCTGTTCGACCGGGCCATTTACAGAACGTCCTTGGCCCTTTCTGCCCTTCAGGACAAAGCCATGAGCCTGAACCTGCAGTTTGTTTCCACCATGGACCGCATTCAGGCTTCCTTTGCCCAGAACGCTGTCTATGGGGTTATGGCGAAAAACGGTGCCAATATCCGCAAGCTGCAAACCCGCGTGAAGTTCTTGCAGGACGCATTAGAAGCCTTCTATGCCTTCTTTGGCTTTGCCTCCGTGGCGGTGGTTTATTTGCTTATTGCCAACACCCAAGGGCTTGCGCTGGGCGATTTCGTGGCCTATATCGCAGCTTTTCTCACCTTTGAATCCGTTATGCTAAGCTTTATGCGCACCCTGAACATCCTTCCCGGGCTCATGGCCTCCCTGAAGAAGGTATCCCCCATATTAAAAAGCGTTCCCGACGCCAAGGGGGATAAAGCCATTCCGAAAAACCTGGACGGCTCCTTCGAGCTTCGCCATGGACATTTCGCCTATGATGTTAGCGCCCGCCCTGTGTTAACCGATCTTAATTTCCGTGTTGAAAAGGGCGAAAGCCTGGGGGTGGTAGGGGTGTCCGGCTGTGGCAAATCCACGCTGCTGAAGCTGCTTTTAGGGCTATACAAGCCTTCCAGCGGCCAAGTTTTATTGGGCGGCTATGATTTGGCCACGGTAGACCTGCCCCTTTTGCGCAAGCAAATCGGCGTTGCTATGCAGGGCACCGATCTGCCCACGGGAAGCCTCTATTCTGCCCTTACCGAGGATGATCCTGCCCTTACCGAGGAAGCCATTTGGAATGCTCTTGAAAAGGTGGACATGGCCGAGGATGTGCGCAGACTGGCTGATGGGCTGAATACCCAGCTTGAAAACGAAAACAGCCATCTTTCCCAGGGACAGCGCCAGCGGTTGGCAGTGGCCCGGGCCATTATCAAGCCCCGGCCTTACCTCTTTCTGGATGAAACCACCAGCCATTTGGATAACATCGGCCAAGCGGTTTTGATGCGGGCTGTGAACGATTTGCCCTGCACCAAGCTGATTATTGCCCAAAGGCTTGCCACTGTGGAAAAATGCGATAAGCTTTTAATCATGGAAGATGGGTGTATTCATGCCTTTGGCACTTATAAAGAGCTGATCAACCAGCAGCACCTCTACAGTGAGGTTTTTGATGATAACGATGACGATGATGGCGAATAACCCATGCTCTGTAACGTCAAATAACACCCTAATAACAAAAACCACCTGCCTTCATACAATGGAAAAGAGGCAGGTGGTTTTCTATGCGCGAAGTTCCCTATAACCGGCAAAAGACCGTAGCTTATGCATCCCAATGGGCTATGGCCCGCAACTCCCAGTACTTGGATTTTTCAAACCTGGGCGGAGATTGCACCAATTTTTGCTCCCAATGCATTTACGCAGGCGCGGGCGTTATGAACTACACACCCAATACTGGCTGGTATTATATCAATGGCAATAAAAAAGCCCCGGCTTGGTCGGCTGTTAAGTATTTAAATCGCTTTTTGCTTAATAATACTCAGGAGGGCCCCTATGCTGTCCAAACCTCCCGTAATCTTTTACAGCCGGGGGATCTGATCCAGCTGGGCAACTCCTTTGGCCAGCTTTACCATAGTCTGGTGGTTTTGGATATCACCGAAGATGATATTTACATTGCCGCCCATACCATTGATTCCTACATGCGTCCCCTGTCCAGCTATCAGTATGCTTTTTTGCAGTATATCCATATTCAAGGCGTCAAAAGCTTTACGTGAATTTTACATTCGGCTTACACGTAGATTTTATTGCTGATTTATGCTATGATAGATGTGATTTTGGATTTTTTTGTGGAGGTTCATTCTATGACCGTCAGCCTGAGCGATTTTCTGCACGGCATCATAACCAATCCGCCCCTTTTGATCATTTCCATTCTCACACTAGGGGTTATTCTCGTCAATGGCTGGACAGACGCGCCTAATGCCATTGCCACTTGTGTATCTACCCGCTCCATTGCCCCCAAGGCAGCTATCTTGATGGCGGTGGTGTTCAACTTTCTTGGCGTGTTCGTCATGACAGCCATCAACAAGGAAGTGGCCGAAACCATTTACAACATGGTAGATTTCGGCGCCGATGCCCATGTAGCCCTGCTGGCCCTTTGTGCCGCTATGGTGGCTATCGTTATCTGGGCAACCGCCGCTTCCTTCTTCGGTATTCCCACCTCCGAAAGCCATGCCCTGATCGCCGGGCTTTCCGGGGCCGCCATTGCCGCCCAGGGCAGCATGAGCGGCATCAATGGCGCGGAATGGATGAAGGTCATCTACGGCCTGGTGCTTTCTTCCGTCTTGGGCTATGGCATGGGCTTTGGCACCGTTCGCCTGGTGGAATTCTTCTGCCGCAAAATCGACCGCCGCAAAACCCAGGGCTTCTTCCAAGGCGCACAGGTTGCTGGCGGCGCGGGCATGGCATTCATGCACGGCGCACAGGATGGGCAAAAGTTTATGGGCGTGTTCATGCTGGGGCTGTTTCTGGCCCAGGGGCAAACCACGGTAAATGATTTTACCATTCCCGTTTGGCTAATGATCCTCTGCTCTCTGGTAATGGCCTTAGGCACCTCCATCGGTGGTATGAAGATTATCAAAACCGTCGGCATGGACATGGTGAAGCTCGAAAAATACCAAGGCTTCTCCGCCGACGCGGCCGGCGCAGGCTGCCTGCTCATCTCTTCCTTAACAGGCCTGCCCGTCTCCACCACTCACACCAAAACCACTGCCATCATGGGTGTAGGTGCTGCCAAACGCTTATCCTCCGTTAACTGGGGCATCGTAAAGGAAATGATGTATGCCTGGATTCTCACCTTCCCCGGCTGCGGTTTGATCGGCTTTATTATGGTTAAAATTTTCCTGGCAATATTTTGAAAGGGGCGTAAACCATTATGGCACAAAAGCACAGCAACAACTATTTCGATATGATCTTAGACCTGCACGATTACAGCGACAGGGCTTCCAAGGCCCTTGCAAAGGCCCTTCAAAACTTCTCTCCCGATACATTGGACGCCGATCTTGTCTCCCTGCATGAAATCGAGCACACCGCCGACCAGGCCGCCCACGTGGTGAAAGAAAAGCTGGTCAAGGAGTTCATCACCCCTATCGAACGGGAAGATATCCTGAGCACCGTATGCCTTATCGACGATATCACCGATGCTATCGAAGACGTGCTTATCAAGATTGACATGTACTGTGTCAAATCCATTCGTCCCGATGCCCTTGAATTCTGCGCCATTGTGGAACAGTGCTGTCATGGCCTCACCACCATCTACAAGGAGTTCCACAACTTCAAAAAATCCAAGGCTTTGATGGCAGGCATCATCGAAGTGAACCGCCTTGAAGACGAAGCTGACAAGGTCTTCCGTGCCGCTATGCGTAACCTTTTCGCAGGCACCAGCGATCCCATCGAAGTCCTTGCCTGGTCCAAAATCTACTCCCAGCTGGAGCTCTGTTGTGACCTGTGCGAAGACGCCGCCGATTCCATCGAAGAAATCATCATGAAGAACGCTTAAGCGCGGCGAATTGTATATTTGCCAGAGGGCCTTTCTTTTCGAGGATATATGATGTTTTAGTATGGCAGCTCTCTCATCCGTAGCACAATGGGGTTTGGCCATGGATTAACGGCGCAAAACCTCATAACGGCATTGAATATGTTAGTAGTGGATACCTCCTAATATATTCAGTGCCATTTTTTGTTGCTCATTAAATTTTGTCAACCACGTTTTGCTGTTGAAAGAGCCATTCGATGAACTCATTTTCCGGCAGCTTGCCAGCCTTGACTTGCTTTTTTCGCTTAACCGCTTCTCTACGAAATACATTGAAGGCTTTTGTACCACCGCCGCTTTTTCCGAGTCGGCGACTTTCCCTTTTTGGGGTTTTCGCAGGCAGTTATATATTTACGTTGTCCGATAAAATACTTTCTCTTTGATCCAGCGTTGCAAAAATCGCCCCAGCCAGCATTACACATAGTGCAAGTCCAAACAGTGTGTTGGGCGTTTCCCGAAGAAACAGCCAGGAAAAGAGAACACCCAGGAAGGGGGTGATGGCATAATAAGCACTGGTCCTGGCGGCCCCTAGAAAACGCTGTGCATACACATAACAGTAAATGCTCAAACCGTACGACACAAATCCAAGCGCCATCGCTGCCGGGATATAACCGGGCGCATTAATCCTTTCTCCGGCAATACATGCGACCAGCATTGCTCCCAGCCCCGCTCCAAAGCCTTTTACAGTAACGATAAGGCTTGGTTTTCGTTCCGACAATTTTCTGGTACAGTTATTCTCAAAGCCCCAGCACACACAGGCTAATAGCACCAGCAGCGATCCGAGAGAGAACGTCAAGCTCCCTATGTCGTGAAGGGATAGCATCATGCTGGCCAGCACGATCAAGCAGATAGCGATCCACAGCTTTTTCCCAATGGGTTCATGAAACACCCACAGCGCAATCAGCGAGGTCGTTACGATCTCGAAATTGTTCAGCAGCGAGGCAGTGGAGGCCAATGTGCTTTTAAGCCCAAGCATCAAAAGGATAGGCGCTAAAATATCCAGCCCAATCATTCCTAGAACGAACGGCACCTCTTGCCTGGAAAACCTTAGTTCTTTGCAAAAGTATTCTTTTCCCCCATGTATAATCCCCACTGCACCCATACCGATTCCCGCCCCAAGGTACAACAGCGCTGCCAGCATCATCGGGGATATGTAATCCAGCAACAGCTTAGAAAATGGCGCACCAATTGCATAAAGCATTGCTGCCATTACCGCAAAGGCTACCGGATATCGGCTTGCTTTCATACTGGCCTCATTTCATAAACTTTTCTATCGCTTCACGCAGGTTGTTCACCGCCTCCTGCTCTCCCGCTTCAACTGCGTGGACAATGCAATGGTCGATATGATCTTGCAGCACCAATTTACCGATATTGTTTACGGCAGAGCGGATCGCAGCGATCTGGATCAGCACCTCCGAGCAATCTCGATCTTCCTGCACCATCTTTTTAACTGCTTCCATATGACCTATCGCTCGGGAAAGGCGGTCTACTACCTTCTTTGTCTGTTCATGACGATGTTCCATTTTCATCCCTCCGCATCCCCCCATGGGGGATAATCAATCGTAGCACATTTCAATAGACGCTGTCAACAACAGCGTATCTTTACTTGCATGGACGAATCATTGATTTATCTCTTTATTAGTGCTAACATATTTTGCAGGGAATGAAGTTCTCCCTTGAAATAGCGCCACTATTCCTGCGGTTTGGCGCCTTGTACTGGTGTTTTTGCCTCTCGAATCTGCGCACCCTGGAGTTTTGAAACACGCCCTAGAATATAATACTCATACTAAAATATCGCCTTGACGATCACCACTATAACCAATAGCCAAATCAGCACAATTGGAATGGCATAATACCACTTTTCGGTTTGCCATCCTGCCACATCCCGGCAGCCTGGACTTCGTATTGCGTGAAGATATCCTTGGGAATCAATCTAAGCTTATGAGCAAATAGCCCGCAAATGATTCTCATCCACGCAAAAAACCGTGCTTCTTACTCTTTTTAAAAAGAAGACACGGTTTTTTACTTAATACCTGCAATGGCTTACCGATGTATCCGTAAAAGGCATGGCCTTTATAAAACCATGCCTTTTGCCAGCGATTCAAGGAACGACTGTCGCTCTCCCCCTATTCATATCAAGAATGGGGCTGTTGCCCTGCTAAGTGAGTTTGTGGCACTTGTACAGGCACTTGCGCGCTGTGAGGCACACGGCCCACCTCTATGTTATCCATAGTTCGATCCCGTAATTGCATGATGGGATTTTGATCCGTTTCAAAGCGGTAGTCCTGACCCAGCTGGTTCACATGGTCACTGATCACCGTATGGCTGGTGACTGCATTGACATCCTTGTTCACAATGCCCTGGTATCGGAAAAAATCCACATCCGGCTTCAAATCATCCACACAGGCATAGCTTTCCCGGTTAGCAGTCATGTTGACGGTGCCTGCCAGCACCCCTCGCACATAGGGAATATTGCTTTGCATTGCAAGCGGTACAGGAAAATCGCCCTTACCCACCACCTGCTGGTATTCCTTGCCCTCCACCTTTTGCAACAGCTTTGCCGCCGCTTGGAGATGGGCCAGCTCCTGGCTGAACAGCCATTCCCATACCCGCTTGGTTTTGGGACAGCTTTCGGTTTCCATGCAGGAGTAGTACAGATAGCATTCAGTGTACTGGTGCATCAGCAAGCCTTCCAGCCACGTGGCGGCAGGATCCATAAGGCTGCCGTAGTGGGATACATGCTGTTCCTCGATCATGCCGATCTCCTGATACAGCTTGCGGCCCCTATCGTTTGGGTAGGTTCCGCACACGTTCATATAAAAGTTCATGGTTTGTTGCTCTGCCGCAGTGATAATCCCTACGCACAGCTTCGTCTGCAAATCCGCAGTTTTGTTGCTGATGGGCCGCTTGATATCGTCATAAGGGTAGCGGTGTTCGGAAATGGTAGGCCTGCCGGGGGTGATCTCGGTGTACTTGCCCACCAAGTCCTCGGCATGGATGCCATTTTCCATATCCATAAGATCCGCATAACGGTACAGGTGATCAAAATCCTCCAATAAGGCAAAGTCCAGTGCACTTTTCACATAGGGATCGGGTTCACGCTGCGCCAGATGAGCTGTTAGATCCACCGCCACCTGTTCGTAGCCGATGGTATGCTCCAGCACCGTTTCATCGATGGGCTTCAATGCGCTGATTAACTTTTGCTGCTGCTGCTCCAACCTGCGGATCAGGGCAATTTGCCGCCTCACATCATTGTTGTCGCAGTGCCGGGAGAGTTGATGCGTAAACCAGTTGGCTTCAAATTCTGTACCATTCATCAGAATAACACGGGTGCGGGTATAGGGGTCCACTTCGTTTTTGTTATAGGGCGCAGGATTCATCCCCGTCCAGTCCAGCAGGCAGTCCTCCAGTTTTTCCGCTTTTTGCTCGAATGGATTCATGTGCATTGCACTCCTTTCATAGCCGATACCGGCTTTGAGGCTAGTATGCACAATGAAGAATGATTCCAGTCACAAGAAAAGCTTACTTTGCCAAGGCTCTTATTTTTTCAAGATCAGCCGACCAGATTTTTTTCAGCATCACCAAGTCCGAAGAGTAATGAACAAAATCATAACCTCTGGCATACTGGGCACCAACGCCCTCCGGCGTGGTAGCTGCCCCGCCAACCGGGGTTTTGGTTTCTTTACATCGCTTTATTATATAGTCAATAGCCTGTTGCACTTCAGGGTGATCGGGCCGCCCGTCGTAGCCCATAGACATGGACAAATCGCTTGGACCAATGCGCAGCATATCGATGCCCGTTGCTAAAATACCATCTAACTGATCCACTGCTTCCTTGCTTTCGATCATGCCAATGATCAAGGTATGTTCGTTTGCCAATTGGGTATAGCTGTCCCTATCTACAAAGCCATAATCCGCCGCCCTTGCGTTTCCCGAAAACCCGCGGTTGCCTTTGGGGGCATACTTTCCTATAGCCATTGCCTGCCTAGCTTGTTCCGGTGTATCCATATGAGGCAAGATGATTCCGGTAACACCTACGTCCAAATATTGGGAAATGCGACCCGGATTATGATCCGGCAAGCGCACCAAGGGAACCACACCAGAAAGCTGGCAGCAGCGCACAAGGTTTTCAATGGTTTCATGATCGCAGGTGAAATGTTCTGTATCGATATAAATGAAATCGAACCCGCAAAACCCGATCATTTCCGCGATTCTAAGTGATGCGCTGCGCAATTGACACCCCACAGCTAATTCCCCATTTTTTATCCTTTCAATAAAAGGATTCCTAACGATATAATTCATGCCCATCCTCCTTTATTCTGTTTGCTTTTTTGCTTTGCATTGTTTTAAGTATAGTTCAGGTCCAAAGGAAGTTGTAGTGCCAAAAGGCGTCGTGGCAATGCGAATTTATGCTTACCTCTCTGTATGGAAAAAAACAGCACCCGTTGTCAAAAACTGAGGCTTTACATGGAGCACTTTCATCGGTATAGTTAAAAATCATATGAAGAGCGCGCAATTCAATACTAAGTACACAAATAAGAAAGGTGGATCATTATGGGTAAATTTCGACGTGGTCTGTTATTTACATTAACGGTCATTCTCATTTGCAGCTTTACAACCTTCTCTCTGGCGCAGGAAAATACGCTTCCTTTTACGCAGGATCCTATTTCTATATCAATGCTGGTGGCGATCGATGCAGGGAATGCCACCGGCGTGCTGGAAAACATGCAAGAGATCAAGCTGTTTGATTATCTTGAAAAGCTTACCAATGTTCATGTGAACGTGATTCAGGCTGCCAGTACCAATGATGCGGTTACACAGTTTAATTTGATGGTAGCGTCCGACGATTTGCCTGATGCGGCATTCATCAAAACTTCACTGTTAACAGGCGGTGTCAGCAGCTATATTGATGAAGGTACCATTATTCCCCTAAACGATTACCTGGAATATGCCCCCAATCTCAGCCGTTTGCTTGAAGAACACCCACAGTGGAAAAAAGAAATATCTACGGTGGATGGCAAGATATACGGGTTCCCCAAAATCAAAGAGGATGGGCTGCCCCGCATTACCCATGGTTTGCAGATTCGCACCGACTGGCTAACCAGCGTAGGTCTTGAAATGCCAACCACCATCGATCAGTGGGATACCGTTCTAGCCGCATTTATGGAACAAGATGCCAACGGCAATGGCGATCCCAACGATGAAATCCCATTGGGTACGATTTCCTATTCAAAGCTGGGCCAAAACCGCAATCTGGTGGGTATGTTCGCCATGGGCTATGGGCTGACCGATACCTTTGCTCAAAAAGACGGTAAGGTTTTCTTCTCGCCTTATGAGGATGATTTTGCCCTAGTCCTGGCAAAATTAAATGAATGGTATTCCAAGGGCTATATTGATGTGGATTATCTTTCTTTAGACGAAGATGCTATGAACGCAAAAATCATGAGCAACCGCATTGGCGCCTTTGCGCAGACCCTTGGTAGCGGCATGGCAAAGTTCCTTTCGGTTTGGGCCAGTGAGGGGCTTGATTACAGCTTGGCAGGCGCTCCAAACTTAATAGCCTCAGACGGCAAAAAGTACATGGGCTATGATGTATCTCAGGTGGTTCCCACCACCCTTGTGATTACCTCCGCCAATAAAAACCCCATTGAAACCGTGAAGTATTTCGATTACCTGTTTTCCCAGGAAGGTGCCATTGCCCTTTGCTACGGCATTGAAGGTGAATCCTATGAGTTGGTGAATGGCGAACCCGCTTACACGGATGAAATCATGAATAACGCCCAAGGACTGGCGCCTTCCAACGCGCTTTATAAGTATTGCTTTGGCCTTGCGGATTTCCCCGGCCTTCAGCTTGCCAAAGCCTATCTCAGTTCTATTCGTTGGGAGACTCAGCGTGAAGCCGGGCTCATCTTTGCCGATGGCATTGCCATGAACCTGATGAATTTGCAGCATACGGTTGAAGAAACAGATGCCATCAACAAAGTCTGGGGCGACATCGAAACCTATGCCGTGGAAATGATCAACAAATACATTATGGGCCTTGAACCCTTAGACACCTTCCCGGCGTTCCAAAGCACACTCAAATCCATGGGCATCGAAAACCTGGTACAGTATAAGCAGGATGCCTATGACCGTTCACTCTAACCGCTAGCACCTTGCGCGGGGATCGGTTGATGTACAGCCGGTCCCCGTATGAACCCAAATACTTTGCGTGGAGGGATCTTATGCAACCTAAAACGCTGTTGGGCAAATTTCATAAGGAGCTAACGCTAAACTATAGGCTATATATGATGTTGTTGCCCCTGCTGATTTATTACGTGGTTTTTCACCTTTATCCCCTATGGGGCGCACAAATCGCGTTTCGCAATTTTAACTTCAATAAGGGGATTACAGGCAGTCCGTGGGTGGGATTAAGCCATTTTGAAGCGTTTTTTGAATCCATTTTCTTTGGAAGACTTCTAACAAATACGGTATTAATCAGCCTTTATAACATTCTTTTCGGGTTCCCCATTCCGGTTATATTTGCTTTGATGCTCAATGAAGTCAAATCTAAAAAGTTTAAGTTTATTGTTCAAACCAGTTCTTACCTGCCCCATTTTATCTCCCTTATTGTGGCATGCAGCTTGATTACAAACCTTTTTGGCCGGGATGGCGTATTCACATACATCTTGAGTCTTTTTGGTATGCCAAAGCAAAATTATATGATCAACGCCAATGCATATCGAGCCGTTTACACATTTTCTACGGTCTGGCAGCAGGCAGGCTGGAACTCCATCGTCTTTCTGGCGGCCCTGTCCAGCATCGATGAAACGCTATATGATGCCTGTAAAATCGATGGTGCGGGCCGCTTACGGCAGATCATTTCCGTAACGATACCTGGCATTGCCCCAACGATCATTGTGATGCTGATTCTGCGTATCGGCTGGATGATGGACATGGGCGCGGAAAAAACCCTGCTATTGTATAATGCCTCCACCTACCAAACGGGTGATATCATCGCCAGCTACGTTTACCGAAAAGGCCTGGAAGAACGCAACTACAGCTATTCAGCAGCCATTGATCTGTTTAACTCAGTGATCAATTTTGCATTGCTGATAACCGTGAACGCAATTAGCAAGCGTACTACAGAAACCAGTTTGTTTTAGGAGGGGTGATTATGCGAATTAAAAGAACACGCGGGGAGCTATTATTTGATTCGGTTAACGCCCTGTTACTGGTGTTCATCATCCTGTTAACGCTGTATCCGTTTATCTATGTACTATTTGCATCATTAAGCGATGCAAATAAACTGGCTATGCATACGGGGCCCTTGTTTGCGCCCATTGGTTTTTCCTTAGCCTCCTATCAAGCAGTGCTAAAAAACGCAAGCATATGGATCGGTTTTAGAAACACGCTCTTTTATGAGTTGGTGGGGCTTACCATTAATATGAGCTGTACCATTTTAGGCGGGTACGCATTATCACGCAAACAGCTTGCGGCCCGCAAGCCAATCATGCTGCTGGTTCTTTTCTGCATGCTGTTTAAAGGAGGGCTTATTCCCAACTATATCCTAATCAGGCAATTGAACTTGATGAATACACTATGGGCGCTGACACTTCCCGTAGCCATCAGTACCATGAATCTGATCATCATGAGAACATCCTTTGAAGCCATGCCTTTAAGCCTGGAGGAATCAGCCAAGATTGATGGCGCGAACGATTTTTTGATTTTGTTTAAAATCGCTATTCCCCTTTGCGTTCCAACCATATTGACACTATTGCTCTACTACGCCGTCAACCATTGGAACTCATGGTTTCCCGCCTCAATCTACATCAGAGATCGTTCAAAGCTGCCGCTGCAAATGTTTCTTAGAGAAATCCTTCTCCAGGGGCGAACAGGGGATACCTCAGGCGATGTTTCTGAAAACATGACGTATTTGGCCGCCTCTTACAAGTATTCAACGATTATTGTTTCAACCGTGCCCATTTTGGTGATCTATCCCTTTATCCAGCGCTTCTTTGTGAAAGGGGTCATGGTGGGCGCAGTAAAAGGTTAAATCCAAACGTCGTTATTCATCATATGCGAAAAGCGGGTGACAGGCCGATGAAAAAGCGAAGAAAGAAAACACTGTATATCCTTGTTTGCACATACCTGGCGGTATTTTTGCTGCCTTTAATAGCGGGCGGTGTCTTGTTTGCTTCGCAGATTCGCATCCTTACGGATGAGGTCATGGCCGCAAACATCGCATTAATGGATAAGGTAGGCGAGGATATCGAGCAGGAAATCATGGGTTTGCTTGAGTCCGGCACCACCCTTTCCCAAAATGCCAACCTGCGCAAATACCTGCTTTTACAGCCCCCTATCACAGAACCAAAGGATAGGCTGATAACCGTTGAAATCATCAACGCCCTGTCTTCCATTGCCCATCGCAGCGCTATTGCCGATACCCTTTACCTTTATGCCCGCAACATGGATACAGTGCTAACTCCCACAGGCTTGTACGATTCTCAGTTGTTTTACCAATATAGTTATGGCCTGGTTGATGTGCCCTATGATGCATTTAAAAAACAGCTGATGGAAATGCCCTACCAATACTTTGATGTGGATACTGTAACCATTCGCCTGTATGACAAAGACACCCCCTGCATCGCAATTACTCAGACATTGCCCAAGGATAACCGTTTAAGCGCCCAGGGAATCTTTGTGGCCACCATTCGGCAGGATAGCATCTTGAAGCGCTTTGAAAAGGTTTACCCCTATGGACAGTATGCTATTTTAGATGGAGACAACTGCTTTCTTGCTGCCAGTGAAGGCTTTCAGGGGCAGGAACAGTGGCCCTTAACAGACGCTTCGGGTTATTTTACGCCTAAGGACAACCCACAGGACGACATGGTATTTTACACGAAGATCCAGGCCCTTAACTGGCGGCTTGTGGCCGCCATTCCCCGTGCTTCGGTGCTAGGGCAGATAGAAGCCTCTCATCGTATTTTCTATGTGCTCTACAGCGTTTGTCTAATCATTGGCGGGCTGCTGGTTTGGCTTGTATCCAGATGGCAATATACACCTATTGCCCGAATTGTGAACAGCCTTCAAGCATATGAACCGCCCCAGACCAGAACAGGCGAGTACGAATACATTCATAGCATGGTTAAACGCATGCTGGAGCAGAACAAGGAGCTGGCTTTTAATGTGGAAAAAACCCAGGCGGAGAACAAGCGTGTCAGCGAACTTATTTCTCAAAGCCAGCGGCAGATTCAAGCCAGCCTGCTGATCAGCCTGCTACGCGGCACCATTATGGATATTAACAATACTGTAAACTGGTTGAACTTATATGGCATCCATTTCCCCCATAGATACTTTCAAGTGGCCCTTTTAGCCCCTCCTCAGGACGTTTTTATCAAAGAAGAGGACGCTTATCTGTTTAACCAGCAGGTGCGGCTGATCATCGATGGCATGATTGAAACGCCCCTTGAAAACACATTGGCATGCTATGTCATTCAGCCGGATAAAGCCATTCACGCCATCATCATCAACGCTTGCGAAACAATCTCCTTAGATCAGATTCAGCAACTCAGTCACGCGATCATTCAGAAGATTAAGCTCATTACCCAGAAGGAAACAGGTGTTAGCGTCAATTATGCATTAAGTGATGTGTATGGTGAGGTATTCAGTTTGGCGCAGGCCTATAAAGGCGTATACAATGCGTTAACTACGAAAAGCATGCTCCATGAGGATACGGTGGAAGCCTCCTACGTTTTAACATTCAAATCCTATCGAAAAAAGCTGGGGCAGCTAATGCGTGCCGGTCAAATCGAAGACAGCAAAGCCTATATCCTTGAAGTGTATAACGCATGTGAGCCTCAGGATTATTTTACTTTCCTAATTCAGTCTTCGTATCTTTTGATCCAGCTCCTGGATTCTTTGCACGAAGACCATAACGGCACCTTCTTTCAAGACAGTGTAATTAGTGCAATGATCAACCAGAAAGGAGATACACTTATTAGGGGCTTACTGGCGCTTGCTGAAAAAACCCATCAGCAGCTTCAGAAAAAACAGGAGCAAGCCACAAAGTCACAAGGAGAGTTAATTAGACAATATATTGAAGAACATCTAACAGACCCGGATTTGAGCCAGACAGTCATCGCCGATCATTTTGAGCTGTCGCAATCCAATATATCAAAGATATTCAAGCGTGAATGGAGCATCAATATGATTGACTACATCAACCAAGCACGGGTTGTACTTAGTCTGCGCCTGCTAAGGGAAACGAATCTCTCGTTGCCGGAAATTGCACAGCAGGTGGGTTTTACCAATAGCCACACCTTAATGAGGGTTTTTAAAAAGTATGAGGATATGACCCCAAGCCAGTACCGGGTAATGCGGCAGGATTCTCATTATGTATCTCAAAACGAAAAGAAAGAAGGAAATACTCATGATCAATAAACGGATTTATACACAGATTATTCGTCCGGACAAAGCTCTGGTAGAAGCTTTTAGGGGAATCCCCGTGGCAAACATAGCCGATGAAATGAACAGGATGGGATGCATGGATTATGGCATGCGGCCCTTTTCAAAGCGGCCATTGCTGGGCGTTGCGGTAACGGTAAAGACTGTAGCCAACGATAACCTTCTGTTCCATAAAGCCATTCAGATGTGCCAGCAAGGTGATGTGATCGTTGTGGATGCCGAAGGCAGTATGACCCATTCCCTATGCGGGGAAATGATGTTCCACATGGCAAGAGGACGAGGAGCCGACGGCTTTATCGTGGATGGTGCCATTCGGGATTATCAAGCCCTTGAGGACATGGATTTTTCCGTTTACGCAAGGGGCGTTCAGGCGCGGGGCCCCTATAAAGAAGGCCCGGGCGAAGTCAATGTGCCCGTGTGCGTTGGCGGCATCGTCGTTGAACCAGGCGACATTCTTGTGGGGGATTCTGATGGCATTGTTGTCATTAAACCGAAGGATGCTCCTGAAATCCTCAAAGCGGCTCAAGAAAAAATGCGCAAAGAAAAAATATCTCTTGAACGCATTTTAGGCGGAGATACATCTGCCAAATGGGTTGATAGCAAGCTAGATGCTTTGGGCTATGAAATAATCGGCTAAAGGAGAGATAGATATGATCGTTGCGCATTTAAAAGATATGTGGCGTTACAATGACCTCATTCCGTGTTTGGCTGATGTTTACCGGTTCGCCATCAATAGCATGGATTTGGAACCCGGGCGGTATGAGCTTGGCGAGGGTGTCTATGCCATGGTTAAAGAAGGCGTTTCAAAACAGCAATGCGGCGAAGAATTTGAAGCTCATAAAGGCTTCATTGATGTTCATTTCCTCGTTTCCGGCCGGGAACGTATCTGGTGGCGGGATATTGGAGGATTGCCCGTAAGTCGGCCCTATAATGAACAAAAAGATAACATTTTTTATCTGGGTAACGGTGGAAGTGCCATTGATCTTTCGCCTTTGGAGTTCTGCCTATGTTACCCGGAAGATGGGCATAAGGCAAACCTCGCTGTTAATGAGCCGCAAGCATATAAGAAGATCGTGTTTAAGATTCCCATTGGAAACAGTAAACTGAAAGAGAGCAACGAATGATGAGAAAAAACATTTGTGATGGTGCTATGACGGCCTTGGTTACCCCTTTTGACAAAAAGGGGCAAGTGTCGCAGCAGGCTGTAAAAGAATTAGTAGAATTTCAAATCGCTTCGGGCATTGCAGGCATTTATGTATCCGGGAGCACTGGCGAGGCAATGGTATTGCCGGAAAGCACGCGTATGCGCATGGCGGAGCTATCCGTACAGTATGCAGCAGGCCGGATACCAGTCATCGTTCATGTGGGCACGCCGGACACGGCCACTGCGGTCGCCTTGGCCAGGCATGCACAGGATATTGGCGCAGACGGCATCTCCGCAGTCCCCCCCTATTATTACAAAATGACGCTAGATACCGTTGCGAAGCATTACAATACCATTGCCGATGCAGTGGATATCCCCTTTCTTCTGTACAACATTCCAAACCTGACAGGGATTTCCCTTGGCGCTGATTTCATCATCAAAATGGCGGAGCATCCAAATATCATCGGTTCAAAGTTTTCAGATATGAATTTAGAGGATCTTAGAAAAATACGAGCTGTTGACAATGGTAAAATCAAAGTATTCATGGGCTTTGATGCCATGCTGCTAAGCGCTTTGGTAATGGGGGCAAATGGCGGGATCGGAACATTCTACAATGTGATGCCCGGCCCACTATCCACGATCTTTAATCTATTTAAAGCCGGGCAGGTTGAACAGGCAATGGCCATACAATGGGAAGTATGCCGCTATATTACCATTATGAAAAAGTACATTGGTATTGGCCTCCAATCTGGAATGAAGGTCATCCTTCGGGAAACCGGCATTGATTGCGGTGAAGTAACGCCTCCCCTATTTTCGCTTAATGAACAGGCTGCAACCGGGCTCATTAAAGAGCTAAGGGAAGAAGGTTTCTTCTCATTCATCGCTAACAACGGCAGAAAAGAATAGAAAAGAGCCAGGCACAAGGAGAAATCCAAAGGCCTGGCTCTAATTAAATGTAGCCGTTTTATCAATTCATCAAACTTTTCATACTTCCCCTCTGCATTGCAGGCGTGACCGATGGGCGAAACATCTCCCGGGCCATGCCAGGCTGTTTTTACGCCAAAGGCATCCGCAAATACGGCCAGCTTTCGTGCGGGGGTCAGGCCGCCGATCTGACTGATGTGGCAGCGAATAAAATCAATGTGCCGATTAGGGCGTGTTTCAAAACTCCGGGGTGCGCAGATTCGGGAGGCAAAAACGCCCTAGTAATCAGGCTTTTAAATTCCATGGGGCTATTGAATAATTCCCCTATGGCGATAGGGGTGCCGTCTAAGCGCACAAGGTAGCAAAACCATTCTGTTTAATCCGGCGCAAGAAAAGCCTCAATTGTAAAACGACTGTGATAGCTGGTTCGCCTAGGAAGATAAAAGGCAGTCTTCGAGTGCCTCGAACTACTTTACAACATGCAGCAGGAATGAACCACCTTTAATTACCGCTAGGGGCTTATGGATTGCATTACCCTACTGAAACCCGTGAACATTTTACAACAACCATTGCTAGTCTAATGCAAAGCGATATATGCATTTTTGCCTTTCCCCGTCTTGGTACATATCGTTATCCTCCGGCAGATCAACAATATCCTCCAGCACGGCCCCTGCAAATTCACAGCTCTTTCTGGATGCCAAATTATTCGGATTGCAAGTGATGTACAAATAACCAAGATCATGCTTGCGGGCTTGCTTAAATAGGAGCTTACATGCCTTCCCTGCATAGTAATGGCCCCTGAAAGGCTCGTAAACCGTATAGCCGATATTGCCGCCATAATAGAGCCCAATCTCATGGCCAATGCGAAGATCGCAAATCCCCATCTCCACATCGTCCATCAGGCGGCAAATCTTAAAATAGTATGCAGGTACCCTTTTTCTTGCAGGATCGGCTTCTGCGGTTCGTTCAAGCTTAAGAAAAATTTCATCGTCAAATAAGTCCTTGGTATTCAAAAACACATTACCACCACCTTATGGCGCAAGTATAACATATTTTTACCAATTCGCAAAGCCGCACAAAAGAGGTGCAAGGCTAGGAGGCAAGGAATGCCATGCGGGAGTTTACACGGACGTAAATGGCCGAAATGGCATCCCGCAGCCGACAACGCAAGTAAAACCCCTGAAGAAAACTTCAGGGGTTTTACGGTTACGCCTCTTTCCAAAGGTCGCTTAGCCTTGCTTTTGCTTGTGCTTAGGATTCTCACAGATAACCATAACGCGGCCTTTCCGCTTGATGATCTTGCACTTTTCGCAAATAGGCTTGACAGACGGTCTAACTTTCATTTGCGCATCCTCCTCTGACCTAGAT
>JAVBTR010000082.1:0-11142 GCA_031556065.1 Eubacteriales bacterium | reverse complement strand
GCTGGTAGTGGGCTACGATCTGCCCGCCATGAAGGAATATGTTGAATTTATCCACAAGCTCTACCAAGAAAAGCTGTTGGACGCAGACTTCCCCGCCACCCAGGGCGCCGCGTTGGTAGACAAGGTAGCCAGCGGCGTGGTTGGCTGCGCGGCTCTTAGCTGCTGGGATTCTTCCGCCCTTCGCACCCTTCGCGCCAACTTTGAAGGCGCCGATCTGGTTTACCTGCCGCCCCTTTCCAAGGATGACAGCACCCCCCGCATCGCTGCCCGCGGCGGCATGAAGAACTGCCTCATCGTTCCCAAATCCTCCCAAAAGGCTGCGGAGGTGGTCAAGTATTGCAACGACTTCCTAAACTCCGATCACTATACCCGCTTGATCCTGGGAGATGAAAACGTACACTACGAAGTGAAGGACGGAAGCTTTTACCCCATCTTCCCCGCCTTCAACGATATGAACAAGGGCCGCTGGTTTTACCCCACCAACGATGGCGCAAAGTACACCCCCCTGTTCTCCGCCCGTGCCCACAAGGAACTGGAAATGGGCCAAATGTGGGATGACCTCAACGCCAAGGGCGATGCCTACAAATACGTAGAGATCAGCCGCTTCTCTCCCATGCTGCCCGAGTTCACCGAATACTCCGCCACACTCACTGCCATGAGCCGTGAAAACCTGATGAAGATGGTCATCGATCCCGCCGAAATAGCTAAGTACGATACCTTCGTAGAAGACTGGTTCGCAAAGGGCGGCCGCGCCCTGGCCGATGCCATGGATGCGTGGTATCAGGCAAGGTAATACGCAAATAGAAATTTTATGAGGGGGAAGGGCTTCTTTTAGGAAAAAGAAGCCCTTCCCCTTAAACTCCCCCATCCTAGAAAACCAATCTCATGCTATAATATCCTTGGAGGCGATTTTTATCATGGATAAGCTTCTTGTGCATACTCTTTTAGGCAGTGAAACAGTGGTGCTAGGTGGCAATGTGGCTGGGCTGAGCTGTGCTGTTCTCCGTGCCGGTCAAGGTGAAAAGGTGCTGCTGATTGAGCAGGGAACCTGCCTTTTCCGGGATCTGGACCGCGCAGGTGAGTATCATTTTTCTGTTAACAGAGAGGATGCTTTTGCAGATATGCTTTTTCCCGCAAGCTGCCTGCTTCAAGGTCGCCGCTTTCATCCCGATGGGTTAAAGCGCCATGGAGAAGAGCTGGCATCTGAAAACGGGATTCAGCTTTTGTATGGAATGCAAGCTATCGGTTATCGGGATGGTTTTTTGACTGTGGCCCATAAATCCGGGCTATACGCCATCTCTTGCCAATGGGTATATGATTGTCGGGATATGGATATGACAGTATCTTCCGGCCCTCGCCGCTTTTCATTGCATGTCATGGAGGGCAGCGTGCACGATGTTTTAAAGGTCTCCATTCCCGAAGTTTGCCCCCAGGATGAATGCTATACCCTGGCGCTGGAGGCCTTTAAGCAAGCGAAGGAATCAAGGCCGGGGCTCACCTTGGCCCGAAGCGGCATTGCCTGCGCGCCTATTGAAGGCTTCGATATTGCTAAAGCCATAAGGGCAGGGCTTTGTTGCCCTCATGGCTTTATTAACCTATCGGCCAAAGGCATCCAAGCCCCGTCGCTGTATTTTGACAACCCGCTTTACCCTGTGCGTGAAACCGCTGTCCCCATGCCATCTATTGCCTCCTGCGAACAGGTGGATGTGGTGGTGGCGGGGGGCGGTACCGCCGGTGCCATGGCGGCTCTCTCCGCAGCTCGGCAAGAGCGAAAGGTACTGCTATTGGAAATGAATGGGGTTTTGGGCGGCACGGGAACCATCGGCGGTGTAAGCATTTACTGGTTTGGTACCAGGGATGGGGCCACAGCTATGATCGATCAAAAGTTGGATGCCCTTTATAGGGAATTGGCGCTTCCAAGAAGCAAGTGCCTGTGGAACGAGAACGATGTGTTTTTGCCAGATTTGAAGGCCTACGCCCTTTATCAGCTGCTTAAAGAAGCCGGTGTTTCCATTGGGTTTGGAGCCGCCATTTGCGGCTGCATGAAGACTGGCGATACCGTTACAGGGGTTGCTTATGCTAAAAGCGGAAAATTGCATCTGGCTTATGGGGCCATCACCATCGATTGCACAGGGGATGGTGATATTGCCATGTTCGCAGGATCCCGTCACACCTATGGCGGCCAGAACGATGCCCTTACCTATTGGGGTTCCTTGGCCCAATACACCACCCCTGCTAATTACCGCAACAATTTTTCCACCATGGTGCATATCGGCTGCCCCTTGGATACCACCCGCTTTATTATTGCCGGGCGGCTTCGGGGCAAAGAGATGTACGATCATGGAGGCTATGTGGCCCTGCGGGAGAGCCGCCATATCAAAAGCATGAAGGATGTAACCTTGGAAGCCCTCCTTGCCATGGAGGCACCGGAGGATACCCTTTACCAGTGCTTCAGCAATTATGACCCAAAGGGCAAATTAACCTCCAAGCTGGTTTACAACGGCCTTTTGCCGCCAAATTTGCTGATGAACGTTCCTTTGGGGGCGATGATCCCCCTTTCAAAGGATGACCAGCCCCTAAAGGGACTTTTAGTGGGCGGCAAAGCCATGGGCTGTACCCACGATGCCTTCCCAGGTCTTCGCATGCAGCCGGATTTGCAGCAACAGGGCTTTGCCCTGGGCGTGTTGGCTTCACAGGCTATTCGCCAGGGCGTTAACCCTTGGGAAGCCGCCGGGGTAAGGGCAGCCATTCAAAGTGCAGGCGGACAAAGGCTCTTGCCCCTGCCTAAGCCCATAACCGATCTACCCTATGCCATTTCCGCCCTTGAAGATAATACACCCATGGAATGGCTGGAAATGAATCCTTCCTCCTACATAAGGGAACAGCCTCCTGTAATCGCCTGTTTCTTGGCCGATTCAAAGGAAATCCTGCCCCTTTTAAGGCAGGCTCTTAAAGCCGCGCCCCAAGGCCGGCGGCTGATCCTTTCACGGCTGCTGCTTTTTCACGGCGATGAAGCCGGTGCGCCGGAAGTCATCGGAGCCATTGAAGAATGGCTTAAAAGGACGGATGCCTTGCCCCGCCGGGAAGGCCCTGTTACCTTTGGCCAGCTTTTGCCCGATCATGGACTGATGCCGGAAGCCGTCTACCTTTTAAATGCCCTAGCTCAGGTAAAAACCCCCGCAGAATCCCTTTTTACGGAAGTTCTTAATCGCCTTGTGCATTCAGAACGGGATTATCACGATCTTCGGGCGGGTATCTATTGCTATGTGGAATGCTTTGCCTATGTGGCCCAAAGCCGTGTGGATAAGGCGTTTATCCCCCTGCTCAAACGCCTTTTAGCCCTTGAAGAGCTTACAGGCAGCCAGACCGCCGATCCTTTATTGGCCGAACGATTCGCCATGCTTCGTTTGGCCTTAGGCAGCGCCCTGGCCACCCTTGGAGACCCTGTGGGCTTGGAAACTCTTTTAGCGCTTTCCACCGCCCCTGCCGTGCCCATCCGTTTATCCGCGCAAATGGCCCTAAAGCAATTGGAGGGATCATTTTAATGCCTGTAATTGGGTTAGATATTGGTACAACCACCCTTAAATGCGTTCTTATGGATGACAGCACCAATACCCTGCTGGATTCCATACAGTCCCCTAATAGCTTTGAATTATCCCCGGGGGTACAGGATGCCAAAGCCATTGCCGCCCATTGTGAAGCCATGGTGGCCAAAATTCAAGAAAGCCATGCCCCTGTCAAAGCCATAGGCCTAACGGGGCAGATGCACGGCATCCTTTACGTGGATTCTTCCGGCTTGGCCCAAAGCCCGCTTTACACCTGGCAATTTAAAGGGGATGAGCAGGCAGCCTTAGCCATCGAAAGCAAAACCGGCCATCCCATCCACCCCGGTTACGGCTGTGCCACCTATTATCAGCACCTATTGGAAAACCGCGTTTCTAAAAACGCGGCGGGGCTTTGCACCATTGCCGATTATGTGGGCATGGCACTATGCCGCCGTGCCCGTCCGCTTTTGCATACCACCCAGGCCGCCAGCCTGGGCTTATTCGATTTGGCTGCCCAAGCCTTTGATACCACAGCCATAGACACCCTTTCGCTGGACCCTCGGTTTTTCCCGGAGGTTTGCTCTTCACCCCGGGTTTTAGGAGAAACCGCCGCCCACATCCCTGTTTACACAGCCTTGGGGGATCACCAGGCCAGCTTTCTAGGCGCGGCAGGAACGGCAGAAGGAAGCCTTGCCGTAAACATTGGCACAGGCAGCCAGGTTTCCATACTGATCCCCCATTTTCTACCGCCTCCCGCCCCCTTAGAGCTTCGCCCTTTTTTAAACGACACTTACTTGCTTACAGGCGCAGCCCTCTGCGGCGGCCAGGCATATGCCGTGCTGGAACAGTTTTTGCGTTCCTGCGCCGCTCTTTTTGGCATTGCCCCAAAGGATATCTACCCTCTTATGAATGAAGCAGCCCTTAATGTCCCGGCTTTTGCCGATCCACTTCATGTGTGCGCCGATTTTTTAGGTACCCGCCAGGAGCCCTTAAAGAAAGGCAGCATCAGCCAAATAGGCCCAGACAATTTAACTGCGCCTCATCTCATCGCCGCTTTTTTGCAAGGCATGACGGATACCCTTTTCACGCTTTACGAATCGGCCATACCCTTGTTGCCCCATAAACCCGAAAAGCTCATCGGCTCCGGCAACGCCATCCGCCAAAACCCGGCATTGCGGCGTGCCCTTGAAAGCCGCTTCGGTTTGCCTCTTACCCTTCCCCTATGCAAGGAGGAAGCCGCCTGGGGTGCCGCGCGCTTTGCCTTACTGGCCTAATGTGATATACTGTTGTCGTTTTCAAAATCAATAAAAAAGAGGATCGATCGTTATGCAGACCCCAAACTACAAAAGCACACTCTATGCCTGCTATTTAGGGTATATCACCCAAGCGCTGATCGTCAATTTGCCCCCGCTCCTTTTCGTCGTGTTTAAAGATCAGTTCGGCCTTTCGTTTACCATGCTAGGCAGCCTGGTGGTGGTCATCTTTCTGACACAGCTTGTGGTAGACGCGCTGGCCATTCAGTTTCTGGATAAGCTGGGACATCGGCGTTCCGCTGTTATCGCCCACCTGTTTGCCGCTGTAGGCATGATCGCATTGGCCTTTTTACCCCGGTTAATGCCCGATCCCTATGTAGGCTTGATCATTGCCAGCCTTCTGTTTTCCATTGGCGGCGGTTTGATCGAGGTGCTTGTGAGCCCCATCGTGGAAAGCCTGCCCGGCGATGCCAAGGCCTCGTCCATGAGCCTGCTCCATTCGTTTTATAGCTGGGGGCAGGTTTTAGTGATTGTCCTATCCACAGTGGCCCTATTGCTGGTAGGCCAGGAGCTATGGTTACTACTCCCCCTGCTATGGGCCATTCTACCCACCATCACCCTAATTAAATTTACAAAGGTTCCCCTTATGCCCCCTTCGGAGGAAAGCAAAAGAACGCCCATCAAAGCACTGATAACCTCCAGAATATTCTTGATCGCTCTGCTGCTCATGGTGTGCTCCGGCGCTGCCGAGCAGGCCATGGGGCAATGGGCTTCCCTGTTCGCGGAAAGGGGACTGGGAATTTCAAAAACCTTGGGTGATCTACTAGGCCCATGCCTGTTTGCGGTTATGATGGGCATTGCCCGTACTTTATACGGAACCAAAGGGCAAAAAATCAATATTCAAAAAACGCTGATCATCTGCTCACTTCTTTGCATTTTATCATTTATCATTACCGCGTTGGTGCCCATTCCGGCGATAGCCCTATTAGGGTGTTCTCTTTGCGGCTTAAGCGTAAGTCTCATGTGGCCGGGGATGCTCAGCCTCACAGCCGAAGGCTATCCATCAGGCGGTACAGCCATGTTTGCCATGATGGCCTTGGGCGGGGATCTGGGCTGTTCTGTGGGGCCGTGGCTCACCGGCATCGTTGCCGATTCAACCACCCTGAATATGGGCCTGTTAACTGGGATGGTCTTCCCTGCTATCATGCTGATAGGGCTATTTATGCTTAAGCCTCAATTAAAGCGAAATTAGGTCAACTCATTATTCAAGCATGGCTGTGAGCCGGTGAATATAAAAGAGGTTCATATTTGCTGAAAACGAAAAAAGTGAACAGAGGGCTCTTCGCTCAGACCATCAACAAGCCCCGGGAAGCACCCGCGACATAGATGTCACACGAAAGCGTCTGCCATTGAGGCAGACGCTTTCGTATCATTTTTCTTTACCAATCACGATATCGCCTGTACCGATGAATTGACTTCAACCAAGTAAGGTCGCCCTGAAACGGGAATCGTTGCAATGAGCCCATTTGTGTTGCCATCAATGACCGCTACACTGTTGGCATCCGCCTGTGTGACATATATACGGTTCGTTTCCATATTGACAGCCACCCCGTTTGGGCCGCCTGCAACAGGGATCGTTGCAATAACCGTGTTATCTATACCCCTAATAACTGAGACACTATTGCTTGGGATATTGGCTACATAGATGCGGTTGGTACGTTCGTTCACCGCCGCTGTAAAAGGTCCCGGCACAAGGCCTGTAGTAACGGTGGTCAGCAGCGTATTGGTATTGCCGTTGATCACAGAAACGCTGGCAGATTGAAGATTTGGCACATAAACCGTGCCTGTGCGCCTGTTCACTCCCGGATAACCTGGATTCTGCCCTATTGGCACCGTTGCCGCCGTGGCATTGGTAAGTCCGTTGATAATGGTGGTGCTATTGCTGCCTGCGCCATTGGTTACATAGACTTGATTGCGCACCGGGTCGGCAATCACCCCGCCTGGTGTAAACCCGGTTGAGACGGTCCGAACAATGGTATCCGTATTGGTATCGATGACGCTGGCGTTATCAAAAAGGCCGCTGGTCACATAAACCGAGCTGGTGGCACTATTTACCGCTATCCCTAAGGGCAAGGCCGGTACCGTTAAGGTTCCACGCACATTAAAGGTTAAGGCGTCAATAACGGTTACGCTGCCCTCGCTGGCATTGGCCACGTATACTTTATTGTGATCCTCATCATACACAAGCCCTCGAGGTCCTGCGCCCACTGCAACACTGGTCAGTACCGTGTTTGTATCCCCATCAATAACAACCAACGCATTCCCTGTTTGCGTCGTTACATAGACCAGATTATTTCTTGTAAGCCCCGCGCCTGTTGCACCCGTTGCTCCAGGTTCGCCTTGTGGGCCCGTCGCGCCAGTAGGGCCGGGGATTCCTTGTGCCCCTGTTGCGCCTTGCGCCCCCCGTGGGCCTGGTGGCCCTGGTACAGCAGGTGGGCAGGGGCAATCCCATAGCATATCGTTGCGTTCAAGCATCGGCTGTCCGGCAAATCCCCCTATTTCATTTAGACAAGGACGCGCGCCTGATGAATTTCTAATCATACAATCGTTAATCGGCATTATAAAACCTCCCTGTGCTATTCTATGTTTTTCCCGCCCTGCTGATTATGTTACATGCGCTGCCATCCTAATTTCTCTGCATCTCAGCAAAACAAGAACAGCGCCTCTTAACGAAGCGCTTTTCTTGTTTTGCTTAATAGTTTCTAACATAAAACAACTACTCTACCCCAACACGAACCCCTTCTTTGTTGGTAAAAGCGCCGCTGGCAATCATAATGATATCCACTAACCACCAAATACCGAAGCCACCCAGTGTCAGTAGTTTGAGGATACCTGTCCCCACCTTGCCAACCACAAACCTGTCAATACCAAATTCACCCAAAAAATATATATTTGTACCACCATTTCGAAAAGAATACAATATTATTTTGTTTTTGTCAATTAAAAAAGCACATAATTTAAAATAAATATTATTCAAGCATGTGTTTGATCCTGGGCATTTCCGCAAAAAGAGGAAACCTATAAAAACCCAGGGCGTTTTGGTATAGAAAACGCTCTTTATCTTCCTGTTTCATTTTTGTAGAGCGCTCCACAAAATCCCAGCTCATGGAGTAGGTGATGGCTGTCATGGTTCGCGGGTAATCCGAGCCCCACATGAGTTTTTCCATACCGCAGATCTCCCCCGCGCGAATGACGGCATCCACTGCCGATGGGTATGGGTAAAATTCATTGTGAAACAGCCAGGTGATTCCCCCGCTTTCTACAAACACGTTGGCAAAGCGGGCTAAGCGGATTTGCTCTTCCCAGCCCCTTGTGGTCACCATGCCAAAGTGGCCAATGGCGATTCTTAATTTAGGATATGCCTGAATCATTTCTCTGAGGGAAGCTGTCTGCAAATCCCCATCGGCTAAATCGATGCTGATAAACAGTTTATTTTGCCATGCCCATTCAAACACCTTTTCGTGCTTTGCCAGATTTTGTTCCTTCAAGCGGCCCGCGCATATTTTAATGCCATCCATCCCTTGGCAGTGTGGCAGAGGCATTTCCTCTTCATACAGCGCACAAACCCGGAGCCTTTCCCCATGCTGTTCCCTCGCATGCCGCAGATACGCATCCTGGTTGCCGTCGATATACTCCTGTGTGACGACAGCCGCCGAAACCTGGGCGAAATCCATATTGGCCAGCAGCCGCTCCACCGTATTGGCATCGTCTGTCATATAAGGGGGCAGCATTTGGCGTACCTCACTGCCAAATTGGCTCTGCCCATTGCCAATACCGTACACAGGCTTTTGGCCAACCCTGCCCTGCTGCTTTTCCCATAGATGTACGTGGGCATCAATTACCAAGCCTCTTCACCTGCCTTTAGAGATTAATATATTGCTCGTTCCAAACCACTGCTGTTTTGATGGGCGCACCTTGATGATAAATCCGTTGCTCATAGGCCTTCATAGGATCGGAAATAAATTCCTTTTTATCTATAAGGGATACGATCTGATCGTATTGGCTGTTTGCCAGCATGGCGATGGCCTTTTCCATGTGATCCTGCCTGAAATTGATGGAGCCAAATATGAGGTGGTTTTGAAAGCCGAAGGGCATGGTATCAAAGGCCACAGTGGGGCCCAAGGAAAAGCTGTTGTACAGGCCATTGCAGCCAAGCACCTTGCCTTTAAAGGCGGTTTCATGCTCTGCAGCGCTGCCGCTGGCGCCAATAAAGGCAGTGGCCCGCCCGCCTAAGGCTGCGCATATGCTACTTGCTAAATCCTCGCTGTTCTGGAAATTATTTTCGATATAGATGCCCCTTGATTGCTTTAAAGCGAATTGAACCATTTGACTTTCCGCTGGGCTGCGGCCAACAAAAACAAGCTTGCTTTGCGGATGGGCTTTGCGGATCACATCTCCCATAAACATCCCTGTTGTACCAAGGCCAAAGATCACCGTCCTGTCAAAAATGGCATCGGCAGCAAGAGCCCTTGCTTTTGCTTCACCGCACCCTATGCGCTTTGCCACCTGCCTGAAGTTATGGGCGCTGCCCAAATCCTCCATGCGCTCCAATTGAAACAGCATACAAGCGTAAGGATCGGGGAAGACCATCTTTTTCGCAAAGCTCACATCCAGCTTTCCATGGTGCACATAGCCTTGGGGAATGGGCAGCAGCATATCGGGCAGCACAAAAATTTTATCGCAGAACAGGCCATCCGCCTGATCGCAGCCATACTCAAAATAATGTTCATCTTCAGTGTAACGGGTAGGATCGACGCAATCGCCTCCGCGAATCAGCACGATAGCAAACCTGTTAAGAGAGGGCACCCAAACAATGCCTTCATGGCCATTGATAAGACGGTTTTGTCCAGGAGGAAATTTGGCGTTTAATTCTCCCCGCCGCCCCATGCGCATCAGTTCGTTATCTGTGCCGCAAAAGCCTACCATAACAGGCTCCGCCAATATGCCTTCGCCCAAGGGTTTCCCATGTAAGCGCTGCCGCGGCGGGTTAATTAATTCTATCTGGCCGTATACCAAGGGGGCAACCGGGTCGTTTTTTAAATAAGTGCCATAGGCTTTCATCGATTTATTCTCCCTTTGCTTCACGTTTACCCAATGCAATATTCTGGTTTTATTGTAGCGAACTTTTTCACAATCGTCAATGTGATAAGGGGTTGCCGCCTTGCAATATTTACCTTAAACTGCTATAGTGTTAAAAGCTTTTTACTAGGAGGCCATTTTTATGGCAGCAGTTCAGTATACCCATCCCCCTATTCCGGGGCAGCTTCCCGCCAACCCTCTTCCCCATGGCACAGCCCTTATTTTGGAGGGCGGCGGCTTGCGTGGGTTTTATACCGCAGGCGTTTTGGACGCACTGATGGAGGCGGGCATCCAGTTCCCCTATATCGCAGCCGTTTCCGCAGGATCGGCCAACGGGCTTTCCTATGTATCCGGCCAGCTGGGCCGCAACCGTGAAGTGGTTAAGTATTACGCGGGTACCAAGCGCTATGTAAGCAAACGGAATCTGCTTTTACACCGCTCCATGTTCAATATGGATTTTGTGTTTAACCAGGTGCCCAACAAGCATATCTTCTTTGACTGGGACACCTTTGAAAAACAGGATGTCCGCTTTTTAACAGGGGCCACCGATTGTGCAACCGGCTTGATTCATTGGTTTGAGAAGGAAGAAATTGATACACGGCTCACCGCCGTTGTGGCCTCCTGTTCCCTGCCGCTGGCCTCTCCCGTGGTAAAGTATAAAGGCATGGCTTTGTTAGACGGCGGCATTTCATGCCCTATTCCCATAGAAAAATCCATTGCCGATGGAAATACCTTTCATCTGATCGTACTGACCCGGAACCAGGGTTACTTAAAAAGGCCCCTGGGCCATGAAAAAGCGCTTAGGCTTGTATTCAAGAAATACCCTCAATTGGCGGAAATCATGCTCAAACGCCACGATAGCTATAACCGCCAGCTTGAATTGTGCGAAGAATTGGAACGGCAAGGCAAAGCGATCATTGTTCGGCCACAAAAACCCCTTCAAATCGAGCGAATGGATAATGATACGCAAAAGCTACTTGCCTTATACGATGAGGGCATCGAGGAAGGCCGCTCGGCAATTGAAAAGCTAATGAAAAAAAGGCTGTGGCTGTAAGAATCAAGGAACGCCAAGGGCTCTGCCCTTGGAACCCGCAAAGGGATACATCCCTTTGATCCCATTATGGGATTTTAAGGGTCATTTGACCCTTAAACCGGGTCTGGGACAGCGTCCCAGCGTTCTTCTTACTGCCACAGCCCCTTCGTTT
>JAVBTR010000044.1:0-21199 GCA_031556065.1 Eubacteriales bacterium | reverse complement strand
TCCCTTAAAAATCCCATAATGGGATCAAAGGGATGTATCCCTTTGCGGGTTCCAAGGGCAGAGCCCTTGGCGTTCCTTGATTCTTATTGCGACAGCCCCCTTGCTATTCCATTATTTTGCAACGGCGTCGCCGAAGCCCTGGAATTGATCCACATTGGCTTTATCCACTACAGACACCGGCACCACGTGATCAGCAGGCACATCACTGCCATCCAGCTTATCCACCATGTCCTGTACGGCAATCTTAATCATGCCGGGATCATATGTCACAGAAAACAGATCGGTCAATTGCGCCGTTTGTGCAACATAATCCTTCTGATGGATGCCTTTAAGCACGCTATAAATCTCGTTCAGGCCAGAGGAAGTACCCAGATGTACCCCGGCATTTAGAAAAGCTTCCTTCTTGGCGGGATCAATATCGCTGCCCTTAAGGGCTTCCAGCATGCCCATGGCGATTTCATCGTCGTGAGTAAAAATATACTTAACCGCTGTGATCTCATCTATAGTAGAAGAATCCAGCCATGCCACAAACAGCTCCTTGCCCTTGGCCCGGCTCCAGCCAGTGTAGTCGGTAGATTTGATGGCTTTTAACTGGTCCTCTGTCCAGCCATTTTCTTCAAGGGTCATGAAAAAGCCGTTGTTGCGCATTTCTGGCACAGAGGAGTTATCTCCGGGGATAATCAGCACCGGGTCGCCGGGCTTAAGCCCCGATTCAATAAACCGCTTGGCCGTAGCGATACCGATACCTTCATTATCGCCCTTGACGCTGGATACCGCAGCCCCCGCTACGGCATCGATAACCCGGTCAAACATCACAAAAGGGATACCGATTGCGGACAGCTTCTTCATGGTTGCTTCCAGGGTATTGTCCTGGGGCAGAATAACCACGTTTGCGGCGGATTGGTTCTCGATAATATCCTCTATCTGGGAAATCTGGTTCGCAGGGTCGGAGGAGGATATCACCTTGGCGGAATACTTGCCAGCGGCATTGATTTCGGCAGCCTTTTCCTCGGCATAGGTCAGCACAGCGCCTGTCCAGCCATGATCGGCATTGGGCACCAGAATCGCGATATCGGTTACAGCCAATGCGGTAGCAGTGCCCAGCATGAGCACAGTAGCAAATAGGATACAAAGTATCTTTTTCATCGTTACTTCCTCCGCTTTAAATTTCGTTTTGTTAATATAGGGTATTACAGCTCTACCCACCTAGCATCATGGGCTGCGCTCTCTATTACGGCGTGCACAAACTTCACGCCGTTTACACCATCCGTAACCTTAGGGAAATCCAGGTCTTGCTCTGTCAATTCTTCCCCTGCGTGCTGTTTAACCAGGGCCTCAATAAAGCTTCGATAGATATTGGCAAAACCCACATACAGCCCTTCCGGGTGCCCGGAGGGAAGGCGGTTGTTCTTTGCCGCTTCTTCATTGAGGTAGCCCGTACCACGGCTCAAAATCTCCGGAGGCTGGCCCTTGGGGGTGAAGCGGACATAGTCCGGGGAATGCTGCTCCCATTCCAGCGCTCCCTTATCCCCATAAATACGCACCTTCAAGCCGTTTAAGTTACCCGCCGCTATTTGGGAACACCAGTAGGCACCGTTGGCACCGTTTTCATATTCCACAATAATATTAGCGTTCAAGTCCAGCGGGTCGGAAAAGGTGTTGGCGGTGGCCAGTAGACGTTTAATGGAAAGGCCTGTCACATAATGGACCGTGTTTTCGATATGGGTGCCAATATCCCCCACACAGTTGCTGATGCCTGCCACCTTGGGGTTGTTGCGCCAGCCGGAAAGCTTGGCTGTGCCGGGGTCGCTGTCGCCCAGGGTATCGATAAGCCACTCTTGTGGATATTCGGCGTTCACAGCTACCACCCGGCCAATTTTACCAGCCCTTACCATCTCCCGCATTATTTTAACCATGGTGTAGCCTGAATAACTGTATGTCATGCCAAAAAGCAGATTCTTCTCTTGAACCAACTGCGCAAGCTCCTTTGCTTCTTCCACAGTAAAGCATAAGGGCTTTTCGCACACCACCGGGATACCGTGGGACAAAAAGCATTTGGCGATATGGTAATGGGTATTGTTGGGCGTGGTAATGCTCACAAAGGCAATGCCATCGGGGCGGGCGCTTTCCGCCGCTGCCATGGTTTGATAGTCCGCATAAATACGGCTTTCATCAAGGCCATACAGGCCGCCTGTAGCCTGGTTTACTTCCCCATGGGTACTGAAGCAGCCAGCAGCCAGCTGGGTACGGGGATCAAAGGCGATGGCCTTGCGATGCACGTCACCGATAAAGGCGTTGTATGCGCCGCCCACCATGCCGTATAAAATGCGTTTGCTCATATGTGTTCCTCCCTATCGCCTAATTGGCAATAGCGTCATCAAATTTAAAGTCTGAGGGTTTGAAATCGATCCTTTTAACAAAGGCGCAGGCTTCGGTGGCGCCGTCGATGCGGTCCATGCCACTGTCTTCCCATTCTACCGACAGGGGGCCAGTATAGCACATATCGTTCAGTACACGGATAATCTCTTCAAAATTTACATCTCCATGGCCCAGGGAACGGAAGTTCCACCCCCGGCGCATGTCACCAAAATCCAAATGGGAGCCCAGCAGGCCGCTGCGGCCATCCAGTGTGACGGCTGCATCCTTCATATGAACATGGTAGATACGGTCCCTAAAGTCACTTAAAAACAGATGGGGCTTGATGCCCTGCCACTGGAGGTGGCTGGGATCGAAATTCAGGCCGAATTCAGGCCTGTCCCCAAAGCACTCCAGCAGGCGCTTGGTGCTGTAATAGTCGAAGGCAATTTCGCCGGGATGTACTTCCAGCGCGTACTTGATGCCGTGTTTTTTAAATTCATCCATAATAGGCGACCACAGGCGGACAATTTGTTTAAAGCCTTCCTTAACCATTTCCTCCGTGGTTTGGGGGAAGGAGTAGAGGTATTTCCAAATAGGCGAGCCGGTGAAGCTGGTTACCACACTGGCTCCCAGCTTTTTCGCCACTGTGGGGACCTTCATCATGGTATCGATCCCCCATTGGCGAATGGCCTCGGGTTGATCTGCCAACTGGGCAGGCGCGAAGTTGTTCAATCGAGGATCGGGTGCGTCGCCCACGCACTGGCCAATAATATGGGTGGCCAGCGCCTGACACGTAAGGTTATGCTTTTTCAGGGTAGCCTTTAGATATTCTACATACTGGTCGTCCTCATAGGCTTTATCAATATCCACCCCCTGGCCCCAGCAAGCGATCTCCAAGCCGTCATAGCCCATCTTGACAGCCAAAGCGCAAAGCTCTTCAAAAGGCAGGTCTGCCCATTGGCAGGTACACAGCGTAACCAGTCTTTTTTCCATAGTGATAGCCTCCTTCTATATTATTTACAATGATAGCGTCGGCGCTAAAAAACGAATGGCGGCAAGGTCCTCTTCATCGATAATCAGGCTGCCAGCCGCCACGTTTTCCATAGCGTTAGCTTCTTTTCTGGCACCGCACAAGACGCTGGTAATCCCCTTTTGGGAAAACGTCCAAGCGATCATCAGTTGGGCGATGGTGCAGTTGTATTTTTCGGTGTAGCCCTTTAAGCTGTCCAAGAAAGCGATAACCCGTGCACGGTTTTCCAATTGGAACCATGGGTCCGCAGTGCGGGTATCATGTTCAGAAAACACAGTTTCCATGGTCACTTTCCCAGTTAACAGCCCCAATTCAAGGGGAGAATAGGCCAGAATGCCCACGTTCTTTTCTACGCAGTAATCAACCAGCTCCGGTTCAATCTTCCTTTCCAGAATACTGTATTTGGGCTGGTTTGCTACAATGGTGCAGGTTTTAAAATACTGCTCCATGTGTTTAGTGGTGGCATTGGAAACCGCAATAGCGCGAATTTTCCCCTCTTTAAGAGCCTTGTTCAAAAATTCTGCCGTTTCGTCGATAGGCGTGGTTTTATCCTGCCAGTGGGTATGGTAAATATCAATGTAATCCGTGTTCAGCCGTTTCAGGCTCCGTTCCAACTCAATAGCCATGTTTTTCGGTTTTAAGCATTTATGGACATCGATGCCGTCCAGGGAATAAAAGTAATTCCCCGTATCGTCATCCCACCAAAGCCCGGTTTTGGATGAGAGAATAATTTGGTTCCGGCGACCGGCAATGGCCTTACCAACCAGTTCCTCGCTATACCCAAAGCCGTATACCGGCGCGGTGTCGATCAGGTTAACGCCGCCAGCCAAAGCAGCATGAACAGCTTTAATACATTGGCTCTCATCGCTGGGGCCCCACCAGCCGTCTCCGCCTACTGCCCATGTGCCTAATCCAATTGCGGATACCATGATAGCACTGTTGCCAAGTTTTCTATATTGCATGATTCACTTCTCCTTATCGGGTGCTGTATTTCATCTATTATACCATGCTATGGGAAAAAGCAAGCTCTTTCGCATGAAATGCCTGTTTCTCGACTCATAATGCTTTTATTTCTTTCGTGCACGCAGAATGTGGTTGACAAAGACCATCCAATATGTTAGGGCGTGTTTCAACACGCCCTAATCAAGAAAGACATAATTTTTAAAGCTTAAGGGGTGGAAAAGTGACATTTCTTCAATTTTTACGGCCATTTTATACACTGCTGGTTTCCATTATACCCTGCATTGTTTTTGCTATATGCCGTTTATCCACCATTTAAAGCGACCACTGAAACGGATCGCTCTGGAAGCAGGGTTGGGAATGGTGGCGTTTTGTGCCCTATCGGTTCTCACCATGAACCGGGATAAGGATTTTAACAGCCTGAACCAGTATACCACCGACGAGCTTTTTCAGCTTTTGAAGACCCAAGGCCAATTTCCCTTTGGCGGCCCGGAGCTTAAAAAAGCACTGGGCTTTAAAAACATTGTGTTTCCTGGTGAGGGCGGCTTTTGCAACCTGGTAAGCATCAGCAAAAACACCATTACCATGGCCCAGCAAAAGAAAAAAGGCACAGGCTTGTTTAAATCCCTGGCTATTGATGCGGTAACCGATGGCACGGGCAGCCTTTTTAATATAGAAGGCCACGGCAATGCGGGGCTCATGCAAAGTATCGCTATGGAAATAGAACGTCTCGCCTAAGGGGCGCTGCCCCTTAGCTGCGGGAAAGATTTATCTCTTGGATCTTTTTTAGCCGTCAAGGCATACATGTGTTATTTGATTTTTGATCGCAATTGAAGTACGCGGCAATATCACGGGTTTTTTCAATGGCCAGAGCATCTTGGCAAGCAGGGATGTCATCTGTTTTAAGTGAAAGAATGGTATGTGCCTCAAAACCCCAGGCGTTCATTTTTTTGAACATCCATAAGGCCAGATCAATGGCTTTTTCCGGTCCGCCGTCGCCGCCCCCAACCAGTATAAGGGCGGCTTTCTTTTCGCTAAAAATAAATTCATCCTTCAAAAACCGTTTTGCGCAGTAAAAGGCTTGGAATCTGCTGGCAATGCCCATAAGAGGCGCTGTCAGGTTCGACATATACAGGGGGGATGCGATAACCACGTTATCGAAATCGCCCTTATAGATTAATGCCATATCATCGTTAATAACACAGCCTTTTTGTGCTTTGCAAGCCCTGCAATCCACGCAGGGTCGGATAGTACCGTCATAGGCCCGTATTTCTACGATTTCACCCCGAAGGTGTTTTTTTAATTCTCCCAGTAAAAAGGCTGTATCGCCCCTGCTTCGTGGGGAACCGTTGATAATTAGTGTTTTCATTATGACCTCCGCACACATTCAAACATGCCTTATTATACCACCTTCCGCGGTCACTTGGAAACCATTTCCATCGACTTGTACCTTTTTCCAAGCGTAGAGTTTCTAATTATCTTAATGAAAGGGGTATTTTCTATGAAAAAGGTTTGCCTGTTATTGCTGACACTCTTATTGCTCTTCCCTTTTTTTCTCTGGCCGGGCCAGTGGATTCCGTTGATTTAAAGACCATGACCGATGAAAAACTAACCGCCTTGGCCAATGAAATTGCCAAAGAAAAGCTGGCGCTACCATCGAAGTGCCGAATCCGTGGCGTTAACCAGTCTGTCGCCAGTAGAGCCTGAAATTCAGGAAATGATGAATTTCTCCAGTGGCGATAAGGTTACCCTGATCATTCCCGTAGAGGGACTTGAGTAAAATAAAATAGCATATCCGTATTTGAAAAAGACTTCCAGCTTAAGTGTCTGTAAGTCTTTTTCAAATACGGCGTTTGTGGGAATGTTTGCATTTGTACAAATAGGGTCGTAGGGGCCGGAGCATTAGCAAAACCAGAAAAGCTAGGCAATGCGGCCATAATTTCGCCCCTTGTTCAGACAAATTTGAACAAACGGTTTCCTTTGTGACTATAGTCACAGAAAATGATGATTCATACGTTTATAATGTGAACCATAAAAGGGGAACGTTACCACAAAATTTAATTGTTTGGCGGTGGATGAAATTGTATGATGATAGACTGCTTGAACGTATGTTTCCTTTCTGCCGTGGTATGACGGCTTCCCAGCGTGAGGTGATGCACAAAAATCTCAAAAAGAAATATTATGCCAACGAAACCAGGACAACCCTTGGTTTAACAGAGCGGGTTTGGGGGGTTTTCAAAGGCCGGTTTAGCATTGTTATGTACGGTGAAGACGGAAAGCAGCTCCGCGTCCTAAGCTTCCAGCAAGGTGATTGCGGTATAGGACCTTATTTGGATAAAGAATATTTATTGGATTATTGCATTGAAGTGATCTTTGAAGCAGATACCGAGATATGCGAGATAGTAAACCCATACAATGGCATGATTCCCCTATCGGCCTTGATAAAATTTGAAAAGGATTGGAACAGGCTGATTATGGGAAGGCTGATCCACCAAATTGGCAGGTTAGGCCTTTCGTCGCTGGAACAGCGGCTTGTGGAGCTACTGCAAGAATACACTGTGAACCAGCAAAACCAAACGATCATCATTACTCACGAAAAATTGGCTGAAAAGCTTGGCAGTTCCAGAGAGGTTATTTCCCGGCTATTAATGCAGTTGTCCAGGGCAGGCATTGTTGAACTCCAAAGAAAACAAATTCGGTTATGCAAGTATCATTAAGGAGTTTTGACTATGAAAAGAGTACCGGAAATGCTCCCAGAGGACAAAAAGCAATCCAGAAGAATCACCATTCGCGAGGTTGCGCGGGAAGCAAACGTTTCGATAAGCACCGTATCCAGATATTTAAGCCGCTCTGGATGTGTAGATAAAAATACGGCAGATCGAATCGCCGTTGCGGTAAGAAAATTGCACTATGTTCCGAGCATCGCAGCACAGTCCCTGCGCAGTCGTGCCAGTAAGATCGTACTACTGGTGGTTCCGGATATATGCAACCCCTTTTATTCACAGATAGCTAAAACCGTACAAAGCTTGTTAGACGAAAAAGACTATGTGATGACATTGTACGATTCTAATGAAAGCCTTCAAGAGCAGGCCTCGATTAAAATAGCCCAGCAAATGTACGCAAGCGGTGTGCTTCTGGCTTCCATTGATATCAAGGAAGCGACAATCAAGCAGCTGATCGCTTCCAATATACCGGTGGTTGGATTAAACGCCTATCAAGAATATCCATTTGATACTGTTCATGTTCACGGCTCCGAAGGCACCTATCTGGCGGTAAAGCATCTGATTATGCTGGGGCATATGTGCATTGGTTTTGCGGGAGGTACACCTCATTCAATGATTGAACGAAGCCGGAAAGAAGGATACCAAAGGGCTATGGGTGAGGCGAAACTGACTATTGGCCCAAAATGGATACTGGAAAAAGGATTCTCACAGTCGGACGGTTACGAGTTAGGCCGGTATTTTTCTAAACTCACACCTATGCCAACGGCAGTTTGCTGTGCCAACGATCAGATCGCGCTGGGTCTTTTAGCAGCCATGCAGGAGCGCGGGGTTCATATCCCCGAACAGGTTTCGGTAACCGGTATGGATGATATCCCCTATTCGCGGATTTCGAACCCCAGCTTGACAAGCGTTACAAACGACAGTGTATCTTTCGCCAGGGAAGGCGTCAAAATGTTGTTTGAACGAATAGAGGGAACCGTTACCGGTCCCCCAAGAGATGTGATCGTCCGCCATGAACTTATTCTTCGTGCATCTGTCAGCAGACCGCTAACCATTGCATAAAAGAAAGGAGGATCGGGAATGTGCCAAGTTTAAGCGCCCGAACTGTGTATGCCCCAAAGGTGAAACAATCTTCGAGGAACTATCAACCGACTCAAAAGCGAAATGGAGGTACTTCTGTAATGAAAAAAATCTTTGTTCTAGTATTGTCTGTAATGATGTTGGCCAGCGCCACCGCTTTTGCGCAAGAGCTGCCGGGCGCTGACGTAGAGAAACAGGGTTATGATTTCTATGATGGCGCTGTTTCGTACAACGATATTCGCGATTCTCTGGGTGCGGTACCGAAGCTTAGCAAGCCTGTTACCATCGGCTTTGCCACAAAGACCTTTGAAAATGAATTCTGGCGCATGGAAAAAGAAGGCGCTGAAATGGGCGCCAAGCTGTTTAAAGCTGCTGGCTATGATGTGACAGTGGATGTACGCGGCGCCCAAACAGAAACGGACGAAGAAGGCCAGTTGACACTTCTTCTGGATATGGTTAACAAGGGATACACGGGAATTCTTGTTTCCGGTATTTCCGCTGGCAATCTGGTTCCCGGCATGGAAGCCGCCATGGACGCGGGCATTGATATGACAACCGTTATGGACGCGTTTACCCCTTATACCACGACCACCGTTGGCGCCTGGCATTACCAGGCTGGTGTCCAGGGCGCGGAATGGATTTATAACAAGATCGGCGGCAAGGGCAAGGTAGCCTGTATCACCGGATTAAGCCAGGCAACGGCAGCCCAGGCTCGTACACAGGGCTTCAACGATTTCTTCGCCAATAAAGCGGATATCGAAGTAGTGGCTGTACAAAATGGTGACTGGGACAGGCAGAAGGCCTTTGATATTACCCAGACCTTGCTTCAGCAGCATAAGGACCTGGGCGGAATTTACTGTAACAACGATACCATGGCCATGGGCGGCCTTGAAGCGATTATCGCCGCTAATAGCCAATGCGTGATCGTTGGTACAGACGGCACTAGCGAAGCCATTGAATCCATTAAGGCAGGCGAACTGGATGCCACAGTAGACTTCTTTCCCACCACCATGGGAGCCATTGGTGTGGAAATCCAGATTCGCAAGCTGGCGGGCCAAGAAGTTCCCAAAGTTATTTACGCGCCCCAATGTGTACGGGACGCCGAAAACATTGACATGACCTTTGAAGAAATCTTTGGCTACGAATACAGCCCAGTCTTTGAATGATCGATCTTGCTGTGCGGGGAGTCCAAAGGCCTCCCCGCCAGTTTGCAAAAACATTTACAGGGGATACTAAACGGGGGGGCTGGAAATGCGCGGATATATAGAATTTGAACATATTACCAAGGTGTTTCCGGGGCAGACAGCCTTAAACGATGTGAATTTTTCCATCGGCAAAGGAGAAATTCATGCCATTATTGGCGAAAATGGCGCAGGAAAAAGCACCCTGCTGAATATTCTACACGGGGTGTTCCCCGCCACATCGGGCACTGTCCGCATTGGAGGGAATACAGCCAAGTTTAACAGCACAGCTGAAGCCATACAGTATGGCATTGCCAAGGTACATCAGGAAATCATCAGCATTCCGGATATGACTGTAGCGGAAAACATGTTCATAGGCAAAGAACCTACACGGCTGGGATTAGTAGACCGGCCGAAAATGAACCGACAAGCCCACCACATATTGCAGCGCCTAAACTGCGATATTAAAGCCACCGATCAAATGGGAGGATTATCCACAGGGCAAAAGCAGATGGTTTCCATCGCCAAGGCATTGGAAACGCAGGCATCGATTATATCCTTTGATGAACCAACCTCGTCGCTAAGCGATATGGAAGTGAAAGTGCTATTCGATATTATTCGGGAACTAAAAGAAAAGGGTATGACCATCCTTTATATCAGCCACAAATTAAATGAAATATTTACCATATGTGATAAAGCCACCGTACTGCGGGATGGACAGTACATCAATACCTTGAAAATGTCCGGAACCAATCGCGAAGAGATCATTCGCGCCATGGTCGGTCGAGATATATCCCTATTCGCCCAGCGCACCATACCCAGTCAATGCAGTTTAGATAAACCGGTGCTTTGCGTTAAAGACCTCAACGGAACGCTGTTTCAACATATCAGCTTTGAATTGCATCGGGGAGAAATACTTGGTTTTTTCGGTTTGATCGGCGCAGGCCGCACAGAGGTCATGCGGGCTATTTACGGCGCAGACAAAGTCCTCGGGGGCCATGTGCTGCTCAATGGCCGGGAAATATATTGCCGCTCCCCCCACGAGGCTGTGGGCCATGGCATTGCCCTGATTTCGGAAAACCGCAAGGAGGAAGGCATTCTTCCCAATATGGTCAACATGGACAACATAGCACTGCCCTGCGTGGATAAATTTCGCAAAGGGCCTTTGATCAATTCGAAGCGGAAATGTATCAACGCGACAAAACAAGGGGCCCGTGTGGGGCTTAGACCCAATGATCCTCACTTTATGACGGTAAGCCTATCCGGCGGCAATGCACAAAAGGTGATACTTGCCAGGTGGCTATCAACAGACGCGCAGGTAATGATCTTTGATGAACCTACCAAAGGCATCGATATTGGTGCCAAGGCTGAAATCTATTTATTAATGGAGCGCATGGCGGCAAAAGGAATGGCCATCATCATGATCGCATCGGAATTGACTGAAATAATGGGCATGAGTGACCGGATAATGGTTATGCGGGAGGGTAGAATCACAGCGGAATTCCAGCGAGAGGAATTTGCCGAGGACAGAATTTTAAATGTGGCAGTGGAGGGGGATGAGCGATGAAGGCGATTTATCAAAAATATCGCAGGGAATGGAGCGCCCTTTTGGCTTTGGTGATTACAATTATCCTATTTAGCCTTCTTGAAAAGGCGTATCTGACAACATCCAATATTGCAACGATCATTCAGCAATCTGTAACCTATGGGCTGATGGGAATTGGTATGACCTGCGTTATCATTACCGGTGGGATTGACCTTTCCGTGGGGTCCTCCCTTGCATTGATTGCCTGCATTGCCGCTCAGCTGGCCAAAGCGGGTTTGCCGATCCCCTTTTGGATCATTGCCTGTCTGGCGTTGGGGTTTGGTTTAGGGGCATTTAATGGTTTATTGGTCGGTAACTTGAAATTGCAACCTTTCGTAGCCACCATGGGAACCATGGCAATCTATCGAGGCATAGCCTATATCATTACAGGAGGGTTTCCGGTTTTAAGCGTACCCCGGAACTACCGCAATGTGCTTAATTTTAAACTGACCTCTACCATGACATTTTCTGTTATAATCTTTTTTCTCTTTGCTATAATCATGACAATTGTGCTAAAAAAAACAAAGCTGGGCATGCACATTTATGCCATAGGCGGCAATGAAGAAGCGGCCCGGCTGTCCGGTGTACGGGTTTGTAAAAGCAAAATAATGATGTATGGACTGGCAATGCTGGGAACAACACTGGCAGGCCTGGTAATGGTAGGAAGATTAGGTACTGGAGATCCTTCCACCGGTCAAGGATATGAAATGGAAGCCATCGCCGCTGCCGCCATCGGCGGTACCAGCATGACCGGAGGCCGTGGTAATATCTTTGGTACGGTAATTGGAGCCGTATTGTTTTCCGCGCTGAAGGTAGGTCTCATCGTTTTAGGGGTAGATACGTTTTACCAGTATATTGTTACAGGCGCCGTAGTGATCTTTGCCGCTTACATCGAAATTGTTCAAGGGCGAATGATTTCAAAAAAAAAGGATGCTGCTCCCCCTAAGGCCGCGAAAGCCAGTGAATAGGAGCTGAAAGTTGGGAGGATACAAGCTTGAAAAGGCTATGCGTTGTGGGCAGCCTTAATATGGATTTGACCATTAATCTGAAACGGTTTCATCATCCGGGCGAGACGGTCATCGCGAATGCCATTAATACCTACCCCGGTGGCAAAGGCGGGAACCAAGCGGTGGCGGCAGCCAAGCTGGGCCAGGATGTGATGATGGTTGGTATTTTAGGTCAGGATGACAATGGTCGGTTTTATCAAAAGCGGTTAATGGCAGCAGGTATTGATATTAGCTGTGTGGGCAGCAATGCCCAAATCCCAAGCGGCATGGCTGTTATAGAAGTAGACGACACGGGTGAAAACCGCATTGCCATTGTTCCAGGTACCAATCAGCTAGTGGACATTGCATATGTAGACAGTAAAATGAAGCACATGCTTACCTACGATATTTTTTTAATGCAGTTTGAAATCGCCATTGAAACTGTTTGCCACTTAGCCCGGATATTGCATACCATGGGCAAAACAGTCATTTTAGACCCGGCGCCGGTGGCGGATGCGCCAAAGGAGTTATACCGCAGCATTGATTATCTTACCCCCAACAGTACGGAGCTGGCTATGCTGACGGGACTGCCAACGGAAAGCCGGGAGCAGGCGATCCATGCTGCTGAAAAGCTCCTTGAAAGCGGTGTGGGCGCGGTTGTGGCGAAGCTTGGAGAAAGCGGCTGCCTGTATGTAAGTCGTCAAGCAATCTTTACGGTACCGGGTTTCGAAGTTGCCCCAGTTGACACAACCGCAGCTGGGGATAGCTTTAACGCAGGCCTGGCAGCCGCCTTAGCGCGAAACATGCCCATTAGCGACGCCCTTGTATTCGCCAACGCTGTCGGTGCCCTATCCACTCTAAAGGCCGGCGCTCAAAGCGCCATGCCTTCCTATGAAGAGGTAATCCGGTTCCTTGGGACTTGATGCTTTAATAATCTTTAGTATGCGGTTGTTGGTATTTCGGCCGGTATTAACAGACGCCTGCTATAGAAAATAAATGCTACTTAGGAGGTTAATATGAAAAAGATTCTTAGTATAGTCCTTGCTTTGGCCCTGGTTCTTTCTTTCACGACCGCTTTTGCAGCTGACATGTCCAAGTACAAGGTTGTAACCTCAGCGGAGACTACCAAAGTAATTCTGGACACCGACTTGAGATACTTGACAGATGACATGTATACTTTATTATTTCTAGCGCAGGCTGACAAAGCAGGCTATATCGATCTTCTGGGCGTAACCACCGCACCTCCTGGCGTTCGTGTGGAAGAAGAAGCAAGAATGGGGGTAAGCATGCTGGAGAAGATTGGGCGCACCGATATTCCGGTATATGTTGGTGTCAATACACCCCTTGACGGAATGTGGTTCGCAGATACTGAAATGGTCGCGAAGTGGAACATGAGTTACAGAGATTCTGTGAAAGCTGTTCTGGATCCGTTCAGCGAAGTGGATTATAGTAGCATGAAGCTAGGTGGAGATTACGATCCGGCCTGGGCCGAAACCAGCTTAAAGCCCCAGCAGGACAAAACCGCCTGGAAATTCATGATCGAACAGGTGCAGAAGCATCCTGGCCAGGTTTTGATTATGTCCATCGGTGGCTGCACCAACACAGCCCTGGCCATTCAAAACGATCCCACCTTCGCGAAAAACACTGCAGGCATCTATTACATGGGCGGCAATAACCCTGAAGATGTAACTCTTTATGGCAGTGGTTCCTTCAACTGGGGCACCGATGCCAAGGCCGTTAATGTGTGCCTGGAAGCAGATTTTCCCAAGCAGCTTGTCATTCCCAACGAAATCGCTCAATATACAAAACTGACCAAGGCTGATATGGATCGCATGGTCGCCGGAGATACGCCAGTTTCAAAATTTCTGAAAGAGTATGTGTACCCCACCTGGGAGAAGGATCCTGAAAGGGTTCAGTCTTTCTGGGATGCAGTTACGCCTGCTGTGCTTATGATGCCTGACATCATGGACAAAAACGAAGTACGGTACATGACTTTGTGCGAAGAAATTGGCCCCTTCCTTGGGCTTATAAGACAGTGGCCCGAAGGGAAGCAGCCGCAGAGCTTAAAGCCTGTGCACGTGGTGTGGAGCGTGAACAATGACATCTTCTGGGATTTCATCATTGACATGTATACCACCGTTTTCTAGCACGTATCCAAGGATACCCTTGGAACCGATCCGGCCTCATTTCGAGGCCGGATATTTTTTGCCTCAGGATGGGCGCTAAAAAAAACAGCTCCCGGAGTATGGGTGCTGTTCCTTTTTGCTCATTATTGACAGGAGAAAAAACGGATGGTAAAATTTAGTTAGAAAACCAGCAGATGTTAGCTGATATAAAAGAATAATGGTCAGTGTCATCCCCGGGCGCAAAGCCAAAAAGAAAGAGGATGAATAAAGTGAAAGAAGAAGAGCGAAGAGACGGAAGCATTATCAAAAAAGAGAACATTAATCATATCTATGTTCTGGCGGTATTAGTAAGCCTCGGCTTTCTTGCCGCTGGCCTTGCCTTTATTCTATATACCGGTAAACTCAGCCAGGAAGCCACCCTGGGATATATCCAGGAAGCCACCAGGCAAATCACCTATGCCATTGAAGAGCATGTTCAGGAAGAATTCGATACCCTGATGGCAGCCGCCGTTGTTGCTCAGGACAGGGATTTGCTGGCGGATGACGAAGTGCTGCACGCCCTGGTCGACGGTCTTAGCAACCATAACACTTATACCCAGATCGGATTTGCCGATACACGGGGACAGGCTGTATGGATCGATCGATACAATCGGGAACACCAGGCAGATCTTTCCGCCCAAGGCTATATCCAAAGGGCCCTTGCGGGTGAAAATTCTCTAAGCCACAAACGGCATGACGGGGCAAGCGAAATCGATATTCATTACTATGCTGTGCCAGTATATCAGAGAAAAACCGATACCATCAAAGGGGTTCTGTTCGCCGCTATTGCTCAGGACGAACTGAGAAGAATTGTAAATAATTCCCTTCATGCCGGCTCCGGGCTTGCGCACATTATCGACGATCAGGGCAACTATGTGATGAAATCCGACAGCCCATTGGCCGTGGGCATAGGAAACAATATTTTTCAAGTTCCCGTTCCACTGGCCAAGGAAATTCAGCAAGAGATTCTAAATAACTTGGCGCAAAGGAAAGCGGGCTATTTGGTAAAAGCGGTTTACCGTGAAAACAGGTTGATCGCCTACGCGCCCCTTGGGATTAACGATTGGTATGTATTCTATGCTGTGCCGGAATATATGGTTAGCGCGGGGCTGAAAAACGTTATGGCAGGCGCGATCGTCATCGTAGGCATAGCCACTGGGGTATTTGTTTTGTTCATTCTTTTAATTCATAAAACCAATGCGAAAAACCGACAGGTCTTAGAAGCTCTGGCCTTTATCGATCCTGTTACGGGGCACCGCAATTTTCACAAATTTTTGATGGATGCCAACGGTATTCTGGCAACTGGCGACCTTGGCCGTTATGCCATCTGGTATATCGATATTAAAAACTTTAAGTATATCAACGGCTTGTACGGACGCGGCGTAGGCGACCGTCTTCTGCGCTATATGGCGGATTTTTTGCAGGCAACTTCGCAAAACGGTGAAGTCACCGGCCGGGTGGGAGCAGATTCCTTTGTGGCGTTGTGCAAGTACCACAGCAGAAAAGAGATAGCGCTTCGATTTGAAAGCGCTATGCGGCATCTGGCTATTTTCCCCGAAACATTTTCCCGGGGATATAAGGCAGAGCTGCGCGGCGGTGCCTATATTCTTCATCCAGAGGATGAGTCCTTATCGTTAAACGATATGCTAGACAGGGCTATCGCCGCACAAGAGGAAGTGAAGTTTTCCGCGGATGTAAAGCGGTTTTGCTTTTATTCCAAGGAAATGCGTGAACAAAAGCTGTGGGAGGCGGAACTGGAATCCCAGATGGACGCGGCCTTGGAGAACGATGAGTTTTGCGTTTACCTGCAGCCTAAAATCGACATCCAACAGGGGGATTGCATATGTGGCGCAGAGGCGCTGGTGCGCTGGGCATCCCCTGAAAAGGGCTTGATCCCGCCGGGCCGCTTTATTGAATTGTTTGAAAAAAATGGGTTTATTGTAGAATTGGACAGGTTCGTTTTTGAAAAGGTATGCAGGTATTATAGAGAAAATGTTTTGCAAGGCGATCTGCCTGATTTGATTATATCTGTAAATGTATCCCGGCTTAGCTTGATGCAGCCTGATTTTATGAGATTTTACACGTCTGTCAAAGAAGCCAACCATATTCCAGATGGCCGTATGGAGCTTGAGTTTACCGAAAGCCTGGTGTTTGGGGATCAGGCGCTGTTTAAAACCGTGGTGGCGGACTGCAAGCGCGGCGGTTTTTTATGTTCTTTGGACGATTTTGGCTCGGGCTATTCTTCCCTGAACATTCTCAAATCCATCCATGTGGATGTGCTGAAGCTGGACAGGCAGTTTTTCAACTATGGAGGTGATGCCGAACGTGGTCAGGAGCTTGTGAAAAACATCATTGCCATGGCTAAAGCTTTGAACATGAAAACAGTGGCCGAAGGTGTGGACGATGAAACCCAGGTGGTACATCTTCGCGGAATGGGGTGCGACGCCATACAGGGATATGTGTTTTGCAAGCCCATGCCCCAGGAGGCCTTTAAACAGTTTGTAGAAACCTGGAGGGCCTGATGGATGTGAATATTATTATGAATATCTTTGTGTTTTTTACATGGGATTGGCGCATTGGTATTTTTCAACAGCTTCGAAATAAGCGATGAAGAAATCGCAGCCATGGTTAAGCATACGGTTAATGAAATGGTTTGCTGCGCGCAGAAAACGAAAGGAAAAAGATAAGGAAATGAAGCAGCTTGGTCTTATTAGCGCAATACGATTGACAAAACGCGGCGGGCATTTGCAGCGGGAGGATTATTCAACGCTGCAAATACAAAGGCTGCAAAAACTGGTCTCCTTTGTTGCAGACCAAAGCGAATACTACAAAAGATTGTATAGGTCCGTAAGTAAAACGAATTTTTTACTTGCAGCTCTTCCGCCCACAAACAAGGTAGAATTAATGGCCCATTTCGATACATGGCTGACAGATAGCCAGCTTACGCTGGAAACAGTAAACCGTTTCATGGAAAATAGCGGCAACATCGGCCGCAAGCTAAATGGCAAATATCTGGTTTATACCACCTCCGGCTCCACAGGCAACCCTTCTATTTGTGTTGGCCGATAAAACCGTATTCAATGTTTCAGCGGCCATTTCAGTGCTTCGGGCCTTTGCCAGGAAGGCCGACTTGAAGGAATTTATGAAGCGAAAAAAGAAAACAGCCGGGATTTATGCTGTGGGTGGCTTTTATCTGGCAAGTGGTTCTATGAAATATAACCAACGGCGCATGCCCTGGCGAAAGAACCAGCTAACGATCAATGTTTTAGACCCAATGGATAAAATCGTCCAAGAATTAAATGGCTTCCAGCCCGCAATGTTAGGCTCCTACCCTTCCACTCTTGAATTGCTTATGCGAGAGCAAAAAGAAGGACGACTTCACATTTCGCCCGTGCTTATTATGCCGGGTGGAGAATATTTACGGGAAGATTTGCGCAGCCAGTTGGCTCAGGCGTTCAACTGTTATGTGCAAACCAATTACGCTTGTACAGAGGCTGGTGTCATCGCCTGTGAATGCGAGGCCGGCCGTCTTCATATAAACGAAGATTGGTGTATTGTAGAAGCTGTGGATGAAAACAACACCCCTGTACCCGATGGAACCCAGAGCCAGAAAGTGCTGATAACCAACCTGGCTAACTATACACAGCCCTTTATCCGTTATGAGCTGAACGATAGAATCATTATCCATAATGACCCTTGCAGCTGCGGCAAGGCTTTTCGGTGGCTTGAAATTGAAGGGAGAAACGACGAGGTTCTCACCTTTGATAATGCAGTGCAGGTTGCGCCAATGGCTTTGTTTGCCTTGCTAAAACCTATTCATGAAATTAAGCGATACCAACTTGTTCAGCATGACAATCATTTAGAAATGCGATTAACGTCCGATAACAAGCCGGCTGCTTTCAAAAGGGCCGAAAAAGTCCTAATGGATTATTTCAGCAATCAGGGTGTGAAGGTAGAAATCCATCTATCGGAGCTTGAACCACAAGTGCACCCAAAAAGCGGAAAGTTCAGAGCGGTTTATCGCGCTTGCGAGCCATAATAAGCATTGCACGAACGTATGTTTCGTTTTATGATGAACACCATCTATTATGCCTTGTTTTAGGGAGGATAAAAAATTGAGCAAGTACGAAGAAGCCATGAAGCTGTTAAACGAACAGGTAGGTAACAAGGATGGCCTAATCACCCTTTCCACCATCGCTCTTGAACCGGGCGCCAATGGCAAAAGCCGCCCCGCCGCCCGCATCGTGGATGCCTACTATGAAGATGGCGCGTTCTACACCGTCACCTACGCCACCTCAACCAAGATGCTGCAAATCGCAAAAAACCCCGAAGTGGCCGTTTGCATTGTCGTGGAAAACTTCACTGCCGATGGCATCGGCGAAAACCTGGGCTGGGTCCGCGACGAGAAAAACATGGAAATAATGGCAAAACTGCGCACGATATTCGCCGCGTGGTACAACGAAGCCAATAACGATGAAGACCCTAACACCTGCCTGCTGCGTATCCGCCTGACAAAAGGCCTGTGGAATGACCCACACAAAGGGCTGCGAACCAATATTGATTTTATTAATAAAGCGGTTGATTAAACGGTTGCCATTGATATTAGCACAGCGAGGGAATCGCACAGAAAAAATGACTTGCCAAAGGCTTTCGGTTCTTGACAATCACGGGGATAATCATTATAATAAAAGATACTTATAAAAGATTCTTTCATTATGGCGAGAAAGGATAAAATGCACGTGCGTATTATGTCCATGAACCCCAAACACATGAAGCAAGTCAATATGGCAAACATACGGGATATGCTCAGGCTATCGGAAAATGCGACGCGGGCGGAGCTTGCCAAGCACATCAATGTCAGCACAACAACGGTAAGATCTTTGCTGCAAGAAATGCAGCAAAATGAGGAAATCATCGTTATTGGTCAAGATTTTTCCAGTGGAGGGCGCAGAGCAGAGCGTTACCAATTGAATCCAAAGCGATTCTGTGGGGCGACGTTTTGTATTAGCGATACTTTGGTTTACTACTTTATTCTGGATTTGTTTGGGAAAATCATCAAAGAAGGCAGCTTTCCGTTTGCTTTAGATTTGGATACAAAGATTATTGAGCTGCTGGAAAAAGAGCTTGTGGTGGAGACGCTTCGAGGGATATGTATCGGTGTACCTGGTATCGTTATTGAGGATGGATATAAATGGAAGAACAGCCTTGGTGAGTTTAAAAAATGTTTTCTTGGCAAGGCCTTGCGGGAACGCTTTCATGTTCCTGTGGTTTTAGAAAATGATTTAAACTTAATCACAATGGGCATGGGAAAATGCCACCAGCAGATGCATCCTACAGAGACTGAAAGTGCTTTGAATATCGGGTATATTCAATTTGAGCAGGGTTGCATTAGTGCCGGTTTTCTATCTGGCGGCAGGCTTGTAAGGGGCTTTAGCAATTATGCCGGGGAACTGGGAGTGCTGCCGGTTGGCAGTGGCGTCTCCTTGGTAGAAAGGCTATACTCTGCGAAAGATATTGTGCACTATTCGCAAATGATATCAACCATTATTAAGTGGGTGGCTGTGATATTGAACCCCAGGTATCTTACCCTGGGAGGCCCTGGCTTTCGTAAGGAAGCGATGAGCATTGCGGCAGATATTCTTTATGGTGATATGCCATCGGACGCATTGCCGGAAATACTGTATACAGACGATACGTGGAATGACTACAAGAGTGGCTTGGCCGCAGTGTGCGTAGACGAAATGTTTCGCACTTTATGCTCAATTGGAACATAGAACATAATTCATTATATCTGAAAGTCTACTGATATTGGAGCTGGTCTGATATAATATACTTATCGATAAATATGAATCTGTCTGACAGTTTTGACCTATGGATTATTTATGTTTTATGAATATGGTGTTATGCGAGCGGAGGAATAAGCTTGGCTGAACTTTGGGATATTCTTGACGAAAGAGGTAACGCAACAGGTCGTCTTCACGAACGCGGCAAACCTATGTGCAAAGGCGAATACCATCTTACAGTTAATGTATGGATCGAAAACGACAACGGCGAATACCTTATTTCGCAAAGATCGCCAAGCAAGTCATTCCCCAATATTTGGGAATGTACGGGCGGAAATGCGGTTGCCGGAGATGACAGTTTGACTACTGCTTTAAAAGAAACGAATGAGGAGTTAGGTATTATTCTTCAACCACAGAATGGGCGAATGGTTAAGCATCAGCTACGGAAATGTATTTGCAACCATTGTTTAGCTGACGTATGGCTGTTCCGACAAAATGTTGATATATCAACCGTGACCCTTGCACTTGATGAAACCTGCGGGGCAATGTGGGCAAGCCGCGATGAAATTAACCACATGATTGACGAAGGAACCTTCTCAACGTGGGGATTATTTACTTACATCAACGATTTATTCGGGGAAGATTAAATAACCGATGAATTGCGTGCATTGGCAGCCAATATGCATTATGCTGCATGATGACGTCATATTTGTTTCTTTAAAATATATAGTTTAATATTATCTGGAAACCCGTCGACTTCGCCACAAACAACAAATCCTCGCTTCTGATAAAATTGTGGTGCTTGGAAAGAATAAGTTGTAAGATGGGCGAGGCAGCATCCAACCTTTTTTGCTTCAACTTCTATTTCCTTAAGTAATTGTGAAGCAATATTTTGTTCTCTATAATCCTCGCTAACCCATAACACTTCGATTTCGAGAGATGATAGGTATGTACAACCTGATATGCCGCCTATAATAATACCACTTTCATTACGAGCAACTTTTATAATTTCTACATCAGGAACTTTTAGCTTTCCGCTTGTTTTATCCATATTATATTTTAGTAAGCCATTAATCCGCACAGCATTCAAAAATTCTTCCTCATCGCATTGATTTGATATAGTCACTTTGGTTTGCATAGTATTACTCCGTTCCGCTAAAATAAATATTCTGATCAAACCCAGTATAACAGAAAAGCCAAAAGCCGCGATAACGTATAATAAGTTTCGCAAAAAGAAAAAGGGGTCAAAAAAAGACATGGCCTCAAATCTCTGGTAGAATGGAGTTGCAACACATCATTCGAAGGGAGAAAAAAAGCCATGTCCGAAAAGATTGTACAACTGAACGAG
>JAVBTR010000005.1:0-64139 GCA_031556065.1 Eubacteriales bacterium | reverse complement strand
GTGTCGCACGAGGGATTTCCCTCACTGCACTGTAAAATCTTCGATTTTACGGTCGTTTGTTCGGGCAAGGTAGGAATTTCTACGAAATTCCACCGAAAATCGCCGCACATGTCGCCGATTTCGGAATGAAAATCGGAGGGTTTGACCCTCCGATACCGCCCGGGGTTTGTTGATGGTCTGCGCTTTTAGGGAATGTATTCCCTAAAAGCCCTCTGTTTCAACTGTATCCTGGGGGACTGGCGTGGGTGTAGGCGTAGGAGTTGAGGAGGGCGAGGTCGTAGGGGTAGGCGTGGGAGATGAGTCTGCATCCGCCCTTTGCGCTGTAAGGGCTGATGTGGCTGCGGGAGTTTGCGTGGCCTTAGCAGCTGTGGTCTTGCTGCGACTTCTGCGCGCTGTAGCGGCTGGGGTGGGACTGGGAGTGGCATCCTCTTCATTGGCCAACTCTGCGGCGGGGCGGACAGTGGTTCTTCTCCACCAGAACCTGGGCCGCTTAGTAGGGGTAGGAGTGGCATCCGGGTCTAATTCCTCTTCCTCGGTTTCCTCTTCCAAGGGATCAATGGTTGGCTCTTCTATAGCTTTATTGTCTGGGGCGGCTGCTGTGCCATCGGCGGTCTTGGTGCCAGTAGTAGCATCAGGCTCGCTGGTTGGCGTAGTGGCTTCTTGGAAAGGCGGGCCGTTATCTTCAGTTTCATCTAAACTGGGAGTGGCAGGACCGTTCACGTCGATCATTGCGCCAAGGCTATCGTTGCTGCTGGTATTGTCTGCCAAGGGAAGCACTGCGTCTATTTGGGGGATGTTTAATGCCGGGACTTGCCCAAGGGGGATGGCTTCATTTTGCAGATCGTCCTCAGGTTCAGGTTCTGTTTGTGAACCGAGTGCAGCCAAAGGCTGCAAGGACATGCTGTCGACGGTGATCAACGTACCCAAGTCAAATTCATCTGCTTCGCCGGAAGCAAAATTCACACCCTCTATTTCAGGCAGGGCATTGGTAGAAGAAACGGTGCTGCCATACAAGGCAAGTTCGGGGATTAGCGCATCATCAGGCAAAGAGGCAAAGCTTGAGCTGGTATGGGCAAAACGAACGTAAACAGTTTCGTTGGCCGTGGCGCTGATACCGCCCACAATAGAGGCGTTGCACCTGCAGTAACTTCCGTTGCCCACACGATACTCCATGGCAGTTGATACATTTAAAAGGGAAAAGGTGCCAGACTCGGTGCTGGAGTAGACCTGCCAGCCATCTGGCTTAGCGGGGCGTTTAGGCAGAACAAGTTTTGCGGCCTTGTTTTCGGGTTGACCATTGTCTGCTTTATAGCGGACCCATATGGAAACGTTTTCAGCATTGGAAATGAGACTGCTTATGCTGAATGGGGAAGGCACTGGCCGGGCGCTATTCCAACCGGTGGTGGTATATTCCAGGGCTACTCCGGCGATTGGATTGCTTATTACTATTTCTTCTGCTGCGTAATCAATTTCAATACTGGGCGCGTCCAGACCGATCAGCAAATCGGAGGTTACGTCCATTTTCTTAATTTCAGATGAAAAATTTTCGTTTGAAGGGATTTGGTACACCTGCACTTGAGAGAAAGCCGTCACTGTGAGGGACGTTTGAGCACCGGATAGGCCATGCCAGTCGCCGCTGCCGCCAATGCGGTAGCGCAGGGCGGCAGGGTCGCCTGTGGTATTTAGAATAACAGTATTCGGCATGGTACCCGAAAGAAGGGAAACACCCGTGATGGTAGGACGCTTGGGAATCGTGAGGGTTTTGATGTTGCTGGCAAATTGCTTCTGCTCTTGATCGGCCTTGCAGCGAAGCTGGTAGGTAAAGGATTCTGATGTGCTGAGTTCTGTTAGTTTAATGCTTGAGTCAGATACATTTAGCGTGTTGTTCCAAGCATCGCGGCTGTACTCTATAGTCCTCCCGGAAGAGGTGATCACAATTTCTTCTTTGGCATAATCGACACTGGCATTGGGGGCGGCTTCGCGCTTGGGCAAAACAACCTGGGTTTCGTACGCCTTTGTAAGGGCGTAACGAATTTGAATAGTCGTATTGGATTCAGTGCTGATTAAGGAGGTGATTTTCTCGCTGGCGGTGTCGAATATGGAAGAGGTCTGCCAGTTATTTATAGAATATTCAAGTGCGAAGCCTGGCTGCGATTGGATAGACAGGGTTTCTGTTACGTAGTCAAGGCTGCAAGAAATAGCACTGAGGGTAAGAATATCCTGGGCTTGAACTGTGGCTGAGTCAAACTCGGAATAGAAGGCTTTAGCGGTTGCCATTGAATACCAAGTGATCTCGTCATCGACATTAACGTTGGGAATATCTACAGAAATGCCGTTGAAGTGCTGCCAGCTCCCTTGATTGATTTGGTAGGCATAATGGCCATTGGCATTGAAAGTAAGACAAGTAGCATTGTTGGAACCACCGGGCGACAGTGCTGCATTTGGCGCAGCAGGCCGCGAAGGAATGGTGAGTTTGACCATATCACTGGCAAATGAGCTGTTGCTATTGGAAGCGGGAACACGGAAATACAACAGCTGGCCAATGTATTTGGTTATCACAAGGGTATTATTGATAAGTTGAACATCGTTGAATATGGCACCGTCGGTCGAATATTGCCAGGATTTATTTAAACCCACAAGCGTTTCATCGCCGTAGGTGATGGAGACCCCGCTCATGTCCGGCGATTTGGGACGGGAGGCCACAGACACCTGTGTGGGCTGGCTGGCAGGCTGGTAGTCTGTGGCAGCATAGCGTACAAAAATAGTATTGCCAATATAGGAACTAATGATGAACTGGCCATTGGAAAGGGGAAAGGGCTTATAGGTTTTGCCATTGTCAACAGAAAATTCTTGTTCGCTTGTGATGCCGCTGAGCGTTTCAGCTTCGTAATCGATGGTTAAAAGCGGACCTTCTTCAGGGCAGATGTCCCCAGACTTAATGGTGATTTCAATGGCCTTAGAGGCGAAGCTGCTGGCAGTGTGCGCCTTGCGCAGGGAAAGCAGGGAACCAATATTCGCGGGAATATTTTTATTTGAGATGGCAGCATCGGTCCATGAACCGTTGTCGACGGCATATACCATACCGTTTACATTGGGGCTGTAGGTCAGGGTAATAGTGCCCGGCTCGGTACCCGGTTTGATGGCATAGCCGGTAACCGGGTTGGCGGGGCGAGTGGGAATGGCGTAAGACTTGGCTTCTCCGTGCTCGCAGGCTTGGGTCGCTTTAAGCCGAAGGAGAATGGTTTTGCCCATATGGCCGGAAAGGGCGAAAACGTTGTCAGTTAAAATGACGCCACTGTAGTTTTTCCCGTTATCCACAGACAGCTCGTAGCGTTCATCGATATCAGTGATGGTTTCATTTTCGTAATCGATAGACCCAGTGGGCGGGGCGGGACGCTTGGGCAACTTAATGGGCCAGGCAAGGCCGGCAGGGGTGTTGCCGCTGGCTTTGACACGAACCTGCAAGGTAATGTCGTTGTTAATGGAAAACAGCTTGCTGATATCCATTCTGCCATTTTTGAATTCTACGGAAGTGCTGGAAGACCAGTTGTTAATGGTATATTCAAGATTTGTGCCGGAACCATCCAAGGTTTCACTAATAAAATCAACGCTGAGACTGGGTTGGGCAATACGTTGCCTAAAAGTAAATTTTTGTATAGCGCTGGCCAGTGCTTTATCGGTAGCCGGTTTGCGGAGGCGGATAATAACATCCTTATCGGAGGAAAGGAGGCTGGCGATATTCCATACCCCATTGGACAGCGGCACCTTTTGCGCGTCTGTCCAATCTTCGGAATCGATGGTGTAGATCATATCCCCGGTAAGACCGGAAATGGTCAATTTAATAGGGTCGAACACGCCGTTGGGAGCCGGGGGCGGCTTAGGAAAGGTGAAGCTTTGTGCAAGGCTGGCGAAAGTCTTTTCGCTGCTATTGGCCTTGTAACGAAGCAGCATGTTTTTTGCTTCGGCGGTGGAAAGATATTGGCTGATGTCCATAATACCATTAGCCAATACCACATCGTTACGATAACGCCAATTGCTGAAGGAATATTCAAGAACGCCGGACAGACCCGATATTTGGGCCTTTGCCATATTTAATGCACCTTTGGGTGCTTGGGGGCGGGCAGGGATTTCCAGGACTTGAGCAAGCCCGTGGGGGGCTGTGGCTGTGGCAGGGACCCGCACTTGAATATGAAGGGAACGCCGGGTTGGAATGAGACCGGCAATGGCAAAACGGCCTTTTTCAAGGGCGATGGCATGGGCGGTAGCCCACTTGTCTAGAGAGTATTCCAACGCGCCCTTTAAACCTGAGATGGTTTCCCGTTCATAATCGATTTCTCCATTGGGGGCGGCGGGACGTTTGGGAATGGTAAAGGATTGTTCGGGCCCGGCAGCTTGCGACTCGGTTTCGGGCTTGCGAAGCTTTAAAGTGATGTTGCTCGTGTCGCTGATGATTTTGCTGATATCCATAGCGCCCTTGTTAAGGGTGACGGTATAAGCTGTCTTCCAGTTATCGCTGGTGTATTCCAAGGTACCGCTCAGATTGGAAATGTGCTCTTTGGTGAAATTGATCTTCCCTTTAGGGGCGGTAGGCTTTTTGGGGGAGGAGGAACCGGAAGCGGTGCCGGATACAGCGGGTAAAACAATATGCTTTACATCGCTTGCGGAAACCAATTGCAATTCTTCTTTCAATTCTTCAAAAGAAGGGGCAGAGGTAGCGTTTGTGCCTTCGCTAACATAGGTGTTCTTTTCAAACTTAACATCTACTGGGGCTAGTATTTCCAAGCTGCCAATGACGCTTTTGCTGCCAACCAATAAGGTGGTGCCCCGGTTATTCAGGGAAGAATCCACGGTCACCCCGTCGAAATCCATGGCAAGATGCCAGATATCCACCGCGGTAGGAGCGATATCGAAGTAATACACTTCATCGGTTTCGGGGATATAAATCCGGCCAAGAAGCATGTTTTGAAGCTCGTAAAAAGCAATGGAAGGCCTATTGCCATTAAGAGGCACGCTAAGATGGACGCTTGTATCATCTGAAATGATCAAGGCATCCTGGCTAAGGGATAAAGTCAACTGTGTTTGCTTTGAAGCGGCCAACGCACCTTGAAGGACGCATACCACCATGAGCAGCGCCAGAAAGGCAATGGCTATTCGTTTAAGCGACATAATGATTCCTCCTGCAATGATATGTTAAGGTTTATTAAGCGTAAATTCTTGGGGTGCGCCTGCGAAAGCATCCTCAGTGGCCGGAACACGGATCGATAATGTGCGGGTTTTGCTGCGTTCATATAATGAAGCCACGTTCATCAACCCATTCTTTAATACCACATCTTTGGGATTGCGCCAGCCATCCAAGTAATACTCCAGGCCTTCTTCCAAACCGGAAATGGTACGGGTTTCGGTGTTTAAAACCCCTTGGGGGGCACTTTGCCTTGGGGGAAGAACAATGGTTTGGGGAAGGCTGGCCGGGGCGGCAACGGTTTTCATTTTGCGTACCTGGAACACTACAGGCTCTGTATCGGATATGAATTCGGAAAGCTTAAAAGCCCCATATTCTAATTTGACCTGAGTGGCTGTTTGAAAGCCGTCCAGAGAATATTCGGTTTTTTCGCCGGATTTTAAAAGGGTTTCGTTTTTATAATTAATATAGCTGTTAGGGGGAGAGGGACGCTTGGGCAGGGAGACAGTCAGCGCGGAGGAAGGCGCGTGGGCGCTGTCTCCAAGCCTGCGGATTTTCAGTGACCCTCTTTCTGTTTCGGAAAAGAGATCGGATATGTGAAACGTGTTTTTATCCAAGGTCACCCGATAGCTTGTCTCCCAATTATCCAAGGTGTATTCCAAGCGGCCTTGAAGGGGGGAAATGGTTTCCGCAAGCATATCGAACTGGGCTTTAGGGGCGTCCTGAGGAAGTAACTCCGTGGCTTGGACAGCGTCTGGGGCAGTTAAATCCATATGGGTTATACCGGCGCTTCCCATTGTTTCAAGCTCCTTAAGAACATAAGGCAAGCTGGGGCCGGAGGTTTCCGGGGTTTGCCCTTCATAGTTTAGGTTGATATTGCTGAGCACCTCCAGGCCTTGTATGGTGGCCCCTGGAGCGGCGGAAAGGGTAAAAGCGCTGTCTCCGAAAGAGGAATCCACTGTAACGGAAGCAAAGGCACCATCCAATATAAAGCCAGAAGCAGCGCCGGAAGGCAAATCGAAATACACACCAGGCTCTTCACCTGCCTGCACTCGGCCTATCCATTTTTCATCGGCCTCGTAAAGGGCAAAAGAAGGCAGTTGGCCATTGAGCGGTGTATTAAAATGCACCACCACGCCGTTTGTAATCATGAGATAATCTTTATGGACCATCACAGTCAGTTCCGGGGAACCTTCTGCCAGGACGCATAGGGCGGTACAAGTGATTAACAAGAAGAAAAGAAAAGCAGCAAAGTTTTTTTTCACAAACTTATCCACCTTTGTATTTATTTACCTTATTTTCGCATATACGCTGCAAAAATGCAAGTTATGTCTTCGTATCTTGCAATTCTTATGAGGTACAAGTATAATAGGAATGTTGTTTTGATGAAGAAAGGGGCGTTTTTCTAATGAAGCTGGGCGTAGTCGGGCTTCCAAATGTAGGCAAGAGCACCTTGTTCAATGCCATTACCATGGCAGGGGCACAGGCTGCCAATTATCCTTTTTGTACCATAGAACCCAATACCGGGGTGGTGCTGGTGCCGGATTCCAGGCTGGATGCCTTGGGAGAAATGTATCACCCGAAGAAAATAACCCCTACCAGCATCGAGTTTGTGGATATTGCAGGCCTGGTAAAGGGTGCCAGCCGGGGTGAAGGCCTGGGTAATAAGTTTCTTTCTCATATCCGGGAGGTGGATGCCATTGTTCATGTGGTCCGCTGCTTTGAAGATGAGAACATCATTCATGTGGATGGCACAGTGGACGCGGCCCGTGATATTGAAACCATTAATTTAGAATTGATCTTCGCGGATATGGATACGGTTCAGCGCCGAGAAGACAAGGCAAAAAAGATGTTCAAATCCGGGGATAAAAAATACGCTGTGGAGGCGGAAATCGCAGGCAAGCTGTTTGCCCACCTGGAATCGGGCAAGCCTGCCCGTACGCTGCCCATGGATGAAGAAGAAAAAGAGATTGTGGATACTTGGTTTTTGCTTACTACCAAGCCTGTGATCTATGCGGCGAATATTTCCGAAGGCGATATTGGCGTGGATGTGGAAGCGCTGCCCATGGTGAAGGCTGTAAATGCCATTGCAAAAGCGGAAAGCGCGGAGGTGCTGGTGATCTCCGCCCAGATCGAGGAAGAAATTGCCCAGATGGAGGCGGAAGAGAAAAATGAGTTTTTAACCGACCTGGGCCTTGATAAAAGCGGCCTGGACAGACTGATCAATGCCTGCTACCGCTTGCTGGGGCTGATTTCTTTTCTGACTGCCGGGGTAGATGAGTGCCGGGCCTGGACGATTAAGAATGGTACCAAAGCGCCTCAGGCTGCGGGCAAAATTCATACCGATTTCGAAAAAGGCTTTATTCGCGCCGAAATTGTGCCCTTTGAGTTATTGATGCAGGAGGGCTCCATGAACGCTTGCAAAGAAAAGGGTATGATCCGCTCCGAAGGGAAAGACTATGTCATGAAGGATGGCGACATTACGCTGTTCCGATTTAACGTCTGATTAGAGAAGAGGTCTAGCATGTCCAGGATTTCCTATTTCTTTAAACGTCTTAGCAAGATGGATTACAAGGCCATGTGGAAAACCACAGGTGTTTTGAAGGAGCGCAGCGGCAAAAACCGGGTCTGGCTTCTGTGTGATATGCTGTATTGTGCGCTGAAATACAATGCGGGCTACGTGGATTACAAGATTGCCAAAATGTACAAGCTAAACGCTGCCCAGCGCCGTACCGTCATTACAAGGGGCATTTCCAACAGCATTGTGGCCCGGATGAACGATAAAGGGTACTGGCACTATTTCGACGATAAGGCGGAATTTAACACCCTGTTTAAAAAGTGGGTCCAGCGGGATTGGATGGAGATCGATTCCCATACGGAAGTAAAAGAGCTAGAAGCCTTTTTACAAAACAAAACCCAGATCATCGCCAAGCCCATTGAAGGGTCCAGTGGCCAGGGCATTGAAAAGTTCCAGCCCGAGGATTGGGCAAAGGATATTCCTTTGTTTTTAGAACAGCTTCGGGAAAGCAGTATCGGGATTATCGAAGAAGTGGTAATCCAACACCCGGATATGGCCAAGCTTTGCCCCACATCGGTGAACACCATCCGCATTGCCACCTTGCTTGGGGATAAGAAGCAGGGGATTGTGTACGCGTTTATCCGCATTGGCAATGGCCGGGTAATGGATAATGTGGATTGTGGCGGTATGGCCGCCCGTGTGGATTTGGATTCAGGCAAGATTCTGACGGTGGGAGCAGATAAGCAGGGCAATACCTTTGAAAAGCACCCGATTACAGGCACATCCATTATTGGCTTTACCGTGCCCTTTTGGGAGGAAGCCAAAAAGGCCTGCCTGGAAGCAAGCCAATTGGTTCCTCAGATGCGGTTTGTTGCCTGGGATGTGGCTATAACAGAAAAGGGGCCCACGTTCATTGAAGGGAATTCCTTCCCCAGTCACGCGGTACCCCAGTTCGCTGATCATTACCCGGATGGCATTGGCATTTTGCCGGAATTTGAAAAGTTTATCGATCTATAACAAAGCCGCCTTCATATCTCCCAGCAGCTTTAAAGTGGTTTGAACCGCTTCTGCCTGGGGGATTTTTGTTTGCAGGGCTTTATCCCTGGAGGAAATTTCCACCAGGCCTTCTTTTTGGTTACGGGGGCTGAAAACCACACGCAGAGGAAGTCCTAACAAATCCGCGTCGGAAAAAGCAATGCCGGCGCTGACAGGGCGATCGTCGTACAGAACTTCCACACCATTTGATTGCAGCGCTTCATAGAAGGCATTAGCAGCCTGGTGAGTGGGCTCGTCGTCCGGGCGCAGGCAAGTAACATGCACCTGCCAGGGCGCGATGGAAATGGGCCAAATGGGGCCGTTATCGTCGCTGCTTTCTTCCATAACAGAAGCGGCCAGACGGCCAACGCCGATACCATAGCAGCCCATAATAGGAATTTGCTGGCTGCCGTCCTTATCGGTGTAGCGCATATTCATGGCTTTGGTGTATTTGTCGCCCAATTGGAAGATATTGCCGATCTCAATGCCACGGTTTAATTCAATGGTTGTGTTGCCACACTGAGGGCAGATGCCACCCTGGATGATCTTGGCATAATCGCCATAGCTGGCGGCGGGGATATCCCTTTCCATGGAAAGGCCGGTGTAGTGGTGATCTGCCTGGCTGCCTCCGGCTACCAAATTGCTTAAGCCTTTTAAAGAACCATCGTAAAGCACAGTGGCTTTAGAACCTAACGCATAGGGGCCAATAAAACCAGCGCACAGGCCGCAGGTTTCAGTGACAACAGCGGGATGCACATCGCAGCCCAGCTGCTTGGTGAGCTTGGCTTCGTTTACTTCCAAATCCCCCCGCAGGAACACCACCACATAGCTATCGTCAAGGTTTCGCTGGTAGACAACAGCCTTCACAGAATGGCGCTGGTCTTTATTTAAGAACGCGCAGACTTCTTCGATGGTTTTCATGTTGGGGGTAGGGGTTAATATTAGCGGTTCACTTTCGGCATCGGGGGTGTTGTGAATGATGCTGGGAGCGGCCTCCATGTTGGCGCTGTAGCCGCAGTGGGGGCAAAGGGCCAGTGTGTCTTCCCCAACAGGGGTCAGCAACATGAATTCGTGGGAGAGATTACCCCCCATCATGCCCGAGTCGGAAGCCACAGAGATAAAATTTTTGAGCCCTGCACGCCTGAAAATGTTTTCGTAGGCTTTGTGGCAGCGGGCATAATATTCTTCCAGATCGGCCTGAGAGGTGTGGAAAGAATAGGCGTCCTTCATGGTAAACTCCCGCACGCGGATCAGGCCCCCCCGAGGGCGCTTTTCATCCCGGAATTTGGTCTGGATCTGGTAGATCATAAACGGATAGCGCAAATGGCTTTCTCCGTATTCCCTTGCCAGGTGCACGGCCGCTTCTTCATGGGTCATGCCAAGAACCATGGGAGATTCGTTGCGGTCTTTAAAGCGCAAAAGCTCCGCCCCGACGGATTCATACCGGCCGGATTCTTCCCAAAGGGAGGCGGGGAGCGCTACGGGGAAGAGCACCTCCTGGCCATCGATGGCATCCATTTCCTGGCGGATAATGGCTTCTATTTTACGAGTAACCCGGCGCATGGGCGGGTACAGGGAAAAGATGCCGGAGCCTACGTGTTTAATATAGCCGCCTCTTAAAGAAAGCCCGTGGCTTTTGATCTGGGCATCCTGGGGCCAATCCTTAAAGCGGTCGGAAAGCAACTGTGCAAGTTTCAACGCAAATCATCCTTTCAATGGAAAAAAGCTGGGATGTTTAAGAGATACATCCCTTAAATGGGCGCAAGGCAGCACCCTGTTAATCCCAGTCTACTAGGCCTTTGAGTTCCAGGTACGCCTGCTGGTAATCCATATAGTCATCCAATAAGGAGGCACATTTCATAGCCAGATCAGCGGACATTTTATGCTTGGTGGCGATACGGTCCAGAATATACTCAAAGGCATCGTCGTCATCATAATAATGATCGCCTGCGTTGCCCGCCTCATCGATCACCCCAGCTTCGTGCATATAGGTCATATCGTAATCGATGGCGTCGAAAATCAGTTGATCCAATATAGGGTCCAACTCCGCGTACATGCGGCGGTCTACTTTGTTGAGAATATAGGCTTTGGCTTCCTGCTTGTCGTAACCTTGCATCATTTAGAATATCCTCCTTAAATGAGAGCCTTGAACTGCTCTAATGTATCCTTAAACACCTGCATGGCGCTGAGTACTGGTTCAGGCTTAGCCATATCCACTCCGGCCAATTTAAGGGCTTCGATAGGCGGAACGGAAGAACCGGCAGATAAGAACTTGAAATAATCTTTTACAGCGGCTTCGCCTTCCGTTAAAATCCGGTTGGCCAGGTAGACAGCGGCAGAAAAGCCTGTAGCGTATTGATACACATAGAATGCCCGGTAGAAATGGGGGATTCGCAGCCATTCATCGGCGATCAGTTCATCCACGTTGCACACGCCGCCATAATAAAGCAGGTTCAGTTCATAATAGGCCTTGGACAAGGCGTCCCTTGTCAAGGGTTGGCCAGCCTCCACCATTTGGTGGGACACGCGTTCAAACTCCGCGAACATGGTCTGCCGAAACACGGTGGTTCTGAATTGCTCCAAAAGGTGGTTGCAAAGGAACGCCAGGGCAGCTTTATTGTCTTTATACACTTCCATTAAGTGCTTCATTACAATAATCTCGTTGCAGGTGGAGGCTACTTCCGCCACAAAGATGCAGTAATCCGCCTTGGCGAAGGACTGGGCGGCGTTGGAACAGAAGCTGTGCATGGCATGCCCCATTTCGTGGGCAATGGTCATGGCGCCGTCCAGGTTATCGTTATGGTTCAAAAGCACATAAGGATGTACCCCATAGGCACTGGTGGAATAAGCGCCGGAACGCTTACCCTTGTTGGGGAAAACATCGATCCAGCCGTTTTCATAGGCTTCCTTTAAATGGGAAACATATTCTTCGCCCATGGGCTGGAGGCCCTTCACTACGGTTTCGTAGGCTTGATCATAGGGCATATCCATGTCGAAGGAATCGATAATCGGGCAGTACAGATCGTACATGTGAAGTTCATCCAGCTTAAGGGCATTCTTGCGCACAGCCAGATAATCGTTTAGTATCGGCAGGCTTTCATGAATGGTGGACACCAGGTTATCGTAAACGGAAAGGGGAATTTCATTGCCGAACAGTTCCGCTTCCACGCAGGTGGGAAAATGGCGCAATTGGGCGTAGAACCAATCCTTCTTTACGCTGGCAGCATAGGTGCTGCCAAGAGTGGTACCGAATTTTGCGTAGGTTTCAAACATGGTTTTAAAGGCTTCTTCACGCACTGCCCTGTTCTTGGAGTGGATCAAAGGGGAATAGGTGGCTTCTGAGAAAGGAACAGTTTCCCCTTGCTCATTAAGCACATCAGGGAAGGACATATCTACGTCTACAAAAGCGGAGTAGATTTCATCCGGCGCGTTGGCCATTTCGCCTGTCATCGCCAGAATTCGTTCCTCTTGGGCAGAAAGGGTATGGGGTTTTTCTCTTTTGAGGCCTTCAAGGTAGCGGGTGTAATCCGCCATGTCAGGATCGTTTAAAAGGGCATCCAGTTTGGCTTCATCCATGGCGATCAGCTCCGGGCGTAGGAAGGAGGCGGCAGATTGGAAGGCCACCCATTGGGAGGCGATCATGTCGAAGGTGGCACGGTGATCGTTGTTGCCGCCATCGGTATCTTTTTGCATGTGAGCATAGGTATAAAGCTTGCTGACCATTTCCACGGCGCTAAAATAAAGGCGAATAGCCTCTTCAGCCTTTTCTTCCAGCTTGCCCTGATCATTGGAAAGGGTTTCACAAGCAGCCTTTAATTGGCCGAAAGCATCCAGCCAAGCCTGCTTGGTTTCATATAAGTCTTCAACACGCCAGAAATATTTGGGATCCAGCTCATTTCTTAAGGGAATGGTTTTTGCCATGGTTATCACTCACTTTCATGTTTGTTATTTCGATGGTAACGGCGGATGACCTGCTTGCGCACCACCGCTGCGTGGAAACGTTTAAACCGTAGGGCAGCGCTTCCTTTAGCCGTGGCCAGCATTTGCCAGACGGTTACAGAGCCTTCCTCTTGGACCCGTGGCAAAAAGGTAAGCATAACGGTAATGCGAAGGAGGGTGCTTAAAAGGAAAATATAGTGGTACTTGTTCAAAGTAATACCGAACAAGCGAAAGCCCGTGGCTGCCATAGCGGTAAAAGGCCCCTGCACCAGCGCGCCGCCAATGGTGTTACCCAAAGCCACGCCGCAAAGGTTGATCATGGCGAAGAATACAGCCACATAGACCGAACGATTCTTTTGGGGGGAAAGGCTTAAATATAAATTCTGCTGGCCAAGATCGATAGAAATCCAGAACAAGCCCGACATAAAATGGAAGAAAAGCACCAATGGGATATTACCCGGCTTCATAAACAGCCATAGAGAGGAGAGAAACATGCAGATAAAGCCCACGAACTGCATAACAGGCTTGTTGCCATACCGATCGATGGCACGGCCCCAGAAGGCCACGGAAAGCACGGTGGTCAGGTTCGAAACGATTTGGGAATAGAGGGTAATTTCTACAAAGGAAAGCTGCATCACTTCAATAAGATACACATTGTTAAAAGGGTTTGAAAGGCCGATGGAAAAATGCCAGCAGGTGAAAAACAGGCACAGTCCCATGAATCTCTTGTTTTTGAAAACCTCTTTAATCATTTTAAAGGGGCTTTCGGGAGCGGTGGTTTCTTCACTGCCAGCCATAGGCGGCCATTTGAAAAAGAAGAAGCAGCAAATATCCGCCACGCCGGCAATGCCTGCCAGAATCAGCGCAATAGAATAACCTACCGTACCAAAGGTATCAATAATATAAGATACCAAAAGACCTGCTAAAATACCCGCCACAAGGGAAACCTTCTGCCGGGCGCTGAAATATTGACCTCGAATGCCCATGGGCACAAGATCGCCCATGAGACTGGCAAAACCCAGGTTTACAAAAGAGTTACCAATAGATACCAGCACCACGAAGGCAATGGTAAAGAGGATTTGCATGGTATGGGCCGATACGGGGACAAAGAATGGAATCAGGCCAATGGGGATCCATAAGCTGCGGCCGATAATGCCAAAAAAGAGGAAGAGAAAACGGCGGTTGCGCTTTCGCTCCATCAAGAAACTAAAGAGTATTTGCAGCACGTTGGCCGCCACCGGAATGGCGGCGATCAGCCCCAGTTCAAAATCGTTGGCGCCGATGACTTCCCTTTGGAAACCTGTCCAGGCCGCGCCGCCTGTTACGTTAAAGCAGAGCATCCCCGCCGTTACACCCCAAATGACCCAGTAAAGGCTCTGGCGCAGGGATTTAGACATGCCGGCCGTGTCGAACAGTTCTATATGCCGGAACTTGTGGGATAGCCTTTTCAACCCGCTTGATGACATAGCTGTTCCTTCCTTAAACACGGCAGATGTAATACGCACATTTTACCGTATTGCCGGTAAAGAATCAAGGTATATATACTTATTTTTTACCAATAATGGAAAGGGTGTAGGGAGTGCCGGGGTTGGCCCTGGAGGTAAAGGTAATATTGGATTCATTTAATGTAATAACGCCGCTGGAACCCTGGACATTTTTATCTTTTAAAACCAAGGTAACAAGCTTGGGGCTTAAAATGGGGCCGCCACTTCTTTCCAGAGCGTTTTTCCAAATGGTCAATTTACAGCCCTCCCGGTAGCGGCTGCAATAAAAGGCTTTGGAATTTTCGTGGACAGTGCCTTCTTTACACAAGGGGCAGGTAATCCCCTCCAGAGGGGGCGAGGCAGGCTTGCCGCCGGATTTGTGCCGGGAAGGGTCTTCAGGGAAGGCGGCTTCCACCTTGTTTTCCTTGGCGAAGGTTACAAGATTGGCGGTAAAGCCTTTGATATCGGATATAAAGGCCTGGTTGTTTTGCTGGTTGGTGGCGATTTCTTCCAAACCCTGTTCCCATTTGCCTGTCATTTCAGGGGAAGCCAATTCACGGGGCACAATGCTAATCAATTGTACGCCTTTATCGGTGGCCACGATGGTTTTGCCCTTTCGGGCGGCGTAGCCTACCTTGCACAACCGTTCAATAATAGCTGCCCGTGTGGCTGGGGTGCCAAGGCCTACGGATTTCATTTGTTCTTTTAATGCTTCGTCTTCCACTTCCCGCCCCGCGTGTTCCATGGCGTACAGCAGCGTGCCATCGGTATGAGGGGAAGGGGGCTTGGTGGATTCGCTTTTGATGGTGACTTTTTCAATCTTCCGGGTGTCCCCAAGGGATAGAATAGGCAGAGCGGCTTCATCGTCGTCCTTTTTTGTTTTACCGCTCAGTTCCAGCACCCTCCAACCGGGATCGATAATGGTGCGCCCAGTGGTGCGGAAGGTTTCTTCCTCACATGCAGTGATAATCTTGGTGGCATCGTAAACAAAGGGTGGGTAAAAGGCATTCAGTGCCCGGCGTGCAATTAAATCGAAAAGGTTCCTTTCTTCTGTGGAAAGCTTGTCCAGGTTCACGGTTTTAGGCGTAGGCAAAATGGCGTGGTGGTCGGTAACCTTCGTATCGTCGAACACGCGCTTGAAAAAGGGCAGCTTGCCATCAGGCAGAGCCCTTTGCACATAAGGCTGGTATTTGGCGGGCAGGGCCTTTAAAGTTTGGGATGTGCGGCCTACCATGTCCTTGGATAAATAGCGGCTGTCGGTTCTTGGATAGGTAATGGCCTTGTGGGTTTCGTACAGGCTCTGGGCGGTGGACAGGGTCTTTTGCGCTGTCATGCTAAGCAAGCGGTTGGCATCTCTTTGCAGGGTGGTCAAATCGTATAGCTGGGGCGCGATTTCCTGTTTTTGATTGGTTTCCGCCAGGGTGACTTTGGCTTCTTTGCCCTTGACCTTCTTAGCGATGGCATCCGCCGCATCCTTGCTTTCCAGGCGGGTATCGTTTTGCTGGCCTTCCTTAAACCAAGCCCCCTTGTAGTCCCCGAAATCGGCGTTGAGCAAATGGTAGCTTTCTGGCTTAAAGTCCACTATTTCCTTATGCCGCTTCACTAAAATAGCCAATGTAGGGGTCTGGACCCGTCCGATGGAAAGCAGGGTGTTATAGCGCAGGGTAAAGGCCCGGCTTAAATTCATCCCTACCAGCCAGTCGGATTCCGAACGGGCCTTGGCGCTTAAATACAGACCATTGTAATCCCCCCCCGGGCGCAGAGAAGCAAAGCCATCCTTAATGGCTTCATCCGTCATGGAACTGATCCATAGTCGCGCAAAGGGCTTCTGGCAGCCCGCTTTATCGTAGATGTAACGAAAAATAAGCTCCCCTTCACGCCCTGCGTCAGTGGCGCAGATAAGGGAATCTGTTTCCGGGTCGTTGATCAGTTTTTTTATGATGCTGAACTGGCTACGGGTAGAAGGCAGCACTTTTAAGGGGATGGTGTCCGGCAAAATGGGCAGATCACCCATGCGCCATTTTTTATATTTTTCGTCTAACTCATCGGGCTCCTGAAGGGATACCAGGTGGCCAACCGCCCAGGTTACAATATGGTTTTCGCCTTTTAAAAAGCCGTCGCCCCGGGTATTGCATTTTAGGACCTTGGCAATATCCCGGCCAACGCTGGGCTTTTCGGCAATGATAACAGTATTGCCCATTTACACTAATTCCTTTTGATATTGCGCCAATTCATGTTCATTGGCGTAGATAAAGTGGCCTGGCTCAACTTCTGTGAAGCTGGGCTTGCTCATTGTATAATCGTGGCAAGCGGGATCGTACACCAGAAGCTTTTTTCGCTTTTCCACCTCTGGGTTTGGCTGGGGGATGGCAGATAAAAGTGCCTTGGTATAGGGGTGCAAAGGGTGGCGGAAAAGAGTTTCTGTTTCCGCAAGCTCTACGATTTCGCCTTTATAGATCACCGCGATGCGGTCGCAGATAAAGCGCATAACGCTTAAATCGTGGGAAATGAAAAGATAGGTTAGTTCCCGCTTTTTCTTAAGCTCGCTCATGAGGTTTAATACCTGAGCCCGGATGGAAACATCCAGCGCGGAGATGGGCTCGTCGGCCACGATCAGTTCCGGGTTCATAATCAGCGCCCTTGCGATGCCGATACGCTGGCGCTGGCCACCGGAAAACTCGTGGGGGAACCGAGAAGAGAATTCCGGCAGCAGGCCCACATCTTCCAGCGCCGTGTTGACCCTGTCGGTTATTTCTTGCTTGCTTAACCCTTGGCCGCGAATGCCCTCGGAAACAATATAATCGATCTTGGCCCGTTCGTTAAGGCTGGCCATAGGGTCCTGAAAAATCATTTGAATTTTCCGGGGCAAAAGCTTATCCAGCGCTTTATCGATTTTGCCGGAGATCACCTGACCGTTAAAGGTGATTTTCCCGCTATGGGCCGGGTTTACACGGATCACTGTGCGGCCGATAGTGGTTTTGCCAGAACCGGATTCGCCTACCAGGCCGAAGGTTTCGCCCTTATAGACATCAAAGGATACATCTTTTACAGCATGGAAGCGGCTGCGGCCGTGGCCGAAAACCACGTTTAACCCCTTAACGGAAAGCACTACATTGTTTTCACTCATGGATTTCACCTCCTAAGCTCTTAATGTTTTTAAGAATTTCAGGAGGCTCCAGCTTCGGGGCACGAGGGTCCAGCAGCCATGTTCTTGCTTTGTGGGTGGGGGTAACGTCGAAATAGGGCGGCGTCAGCATGTGGTCGATCTCCAAAGCATTGGGATTTCGCTGGGCGAAGGGATCACCTACTACATCCTTATAAAGGTTAGGCGGCGTGCCCTTGATGGCAAGAAGGGTATCTCCCTTTTTACTAAGCTGGGGGAGGCTGGAAAGCAGGGCCCAGGTATAAGGGTGGGCGGGGGAATAGAAGATTTCATCTTCCTGGCCGATTTCGATCACATCCCCGGCGTACATTACAGCCACACGCTGGGCGATATTGGCTACCACGCCCAAGTCGTGGGTGATAAACAAAATGGTCAGGTTGTATTTTTCTTTAAGCTCTTTAAGCAAATGAAGCACCTGGGCCTGGATGGTTACATCCAAAGCGGTGGTAGGTTCATCGCATATGAGGATTTGGGGCTGGCAGGCAATGGCAATAGCGATAACGATCCGCTGGCGCATGCCGCCGGAAAGCTCGTGAGGGTATTGATTATAGCGCTTTCCCGGGTTATCGATCCGCACATCATTTAAAATACTGATGCAGGCCTTTTTGGCCGCGCTACCTTTAAGCCCACGGTGCAGTTTAATGGCTTCGATCAGCTGGGCGCCGATGGTTTTAAGGGGGTTTAAGCTGGTCATGGGGTCCTGGGGAATCATGCAAATTTCACTGCCCCGGATCTTAAGCCAATCCTTTTCCTTTTTAATAGCAGCTAAATCGATATAAGAACGGCCCTCTTCATCCTTTTGTGCAATGGATTTCAGCTTTTCAGCTTCAGAATAATACCTAATCTCGCCCCCATCGATAAAGCCGTTGGGGTCAAGCAGGCCGATAAAGTTTTTATTCAGAACCGATTTGCCAGAACCGGATTCGCCTACGATGGCCAGGCTTTCGCCCCGGTATACATCCAAATCCACTTCCCGGATGGCATGAAGCACCTTGCCTCGCAGGGTGAATTTTACGTTTAGTTTTTTTACCGAGAGAATGAGTTCGTTCATATTCATTCCCTCCTTATAAGTGGTTCTTGGGATCGGCGGAATCGGAAAAAGCGTTGCCGATCACATAGAACGAAACGGTCACAATCGAAAGAATAATGGTGGGGTAGATAAGCTGGTAGCGAAGATTGGGGCTCATCATCAGGGTGCGACCTGTGTTAATGAGGTTTCCTAAGCTGGGAATGGTAGCGGGCAGCCCAAGGCCAATGTAGGTGATGAACACCTCGGAACCAATGGCGCCGGGAATGGATAAAGCCATGCGCAGCATAATCACCGATACCAGGTAAGGAAGAAGATTACGCAAGATAATACGGAAGGTGCCGGTGCCCAGACAACGGGAAGCCACATTGTAATCCCGATCACGTATAATAATGATCTGGTTGCGCACAAACCGGGCCATGCCGATCCACCCGGTTAGGGAAAGGGCAAAGATAATCGTGCCCATACCGGGTTTTAGGATAAAAGAGACAAGAATGAGGATCACCGTATTTGGTATGTTATCCAATACGTTATATAGTTCAGTAAAAACGAAATCCAGCTTGCGCACATAGCCCCATAAAACCCCTACCAGGATGCCTACAAAGGCCTCGATCAGCGCTACGGATATGCCGATGATCAGCGATGTGCGGGTGCCTGACCAAATTCGCGCCCATAGATCCTGGCCGATGTTGTTGGTGCCAAGCCAGAATTGTTCGCTGGGCTGCTGGTTTTTGTTAGGCAGACCCTTGGCGTTATTATTCACTAAAAAAGGATCGTACTGGTTGGGAAGAAGGGGCTGGATGAAGGTAAATAACAAGATCAGTGCTACCAGGCAAAGCAGAAGCATAGCCAGCTTGCGCTTTTTAAATGCCTGAAAGGTGGAACGCCAGTAGGAATAATGGCTGATGCCGGTACGTTCTACTTCCTGTTCATTGAAAGTGGCAAACTGGAACGCTTCGGAAACGCTCATTTCGAAATCTTGAATTTTCGGGTCTTTCAAAATAGGCATTAACGGTTGCCCCCTTTCTTGGTAAGATTGATGCGGGGGTCAAGCAACACCATCAATAAATCCCCGATAATAAGCCCAATGATGCCCACACAGGCATATAGAAGCACAATGCCCTGAACCATGGCATTGTCTTGCCGCTTGATTACATCTACCAACAATCCGCCCATGCCGGGGATTGAGTAGAGGGATTCAATATAGATGGAGCCAATAACGGTGTTTAAAAAAGAGGTGGGCAGATACTGGGCCATGGGCACAAAGGCGTTTCTAAAAACGTGTCGGAACATGATTTTGCCCTCTGATACGCCTTTGATTCTGGCCAGCATCACATAATCCTTGCGGCTTTCGTCGATCACATACCGACGAACCCACATGGCATAATAGGCGGTGTTGCCCAGGGACATGGAGAAAACAGGCAGTATCCAGGATTTAAAGGAAGAGGCATCAAAAAGCAATTTGGTATGTAAAAGCTCTGTTCCGTATAGCTGGATGAACAAAAAATACACCGCAGCCGGAACAGCCTGAATAAGCACAATGTAGCCTGTGCCGATCTGATCTAAAAACTTGCCCTTGTATTTGGCCATCAACACCCCCAAGGGAATACCCAAACACATGGCCAGCAAGATAGAATAGCAGCCTAATTGGATCGATACAGGGATTTTAGGGGCCAGAATTTCTGTTACAGGGACATTGTTGCGATAAATGCGGGAGGTGCCCAGATCGCCATGAAGCAAATCCTTAAAGAAATAGAAAAGCTGCTCATGCATGGGCAAATCCAGTTTCATTTCATGAATGCCGTTTTGAATTTGAGAGGGCGTCATTTTTTCATAATTGGGGAAATAGCCCGATATGGGCATTTGGCGTACCAATATAAAAACAATGGAAAGAATAATCACTAGGGTTAGCAGCGAGCGCAAAACGCGCTTTAATATGTACTTAAGCATCAAGAATCCCCTTTAGTTTGCATGAGAGGAACCCTATGTTGCCATAGGGTTCCTCCCCTTAAACGAAACTTAATTATTTGGCCATTCCCGCTTGCCATGCGGCATAGTTTGCTGCATCTTCTTCAGCTGTAATGAAGTGGTCATAAAGCTTTTGCCCCTTGTAGCGGAGGATGGACATACCGAAGGAGGCATAGGAGCCTTCGTAGCTGTTAAGCTTGGAAACATGGTATTCGGCGGGGCTGATGTAGTAGGGGATAAACAGGGCGCTTTCGATTAGCATGGCCTCGGCTTGGGCAAACTTCGCATAACGGGCGGTCATATCGCTTGTTTCGGCCCGAGCGGCATCTGTAGTAGCGTAATAAGCGTTTAAAATGCTCTTGGTTTCTTCAAAGTCTGAGTCCAGCATCAGATCCATGCGGTTATAGCTGTTGCCTACGCGTTCGCCAGTTTCCGCATCCTTTTTAATGACAAAGGGTTCTGCGAAGGTTTCGGGATCTTGATAATCCGCGCCCCAGTTGCAGCGCATGAGGCCGTACAAGCCCCCTTTACGGGTAATGTTCAGGAAGTCGGTGGAGGGGCCGGGAAGCAGCACGCATTCAATATAATCGGTGCCCAGTACAGATTCAATCTGCTGCTTTAAGAGCACTTGCTCGTTTTCCCAAGCGGTATCGCTGCCCTTGTAGCCAAGCACGAGCTTGATGGGGAAGGTGGCGCCGGCAGCGGTCAGTTCTTCAATGGCCTTGGTCTTATATTCAAGAGCCTTTTCGGGATTGAAGAAATATTGTAAGGTGGCGGTCAACACATCCTGGGAAGCGTAATCCACGCCGTCAAGAATAGCGAAGGTCTTGGGGGTAATGCTGTTTTGGGTGAGATTTTCCGCGCCTTCTGGAATCATAGCACTCATGGCGTATTGCCTGTCAAAGGCGCTCATGATAGAGTGGCGGAAGTTGGAGTTGTTAACGGCGATGAGCCAATTTTCCGGTTCATATTCAGCGTCAAACTTGGGGCTGAAGTTAAAGGTGTAGAAATAGCTGTAGTCGGGAATGGCGCGGCCCCGGCTCAGCAGATCGGGGTTGGTCTGCTTCCAATCATCCAAAATATCGGTGTCGATCAGCGCGTAATCCACTTCATCGCGCAAAACGGCGGTGGGGGCCAGGGTGGCGGACTGTTCGTTGTAGATCAGCTGAATTTTGTCGATAAAAACATTATCAGCATCCCAGTTCAAGGTGTTCTTTGCGTAAACGCGGCGAACCTGGGGTTCATACTCCGCAACGTAATAGGCACCGCAGTAATACGCTTTATCGCAGGCGGTGGCAAAATCCGTGCCCAGTTCATCCAAAAGGGGGCCATAAGCGGGCAGGAAGTTCGTATAGGTCAACGTGGAAAGGAAGTAGGGAACGGGGGATTCTAAGGTATATTCAAGCGTATAATCATCCAGCGCTTTAACGCCTACCTCGGCAAAATCGGTGATTTCGCCGTTATAATAGGCTTCTGCGTTTTTTAGGATGCTCATTTGGTTCGAAATAGGACTTTCGTTTGCTGCCGTTACGATATACTTGGCGGCGGAAACAAAGTCGTTAGCGGTAAGATCGGCTACGGCATTGCCTTGGTAGTCTACCCATTTCACATTCTCGCGAAGCTTGAAGGTCCATACCAGGCCATCTGAAGAGCTTTCCCAGGACAAGGCAAGGGAGGGCAAGAGGTTACCATAGCAATCGTATTCCACCAGGGTATCGATCACATTGGCGGCCACAGCATGCTCGTGCTGCTGGGAGGCTTTGAGGTGATTCAGCGAAGGAACCTCGCCTGAATACAGTTGGGTGTAAACTTCTTCGGCCATTGCCGGGGCGAGCAGGGATAGCGCTAGGATAAGACATAGGGCAAACGATAGGATTTTCCTCATGTTTTTTTCCTCCTTCTATTAAAAAGCACCAAAATAGAATTTAATCAATCATAACATAATCAATTAGCATATGTAAACCGAGAATTTATGCAGGAAAAGGCGAAAACAAAAAGAATACAACCACCATAACAGAAAGGGTGATTCCATGGAAAAGGGGAAAAACAACCAGATTACGGACGTGAAAGGCGTTTTGGTGGGCCACGCCACCATCGATACAAAGAACCATCAAACAGGGGTAACGGTGGTGCTGCCGGCTGGTGAAAATCTGTTTTACAATAAGCACAATGGTGCGGCCTTTGTGATTAACGGCTTTGGCAAATCCTTGGGACTTGTGCAGGTGGAGGAGCTGGGTACCATTGAAACGCCCATCGCTTTAACCAACACCTTAAACGTGGGATTGGTGCATGATGCTTTAGTACAATATACATTGAACCGATGCGAAGAAGAAGGCCTGGAAGCGCCCCCGTCGTTAAACCCCATTGTTATGGAGTGCAACGACAGCTTTTTGAACGACATCCGCCACCGGGCAATGGGGCAAAAGGAAGTCTTCGAAGCCATCCGTTCCGCCAGTGTTCATTTTGAACAGGGAGCGGTGGGCGCGGGCCGGGGCACGGTCTGTTATGGAATGAAGGGCGGCATTGGCTCTGCGTCCCGGGTAATGGAGATTGGTGGGGAAAGCTTCACCCTTGGGGTTTTGGTGCAAAGCAACTACGGCAATCAAAAAGACCTGTGCATTGATGGGGAAAAGATAGGTGAAAGGCTGACCCTTGAAGATGAATGTGATAAGGGCTCTATTATTATCGTCATGGCTACTGATTTGCCCCTTTCCAACCGCCAGCTTAAGCGGATTATTAAAAGGGCCTCGGTGGGCATGGCGCGGCTTGGTTCTTACATTGGCCACGGCAGCGGAGAAATCGTGTTGGGTTTTACCACTGCGGATATCATTAAAAACGACGCACCCCCCATTCGGGAGACGCGCGTCTTAAACGAAAGCTTTATGAACATACCTTTTAGGGCCATAGGCGAATGTACCGAGGAAGCAATTTTAAATTCCCTTTATCAGGCTAAAACCGTGGTGGGGTTTAACGGCCACAGGGTTCAAGCGTTTAACGACTACCGGGGATTGTAGGTATAACGGGCTTGCAGCCAAGGCATATCGTTATACATGCCATAGGCATCGCCATAAATATCGTATGTTTTGCCTACTTCCCAGGTATCTCGCGTATTGTTTTCCAGCAGCACTAAACGGACTTCATCCCCTGTACCTACGTTCATAACAGCCATCTGAGGTTTTTCAGAAACAATATATTGGATAGCGCCCACGCACTTATATTTCTGGGTCTGCTTAACACGCAGGGCGTTGTTGGACAACAAATCAAGGTAGTCGCTGTTGGCTCCCCAGGCGTTGCTGGTGTATTCCGAAGCCGGGGGCACATAATACACTTCATAATCCAGAACAGATTGAGCCTTGCCGGGGTAATCGGCCGTAACGGTGACTGTGTTATAGCCGATGTGGTCGAATATGGCATAGAAATAGAAGGAGCCGGTGGAATCCACATCGGTAATGTTCAAATCGGTGTGAGGGGAAGTGACGTTCACTTTGGCGCCAGGTAGGGTGGTGGCAGTGATCTTCATTTCCTTTTTAGAGCTTTTTGTATAGGTATCGGAAGCCAAGTCCAGGGGAATTTCCTGAACCGGGCGGTAGAGCACCAGGCTTACTTTGTTTTCCCGGCAGTGCTGGCTTCTGACAGAAATGGTAAAAACGTTATCCCCTATGGGCTGCAAGGTGGCATTATAGGTTACGTCGCCGCCTTCCAGGTTCACCATGTCGGTTAGGTTTTCGGAGTTGATAAAAACCGTGCTGTTCTCTTGAACCCGGAATTTAATGGTATACATGGCGGTGGATACGTTGAGACGAGTTACGTCCGGGGAAAGCAGCTCGATTTTCGACAGGGGAATTTCAATATCGTAGGTAATCAAATCCATGGGCTTTTGCTGGCCTGAAGCGGTTTTTTGAAAGGGTGTTAGGGTGACCGTCATGGTGGATTGCAGGTATTCTTGATAATCGTCATACCATGTGTGATCGGGCACTTCCACAGTGGCAAAGCCGTCGGTGACTTGGTAGGTGAGCCGAAGCTCTCGGATGTAGATATACGTGCCTTCCTCTCCCGGAATCAAGATCGTATGGGCGGCCAGGTCGTCCTGCATGGAAGCGGTAATAACCGGCATGGCTTTTTGCTTTTTCGCTTCCTGCTGCTTTTGTATAAGATTGTATACAACCGTGCCCCCAAAGCCTAGTCCGGCAATGATAACCAAAATCAGCAGCACCCGCAATACCCGCCGCAGGCCAATGCGGTGGACTGCGACTTTTTTATAGTTTACATCCTGGGGACGGGGGTAATAAGGCCCGGCGGACTGATGAAACTCATAATCCACCGAACCGGAATCGTCCAGGCTGTCGAACATGGGCAGCTGGTTTTGCTCCGCCGTTGCGGAAGAAACGCGGGAAACAGTGGCTGTGTCACGTTCATCGAAGGTGAAGAAGGTCTGGCGGGAGGTATGCTTAACAATATCCCGGTTAGAAGGAGCCATGCCCCGGGCAGCAGCTTCTTTGCGTAATTCCCGCTGGTGGGCATCACCGCGGATTTTGCGCCGTTTCAGCTCGCTCATGCTGGTGGCCAGCACTTCACGGGTATCGGCTACTTCCTGCACCTGGCCGTCTTCATCCACATGAATATGGTTACGCTGGCTATCGGTTTTAAGCTCCTTTTGCCATTCGGGCGTGGTAACGCCGTGCGAAGGAACCGCATCGGTGGTGTAGAGCGGTTCGCCGCATTTGAAGCAGCGAGTAAAGGATGCTTGGTTCCATTGGCCGCATTGGGGGCATTTCATCTAAAACAGGCCTCCATACAAATTGGATTCAGCTTAATATATTTCGGTGCCGCTTATGTAAAAACCTTTTTTTGCGGGTTTCCATAAAGCGGCTGTATGTGGTATAATACAGGCTGAAATATGGTTGTGATAGGCGGTTAAGATGAAGAAAAAAACCTTTTTGAATCGGTTAAGAAGCATTGGGGTTATGCTGCTGGACGTGTTTCTGGTAAACGCGGCCATGATGCTGGCCTGCCAGCTTTATTACGATATGCACGCTCCGGCAGAACAATTGTTACATGTGCGCAACACAGCGCCCATGCTTTCTCTTTTGTGCTTCGCTGCCTTTCATTTGTTCGGACTTTATAAAGTGATTTGGCGCTACGCCAGTATTGATTCACTGGTGCAGATCATCCTAAGCTCTCTGGTTGGGGCGTTTTCAACATATCTGATTTCCTTTGTTCTGTACGATCCTAATAACAATTATTTTCTGATGCCAAGACCGGTTTATTTATTTTGCTGGCTATTGATCCTGTGCCTGGTAGGCGGTTCCCGTTTCTTAAGAAGAATACTGTACCAGGTACGCCACGGCAATGTGCTGATCCCCAAACATTCGGGCAAACGGGTGATGGTGGTTGGTGCCGGATGGGCGGGCAGCACGGTAATCCGGGATATTCAGGCGGGCCGCTACGGGGATTGCCATGTGGTGATTGCCGTGGATGATGACGAGCAAAAAAGGGGCACCCGCATTTTAAGCGTGCCGGTAGTGTATGGTACCGCCAACGTCAAAGAATTGGCCAAGGAATACCGGATAGACGATATCGTGATCGCCATCGCTACCCCCAAGGGGGATATGAAACCGCTGATTGAGGCCTGTGCGGATACGGGCTGCCGCCTGCGCACCATTACCACCCTTACCGATGTGAAAACAGGGCAAACAGCCGTAAGCCGGGTTCGGGATGTGAACATTGGGGATTTATTAGGCCGGGAAGAGAAGCACTTGAATATGGCAGCGGTATCGACGCTGTTCAAGGGCAAGGTGGTGCTGATTACTGGCGGCGGCGGGTCCATCGGTTCCGAATTGTGCCGGCAGATCATGAGCTATGGCCCTAAAAAGATCGTGCTGTATGATATCAGCGAAAACTACATGTACGATTTGTTTTTTGAACTGAAGGGCATTTATGGCGAAGTGGTGCAAAACACGCTGGAGCTCTGCGTTGGCTCCATTACCGACCCCCAAAGGCTGGAAGAAGTCTTTGGCCTGTTCAGCCCGGAAATCGTGATCCACGCTGCGGCCCACAAGCATGTGCCGCTGATGGAAGGCTGCCCTCACCAGGCGGTAAAAAACAATGTTTTCGGTACCTATAAAACGGCGCAATGCGCCATTAACCACGGGGTGGAACGGTTTGTCATGATCTCCACCGATAAAGCGGTGAACCCGACGAATGTAATGGGCGCCACCAAGCGTATGGCGGAAATACTGATCAAAGCCTTGCAGGATAAGGGCTGCGGCACCCAGTTTACTGCGGTGCGTTTTGGCAATGTATTGGGTTCCCACGGCAGCGTGGTGCCGATCTTCGAAAAACAGATTCGGACAGGGGGGCCTGTAACGCTGACCCATCCGGACATTATACGCTATTTTATGACCATTCCCGAAGCGGCTAGCTTGGTTTTGCAGGCGGCGGCCATTGCTACCGGAGGGGAATTGTTCGTATTGGATATGGGCAAGCCTGTACGGATAAAGGATTTGGCTGAACGGATGATTATGCTTTATGGGAACCCGGAGGAGCCCCCTGTTCAGATTGTGTACACAGGGCTTCGGCCGGGGGAAAAATTGTATGAGGAATTAATTTTGGATGCGGAGGGTGTTACAAGGACAGGGGTCGATAAGGTTATGGTGACCAAGCCCGAGCATTTTGAATGGAGTGAGATCGAAGAAAAATTAAAGGTTTTGGAAGATTGCCTGGAAAGCAAGGGGGACATGGTGGACGCCTTGCATGACGTGATCCCGACTTTCTATGAGCCGGAGGAAGTCAATGCCAAAGCAGCCCCAAAGCAGGCTACCTTAATGGCATAAAACAAAGCGGATTAAAGCTCAATCGTCATGGCTTTGCCATTGACAAAAATGGTTTGCTTATCGCCGGACAGCAAAGCTAAATGGCAGCCGGAACCATTGACGGTCACTTCAATTAAGGAGCCACGATAGGTAATACGGAAGGTATATTCCGACCATTCTTTAGGAAGGGACGGCCTTAAATGCAGGCCGTCTTCTTTAAGACGCAGACCGCCGAAGCCGTAAACAATGGCCATAAAGCTGCCGCCCATGTTAGCGGTATGAATGCCATCCTTGGTGTTGTGATGGGTGTTTTCAAGATCCATTTTAGCGCTGTCCCCGAAATAGTGGTAAGCTTTTTCAACTTCCCCCAAACGGGCGGCCATGATGCTGAAAATGCAGCTGGAAAGGGAAGAATCGTGGGTGGTGATGGCTTCGTAATAAGCGTAGGAGTTTGCCATGGTTTGCTCTGCCTGGGCATCTTCATCCACAAAATAAGCAAGAACGGTATCTGCCTGCTTGCAAACCTGATAGCGGTATAGATGCAGGGGATGATAGTGGAGCAGCAGTGGGTGGTTTTCCTTTGGAACGGCATCGAAATCCCACTTGGCTTTTTGCAAAAAGCTGTCGTCCTGGGGATTGATATCCAATTGCGGGTCATAAGGCAGCACCATCTTTTCCGCCGCTTCCAAGAAGGCCCTGGCATGCTCGGGGTTGAACCTAGCGGCCCAGCGCAGGTTATGCCTGGCTAAAAGATTGGTATAGTAATTATTGTTTACCATACAGGTGTATTCATCGGGGCCGGTCACGCAATTAATGTGGAACTGGCCATTATACCAGCTGCCGACATCAAGCCAAAGCCTGGCGATTTCTAGCAGCATTTCCGCGCCCATTTTCTTCATAAAAGCGTCGTCCTCTGTGGCCAGGTAATACTGGGCGATGGAGTAACCTACCGCGCCGTTGATATGATAGGCTGCTGTACCCGAAACAAAATAGCCGCTGCATTCTGTGCCCATAATGGTGCGCCAAGGGTACAGCGCCCCTTCTTTATGGCCCAAAAGCCTTGCGTTTTCCCGGGCGGCGGGCAGGGTTTTATAGCGGAAGGCGATAAGGTTGCGGCAAAGCTCCGGCTTGGTTAAAAGAAAGAAGGGTTGCAAATACATTTCCGTATCCCAGAAATAATGTCCCTCATAGCCTTCGCCGGAAAGCCCCTTGGCGGCCATGTTGCCGCTTGCATCCTTGGTAACGCTTTGCAGAAGCTGGTAAAGATTGTATTTTAGTGCCCGGTTAAGGGCTTCATCTCCCTGGATTTCCACCTGGGCGGTTTTAAAAAACAATTGCAGATATTGGGCTTGCTCTTGATACAATTGATCTATTTCGCCAACAAGGGCATTTTCAGCGGCGACAATAAACTGTTCCCCGTGGTGTACCGTATCGCCAACGGAAACGTGCTTGACCATCCGCAAGGTTTGTCCCTGCGTGAGGGCGGCGCGGATTACATGGGTTACGCCTGTTAAGGAAACTTTGGCTGTGCTGTTTAGCGTATGCCTGACCAGTGTGCAAACTTTTTGGCCAGAGCGGGCCGTATGGGCAACCACCTTGGAAACGCCATTTTCGCAGCTGGCTTCATCTACAAACAAATGCTGGTGGCTGCTGGAGGCCAGACGGGGATCGTTGGGATCGGCGAAATTGCGCACATCCCCGGAGTGGATGGAGCGAAAAATGATTTCGCCGGAAAAATTTTGGGGCGTGATGGAAAAATCCATAGTAAAAAGCGATGGTCTTACAAAGGAAGCCATGCGGGTAATGGCGATTTCCACGGTGTGCCCTAAGGGGGAACGCCACAGAGCACGTCTTACGGAAACGCCCTTTGCCATATTAAGACTTCGGTCTGATTCCAGCAGCGTTCCCGAAAACAGACTAAAGGCTTCGCCTTCGATTTCAATCTGACAACCCTGCACATCGGCGATGTTCAGTGTTGTTTGCTTTTCGTTTACAAGGCCATACAGGGGTTCGGCCTGGGGCATGGGAGCGATGTCGTAAAACCCGTTGATATAAAGGCCGCGCACAGACTGCATGCCGGGAGCGTAGCCCTCTTCAAAATCCCCGCGGACCCCCAGATAACCGTTAGCGCTGTGGAAAAGGGTTTCATGCAAAAGCAAGTCTTGGTTATTCAGTGAAATGGGGGAAATGTGGAACAAATCCATAAGGGGCAACCTCCTTAATCATTATCATTTGCATGGGTAAATTCGAATTCTAGCTCTTTTCGGGTGGAGCCTCTTTTGATCAGGCGAACGGGAAGGGGCTCCTGAATACCCACAGGCTGCCCTGCGATTTGCGCCATTAGAAGCGATACCGCGCGGCTGCACATTTCGTGAAGGGGCTGGTGGATGGTGGTTAGCTGGGGTATGGTAAACAGCGTCAGTTCCACATCGTCAAAGCCCACGATCTTTAAATCGTCCGGCACTTTTAAACCTTGTTTTTTCGCGAGCTGTAAAACCTGCATGGCGATTAAATCACTTGTGGCGAAAATCCCATCTAAATCTGGATGCTCCATCAGAATGCGGGTCAGGCTTGGCCAGTATTCCCGGGCGATAAATTCCTCTTCTGTCATAATAAACCGTTGGGCCTTCATTCCATATTGGCTGCATGCACCTATGAATCCTTCTGTGCGGCCGCCTGCAGGTAGATTTTTGTCCATTGTGCCACTGATGATGGCCACGTTTTTGCAGCCGACATCATTTAATTCTTTGGCTGCTAGAAAGCCGCCCGATAGATTATCGCAGCAAACAGCCGTAATATTCAGATCCAGCGACCGTTCGAACGCTACCATTGGCATGCTGCTTTTAATGATCTGTGCTGCTGACTGGGTCCGCAGACACCAAATGATACCGCTGACCCGATTGGCCTTAAACCCCACGAGGCACCGCTGAATATCGTCTTTTTCGGCTTTGGCGGAATATAATAAAATATTATACTCATGCTGTCGGGCGTAAATTTCCACATATTCGATGAGCTTGGAATAGAAAGGGTGCATAATCGTGGGCACCAAAACGCCAATGGTCCGGGAATGCTTGCGGGATAAGGAACGGGCAAGCTCGTTAGGCTCGTAATGAAGGGCTTCCATGGCGGCGTAAACACGCTGCCGCGTTTCATCGCTGATATAGCCACGGTTGTTGAGCACCCTTGATACGGTTGTAACAGCCACATCCGCTTTTTTTGCCACGTCTTTGATGGTTGTCATACGCATTTCCTCGATTCCTTCGCTGTAACTATCTGTATTATAGCGCAAAACATGAAGTCACACAATGTATATTGCAAATTAAACTATTTGTTAAGAAAAAAACATACACATTGCACATGTCAACCGATTGACATACGAAGAAATCCATGGTATAGTAATCTTAATCCAATAAGGAGCAGTTGCCATGAGCAATGAGAATAAGGCTATATTGATAACCTACCCCGATGCATTTGGGCAGGGGCTCAAAGATTTGCGCGAGGTTTTAGTGGCCCATTTTTCTGGTGCCATCGGAGCGGTGCATATTTTACCGTTTTATCCTTCCAGCGCTGATCGGGGTTTTGCGCCTCTGGCATACAGCCAGGTGGATGAAGCCTTTGGAACATGGGAAGACATAAAGGCCATTGCCCAGTCGTTTCCTATTATGGCGGATTTTATGATTAACCACCTCTCAGCCAAGAGCCCGGAGTATATAGATTTTTTGCAAAAGGGCGAAAAATCGGTGTACAAGGAGCTTTTCCTTCGGTATAAGACTTTTTGGGAAAGCGGCGAACCCACCAAAGCGCAGGAGGATGCTATTTACAAGCGCAAGCCTAAAGCGCCCTATGTTGAGGCCTGCCACCCTGATGGCAGTATTGAAAAGGTGTGGAGCACGTTTTCCGATGAACAGATCGACTTGAACACCAAGAGCGGGGAGGGCCGGGCGTTTATTAAAAGAAACCTGGAAGGTCTTGCACGGCGGGGGATCGCTATTATTCGCCTGGACGCCTTCGCTTATGCGGTAAAACGGGCCGGCGGCAGTTGCTTTTTTGAGGAACCGGAAATTTGGGAGCTGCTTGAAATGTGCCAAAGTGTTGTTGAACCCTATGGGGCCGCGATACTGCCCGAAATTCATGAGCATTACACGATCCAGCAAAAACTGGCCTTGAAAGGCTACGCAACCTATGATTTTGCACTGCCAATGCTGTTGCTGAACGCCCTTTATTTTGGCCAGACAAAGTACCTTAAAAATTGGCTTGAAATCTGCCCACGTAAGCAATACACTACGTTGGATACCCATGACGGAATTGGCGTGGTGGATGTGAAAGGCCTTTTACCTGATAGCGAAATTGAAAAGACCAGGGACCATTTATATGAATACGGCGCCAACGTCAAACGGGACTATAATAGTATTGCATATAACAACCTGGACATATACCAAATCAATTGCACGTATTATTCAGCGTTGGGGGAAGACGACGCAAAGTATCTTTTGGCCAGAGCGGTACAGATTTTTGCGCCAGGGATACCCCAGGTGTATTATGTGGGATTAATGGCAGGCCGTAATGACATAGCGCTTCTTGAAGAAACCAAGAATGGCCGGGATATTAACCGCCATGGCTATTCAATTTCGGAGGCGGAGGCAGAAATAAAGCGGCCAGTAGTGCAAAAGCTGATTAAGCTGATGGGGTTAAGAGATCAATACGCTGCTTTTTCCGGCGATTGTCTCATTACCCAAAGGGAGGCCCATACCCTGATTATCACCCGGGCAGTGGAAGGAGAAACCCTTTCATTGCACGGAAATTTTATCACTGCCGGGTTTACGATTACCCTTAATGGCCAGCCTCTTAATTGGCAGGGCTGATAAACATGAATTGTCCGCGCAGAGGCGCGGCTAAATAAAAAGGAAGATTTCCCTATGAAGAAACTTGTTTCCCTGGTTCTTGCCCTGGTTCTGGTTCTGTGTGCTGCAACGGCGTTTGCCGATGTGATTATCGCCCAGAACAAAGTAGAAATTGGCAGTGTGCTGGAAGGCTATGCGGCTGAATACACCGCCAAGACAGGCGTTCCGGTAAAGATCATTACCATTGGTGGTTCTGTGGACTATAACACGGGCCTGAAGGCCGAATTCGCCGCCGGCACCAACCCGGACATCTTCGTTATTGAAGGCCCCACGCATTACGATCTTTACAAAGAAAAGATTGCGGACCTGACTGGCGAAGAATGGACCAAGCTCACTGCCGCTGCCTACCTTGGTGCGGATGGCGAAACCGTTGGCTTCCCCGTGGCAGTTGAAGGCTACGGCATGGCTTATAACGCTTCCATTTTGGAAAAAGCTGGCATCGATCCCGCCACGCTGATCAACTTTGCTGCTTACCAGGCTGCGTTTGAAAAGCTCGAATCCATGAAGGATGAGCTGGGCCTTACTGGCGTGGTATCTATGACGGCTTCCGTGGCTCAGGGTATGACTTGGGTTACCGGTCTGCACAACTTCAATGCTTACTTAACCGTAGGCTTAGACCGCAATGATACCTCCATTATCGATCTGTGCCTGGAAGGCAAAGTGGATGCGGAACGCTTCCATGCCTACTGCCAGTACGTGGATCTGATCTTCAAGTATTCCGATCCTGAAATTCTCGTTAACGGTACCCAGGACCAGGCTATGGTCGCTTTCTTAAACGGCAAAACGGCCTTCTATCACCAGGGCAATTGGATGGACGCCGCTATTGCAGGCTCTGGCATCGCGTATGATTTCAAAATTGCTTACGCGCCTCATGCTTTCTTAGCTGCGGATACCGATGGCATTCTTGTGAACCCGCCCAGCTGGTATGTTGTAAACAAAGACGGCAGTGCCGACGAAGCCAAAGCGTTCTTGAACTATCTGGCTACCTCCGATGAAGGTGCCAAATACATGGTAGTAGATGCGGCCATGGTTCCCGCCTTCACCAACGTGACACTTGAACCCACCACCCCCTTGTCCAAATCTGTGATGGCATGGAACGCCGCTGGCAAGACCTATAGCTGGCAGCAATACAAATTGCCTGATGGCTTCGGCATGGGCACTTTGGGCCAGATTTATGAACTGCTGGCAACTGGCACCATCGACGTGGACGCTTTCGAAGAAATGATGATCGACGCCATTGCCACCATCCCGACCTTGTAATCACCTTGTTTTATTGGGCGGGGCAGTCTCGCAGCTGCCCTGCCCTTTCTCTTATTCAACGAAAGGGGGGATAATCGCATGCAACGCACCAAGCATCGTTTATCCAGCCGTGGCCGGCGTAAGCTAACGGAGTTTCTCTTTTTGGTCCCAACCGTGTTTACCTTCGTGATGGTGATTGTTATCCCGTTTTTCATGGGCATTTGGTATTCTTTTACCCAGTGGGATGGGATTAGCACAAGCGCTACCTTTATTGGCTTGAATAATTACAAAGTGATTTTTCAAGAGCCCGCTTTTCTGCACTCTTTTTTGGTTACCGTGGGTTACACGGTGCTGAATGTGGCGCTTGTGAATGTGGTGGCGTTTATCTTATCTCTTCTGGTTACAAGCGATAACCTGGCCGGGCGGAATTTCTACCGGGCAGGGTTTTTCGTGCCTAATTTGATCGGCGGCATCGTACTTGGCACGGTGTGGCAGTTTGTGTTTATTAATATTCTGCCCGTACTGGGCAAAAATCTGGGCTTGGTTCTTTTAGGGAAAAGCCTGATATCCGATAAAAATACCGTGATTCCCGCCATTGCCGCTGTATCCACCTGGCAATACGCGGGCTATATTATGACGATTTATGTGGCGGCCATACAGGGTATTTCCCGCTCAGTCATGGAAGCTGCCCAGGTGGATGGGGCCAATAGCTTTAATCGGGTGATCCGCATCCAAATGCCGCTAATGGCCAACGCTTTTACCATTTCTTTGTTTCTTACCTTGACCAACTCCTTTAAAATGTATGATATTAACGTTGCGCTGACCAATGGCGGGCCTGCCGGCGTGTTTATGAAAAAAGCCATCAATACCAGTGAATTCCTGGCCATGAATATATACAATACTTCTTTTAAGTATTCTAAAATGGGTCAGGGCCAAGCCAAGGCAGTGGTGTTTTTTCTGGTGCTGGTGATTGTGTCGATCATTCAGGTGAGCTATAGCAAGAGTAAGGAGGTCGAAATGTGATGGACGGAAAAAAACGTGCTACGGGCCGCATCGTCCTTAACGTTCTGACGGCCCTATTGTTTGTTTTATTTATGGCCCCCTTCGCCATTGTGCTGCTAAACGCCATGCGCACCAATGAAGAAATTATTGTTCAGGCGGTGGGCCTTCCTAAAGACGCTGGTAATCTTTTTCGTAACATTGCGGCAGTTGTTAATAATCCTAACTTTAACTATTTAAACGCCTTTCGGGACAGCGTGATAATTACAGTTCTTTCCTTGGCTGTGCTATCTATTTTTTCGGCTATGACAGCCTGGGTATTGGTGCGTAATAAGACACGCTGGGCTAGTTTGTTGTTTTTGATGTTTGTATCTGCCATGGTGATTCCTTTCCAGGTGGTTATGTTTCCGCTGGTGTACTGGTTCCGCATGATTGGCAACGCTACAGGGATTCAGCTACTGCGCACGTACCATGGCATTGTGTTCGCTTACCTGGGCTTTGGGGAATCCATGACGATTTTCATTTTCCATGGGTTTATTAAAAATGTGCCCCTGGAGCTGGAAGAGGCTGCGGATATCGATGGCTGCAGCCGGGCTGGCACATTCTTTAAAATTGTTTTGCCACTTTTACAGCCAGTATTTATTACCGTACTGGTACTCAACGGCCTTTGGATCTGGAACGACTATTTGCTACCCCTTTTGCTTCTTGGCACCAATAACCTTATCCGCACATTGCCATTAGCGGTTCAGGGTTTTATCGGATCGTACGTAAAACAATGGAACCTGATTATGACGTCTACGCTGCTGGCCATGATCCCAATTATTGCTTTGTATCTGTTCGCGCAAAAGTACATCATCCAGGGGATGGTGGAAGGATCGATTAAATAATTATTGAAGATAATTTTAAATTTGCCTATTTACAAGCACAAAAAGTTGTGCTAATATGACATTAGAGGAATGCAAAAACGTTTTTGTGAATAGATGATCGTTAAAGGGGGAAGGGAGATGTCTCCTTCCATCAAGGAAGTTGCCAAGCTGGCCGGGGTTACAAACGGAACTGTTTCCCGCGCCTTTAACGGCTATAACGACATCCGCCCGGAAACGAAAGAACGCATTATGAACGCGGCCCAGAAATTGGGCTACACCCCCAATGTAAACGCCCGCAGTCTATCGGCCAAACGGCCTCCTAATATCGGTTTGATCGTATCCGGCCTACTGGAAGGGGATTCCAAGGACAGCATGGTTTTTTTAATGCTCCAAGGGGTTTTAAGCTATGCTCTGAGAAATAACCTGGAGGTATCCCTTTACGCGACGGATTCTTTGGAGCAGCGGGCCAAATCCTATGTGGATTTTTGCCGTGAACACAGCCTTTCGGGCGCTATTTTAAGCGGTATTACCACCGATGATGTGTACCTGGAGGAACTGATTGGTTCCGGTGTGCCTTCTGTGGCCATCGACGTGCCTATTGAGGGGAACATGACCGGCTGGGTATCCATCGATAACCAGGCTGCCGCCAAGGAAATGACGGCGTACATGATTGCCAAAGGCCACGATAAAACTGTTGTGGTCAGTGGCAAGCGAAATGCGGCGGTCAACAAGCTGCGTATGGCTGGGGTAGAGGAAGCTTTTTTGGAGGCGGGGATTGAATTGCCTCCCGAACGGATTCTCTTTGGCCACTTCGATGAACAGCGTGCCTACGAAAAGGTGAAGGCATATTTGGCCCAATATGCCAAAACAGAGGGCACTGCGTTTTTCTGTTTCAGCGATATTATGGCCATGGGCGCCATGCGAGCTATCCAAGACATGGGGTACAGTATCCCGGAGGATTTTTCTGTTACGGGCTTTGACGGACAGCCTATATCCCAAATGCTGATACCAGCATTGACCACCGTTGCCCAGGATGGACGAAAACTGGGGCATGAAAGTGCGGCAATGCTTCACGATATGATGATGGGCGATGAAGAAGGCGGCCATAGGGTGGTAAGCCACGAACTGGTTACCAGAAATAGCATCCGATCCATTATCGATTAACTTAGTCTTCAAAGACGCTTGGAAAGCGCTGGCATTTTGGCGACCGGAAAGGGGAGCGGGTTTTAAGCTCCTGAAGGCGAACCATTTTATTTAGCTCTTTCCAAAAACGTTTTTGCAAAGAGAAAACCACCAAAACACAGGAGGGGAATACCATGAAAAAACTCGTTGCATTATCCCTGGTCGTGATGCTGCTGCTCGGAATCTGCAGTTTCGCAAGCGCTGACGAGAAGATCGTCATCACCGTAACCCGTTGGGGCTCTATCGAGGCCAACGACGCAGAAAAAACCCTGATCGACAAATTTAACGCAGAAAACGACAAGAACATCTATATCGAATACGATGTAGTGCCTGGCGATGGCTACGGCGACCGCCTGACTACCTCCTTCTCCACTGGCGAAGGCTATGATATCTTCGCTTCCGGCGAAGGCGACTTCTTCAAGTGGGTGAACACCGGCTTGACCTATCCCCTGAACGATTTGATCGCCAATGACAGTGAATGGAAAAACGAAATGAACGAAGCCATTTATAACATGGGCAACATCAATGGAGAACAGATCTACTTTGTGCGCGACTACAACCCCCTGTGCCTGTGGTACAACAAGGATGTATTTGATGCCAACGGCATTGCTTATCCCACCGACGAATGGACCTGGGACGACATGATGACCGCTGCCAAAGCCCTGACTGTTAAGAACGAAGACGGCACCTATAAGTCTTTCGGCTTCAACGCCCAGAGCTGGGAATATGCTGTTCTGACCTACCTGGCCGCTCATGGCCTGGATATCTTAGATCCCACCGCCACAACCGTTGAAGGCTACCTCAACAGCCCCGAAATGGCTGCTGCCCTCGTAGAGTATGTGGGCTTCGCCAAGGGTGATGACCGCATTTCTCCTACCGCAGCTGATATGGACGCTTTCGGCGACACCAGCGCTATGTTCATCAACGGCACCCTAGCCATGACAATCAACGGCGGCTGGATGCGCTCCTCTTTGGTGAATGCCAACTGCAATTATGGTACCGCGTTGGTTCCCGGCAGCCACGAGGAATACCTGTGCGCTTCCGCCTATGCTATTGGCAGCCGCTGCAAGAACCCCGAAGCTGCTTGGGAAGTATTGAAGCTTTTGACTGGCCCCGAATGCGCAGCCCTGAAGGTTGAATACGATGCCTCCAGCCTGCCCACCATCGACGCCCTTTTGGATGCGAAAAAGGCCCAGAGCGGCCCTGAAGACCAAGGCCTTTTGAACTCCCTGGATTACGGCATTCAGCCTGCCGGCGTGCGCTCTGTTGTGGGCGGTCCCGCTGTTTCCGCTTTCCGTACTGCTTTTGAACGGATCACCCTGACTGACGATCCCGTGGAAGAAATTCTGAACGACGCTGTGGCTGAAGTAGCTGAGGCGCTGGAAGATTAAGGGGTTTTAAAGGGCATAGCCCTTTAGTGGCTGTCTGCGAAGATTGAGCAACCAGCTCAGAGTACCCACTAAAATGTAAAAGCAGCCCAGGTCAAGGAAGTATAGCGGCTTGGCGGCGGTTAAGCATGTGTCAAGAATCGTTTAACTCTCTTGACCTGGAGTCTGCTTTTCTGTTTCAATAGGGTTACGTTGGGTTTCTCCCAAATCCATTCAAGGGTTGTAACCGTTAAAAGCCCTTCACTTTACCCGAAGGAGGAGTTAATTTGGCACAGCAAACCATCAAGCAGCCGAAACTGCAGGCGTCCTCATACCAGAGCCGACAAAATAAATACGGCTATCTTTTTATTTCGCCATGGATTGTGGGGCTGTTTCTCTTCACAGCCATCCCCATGCTGTTTTCTTTGGTTTTGTCCATGTGCAAGTGGGATATAGTAACAGGCCTCCAAAGCATAGAATTCATCGGCCTTAAGAATTTCGAAAAAATCTTCGCCGATAAAAAATTCTGGAAAGCCTTAGAAGTTACGTTTACCTTCTGCCTTATCTCTATTCCACTGTACCAGATATCCTCTCTTTTGGTAGCCCTTCTTTTGAACATGCGCATTCGCTTCATGCGGGGGTTCCGCCTTATGTTCTACCTGCCTTCCATTATCCCTACCGTGGCTTCCAGTATGATCTGGATGCAAATTTTTAACGAAAATGGCCTTTTAAATCAGGCGTTATCCATTTTCGGGATCAAAGGCCCGGCTTGGCTGCGCAATCCCAGCACTGCTCTTTATGCTCTGATCGTCATGGGCTTATGGGGCATTGGGCAAACCATTATTATATACCTTTCCGGCTTGCAAAGCGTAGGGGAGGAGCTTCACGAGGCGGCCATGATCGATGGCGCCAATGCTTTTCAGCGGTTTTTCAAAATTACCATTCCCATGATTTCGCCAACCATTTTCTTTAACATGGTTATGGCTATTATCGGTAACTTCCAATACTTTACCCAGGCCTATGTGATGACAGAGGGCGGCCCTCTTAATTCCACGCTGTTCTACAATCTTTATTTGTATACCAAGGCATACAAGGAATACAAAATGGGCTATGCGGCGGCGCTGGCGTGGATTATGTTCATTATTATTATGGTCTTCACTTTAATTACTGTGAAAAGCTCCAGCTTCTGGGTTTATTACCAGAACGACGATAAATTATAAGGAGGCGGAGAAGATGAGTGTACACGCGTTAAAAAGTTCCCGCCACCACAAAATCAACCCGGGGCAGATTATTGCCATGGTCATTTTGGGGTTGTTGTCCATTGTGATCCTGGTGCCCCTTGTATGGACCTTCTGCATGGCTTTAAAGCCCGATGGGGAAATCTACACCAGCAACTTCTTTCCAACGCAATTGCAGTTTTCCAATTTCTCCAAGGCCATCAGCTCTATTCCGTTTTTTCCATTCTTGTGGAACACGGTGAAAATCGTATTATTTACCGTGTTATTCGACGTGGTATCCGATACGGTGGTGGCCTATGGTTTTTCCCGGTTTGAGTTTAAAGGCAAGCGCATTTGGTTTTTGATTTTGCTTGCTACCATGATGCTGCCAGATCAAGTGTTGATGATCCCCCAATTTTTGTTGTTTCGGATGATCGGCTGGGTGAATACGCCGCTGCCACTGTACATACCTCGCTTGTTTGCGACCAATACCTTTAACATTTTCCTTTTGCGCCAGTTCATGTCCGGCATTCCTAAGGATTTTGACGAGGCTGCCACCATTGACGGCGCCGGGCCCTTCAGGGTGTTTACAAGGGTGATTGCGCCCATGTGCAAGCCTGTTTTAACGGCAGTGGTGGTCTTTGCCTTTATGGGCGCTTGGAACGATTTTAACAAGCCCCTTATCTACTTAAACAGCCAGAAGAACTTTACCCTAGCCATTGGCCTGGCCTTCTTTAAGGGTGAATATGTAAGCCAGTGGAACCTGATGATGGCGGCCATGGTGCTGATGATGTTGCCGATTCTGATTCTGTTCTTCCTGGCCCAGGATTATATTATACAGGGAATTTCCATATCCAGTGGCACAAAAGGGTAAGGAGCGACAATTGATGCAGCAAGGAACACGGGCCACGGCCCCCAAATGCGTATGTGCCAGCGAGCACGCAAAGTTGATTGGCACCTTGGACGGGGGTTTCCCCGATTTCGGCCACCATCAAGAAAAGGAGATGGGCGGCCTTTGGATGCATCCCATTAAGGTGCTGGATGGGTTCTGGCTTCGCTTTTGCGACCATCAGGCAGACAACGTGGATACGTGGATTCTGGCAGACCGCTATACTTGCCAGCCGGAAGGAAATACCTTTTATTACACAGGTGGCCTTGGGCATACGTCCATTGCCATCAAAAGACAGCAAATAGCCCCCCAGGACGCACCGGGGCTCATCGTCACCTACACTTTTGAGAACCGCGCAAATGAACAGCGGGATATTTCTATTGTTTTTGCAGCCCGGACAGAGCTTTGCCCGGTGTGGTTTTCACAGGAAGGCGGCATCGAGGATGGGGCCTTCGATGAAGGCTTTTGGGATGAAAAAGAAAAGCTTTTTATAGCCAAGGACTGCGCCCATGAATGGTTTGGGGGCATTCGAACAAACCCTGTGCCGGCTTCGGCTTGGGTCGATAAGAACGCGGGTCCGTACATGACTGCTGGAAACGGCATTGGCGTTGAAATGAAGTATGAATTTCATTTGCCGCCTTTAAGCGAAAAAACCCTTACAGTTTATATAACCAGTTCTATCGAAAGCTGTCTTCAATGTGTTAAGCGCCTTGAAGCGTTGGCAGGCGAGAAAGATTTTTTAAGGGAAAAGGAAGATAGAACCAAGGAGCTGCTTTCGAAAAGCCGCTTGGTTTTACCTCGTGACCAACGGTTTAGTGAGATTTGCGATTGGGTAAAAATCAATACCCAATGGCTGGTGGTGGATGCGAGTCAGTATGGCCGAGGGCTGACTGCCGGACTTCCCGAATACCCATGGTGGTTTGGCTGCGATAGCTGCTATGCCCTGCAAGGGGTGCTGGCTATGGGGGATTTTAAGCTGTGCCGGGATACCCTGCTATTGCTGGCCCACTATGCCATGGAAGTAAACGGAAATGGCCGCATTCCCCACGAGATAACCACCTTTGGGATCTGTGCCAATCCAGGTAATACACAGGAAACGGCCCATTTTGTAACCATGGTTTGGCATTACTACCAATGGACAGGGGATCTGGATTTGGTGCGGGAAGTGATGCCGCTAATGGATTTATCCATTGAATGGCTCAAAGTCCAGGACGATGACAAGGACCATTTTCCATCGGGCTATGGCATTATCGAAATTGCGGGTCTCAACGCGGAAATGATCGATACGGCTGTTTACACCTGCCAAGCCTATTCATGCTATGGGGATCTATGCCAGGTTTTAGGAAGAGAAAAAGAGGAAAAGGCTGCCCGGCAAGCCTATAAGGAAACGGCCGAGGCCATCGACCGGGATTTGTGGGATGAAAAGGAAGGCTTGTACTGCGATGCTTTTGCCAGTCCCAGATTCGTTCTTGAAAAGCGGGGTTCCATTTTAGGCCGGGCGGATAAAACTCAAGCGGCCCGTATGGAAACCATACTGGATGATTTGATTGCTGAAAAGAAGGCCCAGGGTGAAAAGGAATCAGGCTGGCTTATTAACCGCAACTGGATTATCAATACACCTATGGAGACGGGGATAGCGCCCCAGGACAAAGCCCGGCGTGCCCTTAAGCGGATGCACACACAGGAATTTATTGGCCCTTACGGTATGTATTTAAATGCGTTGAACCCCAGCGCTATGATGACCATTTCCACCGGGGTCATGGCTGTTGCCCAAGCCCGGTACGGTTACGGTGACAGGGCGCTGGAATTGATCGAGAAAATCTTCAGCACCTTTGGAATGGCTACCCCGGGCAGTATCGCGGAAATGTCGCCGGATTACGGCTGCTTTGCCCAGGCGTGGACAGCCTACGCGGTGTTTACGCCCATTGTGCGCCATTTCTTTGGTATCCAGCCTCGGGCGGGAGAAAATACCCTGTATTTGAACCCTCAAATGCCCGCCGTCTGGCCCCAGGCAGAGCTTAAAAATGTGCCTGTGTTGGATGGGGAGTTGGATATTCGCTTTGAAAAGGTGACTTGCGGCTGGCGCTGTGAGGGGCGGTATACGGGCACGGCCAAGGTTCATTTTGCAGGCGTGGGTGATATTTCTTGCGCTAATGGGGAATTTATGGTAGAAGTAATAGGCGATTGAAGAATAAAGGAACCGGTGAGCAATGATGATGCGTTATGATTTAGGCCAGGGTGAAAATAAAAACTGGCTCATTGAGGAAAAGGCTTTCGATCCCCGCTATTTGGGCAAGTGCGAGGCAATTTTTTGCCAGGGAAACGGGTATTTAGGCCAGCGTGCCGCTTTGGAAGAAGGCTATGTTGGGGAAACACGGGATTTGCTGGTAACAGGCACCTTCAATAAAGCTGGGGAAAATGAAGTGACGGAGCTGCCCAATCTGCCGGATTTAACCAAGCTGACCCTCTTTATTAATGGGCGGCGCATGGCCATGGAGCAGGGGAATACCACAGGATATTCCAGGGTTTTGGATTTGAAAACAGGGGAGTTGACCCGTTCTTTTCTTTGGACCAGCCAGGATGGCAGCCGGTTTGGCTTTTGCTTTAAGCGCTTTGTTTCATTAAAAGATGAGCATCTTTTGGCGGCCAAGGTAGAAATCACGGCCCTGGACAGCAGTGCGAATATCCGCATTGAGAGCGGTATTGATGGCCGGGTCAGCAACACTGGCGCCCAGCATTTTTTAGAGGGCCAAAAGCGGATATACAACCAAACCGTGTTGGAAATGCGCAGTATCACCACCCAATCCAAGGTGGAATGCTGTCTGCATACGGCCCACCGCTATTTTATAGATGGCGCAGTGGCGGCCCCTGTTCTTTTGCCTATGATCGATAGGCGCATTATAAGCATGCAGGCCACAGCGGAAATGCAAAAGGGGCAAACTGTAACCATTGAAAAAATATCCTCCGTGCACACCACCAGGGACCAAGACCCCATCAGTTCCGAGCTTGCCAGGGAAAAGCTCCAGGCAGCCCTTGAAATGGGTTATGATGCTCTGTTTAATTTAAGCGCTGCCGCCTGGCATGCCCTTTGGGAAAAGATCGATATCAAGGTTGAAAGCGCCAGGGAATACGATCAATTGGCGATCCGCTTCGCGCTGTATCACTTAAATATCATGGTCAAAAAAGATGATGACAGGGTAGGTATCGCCGCCAAGGGCTTAACAGGTGAAGGCTATAAGGGCCATTCTTTTTGGGATACGGAGATTTTTATTCTCCCCTACTTTACATTGACGCAGCCAGAGGTGGCCCGTACCCTTTTAACCTATCGCTACCATAACCTCTACGGCGCCCGGAAAAAGGCCCAGGAAAACGGCTACACCGGCGCTATGTACCCTTGGGAATCCGCCTGGATCGACGATGGGGAAGTGACGCCCCTTTGGGGTGCGGCGGATGTGGTAACCGGCCTTCCTATGAAGATTTTGACAGGTGTTCTTGAACAGCATATTACAGGAGATATCGCGTTTGCAGTACGGCAGTATTTTACTGCCACCGGCGATGAGGATTTTATGGAGCGCTATGGTTACGAAATCCTGATTGATACGGCCCGATTCTGGGCCAGCCGCCTTACCTGGGATGAAGAAAAACAGGCAGGTGTAATCCTCGACGTGATTGGTCCTGATGAATATAAAGAACACGTGGATAACAACGCTTATACCAATTATATGGCCCATTATAATCTGAAACTGGGCTTGGAGGCCCTTGACAAAGCCAAGGGTCTGGCTATGGATATTGAACAAACCCGCAAGGAACTTCAAAAGGCGCTGGATATGATCTATCTTCCCAAGGCGGATGAGCAGGGGATTATTCCCCAGTTCGACGATTATTTTGCGCTAAAGCACATCGAGCTTGAAAAATACAAGCAGGCAACTGTTGTAGGCAGTATCTACCATGATTATAACATTGAGCAAATTTCCACGTTCCAGGTTTCAAAGCAGGCGGATACGCTTGTATTGCTTCTTTTGCTGGATGATCTGCTGGATGGGGAGCAGAAGCGCAAGAACTTCCTTTTCTATGAAGAAAGAACCCTGCATGATTCTTCCCTTTCCCGTTCTACCCACGCGGTTTTGGCGGCGGATCTTGCTTTATCCCATATGGCGTACGATTTTTTCAAGGGCTCTTGCGATATTGACCTGGGCCTGGTGATGACCACTTCTGATATGGGCATCCACTCGGCCTCCATGGGCGGTATATGGCAGGGGGCGATATATGGCTTTGGCGGTGTGCGGGTGGTAGGGGAAAAGCTGCAGGTGAAACCCAGGTTGCCTAATGAATGGCGATCCCTCCAATTTTCTTTGGTGTGGCAGGGGCAGCCTTTGGATTTGATCATTTCCAATGCGGGAGTGGAGATCAAAAACCTTGGCAATACCCCTGTAACCGTAGCATTGCATGAAGGTGAAAGAACCATTGCACCTTGTAACTGAAAAAACAGCGCGCAGGATCGGCAATGATCCTGTGCGCTGTTTTTGCTATGGATTCTCATGTGTGCATATGCGCCCCCCTTATGCAAAGGAGTATAGCATATTATTTACACGGGAGCCCGATCATGTCTGCCCAAAATGTTCATGAACTCTTCCCCGGTGATGGTTTCCTTTTCTAACAGATATTGGCTTAATTCGTGAAGCTTTTCCTTGTTATCCGAAAGCAATTGAGTGGCCTTTGTTTTAGCTTGCGCAATGATCTGCATCACCTTTAAATCTACCTTGGCTGCTGTTTCGTTGGAGCACATCAGGGATGCGTCCCCGCCCAGGTAGGGGTTGTTTACCACTTCCAGGGCTGTCATGCCGAAATCATCGCTCATGCCAAGTCTGGTAATCATGGTTCTGGCCAATTTGGTCGCCTGCTCAATATCGTTGGAGGCGCCTGAGGTCACCACGCCGAAGATCAATTCCTCAGCCGCCCGGCCGGCGGTGAAGGTGGTGATCTTGTTTAGAATTTCATCCTTGGTCATTAAGAACTTTTCGTCTTCATCCACTTGCATGGTATACCCCAATGCGCCGGATGTCCTGGGAATAATGGTGATCTTATGCACCGGGGCGGATTCTGTTTGAAGAGCTGCCGCCAAGGCATGGCCGATTTCGTGGTAGGCCACGATTTTCTTTTCTTTGGGGGAGATGACCGCGCCTTTGCGCTGGTATCCCGCGATGACGTTTTCAATGGCTTCTTCAAAATCCTTTTGAATAACGGACTGGCGGTTGTCCTTTACGGCCAGGAGGGCGGCTTCGTTAACGATATTGGCCAATTCTGCGCCGGAAGCGCCGGAGGTGGCCAGGGCCACTGCACGCAGGTCGATGCCATCGGAGCACTTCACCGCTTTGGCATGAACCTTTAATATGGCTTCACGGCCATTTAAATCGGGTAGTTCTACGGGTACACGCCTGTCGAATCGGCCAGGCCGCAGAAGGGCTTTATCCAAGGTTTCAGGGCGGTTGGTGGCTGCCAGAAGCACAACGCCCTTGCCCCCGTCGAAGCCGTCCATTTCGGCCAATAGCTGATTCAAGGTTTGTTCACGTTCGTCGTTGCCGCCCATGCCATTATCCCGCTTTTTGCCGATGGCGTCGATTTCGTCGATAAAGACGATACAAGGGGCTTTTTCCGCGGCTTGCTTAAACAAATCCCTTACACGGGCCGCGCCCATGCCTACGAACATTTCCACGAACTCGGAACCGGAAATAGAGAAGAAGGGTACCTTTGCTTCCCCTGCAACAGCCTTGGCAAGCAAGGTTTTACCAGTACCCGGAGGGCCCACAAGCAGTACACCTTTTGGCAATTGGGCGCCAATGGCCTTGTATTTTTCCGGGTTGTGTAAAAAGTCTACAATTTCTGTCAGCGCTTCTTTTGCTTCCTCTTGTCCGGCTACATCCAGGAAGGATTTGCCTGTTTGGGCTTCCACATACACCTTGGCGTTGCTTTTCCCAAAGGACATGGCCCCGCCGCCCATGCGCTTGGTCATCTGCTTTGTCATAAACTGGCCCAGTACGAAGAAGATACCGATGGGCAGTACCCAAGAAAGCAGAAAATCCAGTATAGGGGAATTTTGTTGAGGAATTTCTTGGGCGAACTCCACCCCGGCTGAATACATTTTTTCTACCAATGTATCGTCGTTTGCAATACGGCCGGTTACGTAGATGGTCCGATCCTCCTCATCGGTTCTAAGGAAGGTGATGCTGGTATCTCCTAAAGCCGCTTCCTTGACTTCCTTGTTATCCAGCATGGTGAGGAAGGAGGTATAGGTCACTTCCTTTACGCGGCTATTATAGATGGAGGGCATGACAAGGGTGTTGATTAGCATCAGCACCACAATCACGATAGCATAATAATAGAATATAGACTTCTTTTTTGGCCCCATATCTTGTTTCATAATGGTTTCTCCTTTTCCTTATCCATTGACACCAGGTACAATGAAAATTATAATAGAACGGTATGAACTTGCAATGAACTTTGTCTCAAAACCACGATTAAAGCGAGGGAAACCATCATGCAGACACCTGAAATTGCCACTGCCGCTATTGAACGGCTACTTTTTTTTGCCAAGAGCAATGATCTGATCGAAGAAATGGATGTGGATTATTGCCGCAATCTTTTGCTGGATGCCTTGAACATGAGCGCCCCTATTGATGGAGAAGGGGATATTGAGTACCTGCCGCTCACTGCTGCGCCCATGCTGGATACCCTGACGGCTTATGCCGCGGAGCAGGGGATCATTGGCGATACCCAGACCGAGGCGGACTTGTTTTCCGCAAGACTTATGGGCTTTGTGACGCCTCATCCCGCCATGGTCAGAAAGCGCTTTAAAAAGCTTCTTAAAAAAAAGGATTCCCAGGAAGCCACCGATTGGTTTTATAAGCTTTGCCGGGACAATGACTATATCCGTACCAACCAGATTGCAAAAAACATTCGCTATTTCGAAAAAACGGATGTTGGCGAACTGGAAATTACCATTAATCTCTCTAAGCCCGAAAAGGATCCGAAGGAAATTGCCAAGCTCAAAGAGCAAAAGGCAGTGGGATACCCCCTTTGTATGCTGTGCAAAGAGAATGTGGGTTATGCGGGCAGAATGGATTTCCCCGCCCGGCAAAACCATCGCATGGTCGATTTGGAATTGGATGGCAGTCTGTGGTTTATGCAGTATTCACCCTATTTATACTATAACGAGCATTGCATTGTTATCAATAGCCAGCATGTGCCTATGAAGATCGACAAGGGTACCTTTAAGCGCCAGTGCGATTTTGTGAACCAATTTCCCCATTATTTTATCGGTTCCAATGCGGATTTGCCCATTGTAGGCGGTTCCATTTTGAACCACGATCATTTTCAGGGGGGCTGCTATGAGTTCCCTATGGATAAGGCCAAGACCAGGGCTGTTCTCAGCAGCCCCGACGGAGATGTTAGGGCCGAGATTATGGATTGGCCTTTAAGCGCCGTGAAATTGGTTTCTGATGATGAGCGGCCCCTTATCTACTGGGCGGATGCCATTTTGGCCGCTTGGCGGGGGTACAGCGATGAATCACGGGGGATCATGGCCTATACAGGGGATACCCCCCACAATACCATCACCCCTATTTTACGCAAGCGTAAGAAGCATTTCGAGCTGATGCTGGTTTTGCGCAACAACCGCCAAAGTGACGAGCATCCTTTGGGGATTTTCCATCCCCATGCGCCCCTGCATCATATTAAAAAGGAAAACATCGGTCTGATCGAAGTGATGGGCCTGTTCATTTTGCCTGGCAGACTTAAAGACGAGCTAAAGGAAGCCGCCGGGTTCTTAACCGGGGAGCGGGATTTGAATAATGTTTTAAAGGAAGACAATTGCTACAAGCATTTGGATTGGCTTAAAGCTGTGGCGGCCCGCCAGGGAAGGAAGCTATCCCAAGAAAAGGCCCAAGGGGTGTTAAACAAAGAAGTGGCCGATGTATGCGCCCAAGTGCTGAAGGATTGCGGTGTTTACAAACAGGATGAGGACGGCTTGAAGGGGTTTATGCAGTTTATGCAAGAAGTTGCCTTCGAAAATGAATAAAAACCATTGACAAACCCAAATTGGCGCGTATAATTATACAATACCATTTAATGAGGGGCGAAATGTATGTTTAAGGTATTTGTAGACGGCAGCGAGGGAACCACTGGGCTTAGAATCGCTAATAGGCTAAGGGATTACCCCCATATCGAAATTCTTGCCATTGATCCCGAAAAGCGCAAGGATGCAGTTGCCCGACGAGTGCTTTTAAACCAGGCGGATATTGCTATTCTTTGCCTGCCGGACGAGGCCGCCAAGGAATCCGTTAGCCTGATTGATAACCCCCATACCAAGGTGCTGGATACCTCCACCGCCCATCGGGTGAATGAGGATTGGACTTACGGTTTCCCGGAACTTGGGTATTATACCGCCCTCCAAACAGCAAAGCGGGTAGCCGTGCCGGGCTGCCACGCTTCCGGCTTTATCGCCTTAGCGGCGCCCCTTACGGAGGCGGGATTGATAAACAGGGATACACTGCTTTCTTGCCACAGTGTGACAGGCTATTCCGGCGGCGGAAAAAAGATGATCGCGGAATATGAGGTGGGCGGCATTGAATTGGAAAGCCCCCGGCAGTATGGACTGACCCAGAACCACAAGCATTTAAAGGAAATGGCCAAGTTCGCGGGCCTTGCGGAGCCGCCGGTATTTTCACCCATCGTATCGAATTTTTATGCAGGTATGGTGGTAACGATCCCGTTGGCCCATATGGCCCCGGAAACCTTGCGAAAAACCTACCAACGCTATTATGAAAACGCCAAGCTGGTAAAGGTACTGACAGAAGAAGAAACCATAGCCCTAAACGGCTTTTTACCGGCCAATGCGTTGGCAGGCAAGGACCATATGGAGATTATCATTTGCGGGAATGAAAAGCGGTCGGTGGTGTGTGCCAGGTTTGATAACCTGGGCAAAGGCTCCTCCGGCGCGGCCATCCAGTGCATGAATCTGATGCTTCAAAACCATGAATCAACAGGCCTTTGTGTGTAAAAGGAGAATGAATATGTATGAGCAGGTGAAGGGTGGCGTTTGTGCCCCCAAGGGGTTTAAAGCCGCAGGGGTTAACTGCGGGATTCGGAAAAACAAGATCAAAAAAGATTTAGCCATTATTTTAAGCGATGTGCCAGCTTCTGCTGCGGCGGTATATACCACCAACCTGGTAAAGGGCGCGCCTATTTATGTGACCCAGGCGAACCTTGAAAACGGCGTAGGCCAGGCCATGATCTGCAATTCAGGCAATGCCAATACTTGCAATGCCAACGGTGTGGAAATCGCCAACGGCATGTGTGCCCTGGTGGAAAAGGAGTTTGGCGTAAAGGCACAGGATGTGATCGTGGCTTCTACAGGGGTCATTGGACAGCCTTTGTGCCTGGAGCCTATTGCTTCCGGCATGCCTCTATTGCAGGCTGGGCTAAGCTGTACAGGCAGCTTGGATGCGGCCCAGGCCATTATGACCACCGATACAAGGGTGAAGGAAATCGCAGTGGAATTCACCGTGGGAGGCAAGACCTGCGTGATAGGTGGCATTGCCAAGGGTTCCGGCATGATCCACCCCAACATGGCCACCATGCTGGTTTTTGTGACCACCGATGCTGCCATCAGCCCCGAAATGCTGAATAAAGCCCTTAAAAGCGATGTGAAGGATACCTTTAACATGGTTAGTGTGGATGGGGATACCTCTACCAACGACATGGTATCTATTCTGGCCAACGGTATGGCCGGGAACGAAACCATTATAGAAGAAAACGACGATTACATGGCCTTGTGCGGGGCGCTGAAGACGGTGACCACTTACCTTTGCCGCATGATTGCCAAGGATGGGGAAGGGGCCACCAAGCTTCTTACAGCCAATGTATCTGGCGGCGCGGACACGCAAACGGCGAAGACTGTGGCCAAATCTGTTATTTGCTCCAGCCTCTTTAAAGCCGCTATGTTTGGCGCCGACGCCAATTGGGGCCGGGTACTCTGCGCTATCGGCTATTCCGGGGCCAATGTGGATGTGCAAAAGGTAGACGTGGGTTTTGCCTCCAAGGCTGGGAGTATTGCCGTATGTAAAAATGGTGCAGGCATCCCCTTTGATGAAGACACGGCCAAATCCATTCTGACTGCCGATGAAATCGAGATCAACATCGCATTGAATGCAGGGACCCATACGGCCACTGCCTGGGGCTGCGATCTGACATACGATTACGTGAAGATCAACGGCGATTACCGCACTTAATACTAATTCCCCCTAATGCTACACCGCTTGCGGCATCTTTTGCCCGTGGCTAGCGTCAGTAAACCTCGAAATAGTCCCGGTATAGGAGATTGCAGATGATTAAGAATATTTCAAATGCCCAGCGTGCCCAGGTTTTAATCGAAGCGCTGCCCTACATTAAGCGCTACAACAAAAAAATCGTTGTGGTGAAATACGGCGGCAATGCCATGATCAACGAAGAATTAAAGCAGGCTGTTATGGGGGATATTGTACTTCTTTCCCTTATCGGGGTGAAGGTGGTATTGGTTCACGGCGGCGGCCCGGAGATTACCCAGATGCTTACCAAAGTGGGCAAAACCTCCGAGTTTGTGGGGGGCCTGCGGGTTACCGATGAAGAAACAGCCGAGATTGTTCAGATGGTTTTGGCTGGGAAGATCAACAAAAGCCTGGTGACCTTCCTAAATAGCATTGGCGGTCGGTCGATTGGCCTTTGCGGCATGGACGGAAAGATGATCGAAGCAGAAATGAAGGATGAAAAGCTGGGCTATGTGGGTGAAATTACCAAGATTCGCCCTCAAGCCATTTTCGATCTGCTGGAAAAGGGCTATATTCCCGTGATTTCGACTTTAGGGGTTGGCAAAGATGGCCATGTGTACAACATTAACGCCGACACCGCCGCTGCCTATATCGCCGGTAGCCTGAATGCCGAAAGCTTGATTTCCATGACGGATATCGCCGGGGTGCTCCGCGACCCTAATGATACGGATACACTGGTGCCTGTTTTAACGGTGAACGATGTGGCCCAATTAAAGCAAGAAGGCGTAATTTCCGGCGGCATGATCCCTAAGGTGGACTGTTGTCTTACGGCCCTTGAAAAGGGTGTTAAAAAGGTATTTATCATTGATGGGCGGGTGCCCCATTCGATTCTTGTGGAAACCCTGACCGATGAGGGCATCGGCACCATGTTTGTGAAGGAGTGAGGGGTATTAACACCTTCGAACTGGATAAGCAATTTGTGGCCAATACGTACGCTAGGTTTCCGCTGGCGGTAAAAGAAGGCCAAGGAGCCCTTTTGATCGATGAAGCGGGCAAGGAATACATTGATCTGGGCAGCGGCATCGCAGTAAACGTCTTTGGCGCCGGGGATGAAAAATGGGTGGAGGCAGTGGCCAGCCAGGCTAAGACCTTATCCCATATATCAAACCTATATTATACCCAGCCCCAGGTGAAGCTGGCGCAGATGCTTTGTGAAAAAACAGGTATGAAGAAGGTTTTCTTCGGCAATTCCGGCGCGGAAGCCAACGAGTGCGCCATTAAGGTAGCGCGGAAGTACGGCGGCAGGCGGAATGTGGTTTTGTCTTTAAATGGCAGCTTCCATGGCCGTACCCTGGCCACATTGGCCATGACTGGGCAGGACGTATTCCATAGTCAGTTCCAGCCCTTGCCATTAGGATTTAAGTATACCGATCCTAATGATATAAAGGCGCTGGAAGCAGCCCTTACAGAGGATGTCTGCGCGTTAATGGTGGAGATTGTTCAGGGTGAGGGCGGCGTAAACCCGCTGGATAAGGCCTTTGTTGTAAAAGCTCAGCAGCTTTGCCATGAAAGGGATATCCTTTTTATGGTGGATGAAGTGCAAACCGGCATGGGCCGCACAGGCAGCCTGTTTGCCTACATGCAATATGGCTTGGGGCCCGATGTGGTGACTACGGCCAAGGGGCTTGGGGGCGGACTGCCTATCGGTGCATGCCTCATGGGTGAAAAGGCACAGAATGTACTGGGGCTTTCCGATCATGGCTCCACCTTTGGGGGAAACCCTATCTGTGCAGCTGGGGCGCTATCCATTTTGGAACGGCTGGATGATGGTTTGTTACGCGATGTTAAAAAGAAATCTGATTATATTTTCGATCAGCTTCAAGGCAAGCCCGGCATTTTAAGCGTTTCCGGCATGGGCCTGATGATCGGCATCGAAACCGAAAAAACTGCCAGGGAAATTGTGGATGCCTGCTTAACGCAAGGGATAGTGACGCTAACGGCGAAAAACAAGGTGCGCTTGCTGCCGCCGCTTACCATCACCTTTCCCCAGTTGGAAAAGGCCATAGGCATACTTATAAAGAATTGCCAATAATTATCATATGGAAAACAAAACAGGCTGTGCCACTTTTTGCAGCACAGCCTGGTGGGGCTGCGATTGCAGCCCCCTTTCATTATATGTCTACATATTGGGCGTTGTCGCTGGCTTGCTTCATTTTAGCCAACACCTGATTGTATTGATTGTGGCGGGGGATGAAGCGGGTGTCCTCCTGGGGTGCTTGCTGCATGGGAATTCGAAGGGGCGGCAGTTTAGGGGCGGGAAATTCTGCATTCTCCGGTATATCCTGGGCTTCTAGGTGGGTGCTTTGCCAAGCATGCCATTTTTCGCGCTGTTCTTGCTTGCTTAATGTAGCAAAGGGGGAAGTGGTGGCGGCAGGCTCCATATCATTCAACTCCTTATTTGATGGTTTCACCACATCTTATGTTAGGACGGTGCGCGAGGTGAAAGCAGATTGGCGGTTTTTTCATGGTTTTACAAGCTTTGATGGGTTGACAGGGTTTCGGATGAGGGTATAATAAATAAGACGTGATTTGTAGTATTGTGTAGGATGGGAGTGGGTTACCAATGAAGGATATCAAAGTGACTTTATCCAAGAACTTAAAACAGAAACCCCAGGATGAAACCAAATTAGGCTTTGGTCAGATTTTTACAGACCATATGTTTGTAATGAAATACGAGGAAGGCAAGGGCTGGTTCGACGCGGAAATCAAACCCTACGGCGATTTTTCCATCGACCCGGCTGCTATGGTATTCCACTACGGCCAGGAAATCTTCGAAGGGGCTAAGTGTTACCGCCGCCGGGATGGTGGTCTGCAATTGTTCCGCCCGGAAGATAACTTCAGCCGCATGTCCGAATCCGCCCAGCGGCTTTGCATGCCTAAGTTGGACGAAGAATTGTGCCTTGAAGCTCTGAAGCAATTGATTCAGATCGAAAAGGATTGGGTTCCTTCCTCCGAAGGGACCAGCCTCTACATTCGCCCCACCATGATCGCCACCGATCCCAAGCTGGGGGTACACGCATCCCATACGTATTTGTTCTATATTATTCTTTGCCCTGTGGGGGCCTACTATGCTGATGGGCTGGCTCCCGTGGGTATTTATGTGGAAGACAGCTTCGTTCGCGCAGTGCGCGGCGGCGTGGGCACCGCTAAGGCTGGCGGCAACTATGCGGCGTCCATTCTGGCTGGCGAGGTGGCTCAGAAGAAAGGCTATTCCCAGGTGCTTTGGCTGGATGGGGTGGAACAGAAGTACGTTGAAGAAGTGGGCGCCATGAACATGATGTTCGTTTATGGCAACAAGATCGTAACCCCCGAGCTCAACGGCAGCATTCTTCCCGGCATTACCCGCCGCAGCATCATTCAGCTTGCCAAGGAAATGGGATATGAAGTGGAAGAAAAGCGGGTAGCCATAGCGGATGTGTTTAACGATATCAAATCCGGCGCTATTACCGAGGCCTTCGGTACCGGCACCGCAGCTGTGATTTCGCCTGTAGGAAAGCTTTGCTGGAAGGATGAAACCATTGCTGTTGGCGATGGCGGTATTGGCAAGATTAGCCAGAAATTATATGATACCCTAACCGGCATCCAATTCGGAAAAATCGAAGACAATCATAGTTGGATTATTAAATTATCATAAAATAACCCTGGAGGGCATATGCTTAGAGAATCTGCCGTCAGCACCCTACATTGGTGCGAAAAAACCATGAGCGTTTTGAAGGAACAGCAATTGATAGCGATGGAAAGCTGGATTGACCAGTGCCCGCAATACAGCCTTTTTGACGATGAATGCCGCTTGGAGGATATTCAAGCGTGGTGGGATCTCTCCTTTTACGCCCAGGAAAACCAAGTGCCTGCCAAGCTCTTTTCCGTAGAGGAAGTACGAACCCTGGTTAATGAACAAATGGCAAGAGAAATTGATTTGGTTTCCGTAACCGAGCACATGCTGCTTGAAAGAATGCTCCTGTTTGATGGGGAAGCGGAACTGATCGAGTGGGACGAGATCAGCGCCGCACAGGCATTGGTGGCCAGGCTCTGGTGTAGCCTTTCTAAAAAAGGGGATAGCTTTTACATTCGCCTGCCCAAGGCTTTGCATATTCCTATGCTGGAATGGATGAACAGCCAAGAACATGCCCGTATGCGGGAAAGTCTTTTTGGGTTTGATGCCACGATTCATGGATTGCTTTATATTGCGGGGTTCCTCCACGCCAATCAGCCTACCGATCACTTCTTGGAAGAGGTAATCGGCGAATATGATGGCTTGTCCACCCTGTTGGCGCGCCGTTACCTCTGTGCGGCCTTCGATTACACATTGGATTTAAAGGGTGAAATGATTCTGGTGCATCCGGGGCTGGCCGATCCGGAACATTTATTGATACAGCTTAAAGATGAAGGCATTTTTTCTATGGAACTGGATCAGGCTATGATGCTGGGCGGTATGAACGGTATTTTTCCGGAAGAATTGCCGCTGTTTGATCTGATGTGTGGGGCCTTGGACGGCGCACTGCGCCCTGAATATACCCCGGAGGACGCGGCTATCGATCTAAGGCTTCTGGCCAAGCAAGGGGTTAATTACAGGGAAATGGAAGAAGTGCTGGCCGCTATGCTCACGGGCCTTCCTACCACAAAGATGCTGGATATTTTAAAGCGCATCAATATGGAAACGCCCCTTTGGGCGGGGCTTCGCGCCAAAATGAGGCATTGATACATGACGTTATATGAACTTTTGATCCCCGATGAATTGGAGCCCATGCGGCTTGAAAAATACCTAAAAAAGGCGCTTCCCGAACTGCCGGCCACGGCTCTTCGGGAAGCGTTTTCCCGCAAAGATGTAAAGCAAAATGGTAGCAGAGTCAAGGCCGATGCCATGACTCAGCCAGGGGCTAAAGTACAGGTGTACACCGCCTTTGGAGGGGAACCACCTCTGAAGGTTGTGCATGAGGATGACAATTTGCTCTTGGTGGATAAGCCTCAGGGGATCAGCGTTCACGAAGATGATGGGGTGGGCGTGACCATGCTGGACCTGGCAAAAAAATACCTGGCTACGGAAAAGGTATTTCTTTGCCACCGGCTGGATAATAAAACCTGCGGGTTATTGTTGTTTGCCAAGAATGAACAGGCCGAGAGTCTTTTGCGGGAGGCCTTTTTTGAACGCACCATGGAAAAGGAGTACGCCTGTTTGGTAAAGGGCACGCCTAAGCCCGAGGCGGCGGTGAAGGAAGCGTTTTTGCTTAAAAACGCCCAGGAGGGAAAAGTCCGTGTTATTACCAAGGGCACTCCGGGCACTCAAAAGATCGTAACAGGGTATGAGGTGGTAGCACCGGGGGAGGTATCCCGGCTGAAGGTTTCGCTGATCACTGGCCGTACTCACCAGATTCGCGCCCATTTGGCCTTTTTAGGCCACCCCATTTTAGGTGACGATCTCTATGGCGACAGGGCTTTTAACAAAGCCCAAAAAGCAAAGCGGCTGATGCTTTGCGCCAGCCGCTTAACGTTTCATGTAGAGGGATGTTTAAGCTATATGGAAGGGAAAGCTTTTGAAATCAAGGTTCCTTTTTAAAAGATTCGAATAAATCCTGCAGGTAAACATAGCGTTCCATGGCTTCCATCAGGGCCTCTTCTGCCTTTGTCTGCTGGGCCATTAGCTCTTCCACCTTTACGTAATCGCTGGCGTTGGCATCGATTGCCTGGGCTGTTTCTTCAAGGCTTTTTTCCAAAGCCTCTATGGTTTGTTCAATGGTTTCATAATCACGCTGCTCCTTAAAGGTGAAGCGCCTTTTTTCTGCCTTTTGTTGGGTTTCACGGGGCTTTTGTGTTTTAGGTTCGGCAGGCGGCTCTTTTCCCAATAGGGTTTCGCGGTATTCTTCGTAGCCGTTCTCATAGGGTGTCATTTGGCCGTTTTCCAGGGCGAAAAGCCGCTTTGTAACCCGATCCAGGAAATAACGGTCATGGGTAACGGTGATAACTGCGCCCTGGAAGGAATCCAGATAATCCTCTAAAACGGTAAGGGTTTCAATATCCAGATCGTTGGTTGGTTCATCCAGCAAAAGCACGTTTGGCGCTGTTAATAAAACCTGTAAAAGGTATAAACGGCGCTTTTCACCGCCGGATAAGCGGGAGACCTGCTGGTGGTGCATGTGGGAGGGGAACAAAAACCTTTCCAGCATCTGCCCGGCAGTAAGCTCCCCGTCGGGTGTGTAAACCTTTACCGCCACATTTCGGGCCGCATCGATAAGCTTTACAGTTTCATCCATCTGGGGAAAATGCTGGGCAAAGTACCCAAAACGCAGGGTTTCACCTCTTTGGATGGTACCGGAGTCCGGCTCCAATTGATCCATAAGCAATTTAAGCAAGGTGGTTTTTCCAGCTCCGTTTTCCCCAATGACGCCGATACGGTCATCCCGCAGGAAGGAATAGGAGAAATCTTCTATCAATTTTTTGCCGCCCAGGGTCTTGGATACATGCTCACAGGAAAGGATTTTTTTGCCCAGACGGCTGGCAACGGAGGCGATCTGGATAGGCGCTGCTTTGGCATCCCTTGAAAGGCTGTTTTCAAGTTCCTCAAACTTTTCAATGCGGCCCTTGGCCTTGGTGCTGCGGGCTTGAGCCCCCCGCTGAATCCACGCCAGCTCAGTTTTGAAAAGGCTTTGCTTCTTTCTTTGGGTGGCGGCTTCCATTTCTTCTCTTTGGGCTTTTTGCAGCAGATACCCTTCGTAGTTGGCATTGTAGCTTTCAATTTTGCCGCCGGTTACCTCTAAAATGCGGGTGCAGACCCGATCTAAAAAGTAGCGGTCGTGGGTGACCATCATAAGGGTGCCCCGGTATTTTTTCAGGAAGCTTTCAAGCCATTCGATCATGCCCGCGTCGATGTGGTTGGTGGGTTCATCCATTAAAAGCAAATCGGAGGGGTTTAAAATAGCAGCCGCCAAGGCTACCCGTTTTTGCTGGCCACCAGACAAATGGCCGCAGGTTTGGGTTAAATCCGTAAAGCCCAGGCGGGTTAAAACCGATTTGGCCTCGTATCCCTTTTCATTATTCATGTTGCACATAAATAGCACTTGGGCAACAATGGATAATTCTGGATTCAAATCCGGCGCTTGGGTCAAGTAGGAGAAGGTGAGGCCATTTTTCATGGTTACCTGGCCCAAATCCGGCTTTTCCACCCCGGCGATCAGTTTCAAAAGGGTGGATTTTCCCGCCCCGTTGAGCCCTACAATGCCCACCCTTTCCCCTTCCGTAACAGAAAGAGAGACATTGGTGAGCAATTCTTTTTCACTGTAATGAAGGGTTACCTGTTCCAAAGAAAACGCTTGCGCCATTGGTAAACCGCCCGTCTACGTTAATCTAAAAGCGTAAGAGCCTGGGCCTTTAAAGCGTGCGTATTCAGTAACGCAATGGCTTTCCCCTGGGCCTGGCTCGCGCCAAGCAATAGTGTACCACAAACTCGGCCATCGCGAAAGGTGAGATGGGCATAAGCCCCCGGTTTTTCCAGAATCGCATGCTCCAAATCTTCCCCTGAAAGCTGCCCGCCGGAAAAAAGGTTTAGCCCTGGGGCGTTAAATACCATCATGGGCAGTTCTGGTTGGTATAGGGCAGCGGACTCACCAGCCATTTGGGCACCGGCGGTTTCGCCTTGCTCCACAGCGATGGCCCATTGCCCCCCGGCAATGCCATTGAATTCTGCGCAATCCCCGCAGGCATAAATATCCCGCTGGCTGGTTTCACATTTTTCATTGATGATGATTCCGCGATTCATGGCCAGACCAATGGCCTTGGCCAGACTTGTTTCGCTGCGCACACCAATAGAGACCAGGAGAGCTTTGCAGGGAACCTGATGGCCGTCTTCTAAAATGACGCTGTCTTTTAACAGGGTTTTGACAGAGGTGCCCAAATAGACGCTGATACCAAGGGATTCAAGGCGTGCTTTGATTTTTTCCCCGGTGTATGCATCCGCCTGAAGTGGGAGCAGGTAAGGACCGCGGTCGGCGATGGATACCTTGCAGCCTTGCTTGGTCAGGGCCATGGCTGCTTCCAGCCCCAGTATGCCGCCGCCTACAATAAAGACAGGCTTTCCTTTTAGGTTTTTTAATATAGCAGTGGCATCCTCATAGGTGCGCAGGGTATAAACGTCCTGGGTATAGGGGTTAAAGGGCGTAGCGCCTGTGGCCAGGCATAATTTATCGTAGGAAAGAGCTTCACCTGTTGATAATTGAATGGTTTTGCCAATGGGGTCCACCTCAACAGCAGCGGTACCATAAAGCAGCTCCAATCCGTTTTCTTGGTAAAACTCTGGTTTTTCCATAATAATGCTATCGAACCCGGCACCACTTCCCACAAGGGCCGATAAACCTGGCCGGTCATAGGGATATTGCTCTTCTCGGCCAATTAAGGTGATGCTGGCGCTTTTGTCCCGTGAACGTATGGCTTTGGCACAGTTGAGCCCAGCGGCCCCTGTGCCGATAATTACGTGGTTTGGCATTTGGTTTTCGCCTCCTTATTCATAATTATACCAGGTTATCCGCTGTTTGAAACCTTGCATTTCAATGATTATCTGTTAAAATATTCTAGTCAGGGAAAGGAAGCGATGGCATGGAGCACGGCTTCACTTGGATTGAAATCAATTTGGATAAATTAAAAGAAAATTATCGAACCGCTCTTTCTTTGGTAGACACGGATACTGCCGTTACCTGCGTTTTAAAGGCCAACGCTTACGGCCATGGCATGGCGGAGGTGGGTAAGGCCCTTCAAAGGGCGGGCTGCAAAAGCTTCGCCGTCAGCGGGGCGGGAGAGGCCATTACCCTTCGGGACAGCGGCATTGAGGGTGAGATTATCGTGATGGGCGAATCGGAAGACCACCTGCTTTCCCAGCTGGCCGAAAAGGATATTGTAATCAGCCTTTCATCTTTGGAAAAGGCCAGACAGATCACCCGGCCCACAAAGGTGCAGCTAAAAATGGATACAGGCTTTCACCGCCTGGGCTTTACAAGCATTGATCATATGAGGGCCGTCTGCCAAATGGAAAACATACAGGTGCAGGGGCTGTTCTCCCATTTATCGCTGATTGACCGTGAGCATGACGAAGCCCAGCACGCCCTTCTGATGGAAGCCTGGGAAAGGTTGGGTTGTGTGAAGGATGTGCATATTTGCGATTCCATCGGCATGGTGCGCTATAAAGATTTTCACCATACACGGGTACGTATAGGCGCGTTTTTATATGGTGTACGGCCTTTTGGCAGTGAACAGATGGGTTTTCTTTGCCATGAAACCCTGGCTTTTTATTCCACAGTAACAAGAGTACACTTGGCAAAAAAGGGCGATTATGTAGGCTATGACGATAGCGCTCCCCTGGAAAGCGATACCCTTATTGCCACCATCCAGGCAGGCTATGGGGACGGATACCCCAGGCGAATGGCGAAAAAGGCCAGCGTAGCCATTGGCGGCCAGCTGGCACCGGTTCTGTCTCTGGTGTGTATGGACCAGATGATGGCGGATGTGACGGGCATTGAGGGCGTCCAGGCAGGGGACAAGGTCACCCTATTGGGGAATGAGATTTCATACCTTATGTATGCCAGTTGGGCGGCCAGCAACCGCAATGAAATGATCGCCATTTTATCCCAGCGGCCACAACGTGTTTATTTGGAGAAATAAGCTTATGAAAGACATTTACAGGCATTTGCACCATTACCCGGAGCTTTCTGGTCAAGAAAAGGAAACCCAAGCCTATATACTGGAGAAATGCGCTGAGATGGGCATTGAAACGCAAATTTATCAAGGGCAAAATGCTGTGGTAGGGCTGATTCGCGGTGGGCATCCAGGCAAAACCATTGCTCTGCGGGCGGATATGGACGCGCTTCCTATTATGGAAAAAACAGGTCAGGGGTTCGCTTCTTGCCGGGAAGGGGTTATGCATGCCTGTGGCCACGATGCCCATATGGCTATTGCTTTAGGCGCGGCACAGATATTAAATTTGAACAGGCAAAGCTTGCATGGGAATGTGAAGCTGTTTTTCGAACCCCAGGAGGAAACAAAGGGTGGCGGCAAGGATATGGTGGCTGCAGGCTGCCTGGAAAACCCACACGTGGACGCGGTGATTGGCCTGCACATGAACCCGGATTTCCCTTTGGGAACCATTTACACAAAGCCGGAGGCCGTGTCCGGTTCCAGCACGGATATCCGTGTGGAAATAATCGGCAAGGCCTGCCATGGAGCGTACCCAGAACGGGGGATCGATGCCATTGTGATTGGCGCCCAGGTGATCCTTGCTTTGCAGACGCTGATCAGCCGGAATATTTCCCCCTTCGAGGCGGCGGCCCTTTCCTTTGGGGAAATAAGCGGCGGCACGGCATCCAACGTGGTGTGTGAAAAGCTTAATCTCCACGGTACGCTGCGTGCCTTAAGCAAGCAAGCGGAAGGGTACTTGCGCCAGCGTATCATTGAAACTGTTCAAGGCATCTGCGCTGCCAATGGGGCAGCGGGGGAAGTGGTTTTCAGGGATAGCTACCAAAGTGTGTACAACGATCCAACGCTGCACCGTATTTTAGAAGCCTGTGCCCCAAAGGAAAAACTGATCATCCGTAAAAACCCCAGCCTTGGGGTGGAAAGCTTTTCCTTTTTCATTGAACAGACGCCGGGGCTCTACTATGATTTGGGATGTGGCAAAGGGACCCCCATTCATACAGACACCTTTCAAATCGATGAAGACGTATTGGAAATCGGAGCTGCACTGCAAGCGGCCATTGCAATGAACTATTTGAACGGAGGAAAGTAAAATGAAAAAGATTTTTATTTCGGCAGACATTGAAGGCACCTGCGGCATTGCCAATTGGGCCGAAACCAGCAAAAGCAACGGCGAATATGCCCCTTTTGCCAAACGCATGACCGAAGAAGTCAGCGCCGCCTGCGAAGGGGCTATTCTGGGAGGCGCGGAGGAAATATTGGTAAAGGATGCGCATGACAGTGCCCGGAACATTATCACTGATGAACTGCCAGTTTGCGCCAGTGTATTTCGCGGCTGGGGCAGCGATCCTAAGATTATGATGGCAGGGCTTGATGAAAGCTTTTCTGGTGTGTTTTTAACTGGCTACCATTCTGGTGCGTCCATGGGTGGGAATCCCTTGGCCCACACCATGAATACCAACTTAACGTATGTGAAGATCAACGGCGCGGTGGCTTCAGAAATGATGATAAACGCTTATACCGCGGCCATGCTGGGGGTGCCCCTTTTAATGGTCACGGGAGATTCGCGGCTGTGCGGCGCAGTAAAGGAAATAAGCCCTAACACCATAACTGTGCCTGTATCCTATGGCGTTGGTTCTGGCAGCGTGGCCATGCATCCTAAAAAGGCATTGGAAGCCATTGAAAAGGCGGCGGCGGAGGCCATGACGCTGGACAAAAACGATTGCCTGATCCGGTTGCCTGAAGCTTTCGATATCCAAGTGCGTTACCGGGAGCATTTTAAAGCCCGTTCCAACAGCTTTTATCCCGGCGCAAAGCAGATAGATGAGCATACGGTTGCCTTTAATTGCGAGAACTATATGGATGCGCTGACCTTCTTCCATTTCTGCTTATGATTTGTTGAAAATGAATGTTGCGTGCTGCAAAAAATATGGTATACTCTATATACCGTTAATGGTTAATAAAATTTAAAATCGAAGGGGCATAGCGCTTGCGGAAGCTAATTGCATTTTTGACAGCACTGGGCATGGCCGTTTTTGTGCTGGCCCCAAGCGCAGTGGCCGCTGGGGTTACGGTAGGGAAATTGGGTCAGGTACTGCTTTTATCGTCCTATTCAGAGGAACTGACCTGGCAGCAGGAATTAGCCAATGGGATCGGCGAGGCGTTGAATATACGAAGTGGTATCGCCGTTAGGCAATACCCTTTAAATGTGTTAAGGGTGGCAGATGAGACCCTGATGGAGCACATGGCGCTTGATGATATGGAGTTTGCACTTTCACAAAAAACGCCGGATGGGATCATCATTTCAGATGATGAAGCGCTGGCCTTTTTCCTGCACCATCGGGATTTGATCTTAGGGGCCAGAGAAAATGTACCGATGGTGATCTGCGGCTTAAATCAGCCTGAGGGTCTTGAAACCCTCGCACTGGAAAACAAGGCTACAGTGATTCGGGAATGGATATCGGGGGAAGAAACGCTGAAAATGATGCTGAAGCTCTTCCCTGGCACAAAGCATGTTTATGTGATCAATGATTATACACTTACCGGCCGAGAATGGCAAAAAACCATTGCAAAGCAGTTGGATGCTTATGAAAGCCAGATAAAAATAGAATATAATGACGATTTAACCATAGACGCGCTTATAACAAAGGTACATGGCTTTGATGAAAGCACCCTTGTTCTGAGCGGGTTTTATTTTGTAGACGGAGACGGCAGTTTTTACTACCAAGCGGAATTCCAGCAGATGCTTTCTTACTATGCCAAGGTTCCCATTTTCGGGCTGATGGATTCCAGCCAAGGTTATGGCCAGTTTGGGGGAAAGTATACCAATGCTTATGCCCAGGGGGAAGCGGCAGGGCGGAGCATGCTGCAAAAGCTTTCAGACCCGGATAATGCCCTTGACAGTGGGGTGATCGAAGCCTGGGATCAAAACCAGTGGATATTCGATTATGATGTGCTGGCAAAGTATCATTTGCTGAACAGCCCATTGCCAAGCGATGCGCAAATACTTAACATGCCAAAGCGCCAAACCTATCTGGACCCCGTTATGACACTGGCCTTGATGGTATGCCTGGCCGTGGCGGTGATATTGGCACAGCTGACCTTTAGACTGAAAAAACGAAACAAGCAATTAATAGAAGCCGATGCCAGTCTTCGCGCGTCTCAAGGGCATGTGGAGGAATTAATGAATCGCTTTGAGCAAATGATCGAAACCGCGCCATTGGCTTTTTCATTGGTGGTGGATGATCGTCTTGTGGAGCATAACCAGTACTATGAAGACCATGTTGCGCATGATACGGAGCAAAAGATGAGCGACAAACTGGGTGTTGATTATTTAAGCGATTTGCTTGACCAATGCCGCAAGCAAAAGTATGTGACCAATGTGCCAAGGCTGGTAAAAGGGCCTCAGGGGCAAATGCAGCATTTTCAATACAGCCTGGCTCTTTCGGAATACCAGGGCAAGGAAGCCTTCGTTATGTGGGGGGCCAATGTAGAAGAATTGGAGCAGAGCAGAAAGGACCTTTTAAACGCCTATGAGGATATGGTACGTTTGATTAAAAGCGCTCCGCTGCCCATAGCTATGGTAGAGCCCAGTACAAACACTTTTGTATTTGCCAATACGGCATGGCTTAAGCTGTTTGAAATTCCGGCAACTGTAAACATGGACGGGTATATATGGCCTGAGGGCGGTTCTTTTACCGCCAAAGACTTAACCCAAACGCTTCAGCAAGCCCTTTCCCAGGAAGAACCTCTGGAAACAGAGTGGCCGTTTTTAACCTATTCAGGAAACCCTTTGGATGTGATTTTGAACTTAAAGAGGGTTACCTTCAATGGACGAAACTGCCTTTTGGTGACCCATCGAGATCTTCGTGAAGAAAAGCGGCGGGAGAAAATGCTTACCAATGCCGCACTTCAAGAATGGGAAGCCAACCAGTTAAAGAGCAAGTTCCTAATGCTTATGAGCCATGAACTGAAGACGCCCATGAACGCCATGCTGGGTCTAGCCCAACTGGCCAAGCAGGAGCGATCCCCGGAGAGGGGCCACGCTATCGCAGGACAGATTGAGGATACAGCGCACACAGCTATGAGCATTGTTAATAACATGCTGGATTTTTCCCTTCTTGAAAGCGGGGAAATGCAACTGGAATTCCGCCCTTATTCCTTTAAGCGGGCCTTGAACGATGTGATGGCTATGGCTGGAAAACAGGCTGCAAAAAAGCAGATAACCATTGAAACCGATATCAAGGTTGTTCATGATATGATCGTGGTAGACCTGCCTCATTTTGAACAGGTGCTTCATTCCCTTCTTTCCAATGCGATTAAG